>NZ_JBSNCD010000007.1:0-365507 GCF_053764735.1 Rhodococcus sp. 5G237 | reverse complement strand
AGTTACGGCGGCCATAGCGACAGGGAAACGCCCGGTCCCATTCCGAACCCGGAAGCTAAGCCTGTCTGCGCCGATGGTACTGCACTCGACAGGGTGTGGGAGAGTAGGACACCGCCGAACACCCGTTCCGAAAGGGGACCCACTCGTTTGGGTCCCCTTTCGTGTTTTCATGAGAGGATTTTTCTGTGTCCGACGGCAACGGTGAACGTCGGTCCTTCAGGAGTGGAGGATCCACTCCGTGGTCGGGCCGCAAGAACGAGCGCGAGGAACGCGCCGACGACAGCCGCGGCGAGCGCGCACCCCGCGACCGCGACGAGCGTGGACGCGGCGACGACCGCCGGCAGAGTGGCTACGGATCCGCCGGACGTTCGTCCGGACGCGACGACCGTCCGCAGCGCGGTGACGATCGACGCCCCCCGCGTGGCGACGACCGGCGACCCCAACGAAGTGACGACCAGCGTTCCCAGCGTGGCGACGACCGCCGTTCCTTCCAGGGCGGAGACCGCCGGGATCGCGGCCGCGACGACGCTCGTTCCGGTCGCAGCGACCGTCCCTACCGCGAACGTTCCGGCAGCGACGACCGCCCACGCCGCAGCGATGATCGGCCCCGCCACAGCGATGATCGGCCCCGCCACAGCGATGATCGTTCCAGCCGCGGCGACGACCGTGGTCGGCAGTACGGTGACCGTCCCCGTCAGGGTTCGGACCGTCCCCGCGGTGAGCGCAGCTACGGTAACCGCGACGATCGTCGTGGTGGCGACCAGCGCGGAGGCAGTGACCAGCGGGGTGGTGGCGACCGGCGAGGCTATTCCGGCGACCGCCGTGGCCCCCAGACCGGCGACCGCCGTGGCGAGGGAGCACCCCGTCGTCGTGGCGGTGAAGGTGGATTCGGTCCGGGCCGCGGGCGCGAAGGCATCGCGCCGCAGCGTCGCGACGCACGTCCGGACGAGCCGGACATCCCTGAGGACGTCGAGGCGTCCGAGCTCGACCCGACGATCCGCCGTGATCTGCTGAGCCTGGACAAGTCGAACGCGAACTCCGTCGCCCGGCATCTGGTGATGGCCGGTCGCCTGCTCGACGACGATCCCCGTGCCGCGCTCACCCATGCTCGCGCCGCACGCCAGCGCGCCGGCCGCATCGCGGTCGTCCGCGAGGCCGCCGGTATCACCGCCTACCACGCCGGTGAGTGGGCGGAGGCGCTGTCCGAACTCCGCGCAGCACGTCGCATGTCCGGTGGTACCGGACTGCTCGCCGTCATGGCCGACTGCGAACGCGGTCTCGGTCGCCCCGAGAAAGCGCTCGAACTGGGTCGGAGCGAGGAAGCTCGCAAGCTGACCGGCGACGAAGCAACAGAGCTGCGGATCGTCCTCGCCGGTGCCCGCATGGATCTCGGTCAGTACGACCAGGCCGTCGTCACCCTGCAGACGCCCGATCTCGATCCGGAGCGGACCGGTACACCGGCGGCCCGTCTCTTCTACGCCTACGCCGACGCTCTCGTCGCCGCCGGGCGGACCGAAGAAGGCCTGCAGTGGTTCCTGCATTCCGCAGGCGCCGACATCGAAGGCGTCACCGATGCCGAGGAGCGGGTGGAGGAGCTCACCGGAGAGGCGCCGTGACCGACGGCACCGACCTCTCCGGCAGTACGGCTTCCGGCGACAGCCTGCGTCGGATCTACGACGTCCTGCTGCTCGACCTCGACGGCACGGTCTACCGGGGCGCCGAACCCGTCCCGGGTGCCCGCGAAGCGCTGGCCGCCGGTGACGACATCGTTCTGTACGTCACGAACAACGCGAGTCGCCGGCCCTCGGAAGTCGCTCTGCAACTGCGCGAACTCGGCTTCCCGGCCGACGACTCGTCGGTGGTGACGAGCTCGCAGTCCGCTGCGCGCCTGCTCGCCGAGCGGTTCCCGGCCGGTGTGCCCGTGCTCGTCGTCGGCACCGAGGCCCTGGCCGAGGAGGTGGCCGGTGTCGGCCTCACCCCGGTTCGGTCCGCGGACGCGCATCCGGTGGCGGTGGTGCAGGGGCATTCCCCGGATACCGGCTGGGCGATCCTGGCGGAGGCGACGCTCGCCGTCCGCGCAGGCGCCCTGTGGGTGGCCACCAACGTCGACTCGACCCTGCCGACCGAGCGCGGACTCGTCCTCGGCAACGGGTCGATGGTCGCGGCGGTGCGCAACGCCACCGGCGCGACCCCGATCGTGGCGGGCAAACCCGCAGCTCCGCTGCTCGAGGACGCGATCCGTCGCGGCGGTGCCCGTCGTCCTCTCGTCATCGGTGACCGGTTGGACACCGACATCGAAGGCGCCAACGCCGTCGGTGCGGATTCCCTGCTCGTGCTGACCGGGGTCAGCACCGTCGACGATCTGCTGCGGGCTCCGGCCGAGCAGCGCCCGACCTACGTCGCGTCCTCGCTCGCGAGCCTCGATGAGCCCGCCGACCGGCTTCGCGTCGCCCCGCACGACTCGTGGGAGGTCACGGTCGACGGAGGTGATCTTCACCTCGCCGCCGCGCAGTCGGCGGCCGATCCGATGGAGGCGTTGCGGGGTCTGCTCGACATCGCCTGGGCCAACCCCGGATTCGGGCAGGTTCGTCCGGTGGACGAGCGTGCGCGGTCCGTCGTGGACGCGTGGGCGGCGACGGTCTGATCCGCACCGGAGGGTGTGGCCCGGTCGCATCCATCGACTAGCGTGGACGGCGATGAGCACGCCGATTCCACGTCCGGGCGAACACCTTCCCGGCGCACGCCCCACCGTCGATCCCGCACACGTCCGCGAGGAGGTCGACGCGTTGCTGGCGCGTGTCCGCGAGGGCGCATCCGTCCCCGGTGCCGCAAGCACCGATCAGTCCGTGCTGCTCGAGCAGGCAGACCTGCTCGAACGAGCCCACGAGGTCCTCGTGCAGGCCTTGTCGACCGTGGACAAGATCTGACGTGGCACGCCGGGCACGCGTCGACGCGGAACTGGTACGGCGTGGTCTGGCGCGCTCACGCGAGCACGCCAGCGAACTGATCGCGGCAGGTCGGGTGCTGATCGCGGGCACGGTGGCCTCCAAGCCGGCGACCGCCGTCGAACCGAACACGCCGTTGATCGTCACCGAGGTGAGCGACGAGGTCTCCTGGGCGTCCCGCGGCGCCCACAAACTCCTCGGCGCCCTCGAGGCGTTCACGCCGCAGGGGCTGCAGGTGTCGGGGCGTCGCTGCCTCGACGCCGGCGCGTCGACCGGCGGTTTCACCGATGTGCTGCTGCACGAGGGTGCCGCGGAGGTCGTCGCGGTGGACGTCGGCTACGGCCAGCTGGTCTGGCGTCTGCAGTCCGACGAGCGTGTCCATGTGATCGATCGAACAAATGTGCGTAGCATCGACGCGGAGACGATCGGCGGGCGCGTCGACCTGGTGGTCGCGGATCTGTCGTTCATCTCGCTGAAGTTGGTGTTGCCGGCGTTCGTGGCCTGCGTCGCCCAGGGCGGCGACCTGCTGCCGATGGTCAAACCGCAGTTCGAGGTGGGCAAGGACCGGGTCGGCAGCGGCGGCGTGGTACGCGCCCCGGCGCTGCGCACCGAGGCGGTGCTCGACGTCGCGCGCGAAGCGCAGCGGCAGGGGCTGCGCACCCTCGGAGCGGTGGCGAGCCCGTTGCCCGGGCCGTCCGGGAACGTCGAGTACTTCCTGTGGCTGCGGGCCGGAGAGCCGGGGCCGGAGGAACTCGACCCGGCGGTGATCGAACTGATCGAGCGTGCGGTTCAGGAAGGACCACAGTGAGCGAAGAGACCGCCGCGGCCGACGCGGTGCGATCGGGCCGGGAGATCCTGCTGGTCTCCCATTCGGGGCGCGACGAGATCGCCGGCACCGCGCTGCGGGTCGCGAAGATCCTCGGTGAGGCCGGCATCGGTCTGCGCACCCTCGACGACGAGTCGGTGAGCAACGGACTCGGCGTCCTCGCCCTGCCGGGCAGTTTCATCAGCGTCGTCGAACCGGGGCCGGAGGCGGCCGCCGGATGCGAGATGGTGATCGTCCTCGGCGGCGACGGCAGTTTCCTGCGGGCGGCCGAACTCGCGCAGTACTCGGCGGTGCCCGTCCTCGGTATCAACCTCGGCCGCATCGGTTTCCTCGCCGAGTCCGAGGCCGAACACCTCGAGGAAGCGCTCATGCAGGTGGTGCGCCGCGAGTACCGCGTCGAACAGCGCATGACCCTCGACGTGACGGTGCGCATGGACGACGAGGTCCTCGACCGCGGGTGGGCGCTCAACGAGGCGAGTCTCGAGAACAAGTCGCGGCTCGGGGTCCTCGAGGTGGTGCTCGAGGTCGACGGCCGTCCCGTCTCGTCGTTCGGCTGCGACGGAGTTCTCGTCGCAACCCCGACGGGATCGACGGCCTACGCCTTCTCGGCCGGCGGACCGATCGTGTGGCCCGAACTCGAAGCGCTGCTGGTGATCCCGAGCAATGCACACGCTCTGTTCGCGCGCCCGCTGGTGACCAGCCCCGAGTCGATCATCGCCGTCGAGACCCTTGCGGGTGGCCACGACGGGGTGGTCTTCTGCGACGGTCGCCGCGTCATCGACGTCCCGGCCGGGGCCCGGCTCGAGGTGGTGCGAGGATGCGATCCGGTCCGGTGGGTGCGGCTGGATTCGGCGCCGTTCGCGGATCGGATGGTGCGCAAGTTCGAACTTCCGGTGAAGGGCTGGCGGGGAAGGAAACTCTGAGATGCTCGCAGAGATCCGGATCGACAACCTGGGTGTGATCTCCGAGGCGTACGCGCGCTTCCACGGGGGACTGACGGTGCTCACCGGCGAGACCGGTGCCGGCAAGACGATGGTCGTCACGAGCCTGCACCTGCTCTCCGGGGTGCGCGCCGACCCCTCCCGGGTGCGGGTCGGCGCCAACCGCGCCGTGGTCGAAGGCCGCTTCGAGATCGAACCGGCGCCCAGCCACATCGAACAGCAGATCGCCGAACTGCTCGAGTCCACCGGTGCCCAGCGCGACGAGGACGGCAGCATCATCGCCGTGCGCACCGTCGGCAGCGACGGCCGCTCCCGCGCCCACCTCGGCGGACGCAGCGTGCCGGTGGGGGTGCTGTCCGAGTTCACCGGGCCGCTGCTGACCGTGCACGGCCAGAACGACCAGCTGCGGCTGCTGCGTCCCGACGAGCAGCGCGCCGCACTCGACCGGTTCGGCGGCAAGACCGTCGCCGGTCTGCTCGACCGCTACCGCACCCGGCGGCGCCGCTGGCTCGAGGCCCGCGCCGAGCTGCAGGAACGCACCGAACGGTCGCGTGAGCTCGCGCAGGAGGCCGACCGCCTGCACTTCGGACTCGACGAGATCGACCGCGTCGCACCCGAACCGGGGGAGGACACCCGCATCGTCGACGAGGTGCGACGCCTGTCCGACCTCGACTCGCTGCGCGAGGCGGCCACCGTCGCGCACAACGCCCTCGCCGGTGACGACAGCGGCGACGCCGACGCGTACTCGGCGGCACTCGACCTGCTCGGCGAGGCCCGCGCCCGCCTCGAGGGCTGCGACGATCCCGCCCTGCGCGAGCTCGGCCCCCGCCTCGGCGAGGCGATCGCGGTGGTCACCGACGTCACCGGCGACATCTCCGGTTATCTGTCCGACCTGCCGTCCGACCCGAGCGCGCTCGAGACGCTGCTCAACCGGCAGGCGGAACTGAAGAACCTCACCCGCAAGTACGCCGCCGACATCGACGGCGTCCTCGAGTGGGCGCGCGAGGCCCGCGAACGCCTGTCCGGACTGGACGTCTCCGCGGAGGCGATCGACAAGCTCGCCGCCGAGGTCGACGCGGAGGCCGCCGCGACCGCGGAGGCCGCCACCGCCCTGTCGACGGCGCGGCACAAGGTCGCCGGCAAACTCGCGAAGGCCGTGAGCAAGGAACTGTCCGGCCTCGCGATGGGGCGCGCCGTGCTCGACGTGCACATCGCCGACCGCGCGGCGACCGCGAGCGACACCGCGCCGCTGCAGGTCGGCGACCGGCTCCTGCACGCCGGCGAATCCGGGATCGACGAAGTGGAGTTCCGGCTCGCCCCGCACAGCGACGCCCCGGCCCGCCCGCTCGCCCGCAGCGCGTCCGGCGGTGAGCTCTCCCGCGTCATGCTCGCCCTCGAAGTGGTGCTCGCCGGTTCCGAGCGCGGCGCGACGATGGTCTTCGACGAGGTCGACGCCGGGGTCGGCGGCCGCGCCGCCGTCGAGATCGGCCGGCGACTCGCGCGCCTGTCGCGCACCCACCAGGTCATCGTGGTCACGCACCTGCCGCAGGTCGCGGCGTTCGCCGACACCCATCTCGTCGTCGACAAGGTCGACGACCGCGCCGGGGTGATCAGCAGCGGGGTGCGCACCCTCAGCGAGGAGGAGAGGGTCACCGAACTGGCCCGCATGCTCGCCGGTCTCGACGACACCGAGACCGGGCGTGCGCACGCCGAGGAACTGCTGGCCGTCGCCCACGCCGAGCGCACCGGCTGACGTGCCCGGCGCGCCGGAGCGATGTTCACACGACTACCGGCGCGCCTCCACAACCTCACTCGTATACCGGCGCATCATCTCTTGCATGAAGATGCCGGCGCTGCTGTCCCGTAACAACGAAACGTTGCCCGGAGTGAGTGGCATTGCCCGGGTCGACAGGAACACCGCGAAACTGCTGCGCCGGATCGGTCCCGGCGACGTGGTCGTCCTCGATGCCATCGACCTCGATCGTGTCACCGCCGACGCGCTCGTCGAAGCGGGCGTCACCGCGGTGATCAACGCGTCCCCGTCGATCTCGGGCCGGTACCCGAATCTCGGTCCCGAGGTGATCGTCGCGCACGACATCGTGCTCGTCGACAACGTCGGCACCGAGGTCTTCAAGAAGATCAAGGACGGCGCGAAGGTCCGGGTGCACGAGGGCGGCGTGTATGCGGGGGAGAAACTGCTCATCGAGGGGGACGAGCAGACCGACATCGAGATCTCCGACCGCATGATCGAGGCGCGGACCGGGCTCGTCGACCACCTCGAGGCGTTCTCGGGCAACACCATCGAGTTCATCCGCTCGGAGAGCCCGTTGCTCATCGACGGCGTCGGCATCCCCGACATCGATCTGGACCTGCGCGACCGGCACGTCGTCGTCGTCTCCGACGGCCCCGGGCACGTGCAGGACCTCAAGGATCTCAAGCCGTTCATCAAGGAGTACTCGCCGATCCTGGTGGGTGTCGGCCCCGGCGCGGACGCCCTCTCCAAGGCGGGCTATCGCCCCGACCTGATCGTCGGCGACCCCGACGAGATCGGCACCTCGACCCTCAAGTCCGGCGCCGAAGTGGTGCTGCCCGCGGACCCGGACGGCCACGCCCCGGGTCTCGAGCGGATCCAGGATCTCGGCATCGGCGCGATGACCTTCCCCGCCGTCGGCACCCCCACGGACCTGGCGTTGCTGCTCGTCGAGCATCACGGCGCGGCGCTGGTGGTGACCGTCGGCAGCACTGTCTCGCTCGACGAGTTCTTCGACCATGGTCGCCGCGACACCAATCCGTCGGCGGTGATGACCCGTCTGAAGGTCGGACCGAAACTCGTCGACGCGAAGGCCGTGGCCACCCTCTACCGCAGTCGCGTCTCGGGCGGCGTGATCGCCCTGCTGGTCTTCGCGGCCCTCATCGCCGTGATTGCCGCGCTCGCCGTGTCCAATCTCGGTGGCGACGTCGTCGAACTCGCCCGCCAGTGGTGGGACTCCGCCGTCGAGTGGATTCGGGGTCTGCGCGCGTGATCTCGATGCGCCATCACGTCGTCTCCCTGGTGGCGGTGTTCCTCGGCCTGGCGGTCGGGATCGTGCTCGGCTCCGGGTTACTGGCCGACAGTGTCGTCTCCGGCCTGCGCGACGACAAGGCCGAGCTGCGCCGCGAGATCCAGGAGGCCGAGGACCACGGCAGCCGGCTCGAGGCCCAACTGCTCGCCGCCGACGGGTTCGACTCGACCATCGGCCCGCGGATCGTGCGCGACGAACTGCTCGACCGCACCGTCCTCCTCGTGACCACCCCGGACGCCGCCCCCGAGGACGTCGACGCCGTCGTCCGGTCCGTCGGTGACGCCGGCGGCCGGGTCACCGCCCGGATCGCGCTGACCGACTCGTTCGTCGACGCCTCCGGCACCGACCAGCTCCGCACGACCGTCACCAACGTCGTGCCCGCCGGGGTGGAACTGCAGACCGGCGCCGTCGACCCGGGCAGCCTCGCCGGGGATCTGCTCGGCGCGGTGCTGCTCGTCGACCCGGGCACCGGACAGCCGCGCAGCACCCCCGAGGAACGCGCCCTCGCCCTGACCACGCTGCGCAGCGGTGGTTTCATCACCTACGAGGACGGTCAGGTCGAACCGGCCCAGAGCGCCCTCGTCGTCACCGGCGACCACAGCGGAAACGCCGAACGCGCCGGCAACCGCGGGTCGCTCGTCGCGCGCTTCGCCGGGGTCGTCGACGGCCGCGGCGCCGGCGCGGTGCTCGCCGGCCGCACGGGGGCGGCGGAGGGCAACGGACCGATCGCCGTCGTACGGGCCGACGCCGCACTCGCCGCGGGCCTGTCCACGGTCGACAACCTCGACCGCGAATCGGGGCGCCTGACGACGGTTCTGGCGCTGCGCGAGCAGTACGACGGGGGCACCGGACGGTACGGGACGGGGCCGAGCGCCACCGCCGTCACCGTCGGCTCCCCGGCCCGCTGAGCGTCGCCGCCTGTGACGTCGATTGCACCGGGGGTCCGCAATCGCGAGTCGGGTACGCGCCCGCCCACGGAGGTGTTACCGTGAAGTTCCGTGGGTCGGCAGGCCCCAGCTGTATCGCATCAGTCCAAAAGTCCTGCACCTGACGTCACGGGAGCTTCTTTGCCACAGTCACGCCACTCGCGTACCCCTACCAAGCACATCTTCGTCAGCGGGGGCGTCGCGTCCTCTCTCGGCAAGGGGCTCACAGCGTCGAGCCTGGGCACTCTGCTCACCGCACGCGGCATGCGCGTGACGATGCAGAAGCTCGACCCGTACCTCAATGTCGACCCCGGCACGATGAATCCGTTCCAGCACGGTGAGGTCTTCGTCACTGAGGACGGCGCCGAGACCGACCTCGACGTGGGCCACTACGAGCGCTTCCTCGACCGCGACCTGTCCGCCGACGCGAACGTCACCACCGGCCAGGTGTACTCCACGGTCATCGCCAAGGAACGTCGCGGCGAATATCTCGGCGACACCGTGCAGGTCATCCCGCACATCACCGACGAGATCAAGCGCCGCATCCTCGCGATGGCCGCACCCGACGCCGAGGGCCAGACCCCGGACGTGGTGATCACCGAGATCGGTGGCACCGTCGGCGACATCGAGTCGCAGCCCTTCCTCGAGGCCGCCCGCCAGGTCCGCCACGAGGTCGGCCGCGACAACTGCTTCTTCCTGCACGTCTCGCTCGTGCCCTATCTCGGGCCGTCCGGTGAGCTGAAGACCAAGCCCACCCAGCACTCGGTGGCCGCACTGCGCAACATCGGTATCCAGCCCGACGCGCTCGTGCTGCGCTGCGACCGCGACGTGCCGGCCTCGCTCAAGGCGAAGATCTCGCTGATGTGCGACGTCGACGTCGCCGGCTGCATCTCCTGCCCCGACGCGCCGAGCATCTACGACATCCCGAAGGTGCTGCACAGCGAGGGACTCGACGCCTACGTCGTGCGCCAGCTCGGCCTGCCCTTCCGGGACGTCGACTGGACGGTGTGGGGCAACCTGCTCGAGCGGGTCCACAACCCCCGCGAGACCGTCGAGGTCGCGCTCGTCGGCAAGTACATCGACCTGCCCGATGCCTACCTGTCGGTCACCGAGGCGCTGCGCGCCGGCGGTTTCGCACACCACGCGAAGGTCAAGATCCGCTGGGTCGCCTCCGACGAGTGCGAGACCGAGGCCGGTGCCGAGAAGCACCTCGGTGACGTCGACGCCGTCCTGATCCCCGGCGGCTTCGGCATCCGCGGCATCGAGGGCAAGCTCGGCGCCATCCGTTTCGCCCGCACCCGCCGGATCCCGCTGCTCGGCCTGTGCCTGGGCCTGCAGTGCGTCGTCATCGAGGCCGCCCGGTCGGTCGGCATCGAGGACGCCTCGTCCACCGAGTTCGATCCCGACACCACCGCCCCGGTGATCTCCACGATGGCGGACCAGGAACAGGCGGTCGCCGGTGAGGCCGATCTCGGCGGCACCATGCGTCTCGGCGCCTACCCGGCCGCGCTGAAGAAGGGCTCGGTCGTGGCCAGGGCCTACGGCAGCGAGCAGGTCTCCGAACGGCACCGGCACCGCTACGAGGTCAACAACGCCTACCGCGACAAGATCGCCAAGTCCGGTCTGGTGTTCTCCGGAACCTCCCCGGACGGGCGACTCGTCGAGTTCGTCGAGTACCCGGCCGAGCAGCATCCGTTCTTCGTCGCCACCCAGGCGCACCCGGAACTCAAGAGCCGGCCCACCCGCCCGCACCCGCTGTTCTCCGGACTCGTCGCCGCTGCACTGCAGTACAAGGCGGCCGAGCGACTCCCGGTCAACATCCACGGCGAGGACAGCACCTCCGAGGAATCGGTCGGTTCGACCGCGTCGACGTCCACCGCCGACGACGCCGAGTAGTCGACATGGCGCAGCGACACGACTTCCGCACCCTGGACAGCCGGCGGATCTACACGGGCGCCATCGTGTCGCTGCGCGTCGACGACGTGGCGATGCCCGACGGGCACACCGCCGAACGCGAAGTGGTCGAACACCACGGCGCGGTCGCGGTGGTGGCCGTCGACGAGCAGGACCGGGTGGTGCTCGTGCACCAGTACCGGCACCCGCTCGGCCGGCGACTGTGGGAACTGCCCGCCGGCCTGCTCGACGCCCCCGGGGAGGATCCCCTCGACACCGCCCGCCGCGAACTCGCCGAGGAGACCGGGCTGGCCGCCGCCGACTGGGAACTCCTCGTCGACATCGCGCTCTCACCCGGATTCACCGACGAAGCGGTGCGCGTCTTCGCCGCCCGCGGCCTGAGCGAGGTCGACCGGCCCGAACCCGAGCACGAGGAGGCCGATCTCGAGGTCCGCCGCGTCCCGGTCGACGAGGCCGTGGCGATGGTGCTGCGCGGGGAGATCGTCAACGCCACCGCGGTGTCCGGTCTCCTCGCGTTCGCGACCGCCCGCGCGACGGGCACCGCGACCCGCGCACCGGACGCGCCGTGGCCGGACCGGCCCACCACCTTCGCCCGCACGCGCGCGGAGGGGTGAGCAGTGCTGCCCGGTGAGGAGCGTCCCGCCACGCAGGTCGCTCCGCAGCCGTCCCCGACACTCACCGGGCAACTCGACGCCTATCTCGCGCACCTGACCGTCGAACGGGGGGTCGCGGCGAACACCCTCGCCTCCTACCGCCGCGACCTGCTGCGCTACGTCGAACACCTCACCGACATCCACATCGGCGACCTCGCCGACGTGCACGAACACCACATCAGCGACTTCGCCGCGAGCCTGCGCCGCGGAGACCCGGAACGCAACCGCCCGGCGCTGGCAGCGAGCTCGGCCGCCCGCGCCCTGATCGCCGTGCGCGGCCTGCACCGCTTCGCCGCCGCCGAAGGACAGACCCCGGTCGACGTCGCCCGCACCGTCAAACCCCCGGCGCCCGGGCGTCGCCTGCCCAAGGCGCTGACCGTCGACCAGGTCACCGAGATCCTCGATGCCGCCGCCCCCGACGCCGACGGACCCCGCAGTCTGCGCGACCGCGCCCTGCTCGAACTGCTGTACTCCACCGGCGCCCGCATCTCCGAGGCCGTCGGACTCGACGTCGACGACATCGACACCGAATCGCGCACCGTGCTGCTGCGCGGCAAGGGCGGCAAACAGCGACTCGTCCCGGTCGGACGCCCGGCGCTCGGCGCGCTCGACGCCTATCTCGTGCGGGGACGACCCGCCCTGGCGACCGGCCGCACCGCCGCGGTCTTCCTCAACGCGCGCGGCGGCCGCCTGTCGCGGCAGAGCGCGTGGAAGGTGCTGCAGACCGCCGCCGAACGCGCCGGAGTCGACGTCGGGGTGTCCCCACACACGCTGCGGCACTCCTTCGCGACGCACCTGCTCGACGGTGGCGCCGACGTACGCGTGGTACAGGAGTTACTGGGGCATGCTTCTGTGACGACCACGCAGATATACACCCTGGTCACCGCCGGTGCCCTCCGCGAAGTATGGGCGCAGGCGCATCCGCGGGCACGATGACCGACTCCCCAGGGGACGCGTGTCCGTGCGGTGATCCTGCCGCCGAAGCGGTAGCGTTCTGGGGACGAGCCGCCGGGCCACCCGGCGGGTCGAGGAGAGAACATCTGGGTCGCAAGACAGGGGGAGTACCGAACGTGGGCACACCTCGGCCACCCGCCACGTACATGGAGCCGGAGCACCTCCGGTCGCACACCGTCCCGGTCGACGCACACGGCCGCGAGGACACCGACAGAACGTCCACCACCGAGCCGACCACGACCTCCGGAACCGCCGCCGAGCCCGATCTCGGACCGACCGGCCGGCCACGCCGTCCCGTCCCGGAACCGGTGCCGTTGTCCACCCACGGACCGGCCCGCATCATCGCGATGTGCAACCAGAAGGGCGGGGTCGGCAAGACCACCTCGACCATCAACCTCGGGGCGTCCCTCGCCGAGTACGGGCGTCGCGTCCTGCTCGTCGACCTCGATCCGCAGGGCGCACTGTCCGCCGGACTCGGTGTCGCCCACCACGATCTCGATCTCACCGTGCACAACCTGCTCGTCGAACCGCGGGTGTCCACCGACGACGTGCTCGTGCGCACCCACGTCGAGGGCCTCGACCTGCTGCCGAGCAACATCGACCTGTCGGCGGCCGAGATCCAGCTCGTCTCCGAGGTCGGCCGCGAACAGGCCCTGGGCCGCGCCCTGTACCCGATGCTCGACCGCTACGACTACATCCTCGTCGACTGCCAGCCGTCGCTGGGGCTGCTCACCGTCAACGCGCTCGCCTGCGCCGACTCGGTGCTCATCCCCATGGAATGCGAGTTCTTCAGCCTGCGCGGCCTGGCACTGCTCAACGACACCGTCGCCAAGGTCCGCGACCGGCTCAACCCGAAGCTCGCCGTCGCCGGCATCCTCGTCACCATGTTCGACCAGCGCACCCTGCACGGTCGTGAGGTGATGTCGCGGGTCGTGGAGGTCTTCGGCGATCTCGTCTACGACGCCGTCATCAACCGCACCGTCAAGTTCCCGGAGACCAGCGTCGCCGGCGAACCCATCACCCGCTGGGCGCCCACCTCCGCCGGCGCCGAGTCGTACCGCGCCCTCGCGCGGGAAGTGATCCACCGGAGCGGTCGCTGAGCCCCGTGCATGCTCCCGTCCAGGACTCGGCGGACACCGGCACGGCACCCGATGGGGAGGTCGACGCGGTGGTCCTCGAGGACCCCCCCGAACCGGTCGGCTCGCAGGTCGAGGAGACCACCTCGGGCTTTCATGTGCGCCTGCGCAACTTCGAGGGCCCGTTCGACCTGCTGCTCACCCTCATCTCGCAGCGTCGCCTCGACGTCACCGAGGTGGCCCTCCATGAGGTCACCGACGACTTCATCGCCTACACCCGCAAACTCGGCCCCGAACTCGGCCTCGACCAGACCACCGAGTTCCTGGTCGTCGCCGCGACCCTGCTCGACCTCAAGGCCGCCCGGCTGCTGCCCGCCGGCGAGGTCGACGACCCCGAGGACCTCGCCCTGCTCGAGGCCCGCGACCTGCTGTTCGCGCGTCTGCTGCAGTACCGGGCCTACAAGCAGATCGCCGAACAGTTCGCCGCCCTCGAGGCCGCCGCCCTGCGCCGCTATCCGCGCGCGGTGTCCCTCGAGGAGTGCTACGAGAATCTCGTACCGGAGGTCGTGCTCGGTGTCGACGCGCACCGCTTCGCCGAGATCGCGGCCGCGGCGTTCCGGCCGAAACCACCACCGACCGTCGGTCTCGACCACCTGCACACCCCGAAGGTGTCGGTTCCCGAACAGGCCGCCCACATCCTCGGGCTGCTGCGTGCCCGCGGCGCCGGCGTCTGGGTCGGATTCGACGAACTCGTCGCCGACTGCGATCTCGGACTGCTCGTCGTGGCCCGGTTCCTCGCGCTGCTCGAGCTCTACCGCGAACGTGCCGTCACCTTCGAACAACCCGACCCGCTCGGACATCTGCAGGTCGCGTGGACGGGGGGGACCGACGGGGAGGCCATCGATTTCGAGGAGGACTACGGGTGAGCGACGACACCGTCGCGCGGGAGCACGCGGACGACAGCGCTGCACCGGAGCGCGCATGGGACGGTGAACTTCTCGAGATCGCCGACGACGAACTCACCGCGGCACTCGAGGCGCTGTTGCTCGTCGTCGACACCCCCGCGCCGACCGAGCAGCTCGCGACCGCCATCGGGGTCACCGCCGACCGCGCCGAGGCCGCGCTGCGGCGTCTCGCACAGGACCTCACCGCGCGCGGATCCGGCATCGACCTGCGGTTCGCCGGTGACGGCTGGCGCTTCTACACGCGCCGCGATTTCGCGCCCTACGTCGAGAAGCTGCTGCAGGGTGGCGCGCGCACCAAGCTCACCCGCGCCGCACTCGAGACGCTCGCCGTGATCGCCTACCGGCAACCGGTCACGCGCAGCCGTGTCCGCGCCGTGCGTGGCGTCAACGTCGACGGGGTGATGCGCACCCTGCTCGCGCGGGATCTGATCGCCGAGGCGGGCACCGATCCGGAGACCGGTGGCACGCTCTACGTCACCACGGAGCTGTTCCTCGAACGCCTCGGCCTGGCATCTCTGCAGGATCTGCCGCCCGTTGCGCCGCTTCTGCCCGATGTCGATGTGATCGACGACATCGCCGACAGTCTCGAGTCGGACCCACGATTTGAGAGAATGGGTAGGAACGCGCGTCCCGAGACTCTCTCGCCCGCGGAGTTCGATCCAGAGAACTGACAGGAACCAAGTGAATACACCCGCTCGCCGTGATGGCACACCGGACCGTAGAAGAAACAATCCCCGCAGCGCGAACACGCGCAACACCGGGGGATCCCGCTCGGGACGCGCGGACGCACCGCGTTCCGGAGGACGCACCGAAGCACCGCGTTCCGGAGGACGCACCGAAGCGCCTCGCTCCAGCGGACGTACAGACGCTCCCCGTTCGGGGCGCGCAGGGGCTCCCCGTTCGGGGGAGCGCACCGACTCACCCCGCTCCGATCGCCGGGCCACTCCCGGTCAGTCGGCTGCAGGCCGCAATCCGGCCCAGTCGGCTGCAGGCCGCAATCCCGCCCAGCCGGCTGCAGGCCGCAATCCCGCCCAGCCGGCCGCCGGTCGCAAACCGCACCGCAAGGGCACCTCGACCGGCAAGCCCTCCAAGCCTGCCGCCAAGCGCGCCGCGCAGCGCGTCGTTCCGACCGTGAGCAACGCCCGCCCCGCGCGTCACCAACACCGCGAAGCCGGCCACGCCCAACTGCCCGCCGGTGAAGGCGTGCGGCTGCAGAAGGTGCTCGCCCAGGCCGGCGTCGCCTCGCGCCGCGCTGCCGAGGAACTCATCGCCGCAGGTCGCGTCGAGGTCGACGGCAACATCGTCGTCGAACAAGGCCTGCGCGTGGACCCGGAGAACGCCGTGATCCGGGTCGACGGCGTCCGCGTCGTCATCAACAAGGATCTCGTGCACCTCGTGCTGAACAAGCCCCGCGGCTGGCAGTCCACGATGTCCGACGATCTCGGCCGTCCCTGCGTCGGCGACATCGTCTCCGAACGCGTCGCCGCCGGGCAGCGCCTGTTCCACGTCGGTCGTCTCGACGCCGACACCGAAGGGCTGCTGCTGCTCACCAACGACGGCGAACTCGCGCACCGGCTGATGCACCCGTCCTTCGAGGTGCCCAAGACCTACCTGGCGACCGTCAAGGGTGTGCTCGCGCGCGGCGTCGGCAAGCAGCTCAAGGCCGGCATCGAACTCGAGGACGGACCCGCCTCCGTCGACGAGTTCTCGCTGCTCGAGGTCCACGAAGGCCAGTCGCTCGTGCGGCTCGTGCTGCACGAGGGACGCAAGCACATCGTGCGACGTCTGCTCGACGCGGTCGGTTTCCCCGTGATCCGGCTCGTGCGCACCAACATCGGTCCCGTCGCGCTCGGCGACCAGCGTCCCGGCACCCTCCGTGTCCTCGGCCGCAACGAGGTCGGAGGCCTGTACCAGGCGGTGAAGCTGTGACCGCCCCGGGAGACGCGTTGATCGTCGCGATGGACGGCCCGTCCGGCACGGGCAAGTCCACCGTCTCCAAGCGTCTCGCGCAGCATCTCGGTGCCGCCTATCTCGACACCGGCGCGATGTACCGCATCGCGACGCTGCACGCCCTGCGCCGCGGCACCGATCTGACCGATCCGGCCGCGATCGCCGCCGTCACCGCCGGCCTGCCGTGGTCGATCGGCACCGACCCCACCGTCGAGGACATCCGCCTCGACGGGGACGACGTACGCGAGATCATCCGCGGCGCCGAGGTGACGGCCGCGGTCTCCGCGGTCTCCGCCGTGCCCGAGGTGCGCACCCTGCTCGTCGAGGCCCAGCAGCGGCTCGGCCGCGCCGAGCACCGCGTCGTCATCGAAGGACGCGACATCGGTACGGTCGTCTTCCCCGACGCGGACGTGAAGATCTTCCTCACCGCTTCGGCGGAGGCCCGCGCGCACCGGCGCAACAACCAGAACATCGCCGAGGGTCGCGGCGACGACTACGAGGCGGTCCTCGCCGCGGTGCAGCGCCGCGACCACCTCGACTCCACCCGCGCGGTGTCCCCACTGCGCGCGGCGGACGACGCGGTCGTCGTGGACACCAGCGACATGAACATCGACGAGGTGATCGCCGCGTTGCTCGCGGTGGTCGCCGAGCAGACTGGAGCGAAGCTGTGAGCGACGACCTGAGCACCGACTACACCGGGTTCGACGGCGACGGCACGTGGTCGGAAGAAGGTGACTGGGACATCGAGTTCGCCGAGGGCGGCGACCTCGAGGAGTTCGTCCCGGTCCCGACCGTCGCCGTGGTCGGCCGACCGAACGTCGGCAAGTCCACCCTGGTCAACCGCATCATCGGCCGACGTGAAGCCGTCGTCGAGGACGTCCCGGGCGTCACCCGCGACCGCGTCTCGTACGAGGCGTCGTGGAACGGCCGCCGATTCATGGTGCAGGACACCGGCGGATGGGAGCCCGACGCGAAGGGCATGCAGCAGTCCGTGGCCCGGCAGGCGGAGGTCGCGATGCGCACTGCCGACGCGATCCTCGTCGTCGTCGACGCCACGGTGGGCGCCACCAGCGTCGACGAGGCCGTCGCGAAGGTGCTGCGCCGGTCGAAGACGCCGGTGCTGCTCGTGGCGAACAAGGTCGACGACGACCGCGTCGAATCCGAGGCCGCGACATTGTGGTCCCTCGGACTCGGCCAGCCCTATTCGGTGTCGGCCACCCACGGCCGCGGCACCGGCGACCTGCTCGAC
This sequence comes from Rhodococcus sp. 5G237, assembly GCF_053764735.1. NCBI lineage: Bacteria > Bacillati > Actinomycetota > Actinomycetes > Mycobacteriales > Nocardiaceae > Rhodococcus > Rhodococcus sp. 5G237. Next base: position 348,046 of record NZ_JBSNCD010000007.1, on the reverse strand, counting down.
GAGCTGCTCGCCAAGTTGCCGGCCACGCCCCGCGAGGGCACCGGTGGGGAAGGGCCTCGCCGCGTCGCGCTGGTGGGCAAGCCGAACGTCGGCAAGTCGAGCCTGCTCAACAAGCTCGCCGGCGACGAGCGGTCGGTGGTGCACGACATCGCCGGCACCACGGTCGACCCGGTGGACTCGATCGTCGAGCTCGGCGGCAAGCCGTGGCGGTTCGTCGACACCGCCGGTCTGCGCAAGCGCGTCAACAGCGCGTCCGGCGCCGAGTTCTACGCCTCCCTGCGCACGCGGGGTGCGATCGACGCGGCCGAGGTGGCGGTGTTGCTCATCGACGCCTCGCAGCCCATCACCGAGCAGGACCAGCGGGTCATCACGATGGTCGTCGAGTCCGGTCGCGCCCTGGTGATCGCCTTCAACAAGTGGGATCTCGTCGACGAGGACCGCCGCTACGAACTCGGCCGCGAGATCGACCGCGACCTGTTGCGGGTGCCGTGGGCGTCGCGGGTGAACATCTCCGCCAAGACCGGTCGCGCCGTGCAGAAGCTCGTCCCGGCCATGGAGACCGCCCTCGAGTCGTGGGACAAGCGCATCTCGACCGGACGCCTGAACTCCTGGCTCAAGGAGGTCGTGGCCGCGACCCCGCCGCCGATGCGCGGCGGTCGCCTGCCCCGGGTGCTGTTCGCCACTCAGGCGGCCACTCGGCCGCCGACCTTCGTGCTGTTCACCACGGGCTTCCTCGAGGCCGGCTACCGCCGCTTCCTCGAACGTCGCCTGCGTGAGGAGTTCAACTTCGACGGCAGTCCCGTGCGGATCTCGGTGCGCGTGCGGGAGAAGCGCGACCGCCGCAAGTGAGCTCCCGACGCCCGGTCGTGAAAACGCGCTGACCAGCCGATTAGTGTTTAGGTCCGTTCCTGTTGTAATCTCTGAGAGCGCTCGGAGAGAGCGCGGACGGGCTGTGGCGCAGCTTGGTAGCGCACTTGACTGGGGGTCAAGTGGTCGCAGGTTCAAATCCTGTCAGCCCGACAGCGAAAACCCCTTCCGGCTTCGGTCGGAAGGGGTTTTCTCGTCTCTGCCGAGGACTCATCCGGCCGTCGACGGCGCAGCGGTACGCACCGACCCCGGCGTCAACCCCGTCACGGTCGTGACGGGCGACGCCGTCCGTGACTCGGATATCGAACGTGCCGTGCACGGGCAGGACGCCCTCGTGCGCGCTCCAGCGACCTCGACTGGACCATCGTGCAACCGGTGAACCTCACCGACGGTGACGACGACGAGGCAACGGTTTCCGACAGCGACGTCTCGTCGTGAGCGGTCCCGCGACGTGCGGTCGGGCGCGTGCCGGCCGACCTGATCGACCGGCCCGAGTACGCCGGCGCCACAGTGGCGGTCTCCTGACACGGATCGCGCCGAACGCTCCCGGATCCGGTGCGCACCGTCCACGATGAGAAATGCGTCGGCGGATGGTCACTCTCCGTGCGGCACCATCCGTGCCCTGCGGCACCCGCGAAAGGACCACGATGACCACACGATTCAATCCCTATCTCGCATTCCGCGATTCCGCACGCGAGGCCATGGAGTTCTACAGGTCGGTGTTCGGCGGCGAACTGACGGTGAGCAGGTTCGCGGACATGAACGCCTCGCAGGATCCGAGCGAGGACGACAAGGTGATGCACTCGATGCTCACCACCGACCGCGGCTTCGTGCTCATGGCCTCGGACACCCCGAACGGCATGGACTACACGCCCGGTACGAACTTCTCGCTGTCGCTCAGCGGGGACGACGAGAGCGTGCTCCGGGGTTGGTGGGACGCGCTGAGCGACAGCGGTCGCGTCGACATGCCGCTCGAACGTGCCCCCTGGGGCGATCTGTTCGGCGTGTGCACCGACCGCTTCGGCGTGTCGTGGATGGTCAGCATCGGCGACCAGCAGGGCTGAACCCGCGCCGCTCGGCGCCCGTCAGCCGAGGCGGGCGTCGAGCTCGCGCACCAGTTTCGGTGGCGCGGTCTGCCGATAGGACATGTCGAGCAGTTCGGCGACCTCGTCCCAGTCCACCTCCGGACGGGAGAGGTCGTACCCGACCCACCCGGACGGCCCGAAATACATCGGCACATAGGTGTGGGGTTCCTCGAGCAGCGCGCGGCGCTCCTCCTCGTCGGGCTTGACGATGAGGGAGCGGGGAAACGGTGCGCGGGTGCCCTTCTCGCCGCCTCCGTAGACCGCGAAGGCCGTCCGGGTGGAGAAGAACGGACGGCCGTGCGAGATCTTCTCGGAGGCGCCGGGCAGGGCCAGCGCGAGCGAGCGCACACGAGCGAGCAGGGGATCCGCCTCGTCGAACATCACCGGATGCGGCATGAGCGGAGCGTACCGAGCGGCTACGACAACGGTCGCGCGATCAACTCTTCCGACTCTTCAGCGCATCGGTACCGGCGTGCAACAGCGGCTCGACGCCGCGGCCGAGTTCCTCGAACCCCTCGCCGACCGTCTTGCCCTGACGGAACCGGAAGTAGATGCCTTCGAGGATCACCGCGAGCTTGTAGTAGGCCAGGGCGAGGTGGAACGCCATGTCCGACAGGTCGCGTCCACCGGCGGCCTCGTACCGCGCGAGCAGTTCGTCGTCGCCGAGGAAGCCCGGAGCGCGGGACACCGTCGAGACGGGGAATTCCGTGTTCTCCCGCGCCAGCCGCTGGTAGACCAGCAGCAACGCCACATCGGTGAGGGGATCGCCGATCGTGGCCATCTCCCAGTCCAGCACCGCGACCACCTTGTCGTCGTCGTCGACGAGGACGTTGTCGAGCCGGTAGTCGCCGTGCACGATGCCCACCTCGCCGTCGCCCGGCAGATTGTCGACGAGCAGCCGGTGAAGCTCGTCGGCGCCGTCGAGGTCCCGGCTGTGCGAGTTCTCGAGCTGGGTGGTCCAGCGCCGCACCTGCCGCTCGAGGAAGCCCTGGGGGCGGCCGAAGTCCTCGAGTCCCACGGCGGCCGGGTCCACCGCGTGCAGGGCGGCCAGGGTGTCGACCATCCGCTCGGAGATCACGCGCGTGCGCTCGGCGCCGAGCGGTTCGAGTTCCTCCGCGGTGCGATAGGGCGTCCCCACGACCAGATCCATGAGGTAGAAGGGCGCGCCGAGCACCGAATCGTCCTCGCACAGCAGGTACGAGCGGGGGACCGGTACCGCGGTGCCGGCGAGCGCGGAGATGACGCGGTACTCGCGAGCCATGTCGTGTGCCGTCGCGAGGACGTGTCCGAGTGGGGGACGGCGCAGCACCAGCCGCCGGTCACCGTCGGTCACCTCGTAGGTGAGATTCGAGCGCCCGCCGCTGATCAGGCGTGCGCGGAGGGGACCGGAGAACAGGTCGGGGGCGGAGGTCTGCAGATAGGCATCGAGCGCATCGAGGTCGAGGCCGGCGGGCACGTCGTTCATCGAGCTCCTTTCCGTCGGCTCCCACTATGACCGCGGGTGGGGATCCGTGTACGGAGAACTCCCACCCACGCAGGTAATCCGGACGGTACGGAAACCACAAATATCCAGAATTCCTCTCCTCGGGATCGGCACCACCGACACCAGCCAGGACATGCGCCGACCCGCCGGTGCGATTGTGACGAACTACTGTCGACCCATGCCCGCTGCTCATCCTCTCGACCGAGACAACGTCCGCGACGCGCTGGACGCGTTCGACTCGCGCCGACTGCCGCTCGACGGCCGCCGGCACGCAGCCGTCGTCGTGGCGGTGCTCGACGACGGGAACGGCAACCCCGTCATGCCCCTCACGCGGCGCCCCACGCGTCTGCGGGCGCATCCCGGCCAGTTCGCGTTGCCGGGCGGGCGTCTGGACGAGGGGGAGCGGGCCGAGGAGGCCGCCTTGCGCGAGCTGCACGAGGAACTCGGACTCGACCTCGGCCCCGAGGCCGTGCTCGGCCGGCTCGACGACTACATCACGCGCTCCGGTTACGTCATGTCGCCGTTCGTCGTGTGGTCGGACACCGCCGTGACCGATCTGAAGCCCAGCCCCGACGAGGTCGACGTGCTCTTCGCCGTCACCACCGACGAACTCGACGTCGATCCGCGCTTCGTCACCATCCCCGAATCCGACAAGCCGGTGATCCAGTGGCCCTTCCGCGGTCACCTCGTGCACGCACCGACCGCCGCGGTGGTCTACCAGTTCCGCGAGGTCGTGCTGTGCCGGCGGGCCACGCGCATCGACGGTCTCGAGCAGCCGGTCTTCGCCTGGCGTTGACACCCCGGAATCTCCGGTCGCGCGGCTGTGGAAGGCTGGACTCCGTGCCCGAACGGAACTCCGGCGGGGCACCACGCGAACGACCTCACGAGAACACGGAGCGGCCCACCATGACCGATGCGACCGGAACCGCCGACGCGCGCGGATCGGACCGCATCCTCACCGTGCCGAACGTCCTCAGCTTCGTCCGACTGCTGGGTGTGCCCGTCTTCCTCTATCTCGTCCTCGTCGCCCACGCCGATGTCTGGGCGCTGATCCTGCTGGCCGCGAGCAGTATCACCGACTGGGCCGACGGCAAACTCGCCCGGCTGCTCGACCAGACCTCCCGACTCGGCGCCCTTCTCGATCCCGCCGTCGACCGCCTCTACATCGTGGCCACCCTCGTCGCCCTCGTGGCGCGCGACATCGTGCCCTGGTGGATCGCGGTGATCCTCGTCGGCCGCGAACTCGTCCTGGCCCCGACGCTGGCCGTCTACCGGCGCCGGGAACTGCCCCCGCCGGACGTGCTGTACCTCGGCAAGGGCGCCACCTTCCTGCTCATGTGCGCACTGCCGCTGATGCTCGGGGCCGTCGCAGTGCCCGCCTCGGAGCCGATCACCGGCCCGCTCGGCTGGGCTGCCCTGATCTGGGGGACCGTGCTGTACGTGTGGACCGGCCTGCTGTACCTCGGGCAGGCCGTCGTGACGGCACGGATCGTGCCGGCCGGGCGGTGATCCGATGAGCCGCGCATGGGAACGCATCCGGCGCAATCCGGTGCCCTCGCTCCTGAAGTCGCTCCTCGAGGATCATCTCGACCCCGGCTACGCCGCGTCCGCCGCGGACCGGGCGGCAGGGCGCTCGAGCACCTCTCCGCGCGCGTCGCGCGCGTGGCTCGGCGTCGGAGTTCTCCTCGCCGGCCTCGTGATCGGCGTCGCGTACGCGCAGAACGCCGACGTGCAGGCCGGCACCGACAGCACCCGCGCCGAGATCCTCGACTCCCTTCGGGCAGGGGACGAACGCATCGCCGCGCTCACTGCCCAGCGGGACGAACTCGGTGCCGCGGTCGACGAACGACGCACCGCCCTGTTCTCCGACGGAGGCGACGGCGCGACCATCCTCGACCGACTCCGCGACGCCGAGACCGCAGCCGCGGCAACACCGGTGCGCGGTCCGGGGATCACGGTCACCCTCACCGAACCGACCGCGCGACCGAACCTGTCGGATGCGGCGCGACTCGAGGACCGACCCACCGCGCTCGTCCTCGACCGCGACCTGCAGTCGGTCGTCAACGCGCTGTGGGCGGCCGGTGCGGAGGCCGTCGAGGTCGGGGGCGTGCGGGTGGGTCCCGGCGTCACCATCCGGCAGGCGGGGGGAGCGATGCTCGTCGACAACCGGCCCGTATTCTCCCCGTACACGGTCTCGGCGGTGGGATCTCCCTCCCGGCTGCAGACGTCCTTCGTCGTCAGCGACGCCTACCTGCGCATCGCGGGGATACAGCAGCTCTACGGGGTGGGATTCACCCTCGCCGAGGAGGACGATCTCGAGTTTCCGGCCGCCACGGTCCGGAAACTCGGCAGCAGTGGAGAAACGGGGTACAGGTGAAGCGACTCGAACACGGTCACGCGCTCTACGCGGTGCTCGCACTGGCGATCGGGATCGGCGCCGGAATCGTGTTCAGCCCACAGGTACCCGACGTCGTACAGCCCTACCTGCCCATCGCGGTGGTCGCCGCGCTCGACACGGTCTTCGGCGGTCTGCGCGCCTATCTCGACGACATCTTCGACGCGAAGGTGTTCGTGGTGTCGTTCGTCTTCAACGTCCTCGTCGCCGCACTGATCGTGTGGCTCGGCGACCAGCTCGGGGTGGGCACCCAGCTGTCGACCGCAGTCATCGTCGTCCTCGGCATCCGCATCTTCGGAAACGCTGCCGCCCTACGTCGTCGCCTGTTCGGAGCCTGACCGTGACCGAACCGCAACAACCCGGCCCCACGCGCGACACCGGTACCACGCCCGAGACCGGCGCCGGCGCGGGCGACGAGACCACCACCGGGTCCGACGCGAGCCGCACCACCCGCTCGCAACGCGTCTTCCTCGTCCTCGCGGCGATTCTCGTCGTCCTGCTCGGCGCCGGCATCGCCACCCAGGTGCGCACGACCGACACCGGCGACGACCTCGACTCGGCGCGCCCTGCGGACCTGCTCGTGCTGCTCGACAACCTCAACCGCCGCGAAGCCGCTCTCCGCCAGGAGATCACCGAACTCGAGCGCACCCTCTCGAGTCTCGAACAGGAAGGCTCGGAAGCGGCACTCGAGGAAGCCCGCACGCGCCTGTACACGCTGTCGGTGCAACTCGGCACCGAACCCGCCACCGGGCCCGGAGTGGTTCTCACCGTCGACGATCCGCGCGAGGGCGTCGGATCGGAGGTGCTGCTCGACATGATCCAGGAGCTGCGCGCGGCGGGTGCCGACACGATGCAGATCGCCGGGGCGAACGGCGAGACCGTGCGCATCGGGGTCGATTCGTGGGTCACCGGACCGGGCGGCGACATCGTCGTCGACGACCGCGGACTCGACGCTCCGTACACCGTCACCGCCATCGGCGACGGACCGACTCTCGCCGCCGCATTGAACATTCCCGGCGGAGTGGTCGACACGGTCGCCCGTGCGGGCGGATCATTGTCCGTGGAACAGTCTCCGCAGGTGGAGGTGTCCGCCTTGCGGGAGATCGAGCCACGCCAATACTCTCAGCCCGGTAACTGAATCCGACGTTCCGGTCGAACGTCGTCTCCGAAAGGACCAGTCTTGACCGATTTCGCGACACCCGAGGATCTGCGGTACACCCCCGAGCACGAGTGGGTGCGCAGGACGGGCGCGACGACCGTGCGCATCGGGATCACCGACTACGCACAGTCCCAACTCGGCGACGTGGTCTTCGTGCAGCTGCCCGAGGCGGGCGCCGAGATCGCCGCCGGCGAGTCCTTCGGAGAGGTCGAGTCCACCAAGAGCGTGTCGGACGTGTTCGCGCCGCTGACTGCGAAGGTGACCGCCGTCAACACGGAACTCGACGCGAATCCCGAACTGGTGAACAGCAGCCCGTACGAGGACGGCTGGCTCGTCGACGTGGAGATCGGCAGCGAGAGCGACCTCGACGAGGCGCTCGCGGAGACGCTCGACGCGGAAGGTTACCGCGGGATCACGGAAGGCTGACGGACCCGACAGGTAACGTGACCGCGACTGTCTGCGTCAGTACCCCCGAGCGGGGTACGGTCGGATATGGCGTGTGCCGTGTCGGACCTGAACGGGGCGAACGAATCAGCGACCGTCCGGGATCACCCGGGTGGTCGAACGGATAAGGAGAAACGGTGAGCGAGAACGGCAACGCGGGCTACGAGGAGACTCCTGCAGAGACCACTTCGGTATTTCGCGCCGACTTCCTGAACGAAGTGGAGGGCGCGGGTTCGGCCACCACCGAAGCGCCCGTCTCGGGTGTCGAGGGCCTGCCCGCCGGATCGGCGCTGCTGGTGGTCAAGCGGGGACCCAATGCAGGATCGCGCTTCCTGCTCGACCAGCCCACCACCTCGGCGGGTCGGCATCCCGACAGCGACATCTTCCTCGACGACGTGACCGTCAGCCGTCGGCACGCCGAGTTCCGCCAGGACGAGGGCGAATTCCAGGTCGTCGACGTGGGAAGCCTCAACGGCACCTACGTCAACCGCGAGCCGGTCGACTCCGCCGTTCTCGCGAACGGCGACGAGGTGCAGATCGGCAAGTTCCGGCTGGTGTTCCTGACCGGTCCGCGAGGTAACCAGGGCGCGGGTAGCTGATGACCGCGGCCCGCCAGCCGGCGCCGGCCGGAATGTCGATCGGGTCGGTGCTCGACCGCCTGCGTCCGGAATTCCCGGACGTGACGATCTCGAAGATCCGGTTCCTCGAGGCCGAGGGACTGATCAGCCCGGAACGCACCCCCTCGGGCTACCGACGCTTCTCGATCGCCGACTGCGAGCGTCTGCGGTACGTGCTCACCGCGCAGCGCGATCAGTACCTTCCGCTCAAGGTGATCAAGGAGCAGCTCGAGGCGATCGACCGCGGCGCCGCCACGGTGGGATCGGTCGAGACCCGGATCACCCGGCCGCGCCCGCTGGCGGTCGCCCGCGGCGAGGTCTCGCCGGAGGATCTGCGCACCGACCGCGAGATCCGGGTGAGTCGCGACGATCTGTGCACCCGTGCGGGGATCGACGCGGCCTTCCTCACCGAGCTGGTGGGGGCGGGCCTGGTCAAGCCGGGCCCGGCCGGTTTCTTCGACGAGGACGCGGTGCTGCTCGCCCGCACGGCGAAAGCGATGGCGGAGTTCGGCCTCGAGGTTCGGCACCTGCGGGCGTTCAAGCTCGCCGCCGACCGCGAGGCCGCGCTCGTCGCGCAGATCGCCGGTCCGATCGCGAAGGGCCGCGACGCCGGGGCGCGGCAGCGCGCCGAGGAGATGGTGCGCGAACTGGCCGCACTGTCGTTGACATTGCACACCTGCCTGGTGAAAGCGGCGGTGCAGGGGGCCCTCGACCGTTAGGCGACGAATTCATCGCCGTGTGCGACCACGGGCCCTTCGTCGGGTGGTGACGTACGGCACCTGACGGATGCGCTGGAGGACACTAGAATTCCAGGCAGTACCTGTCGGGTGGTCCCACCACCGACGAGCAGCAGGACGGAGGCATCGCGATGAGCGAGATGCGGATAGTAGGGATTCGTATCGAACAGCCGCAGAACCAGCCTGTCCTCCTGCTGCGGGAGGTCGACGGCGATCGGTATCTGCCGATCTGGATCGGGCAGAACGAAGCGACCGCCATCGCCCTCGAACAGCAGGGGGTCGAACCGGCGCGGCCGCTGACCCACGACCTGATCAAGAACCTCCTCGAGGCGTTCGGTCACAACCTGCGCGAGGTGCGCATCGTCGACCTGCGCGAAGGGACGTTCTACGCGGATCTGGTCTTCGACGGAGGGATGCGCGTGTCCTGCCGGCCCTCCGACGGGGTCGCGGTGGCCTTGCGCATCGGCGCGCCGGTCCACGTCGAGGAACCGGTGCTCACGGAGGCAGGACTGGTCATGCCCGACGAACGGGAGGACGAGGTCGAGAAGTTCAAGGAGTTCCTCGACTCCGTCTCGCCCGACGATTTCAAGGCGACGGACGGCTGAGCGCCGTCCGTCCGCACGGCGACGAGCGTTGGCGCGCGCGTCGGCCGTGACGGTAGTAATGTCGAACGTTGCCTTCCGGTCGGCGTGTTGCAGCCCGACGCCCAACACCGGAGCGTACGCTGAGTTGATCCGCCAGGGATGACTCGGTGAGCCTGGGAGCGCTCGATGATCGGATGTGGTCGGGGGGATCCGCCAATCGATCGTTGCGAGGCAGAACTGGGCGCGCGAGAGGGAGTCAGTAGTGCGAGATCGGACGAAGGGACAGCCACTCGGCGTCGATTCCGGCGATCGCTCGAATCCGGCGCCGCGGACGAACGAGACCGACGAGATCCAACCGGGCCTGTTTCCGGACAACTCGGTACCCGACGAGCTCGTCGGCTACCGCGTGCCCATCGCCTGTCAGATCGCGGGAATCAGCTACCGCCAGCTCGACTACTGGGCCCGCACGAATCTGGTCGTACCGTCCATCCGCGGGGCCGCCGGCTCCGGTAGCCAGCGGCTGTACTCGTTCAAGGACATCCTCGTCCTCAAGATCGTCAAGCGCCTGCTCGACACCGGTGTCTCGCTGCAGAACATCCGCGTCGCCGTCGACCATCTCCGCAGCCGCGGGGTGGGCGACCTCGCGAAGATCACCCTGTTCTCCGATGGCACCACCGTCTACGAGTGCACGTCGCCCGAAGAGGTCGTCGACCTGCTGCAGGGCGGGCAAGGTGTCTTCGGGATCGCGGTGAGCGGCGCGATGCGCGAACTCACCGGCAGCATTGCCGATTTTCCCGCCGAACGCGCCGATGGCGGCGGCGTCGAGGAACGCCCCGAGGACGAACTCGCGTCGCGTCGCCGCGAACGCATCAACCGCCGCATCGGCTGACCCCACCACTGATGTCGCATCGGCCGACGACACCGCCGATCCATCTCTGCTGATCCATCTCCACCACCTGCGGCGCTTTCCGCACCTGCGGTATTTCGACCCCTGCGACGTGATCTAGACTCGAAGATGCGTCGCCATCACGCGGGAGAGACCCGGACACCGAGCCGGGCGCCGAAGGAGCAGCACCTCCCCGTCAATCTCTCAGGCAACCGGGACCGCGTGAGCTCCGACGTCTCTGGAAAGCGGCGGGAGCACCCGCCCGCCCACGGGGAAAGGCTCTGGCCGGCCGAATCTCTCAGGCGCTCGCTCCGCGAGCTCACGACAGAGGGGGAGGAACCACCTCGCGCGACCGCGCGCATGTGGACCTCGCCGACCAGCCCGGGAGCTGCGATGACAGATGCCGTCACCTCGAACTTCGCCGATCGCCACATCGGCCCCGACACCGCCGGCCTGAACCGGATCCTCGACGTCGTCGGAGTCGATTCCCTCGACGCCCTCGCCACCGCCGCGGTACCGGCCGCCATCCTCGACGACCGTGCAGACAACGTGCCGACCGGCCTCGACGTCCTCGACGCGCCCCGCTCCGAGCACGACGTACTCGCCGAACTGAAGGCACTCGCGTCGCAGAACACCGTGGCGACGTCGATGATCGGTCACGGCTACTACGACACGCTCACGCCGCCCGTGCTGCTACGCAACATCATCGAGAACCCCGCCTGGTACACGGCCTACACCCCCTACCAGCCGGAGATCAGCCAGGGACGCCTCGAGGCGCTGCTGAACTTCCAGACCATGGTCGCCGACCTGACCGGCATGGAGATCGCGAACTCGTCGATGCTCGACGAGGCCACCGCCGCCGCCGAGGCAATGACCCTGCTGCGCCGCGCGAACCGCAAGTCCAAGAGCCCGCGCCTGGTCGTCGACGTCGACCTGTTCGCGCAGACCGCCGCGGTGCTGGCGACCCGCGCCGAACCACTCGGCATCGAGATCGTCACCGCCGACCTCGCTGCCGACGGACTGCCCGAGGGCGAGTTCTTCGGCGTGATCCTGCAGGTGCCCGGCGCTTCGGGACGCATCATCGACGCCGCTCCGATCATCGCGGCCGCCCACGACCGCGGCGCGCTCGTCGCCGTCGGTGCCGACCTGCTGGCCATGACCCTGATCACCCCGCCCGGGGAGCAGGGCGCCGACGCGTGCTTCGGCACCACCCAGCGGTTCGGTGTGCCGATGGGCTTCGGTGGGCCGCACGCCGGCTACCTCGCCGTCGGTAGCGCCCACACCCGCACCCTGCCGGGACGCCTCGTCGGTGTCTCGGTGGACGTGGACGGCAACCCGGCCTACCGGCTCGCGTTGCAGACCCGTGAGCAGCACATCCGCCGTGAGAAGGCCACCAGCAACATCTGCACCGCCCAGGTGCTCCTCGCCGTGCTCGCGGCCATGTACGTCTCGTACCACGGCGCCGAAGGCCTCACCGGCATCGCCCGCCGCGTCGCCGGGCACGCCCGCCGCCTCGCCGACGGTCTGCGCGCCGGTGGCGTCGAGGTCGTCCACGACGAGTTCTTCGACACCGTCCTCGTGCGCGTCCCGGGGCGCGCCGACGCCGTGCTCGCCGCCGCCCTCGAGGCCGGCATCAACCTGTACCGGGTCGACGACGATCACGTGTCGATCTCGTGCGACGAGGCCACCACCGCGGCGCACGTGGACGCGGTCTTGGGCGCTTTCGGCGTCGACGCCGGGGAGGCCGCCGAGGGAACGGCGCTGCCGCAGGCCCTGGCCCGCACCAGCGAGTTCCTGCAGCACGAGGCGTTCACCCGCTACCGCACCGAGACCGCGATGATGCGTTACCTGCGGCGTCTGTCCGACAAGGACCTCGCCCTCGACCGGACGATGATCCCACTGGGCTCGTGCACGATGAAGCTCAACGCCGCCGCCGAGATGGAAGCCATCACCTGGCCCGAGTTCGCGGGTCTGCATCCCTTCGCTCCGGCGGACCAGACGGGCGGCATCCGCCGTCTCATCGCCGACCTGGAGGGTTGGCTCGCCGCGGTGACGGGCTACGACGCCGTGAGCCTGCAGCCCAACGCCGGCAGCCAGGGTGAGTACGCGGGTCTGCTCGCGATCCGCCACTACCACCTCGACCGCGGCGACACCGATCGGGACATCTGCCTGATCCCGTCGAGCGCGCACGGCACCAATGCCGCATCCGCTGTGATGGCGGGCATGCGTGTCGAGGTCGTCGCGTGCCGTCCGAACGGCGACGTCGATCTCGACGACCTGCGCGCCAAGATCGCCGACCACGGTGCGCGACTGGCCGCGATCATGATCACCTATCCGTCCACGCACGGTGTCTACGAGCACGACATCGCCGACATCTGCGGTGCCGTGCACGACGCCGGCGGTCAGGTGTACATCGACGGCGCCAACCTCAACGCTCTCGTGGGTCTGGCGCGGCCGGGCAAGTTCGGGGGCGATGTCAGCCACCTGAACCTGCACAAGACCTTCTGCATCCCGCACGGTGGTGGCGGTCCGGGTGTCGGCCCGATCGGTGTCCGTTCGCATCTGGCCCCGTACCTGCCGGGTCATCCGGCGGAGCCGGGACTCGGGGGAGCAGGACCGGTCTCGGCGGCGCCCTACGGGTCGGCGTCGATCCTGCCGATCACCTGGGCGTACATCAAGATGATGGGTGCCGAGGGACTGCGTCGCGCGTCGCTGACGGCGATCGCGTCGGCCAACTACATCGCGCGTCGTCTCGACGAGTACTTCCCGGTGCTGTACACGGGGGAGACCGGCATGGTCGCCCACGAGTGCATCCTCGATCTGCGTCCGCTGACGAAGGCGACGGGGGTGACGGTCGACGACGTCGCGAAGCGTCTGGCCGACTACGGCTTCCACGCGCCGACGATGAGCTTCCCGGTGGCCGGCACCCTCATGGTCGAACCCACCGAGAGCGAGGACATCGCCGAACTCGACGCGTTCATCGACGCGATGATCTCGATCCGCGGTGAAATCGACCGGGTCGGGGCAGGAGAGTGGCCGGTGGACGACAATCCGCTGCGCGGGGCTCCGCACACCGCGGAATGCCTGGTGGGTGAGTGGAACCACCCGTACTCGCGGGAGATCGCGGTGTTCCCGATGGGGAAGAGCCGGGCCAAGGTGTGGCCGGCGGTGCGGCGTATCGACGGCGCACACGGCGACCGGAACCTGGTGTGCTCGTGCCCGCCCTTGGAGGCGTACAGCGGCTGACGCCGGGGATGGCCGACGGACATGTCCGTCGGCCATCTTCATCGGTGGGGCAACTCCGAACAGTACGGAAACCAAAGAAATACAGAAATACCACCGGGTAAGGACACATCTCACCGAGCCCTGAGGGCAAGGCCGTCAGTTCGCGGCGGTCAGCTCGAGGACGGAGATCTCCGGTGGGGTGCCGACCCGCACGGGCGGTCCCCACGCGCCGGTGCCCTGGGATGTGTAGATCTGCGTGTCGCCGAAGCGGTCGAGTCCGGTGACGGTGGGGTTGGCGAGGGAGACGAACGGCCGCAGCGGCCACATCTGTCCGCCGTGGGTGTGCCCGGACAGCTGCAGGTCGACTCCGCGTTCGCGGGCCTCGTCGATGTGCCGGGGCTGGTGGGCGGCGAGGATCACGGGGGTACCGTCCGCGATGCCGTCGAGGGCGGTGGGCATGTCCGGGTGGTGGGGTTCGGTGGCCGTGTAGTCGTGGACGCCGGCGAGCGCGACGACGTCGCCGTCGCGTTCGAGGACGACGTGCTCGTTGCGCAGGGTGCGTACACCGAGCGTCTCCCAATGGTCGAGCCATGATTCGGCGTCGTCGGAGTAGTACTCGTGGTTGCCGCTGACGCCGTACACCCCGAGCGGGGCCTGCAGCTGCCGGAGCGGTTCGAGGTCGGAACCGACGAGGTCGACGGTGCCGTCGGCGAGGTCGCCGCCGAGCACGATCAGGTCGGGCTGCTGTTCGGCGACGAGGTCGACGACGCGTTGCACGAAGTCGGCGCCGCGGGCAGGTCCGACGTGCAGGTCGGTGACGAGCGCGATCCGGGCGCCGTCGAAGCCGGTGGGCAGGTCCTGCAACGCGACGGGCACGGTGACGATCCGCGGCCGGTCGGCTTCGACCGTGCCGTATCCGACGGCGGCGACCGCGGCCACGACGAGCACGGCGGTCGCGATGCGCAGACCCCGTCGCGGGGTCACGTCGGTGGTCGGCCCGGGGCGTCCGCGCCAGACGAGGCGGGCGACGAGCAGTCCCGCTCCGACGAGCAGGAGCCCGAGCATCAGGTACAGCACCACCGCCATCCAGCTCCAGCCGAGGAATCCGATGGGGCGGGCCCAGGCGGGGTCGAGCGCCGTGCCCACCCCGGAGGCACCAAGCGTGAGGACGAACATCGCCGCCAGGACGAGGTCGGCGGCGAGGGCGGCAGGACGCGGCAGGCCGGGTGCCCGGACGAGTCGTCGATGCAGCAGGTAGGTGAGGAGGGCGAGGAAGACCCCCATGACGAGAAGTCGGAGCACGGTCAGGACGTCAGCTTTCGGAGGAGGTCGGTGAGATCGGCCGGGTCGGTGGTGTCGACGACGGTGAGGTTGCCGTCGGTGGCCTCGGCGGCTTGCTCGAGGACGGGGTCGGTGCGGTCGCCGAGGATGACGACGTCGATCCGCACAGGGGTGGCAGGGGACGCGAGTTCGTCGATCGCCGCGCGCAGGTCGCGGGCGGCCGTCTCGTCGGGGTCGTCGCTGTCGACGACGACGAGCACGGAGTTCGGTCGGCCCGGGTCGTAGTTGTCGACGGCGTCGCGGTAGGCGGCGGTGAGGGTGGCGTAGACCGGTTCGCGGTCGACGAGGTCGATGTCGTCGAGGACCGAGGACATCGCCGCGCGCTTGGACTCGGTGAGGCCGTCGCGGATGACGGCGACGCGGTGCCCGCTGGGGGTGTCGGCGAAGACGTACATGCCCATCACCGAGTTGATGGAGGCTCGGCGCATGGCCTCGCGCAGGGCCCCCGCGGTGGCGGTGAGGCGGGTGTCGTCGCCGGCGGGGGTGCCCATGGAGGTGGAGGTGTCGACGACCATCGTGACCTTGCGCGGGGACACCGGGGCGAGACGCAGTGCGACGAGGACGTCGTCGACGGTGGGGTCGGCGGGGGCGAGGACGGTGTCGACGCGGGGCAGCGGCAGTTCCCCGGCGGGTTCGGGGACGGCGTCGGCGGTGCGGAAGCCGTGGGCGGTGAGGATGCCGGTCTGTTCGGGGCGACGCGCGTAGTCGGTGAACTCCGCGGCGGCGCGGGCGAGGGTCTCGTCGACCCAGGGGGCGTCGACGACGGCGGTGGGGAAGTCGACGACGGGTGCGACGCCGATCGGCAGGTGGCCGGTGAGGCCGCGGACCTGCCCGTCGGTGAGGGCGCGGTGCAGTTGCTGTTCGACGACCGGCACGGCGTGGATGGGGGCCTCGGTGTCGGGGCGGGCGCCGAGCGCGGCGAGGGTGTCGGCGGTGGTGCCGACTGCGCCGAGGGTGTCGGCGCCGAGCGCGAGGGTGCTCACGGCGGTGATGGCGGTGGGGGTGGCGGCCTGTTCGAGGGTGACCGGTCCGGCGCCGATGCCGGTGGTGGCGGCGGTGACGGCTTCGAGGGCGAGGGTGGTGGCGTGGGTCTCGGTGCCGGTGGGCAGGGCGAGGCCGAGGGTGCCCCAGATGTCGAGTCCGCTCTCGCGCATGGCGGCGGGGTCGTTCTGGAGTCGGGGCAGGTCCTGCCAGCGGACGGTGGCGGTGGTGAGGGCGCGGCCGAGGTCGGTGGGGACGGCGAGCACGACCGGGGAGGTGGCGAGGGAGCGGGGGGTGCCGTCGATGGTGTCGGCGGCGCGGGCGCTCATGCGGGTGTCGAGGGGCACCCACAGGGCGGGTTCGGGGCCGAGTGCCGGATCCCAGGTGCCGGCGGTGAGGGTGTCGGCGGCGGCGAGGCTGTCGACGGCGGTGATCTCGGCGGTGACGCAGTGGTCGCGGATGACGCGGACGCCGCCGTCGGTCCACTGGTCGGCGAGTTCGGTGAGGGCGGGAGCGATGAGGGGGTCGGCAGCGATGTGCAGGACGGTGTCGCCTTCGACGCAGGTTTCGGCGGCGGCGGTGGCCTGGTCGTCGATGTTGTCGCGGAGGCGGAACCAGCCGAGGACGGCGAGCAGGGCGAGTACTACGCCTACGGCGACCACGATGACGCTCGTGCTGATTCCTCGTCGTCCGCTACCGCGATGTCGCCCGCCCACGTCGTGTCCGCCTCGTTTCGTTCGTCGATCCGATGGTCGAGTCTAGTGAGAGACGGGATGTGACCTGGCTTCGCCGCGCGGTGCGGGGACGGGCAGGGCCCCGATCCGGTGTGGATCGGGGCCCTGGGGTGTCGGTGTGCGGGTCAGGCGTACTTGGCCTTGTTCTCGCGGCGACGGCGGTGCAGGATCGGCTCGGTGTAGCCGCTGGGCTGCGTGGTGCCTTCGAGGATGAGTTCCTTGGCGGCCTGGAAGGCGATGTTGTCGTCGAAGTTCGGGGCGAGCGGCCGGTAGCCGGGGTCGCCTTCGTTCTGCCGGTCGACGACGGGTGCCATGCGCTCGAGGGAGGCGATGACCTCGTCGGCGGTGACGACGTCGTGGCGGATCCAGTTGGCGAGGAGCTGGCTGGAGATGCGCAGGGTGGCGCGGTCCTCCATGAGCGCGACGTCGTGGATGTCGGGGACCTTGGAGCAGCCGACGCCGGCGTCGATCCAGCGCACGACGTAGCCGAGGATGGACTGGCAGTTGTTGTCGAGTTCTTCGCGCTTCTCCTCGTCGGACCAGTTCGGGTTCTCGGCGAGGGGGATGGTGAGGATGTCGTCGACGGTGGCGCGGCTGGTGCCCTTGAGCTCGTTCTGGACGGCGAAGACGTCGACCTCGTGGTAGTGGGTGGCGTGCAGGGTGGCGCCGGTGGGCGAGGGCACCCAGGCGGTGTTGGCGCCGGCCTTGGGCTGGCCGATCTTCTGCTCGACCATGTCGCGCATGAGATCGGTCATGGCCCACATGCCCTTGCCGATCTGGGCCTTGCCCTGCAGGCCGCAGGCGAGGCCGGTGTCGACGTTCCAGTCCTCGTAGGCGGCGATCCAGCGCTGCTGCTTCATCGCGGCCTTGCGGACGACGGGGCCGGCCTCCATGGAGGTGTGGATCTCGTCGCCGGTGCGGTCGAGGAAGCCGGTGTTGATGAACACCACGCGGTCGGAGGCGGCCTTGATGCAGGCGGCGAGGTTGACGGTGGTGCGTCGTTCCTCGTCCATGATGCCGACCTTGAGGGTGTTGGTGGGCAGGGAGAGGACCTCTTCGACGCGGCCGAACAGTTCGGTGGTGAAGGCGGATTCCTCGGGGCCGTGCTGCTTGGGCTTGACGATGTAGATCGAGCCGGTGCGGCTGTTGGCGAGCGGGCCGTGGTCCTCGTCGATGTGCAGGCCGTGGATGGCGCACAGGCTGGTGACGAGCGCGTCGAGGATGCCTTCGGGGACCTCGTTGCCGTCGCGGTCGAGGACGGCGGGGTTGGTCATGAGGTGTCCGACGTTGCGGACGAACAGCAGGGAGCGGCCGTGCAGTTCGAGGTCGCTGCCGTCGAGGGCGGTGTAGACGCGGTTCGGGTTGAGCGTGCGGGTGAGGGTCTTGCCGCCCTTGTCGAAGGATTCGGACAGGTCGCCGCGGTTGAGGCCGAGCCAGTTGCGGTAGCCGATGACCTTGTCGTCGGCGTCGACGGCGGCGACGGAGTCCTCGAAGTCCATGATGGTGGTGACGGCGGATTCGAGGACGACGTCCTTGACGCCGGCGGCGTCGGTGCTGCCGACGGGGGACTCGGGGTCGATCTGGATGTCGATGTGCAGGCCGTGGTTGCGCAGCAGCACCGAGGACGGGGTGGCCTTGTCGCCGAGGTAGCCGACGAGCTTGTCGGGCTGGGCGAGTCCGGTGACGGTGCCGTCGCCGAGGGTGACCTTCAGTTCGGTGCCGTCGATGCGGTAGCCGGTGGAGTCGGCGTGCGAGCCCTGCGCGAGGGGTGCGGCCTTGTCGAGGAAGTCGCGGGCCCAGGCGATGACCTTGTCGCCGCGGACCTTGTTGTAGCCGGTGCCCTTCTCGGCGCCGCCTTCTTCGGGGATGACGTCGGTGCCGTAGAGCGCGTCGTAGAGCGATCCCCAGCGCGCGTTGGAGGCGTTGAGCGCGAAGCGGGCGTTGAGGACGGGCACGACGAGCTGCGGGCCGGCGGTCTCGGCGATCTCGGAGTCGACGTTCTCGGTGCCGATGGTGAACGGCTCGGGGGCCGGGACGAGGTAGCCGATCTCTTCGAGGAAGGCCTTGTAGGCGGCCGGGTCGTGGGGCTGTCCGGCGCGGTCGCGGTGCCAGCCGTCGATCTGGGCCTGGAGTTCGTCACGCTTGGCGAGCAGCGCCCGGTTCTTGGGGGCGAGGTCGTGGACGATCTTGTCGGCACCTGCCCAGAAGGTGTCCGCGTCGAGCCCGCTGCCGGGGATGGCCTCGTTGTTGACGAAGTCGTAGAGAACCTGCGCGATCTGAAGTCCGCCGACCTGCACGCGTTCTGTCATCACCCTCACTCTTTCCGGTTGCTGTGCGGCCGGAAACGTCCCGGCCGCACGGAATCGTCGATTATGTTACCCGCCAGTAGTATCGGGCGCAGTGGTTCTGTGCGCCTGCAGGGCGGTACATCGATTCACCAGCTCTTCTCTCAGAGCTGCGGCGCGACGGGTGAGCGCCGACTGCTCGCGGACGTACTGTGCGCGTCCGGCGGCAGTCTCGATCCTGATGGGCGAGTAGCCGTAGTCCTCGAGATCATACGGGCTTGCCCGCATATCCAATTCACGGGCTGCGGACGCGTGTCGCAGGCACCGCACCGTCAGCTCCGAATCCGTCAACGGCAGCAGCTTGTAGGCCCACTTGTACAGGTCCATGCCGGCGTGCAGGCAGCCGGGTTGCTCGCTGCGTACCTGCTGGTCGCGGGTCAGTTCGGTGGCGTTGCGCGGGACGGCGTCGGGGGTGAAGAACCGGAACGCATCGTAATGGGTGCATCGGAGCTGCATTGATTCCACCACCGTGTCGGTTCCGGTGTGGCCGAGCCGCAATGGCACCGACGAATGCCGCACCCCCTCGACCCCCGCCCGGTACACCATCGCCCACTCGTGCAATCCGAAGCAGCCGAGCTGCGGCGGCCGGGAGGCCGTCGCAGTGAGCAGCCCCGCGACGAAGTCGACGGTGTCGGCGCGCCGGTCGAGCACCTCCCGGCCCACCCGCACCCCCGGCTGCCCGTCGACGGTGACCCGCTCGTAGCCCGGATGGTCGCGGTAGCCGCGCACCGCGGCCGCGCCGAGCAGCACGGTGCCGTAACCGGGATGCCAGCGCCGCAGCTGGCTCGGCCGCAGGCTGTAGTAGGTGAACAGGAAGTCGTGCACCGGGTGGCCGCGCCCGGTGGCGCGTCGTTCGAGATGCCCGGCGAGCAGCTCGTCCACGACGGCGTGGTGGGCGTCGCGCCGCGCGGTCCATTCGGTCTCGGCCAGGATCGCCGGGCGGTCGGTCACGGACGGGGAGCGGGTCATGGTTCTCGTTCGGTCGATCGGGGTGCGGTCGTGCGGGGGCGGTTGCCCAGCGGATCCGCGACCCGGTGGGTGGCGTCGCGGACCGTCCCGACGAACTCTTCCACGAGGTCCTCGAGCGCGACGATGCCCCGCAGCGTTCCGGTGGTGTCGGTCACCCCGGCCAGATGCGCGTTGTTGCGGCGCAGCGCGGCCAGCGCCTCGTCGAGACCGTCGCCGATCCCGATGGCCGGCAGCTTCCGGATCACCGCGGTAGGGATGACGGTCTCGGGACCGGTGGACTGTTCCCGCACCAGATCGAGCACGTCCTTGATGTGCACATAGCCGGTGATCGTGCCGTCGGGTCGGCGCGTGGGATACCGGGAGAAGCCGGTGGTGGTGACCGCGTGCTCGACGTCGCCGAGGGTCGGGCCCGCGCCGGTGTGCGGGACGGTGCGCACCCGGGCGAGCGGGATCATCACGTCGGCGACGGTGCGGTCGCCGGTGGCCAGAGCACGGGTGAGGCGCTTGTGTTCCTCCGCGTCGAGCAGCCCCTCGGAGCGGGATTCACCGATCATCTCGGTGAGCTCCACGGCGGAGACGGAGGTGTCGAGTTCGTCCTTCGGGTCGATGTGCGCCGCGCGCAGGGTGGCGTTGGCGCACAGATTGTAGAACGCGATGACCGGCCGGGCGGGTCGCATGAACAGTAGGTGGATCGGCACGAGCAGCATCGCGGCGCGTTCCGGGCCGGCGATGGCGATGTTCTTCGGCACCATCTCGCCGAGCAGGATGTGCAGCACCACCACGATCGTGAGCCCGATGGTGAACGCGATGGGGTGCAGCAGCGCGTCGGGCACCCCGGCCGCATGCAGCGGCACCTCGATCAGGTGCGCGATGGCCGGTTCGGCGACGCGGCCGAGCAGGATCGAGCAGATCGTGATGCCGAGCTGGGAGCCGGCGAGCATGAGCGAGAGGTGTTCGCCGGCGTGGATGACGGTGCGGGCGCGGGTCTTGCCCTGGGCGAGCAGTGTCTCGAGGCGGTCGCGGCGGACGGTGATGAGGGAGAACTCGGCGCCGACGAAGAAGGCGTTGCCGGCGAGCAGCAGCACGGCGAGGACGATCGCGAACCAGTCGCTCATCGACGCTCACCACCCTCGTCGGCAGCGGGGGCGTCGTCGCTGTCGTCCCTGTCCCCATCGCTGTCGCCGTCGGGGTTCTCGGGGTCGGGGGCGGCGCCGGGGACGAGCAGCACCCGGTCGATGCGGTGTCCGTCCATCTCGAGGATGCGCGCGTACCAGGTGAGGTCGCGTTCGCCGCGGCGCAGCGGCAGCTGGATCTCGTCGTCGACCTCGGGGATGCGGCCGAGTTCGGTGAGGATCAGTCCGGCGAGGGTCTCGTAGTCGCCGTCGGGGGCGCGGTAGCCGGTGAGCTGGGCGAGCTCGTCGGTGCGCAGCAGACCCGTGCACGACCAGCCGTCCCCCTCGCGGTGGGCGTCGAGTTCGGTCTCGTCGTGTTCGTCGCGGACGTCGCCGACGATCTCCTCGACGAGGTCCTCCATGGTGATCAGTCCGGCGGTGCCGCCGTATTCGTCGACGACGAGCGCGACCTGCATGCCGTCCGAGCGCACCCGTTCCATGACGGTGTCGCCGTCGAGGCTGGACGGCACGGTGGGCACGCGGCGGGCGAGGGCGCCGACGGCGGTGGTGCCGCGCGCCGGGCCGGGCACGGTGAATGCGTGCTTGACGTGCACGACGCCGAGAGGGGCGTCGAGGTCGCCGTCGACGATCGGGAAGCGTGAGTAGCCGGTGCGGGCGGACAGTTCGATGAGGTCGAGGACGGTGGCGTTGCGGTCGAGGCTCTCGACGGTGCTGCGCGGGGTCATGAGGTCCTCGGCGGTGCGGTCCCCGAACTGCAGGGAGCGGTAGACCAGGCGGGCGGTGTGCTCGTCGAGGGTGCCGCTGCGGGCCGAGGCGCGCACCAGCGACCCGAGTTCCTGCGGGGAACGCGCCGAGCGCAGTTCCTCGGCCGGTTCGATGCCGAGGCGCCGCACGATGTGGTTGGCGGCGCCGTTGAGTCCGAGGATGGCCCAGCGGAACAGCAGCGAGAACGCCAGTTGGAGGCCGGCGGTGGCGCGGGCGGTGCCCATGGGCCGGGCGATGGCGATGTTCTTGGGGACCAGTTCGCCGAAGACCATGGAGAAGGAGGTGGCGATGAGCAGCGCGAGGACCAGCGAGACGGTTGCGGCGACGGAGGTGCTCAGGCCGATCGCGTCGAACAGCGGGGTGAAGAACTGCGCGAGGATCGGTTCGGCGAGATAGCCGGTGATCAGTGTGGTGATGGTGATGCCGAGCTGGGCGCCGGACAGCTGGAACGACAGGGTGCGGTGCGCGTGCTGGACCTGCCGGGCGCGTCGGTCGCCGTCGTGGGCGTGCGCGTCGACGGCGCTGCGTTCGAGGGCGGTCAGGGAGAACTCGGCGGCGACGAACAGGGCGGTGCCTGCGGTGAGCGCCACGAAGCCGAGGAGGGCGGCGATATCGAGCAGGACGGACATCAGGGGCGGTCCTGCCGGGCGGGGTGGTGGCCGGGGTGGTGACCCGGCCCGCTAGAGGATCCTTCCGGCCCGGAGTCGCACTCCGGGCAGGGGGAGCTGGTGTCGGGTGGTGGGCTGGTGGTGGGTGCCGCGGGCACCGGTGTCCTCTCGTCGGGTCCGGTCGCGGACGGTGTCCGCCTGCCGGAAGTGGTTTCGACGGGTACCGATTCTACTGAGCGGGGTTGCCGTGTGTCGCGGTGCAGGCGACGGTGCGGCGCCTACGGTGGGGGTCGAGCAGGTGTCCCGGTGGAACGAAGGAGCGTGGATGAGCGGCGGCGAGGGTCCGGAACACGGCGGCAGCGGCGAGCGGGTGCCGAGCCGGTGGGAGGAGATCGTGGCGGAGAATCCGGCGCATTCGTCGTGGTACGTCGAACGGTTCCGCACGATGGTTGCTCAGGGGCAGGACACCGTCGGGGAGGCCCGGTTGATCGATGCGATGGTGCCGCGCGGGGCACGGATCCTCGATGCCGGGTGTGGACCGGGCCGGCTCGGCGGCTATCTGCACCGGGCCGGGCACCGTGTGGTGGGGGTGGATGTCGATCCGGTGCTGATCGCGGCGGCGGAGGAGGATCATCCGGGGCCGGAATGGCTGGTCGGGGATCTGGCCGAGCTGGATCTGCCGGCCCGCGGTGTCGACGCCGACTTCGATGTGATCGTGTGCGCGGGGAATGTGATGACCTTCGTGGCGCCGTCGACCCGAGTGGCGGTGCTGCGCAATTTCGCGGCGCATCTGGCGCCGCAGGGCCGGGCGGTGATCGGTTTCGGGGCGGGCCGCGAGTATCCGTTCGAGGAGTTCTTCGCCGACGCGCAGCAGGCGGGTCTGGCGGTGCAGGTGCGGCTCTCGACCTGGGATCTGCGGCCGTTCAGCGACGACGCGGAGTTTCTGGTGGCGGTGCTGGGTCGGGCGTAGCCGCGGTCTCGGCGGGGGTGTCGGCGGCCTGGGCGCGCGAGAGCGCCACGGTGGTCACGAGCATCACGACGACCGCGGCGCCGACGAGGATCCGTCCGGGGCCGTCGGTGCGCAGGTGTTCACCGAGCACGGTCATGCCGAGCACGATCGCGGCGAGCGGTTCCCCGACGGTCAGGGCGGGCAGCGATGCGGTGAGCGATCCGGCCTGGAAGGCGCGTTGCTGCAGGTAGATCGCGGCGGCGCCGGCGGCGACGAGCGTCCAGGTCTGCCACGAGGTGAGCAGTGGGCCGATGCCGTCTTCGGCGAGGTCGGTGACGTGTTTGGTGAACGCGCTGGTCACGCCGTAGAGGATGCCGGCGGCGATCCCGAACGACAGCGCCCGTAACCGCGGTGAGAGCAGGGCGACGACGACGGCGGCGGCGGTGACGGCGAGTACCGCCCCGAGCGGCAGCGCCCAGCGGACGGCGGCGGCGTCACCGGTGCCTTCGCTGGGGTTGCCGACGAGCAGGAAGATCGCCAGCGCCGCGCACAATGCGCCGGCGAGCAGCCAGGTCGTGCGGGTGACGCGGCGGCCGGTGGTGGCGGCGGCGAGCGGCAACGCGAACAGCAGCGACGCGACGAGCAGGGGCTGGACGAGCAGCACCGACCCGAACACGAGCGCGATCACCTGCAGGACGTAGCTGCCGCCGTCGCCGAGGATCCCCGCCCACCAGCGGGGGCTGCGCAGCAGCGAGCCGACGAGCGAGTCGGTGTCGGGCACGGCAGCGGCCGAACTCTGTTGCGCGACACTGCCGACCGCGATGAGCGCGGCGGCGGCGAGTGCGCACAGGACGGCGACTGCCGTGCCCGTCATCGGGTCAGGCCTGCACTTCGGAGCGGTCCCCGCTCCACAGGGTGTGGAACTTGCCGGGGCGGTCGGTGCGCTCGTAGGTGTGGGCACCGAAGAAGTCGCGCTGGCCCTGGGTGAGGGCGGCGGGCAGCCGGTCGGCGCGCAGTCCGTCGTAATAGGACAGCGACGACGCGAACGCCGGGACGGGGATGCCGAGCTGGGTGGCGGTGACCACCACGCGACGCCAGCTGTCGATGCCGATCTCGATGGCGTCGCGGAAGTACGGCGCGAGGATCAGGCTGGGCAGGGCCGGGTCGGCGTCGTAGGCCTCCTTGATGCGGTTGAGGAACTGGGCGCGGATGATGCAGCCGCCGCGCCAGATCGTCGCGAGCGCGGCGCGGTCGACGTTCCAGCCGTATTCGGCGCTGCCGGCGGCGATCTGGTCGAAGCCCTGCGCGTAGGCGACGATCTTCGACGCGTACAGGGCAGCGCGGATGTCCTCGGTGAACTGCGCGGCGTCGGTGGGGGCGGCGCCGAGGTTGCCGGCGGCGAGGCCGCGGGCGGCGGCGCGCTGGTCGCGGGAGCCGGACAGGGCGCGGGCGAAGACCGCTTCGGCGATGCCGGTGACGGGGACGCCGAGGTCGAGGGCGGCCTTGACGGTCCAGCGGCCGGTGCCCTTTTGTTCGGCGGCGTCGACGATGACGTCGACGAGGGGCTTGCCGGTGGCGGCGTCGGTCTGGCGCAGCACCTCGGCGGTGATCTCGATGAGATAGGACTCGAGGGTGCCGGTGTTCCAGTCGGCGAAGACGTCGGCGATCTGCCCGGCGTCGTAGCCGAGGGCG
This sequence comes from Rhodococcus sp. 5G237, assembly GCF_053764735.1. NCBI lineage: Bacteria > Bacillati > Actinomycetota > Actinomycetes > Mycobacteriales > Nocardiaceae > Rhodococcus > Rhodococcus sp. 5G237. Next base: position 323,047 of record NZ_JBSNCD010000007.1, on the reverse strand, counting down.
TCGCGCAGCAGGTGGTAGGCCTCGCCGATGAGCTGCATGTCGGCGTATTCGATGCCGTTGTGCACCATTTTCACGAAGTGGCCGGCGCCGTCGGGGCCGATGTGGGTGCAGCAGGGGGTGCCGTCGACCTGCGCGGCGACCTTCTCGAGCAGCGGGCCGAGCGCCTCGTACGATTCGGCGGGGCCGCCGGGCATGATCGACGGGCCGTTGAGGGCGCCTTCCTCGCCGCCGGAGATACCGGCGCCGACGAAGTGCAGGCCGCGGGCGCGCAGGGCGGCTTCGCGGCGGATGGTGTCGGTGTAGAGGGCGTTGCCGCCGTCGATGATGATGTCGCCGGGTTCCATCGCGTCGGCGAGCTCGTCGATGACCGCGTCGGTGGCGTCGCCGGCCTTGACCATGATCAGGACGCGGCGTGGCTTCTCGAGGGCGGCGACGAACTCGTCGATGGTTTCGGTGCGGACGAAGGTGCCGTCGCTGCCGTGCTCGGCGAGCAACGCGTCGGTCTTGGCGATGCTGCGGTTGTGGAGGGCGACGGTGTAGCCGTTGCGGGCGAAGTTGCGGGCGATGTTCGAGCCCATCACGGCCAGTCCGGTCACGCCGATCTGGGCCTGCGGTGTTTCGGTGCGTTCGACGGTCATGGTCTACAGCTTCCCCCGAAACGGGGGCCGATCGAAATCGGGGCGGGTCGAACGGTGCGGCGTGTCGCGGCTCAGAGGCCGAGCAGCAGGGACAGTTCGGTGAGCCAGGGCACCGCCACGGCGATGGTGGGCACGACGAGGATGGCGGCGGCGGTGGTGTAGGCGGCGGCGGAGATCCCGAGGTGGGGGCCCGGTCCGGTGAGGCGCTGCACGCGCAGCACGGTGCTCGGTCCGCCGACGGCGAGGGCGCCGGTGGGGGTGTGGGCGCCGGCGCAGGCGACGAGGGCGCGGGCCAGTGGTGCGGGGCCGGTCTTGCGGACGGCGGAGTCGTCGGCGAGCAGCTCGACGAGCAGTTTCACCGAGCCGAGCGCCGAGCCGGAGCGCACGACGCGGGGGAACGCTTCGTAGACGGCGGTGAACGCCTCGAGGATGAGGTCGTGGCGGGCCCGCAGGTGGGAGTGTTCGTGGCGCAGGATCGCGCGCAGTTCGTCGTCGCCGAGGTTGTCGAGGGTGCCTTCGCTGAGCACCACCCGGTGCCGCAGCCCGGGCAGGCAGTAGGCGATGGGGTCGGCGGTGTCGAGGATCCGCACGTGCGGGTGGTGGCGGACGGCGGCGCCGCTCTCGCGGCGGTCGAGCAGGTCGACGAGCATGCGGTGGCGGGAGCGGCGGCGGCGGGTGCGCACCGCGACGCGCAGCATGGAGAAGGTCAGGCGGGCTCCGATGAACACGGTCAGGGCGAACACGATGACGTAGGTCAGCCACAGGGGCAGACCGAGGGCGTCGATCTCTTCGAGGGGGCCGGTGGTGGGTCGGCCGTCGGCGCCGGGCGCGAGGAGGCGGGCGGCGATGGCCAGGCCGCAGGAGAACGCGGAGAGCACCGCCGCCAGCGCCACGGACTGCCACAGCACGAGTGCGGCCCGGGGGTTGCGGTGCGGCCAGGTGGCGCGGGCGAGCAGCCCCGGCACCGGACCGGCGAGGAGAAGCGCTGTGGTTCCGAAGAACAGCGCCGTGGTCGCGTTCATGACATCGAGTGTGTCAGCCGGCCCGCTCGGTGTCGTGGCCGGTGTTGTCGTCGCCGTGTTGCGCTTCGAGTTCGGCCAGCGCCGCGCGCAGGGCGGCGGCTTCGTCGGCGCCGACGCGGCCGACGAAGTGGACGAGGGCAGCGGCGCGGCCGGCGGTCTCGTCGGCCTGGTCGAGGGCGTCGACCATGAGGCTGGCGACGAGTTCGTCGCGGCCGTGCACCGGCAGGTAGCGGTGGGCGCGGTCGTCGCGTTGCTGGATGACGAGGTTCTTCTTGGCGAGGCGCTGCAGGACCGTCATGACGGTGGTGTACGCGAGGTTGCGTCGAGCCGAGAGGGCTTCGTGGACCTGCCGGACGGTCTGTGGTTCGGGGGTGGACCACAGGTGATCCATCACTGCGCGTTCGAGTTCGCCGAGTGCTGCCATGGGTCGATTCTACGGATTTCTCCGACGAATGTGCGTACTACCCCTGGTCGTAGGGTCTGACCTGCGGTGAGACCCTCGTCACCCCTTGTGAGGACCTCCGGCGGCGCCGTAGACGTGGCGGGTGCCGATGGGCACGATCAGCGGCCGGTCGGACACCGGATCGTCGATGACCGAGGCGTCGAGATCGAACACTTCGCGCAGCAGTTCCACGGAGATCACCTCCGAGGGCACCCCGGAGGCGACGACGCGGCCGTCCTTCATCACCACCAGATGGTCGCTGTAGCGCACGGCCAGGTTCAGGTCGTGCAGCACCATCACCACGGTGCGGCCGAGTTCGCTGTGCAGCCGGTCGACGAGGTCGAGGACCTCCACCGAGTGCGCCAGGTCGAGATAGGTGGTCGGTTCGTCGAGCAGCAGGATGTCGGTGCCCTGCGCGAGCGCCATGGAGATCCAGGCGCGTTGCCGTTGCCCGCCGGACAGTTCGTCGATAGGCCGGTCGGCGAGGTCGGCGATGCCGGTGCGTTCGAGGGCGATGGCGACCTCGTCCTCGTCGTCGGAGGACCACTGCCGGAACCACGACTGGTGCGGGTGCCGGCCGCGGGAGACCAGATCGGCGACGGTGAGCCCTTCGGGGGCGACGGGGGCCTGCGGCAGCATGCCGAGCACCCGGGCGACCTCGCGGGTGCGCATGGTGGTGATGTCGTGCCCGTCGAGCAGCACGGTGCCGGTGCGGGGTTTGAGCAGCCGGCTCAATGCGCGCAGCAGGGTGGACTTGCCGCAGCCGTTGGGGCCGATGACGGTGGTGACGACTCCGGTGGGGATGGACAGGTCCAGGTCGTCGACGATGAGCCGTTCGCCGTAGCCGAGGCTGATGTGTTCGGCGACCAGCCGCGGCGCCGCGTGCTCGATCGGGCCGGGGGCCGGGGCGGGGGGCAGATGGGTGTCGGTCATCGGGAGACCTTTCGGTTGGAACGCACCAGCAGGTACAGCAGGAAGGGACCGCCGAGCGCGGAGGTGACCAGGCCGACCGGCAGCGGCACCGGCAGGATGGTGCGGGCGATCAGGTCGGCGGCGACGACGAACAGCGCCCCGGTCAGGGCGGAGGCGATGATCGGGCTGCCCGCCGAGCCGACGAGGCGCAGGGCGATCTGCGGGGCGGCGAGGGCGACGAAGCCGATGGGCCCGGCGGCGGCGGTGGCGACGGCGGCGAGCGCGCACGCCGCGATGAGCAGCAGCGCCTGCTGGGTCTGCAGCTTGACGCCGAGGGAGCGGGCGGTGTCGTCGCCGAGGCGCAGCGCCCCGACGGTGAACGAGGCGGTCGCGGCCCAGCCGCCGACGAGCAGCAGCGCGATCGCGGCGGGCACCACCTGGTTCCACGACACGCCGTTGAGGGAGCCGGTCAGCCACACCTGGGCGCGGCTGACGTCGTTGATGTCGGCGGAGACGAGCATCCACTGGGTCAGGGCGATGAGCATGGCGTTGATGCCGATGCCGATGAGCACGAGCCGGAAGCCGTCGGCGCCGCGCCGCCAGGCCAGCAGATAGATGACGGTGGCGGTGAGCAGCGCGCCGAGCAGCGCCGACATCGGCAATCCGAGGGTGGCGAGCAGTCCGACGATGGAGCCGCCGCTGGTGACGACGATCAGGGCCACGGCGGCGGCGGAGGCGCCGGCGGTGATGCCGAGGATGTCCGGGCTGGCCAGGGCGTTGCGGGACACCGATTGGGTGATGGCGCCGGAGACGGCGAGGGCGGCGCCGACGACCACGGCGGCGACACCGCGCGGCAGCCGCAGGTCGAAGACGATGAACCGGTCGAGGCGTTCGCCGCCGCCGAGGAGCACCTCGACGACCTGCAGGGGGCTCAGGGGGTAGTCGCCGCGGCCGAGGGAGATCGACAGCAGCACCGCGGTGGCGACGACGATCAGCGCGCACACGATGACCATGCGGGCGCGCCAGACGACGGAGACGGAGCCGAGCCGGAAAGCGGGCCGGCCCGGCACGCGGGTGGAGACCTGCACGGGTGAGCGGCGCGTGCCCGTCGTGGGTTCGTCCTTGTCGAGGGAGGGGGTGGGGGTGTCGTTCACAGGGCCACCAGCTTCCGGCGACGGACGAGGGCGATGAAGAAGGGGGCGCCGATGAGGGCGAGCACGATCCCGACCTGCAGTTCGCCGGGGCGCACCACGATGCGGCCGATGACGTCGGCGAGGACGAGCAGCGCCCCGCCGAGCAGCCCGGCGTAGGGCACGAGCCAGCGGTAGTCGGGGCCGGTGACCGCGCGGGCGATGTGCGGGACGATCAACCCGACGAACGCGATCGGCCCGCACGCCGCGGTGGCGGCGCCGGTGAGCACGGTGATCGCGGCGATGCCGATCACCCGGGTGGTGACGACATTGGTGCCGAGCGAGCGGGCGACGTCCTCGCCGAGGCTGAGCAGATTCAGGGCCGGGGTGGAGGCGAGCGCGACGAGCAACCCGACGACGATGAACGGCAACACCTGCCAGAAGACGTCCATGCCGCGGCCGGCGACGGAACCGACCACCCAGAAGCGGTAACCGTCGAGGCTGGTCTGGTCGAGCAGCACGATGGTCTGGATCATCGCCTGCAGGAAGAACGCGACCGCCGCGCCCGCCAACGCGAGGCTGAGTGGACTCGAGCCGCCGTTGCCGATGGACGCGAACCCGAACACCACGATGCTGGCGAGCGCGGAGCCGGCGAAGGCGAACCACAGATACTGCGCCGGGGTGGAGAGCCCGAACAGGTAGATCGACAGCACCACCAGGAAGGCGGCGCCGGCGTTGATGCCGAGCAGGCCGGCGTCGGCGAGTGGGTTGCGGGTGTGCCCCTGGATCAGCGCACCGGCGACGCCGAGCGCGGTGCCGACCAGCAGCGCGAGCAGGGTGCGGGGGATGCGCAGTGAATGCACGATGACGTCGGTTTCGGAGCCGTCGTTGACGACGAGGGCGTGGAAGACCTCCGCGAAGGTCATCGGGCGGGCACCGACGGCGATGCTGGCGAGCGCGCCGAGCACCAGCAGCGCGAGCAGCGCGGCCAGGCCGAGCAGGCGCCGGCGGCGCAGGGCGGCGACGCTGCCGTCGGTGGGGCGGGGGGTGAAGTCGTCGTGGCGGGCGTGGCGTTCGGTGACGATCTCGGTGCCGCGGCGCAGTAGGGCAGGGCGGGTACCGGCCGGTCCGGTGGTGGCGCGGTCGCGCAGCACGAGCCCGGTCCACTGCAGGCCCAGGCTCTGGCCGGTGCGTCCGGCGCGGTAGCCGTGGTTCCACCACAGCAGCCCGGCGGCCGCGGCCAGGGCGGCGCCGCCGAAGACGATGCGGTCGGTCTGGCCGCCGCCCTTGGCGTCGGCGAGGGTGTCGACGACGAGGGCGCCGACGAGCAGGGGGATGGCGAGGAGCGCGAGATCGCACAGGACGGCGGCGATCCGGCGGCCCGCGTGGGGCGGGGCGGTCGGGTCGGCGTCCGGTGGGGCGTGAGGGGTGACGGTCACGGGCGCGGGGTGCTCCTCGGGAAGGCGGTGGTGCGGTTCGGGTCGTCGCGGATCGTGGGGAACGCGAAGGCCTTCGGAGTTAGGTTACGGAATCCTATGTCTCGGCGGGAGTAGGGGGATGGGGTTGCGCACACCACCCCCGGATGCAATGGTTAGGCTTACCTAATCATGATTCACCGTCGATCAGGAGGTGTCGGATGACGACGCTGCTGCTGCCGCCCACGGCGGCACCCGTCCGCCCGTTCGAGGACACGCGCGCCCGGCTGCGCGCACTCGCCGCGGGAGCCCCCCGCGTGTATGCGGTGGCCTGTATCGACGAAGAACCCCGCCGCCGCTGGTGGTTCCTCGGCGGCGGTGAACGGCAGCAGCGCATCGAGGCGCTCTACGACCGCGCGCTGCTCGACACCGAGGACCCGCGCATCGCCGTCGAACAGGTCGCCGGCGCCCTCATCCACGCCGTGGTCGGCCGCGTCCTCGCCCCCTACGCCCTCGAGGGTCGCGTCTGGGATCCGGGTCTGGACAATCTGTGGCTGCATCAGGACAGCGACGGCTGCATCGACTGGGCCGGTCTCGCCGACGACACCCTGCGGGTGCTGCCCGAGGACCGCGCCGTGGGGCAACGCGACGTGGTGGTGCTGCCGTGCGAGCAGGCGATGGCGGTGTGGACCGCGCACCGCGCCGCGACCGCACTCAATGCCGTCCATCTCGCGCTGCGGTCCCTCGCCCCGCTCGACCGGAACCGGTTCTGGGGGATCGTCGGGCGCACCGTCGTCACCGGCGCCGCCCAGCTGCCCGTGCTCGGTGGCGCCTCCCGCCGCACCGCCGCGCGCCGCGGTCAGGCGTTGCTCGACGCCTTCGTCGCCGCCGGCTATCCCGTCCGAGGCCTTGCCGGATTAGGGCAGCCTTCCCTATAATCGAATCCGTTCCGACTGCCGGACCGCAGCGGAGTCCTGAGGGCTGCAGTGACTCCCGGTCCCTTCCCGCGGCGGGCCCCACATCCATGTGGGGCCCGCCGTCGTGTGTCCGGAGCCCTGCGCCGTCGACGCACAGCGCAACCGGCCGATCGCAGGCGCGGCGGTGGCGAACCCGGAGGATGCTGGAGGAATCCGCGCCGCGACCTGGGAAGCACCGAGAGATGACCACCCTGTGGATGATCGAAGACCTCGAACCGTGGCCCGATCAGCCTGCTCCCGGGCAGGTGTGTGAACCGACCACCTCCTGGACCACCCCCGGCGCGAGCGACTGCATCCGCGAACTCGTCCGGCACGTGCCCGCCCGCGTCGAGCAGATCACCGTCGACGATCGGGTCGAACTGCTCGCCCATCTCGGTCACGGCTTCACCACCGTGCTTCCCCCGCAGCTCGACACCCTCGGTGACGTCGTGCTTACCGGGCATCTGGTGTGGGACCGCTATCTGTGGACGCTGTACCGCACCCGACCGCAGGGGCGCGCCCTGGTCGCCGAACGTCACCCGGTGATCCAGCGGACCATCAGGATCCCGACCGCGGACGCGGGCTGGTACGGCGTCGAGTACGAGGGCGCGCGGACCGTGCACCGGTTCGGGTCGATCCCCGACGGCTACTCGATCGTCGCCTACGCGCTGCTGGTGACCCTGCAGTGACCACCCCTGCGCGCCGCGGTCGGAGGTGGGACGGCCGAAAACCGCCATGTCCTACCATCGTTCGACGGCCACCTGTCCCGGCGGCCGGTCGACCCCACGCACGAACAAGGGAAGCCCGTATGAGCGACCAGTCCACCTCCGCCCCGGCCCAGCACGACGTGCAGGCGATCAACACCGTCAACGACACCGGCTTCAACACCGCCCTCGGCCTCGAATTCGTCGAACTCGGCCCCGATCTCGCGCGCGCCCGGTGGACGATCACCCCCACGCAGCACCAGCCCTACGGCATCGTGCACGGCGGGGTGTACTGCGCGGTGATCGAGACCGTCGCCAGCGTCGCCGGCGCCAACTGGTTGGGGGACAAGGGCAACGTCGTCGGGGTCAACAACAACACCGACTTCCTCCGCGCGACCCGCGAAGGGGTCCTCACCGCGACCGGCACCCCGGTGCACCGCGGCCGCACCCAGCAGCTGTGGCGGGTGGAGATCGTCGACGAACAGGACCGCCTCGTCGCGCAGGGACAGGTACGGCTGGCGAACATCACCAACGCGGACCGTATCGGGCACTGACCCGGTAGCCGGGCGGCTCCGGCCGGGACACCGCGTCCGGCCGGAGCGCCGACGGTCAGCCCGCGGCCTGCGTCCCGCCGCGGCCCCGCCCGGCCGGAGCCTGTGCGGAGCGGTCCCCGTCCTTCGTCGAGGTCTCGCCGTTCTGCGAGTCGCCGTCGGGTTCGTCCGCGCGCATGTGTTCGAGCGCGATCCGCGCGAACACCTGCTGTTCGGTCGCGGCCATCTCGTTGCGGCCGGTGGAGAAGAACGCCTGCGCCCAGGACAGCAGCGTCGACAGCTTCGACGAGAACCCCACCAGATACAGCAGGTGGATGAACAACCACGCCACCCAGCCGAGAAACCCGCTGATCTCGAGTTTGCCGACCTTCGCGACCGCACTGAACCGCGAGATGGTCGCCATGCTGCCCTTGTCGAAATACTTGAACGGTTCCCGATGGCTGGGGTCGGCGCCGTCGAGGGAGGCGATGATCTGCCGGGCCGCGTACTTGCCGCCCTGCATCGCCACCTGCGCCAGCCCGGGCAACTTGTTCAGCGACATCATGTCGCCGATGACGAACACGTTCGGATGCCCCGGCAACGTCAGATCCGGCAGCACCTCCACCCGGCCCGCCCGATCGACCTGCGCCCCGGACTGTTCGGCGAGCTGCTTGCCGAGCGGACTGGCCGACACGCCCGCCGACCACACCTTGCACTGCGACTCGATGCGCCGCTGCGAACCGTCCTTCTCCTTGACGACGAGACCGTCGGCGTCGACGTCGGTGACCATCGCACCGAGCTGGATCTCCACCCCGAGCCGTTCGAGGGTGTTGCGGGCCTTGCGGCTGAGTTTGCCGCCGTAGACCGGCAGCACGTCGGAGGCGCCGTCGAGCAGCACCACCCGCGCCTCGGTCGGATCGATATTACGGAAGGTGCCCTTGAGGGTGCGGCGCGACAGCTCGGCGATCTGCCCGGCCAGTTCCACCCCGGTCGGGCCGGCGCCGACCACCACGAAGGTCAGCAGCCGGGCGCGTTCCTCGTGATCGTGAGACAGTTCGGCCTGCTCGAACGCCCCGAGGATCCGGCCGCGCAGCTCGAGGGCGTCGTCGATGGTCTTCATGCCCGGCGCGAACTCGGCGAACTGGTCGTTGCCGAAATACGACTGGCCGGCGCCCGCGGCGACGATGAGACTGTCGAATTCGGTGGTGGTGTAGCGCTCGAGGAACCGGGAGGTCACCGTCCGATTCTCCAGGTCGATCTTCTCGACGTCCCCGAGCAACACCTGCGCGTTCTTCTGTTTGCGCAGCACCATGCGGGTCGCCGGGGCGATGTCACCGACCGACAGGATGCCCGTGGCCACCTGGTACAGCAACGGCTGGAACAAGTGATGGGTGGTGCGCGCCACGACCGTGACGTCCACATCGGCACGAGCCAGGGCCTGGGTCCCGAACAGCCCACCGAAACCGGATCCGATCACGACCACACGATGACGGCGGGGTTCGGTCTGCTCGACGCTCATGGATGCTCCTTCACGTTGCCGGATGGATCGATCCCCAGTCTTGCAGTTGCCGCGCCCGCCCACAGCGCAACCGACGAGCTAACCCGGCCCGTCGCCGAGCGACTCACGACCCGACCCGAGCAACCCGTAGACGGGGTTGTGGCGCGCCGCGTGCCGCACCGCATCGTTGGTCGCCGAGGTGTACACCTGCACGGTCTGCAACGACCGGTGCCCGAGCAGCTGCTGCAACTCGACCATCGTCGCGCCGCTGTCGGCCAGGCTCGTCGCGAAGGTGTGCCGCAACGCGTGGGCGAGCGCACCGCGTTTGCGTTCGGACTCGATACCCGCGCGGCGGTAGATGCGCCGCACCCGGTACTGCAGGGTGCCACGGGTGATGCGTGTGCCGTCCGCGCCGACGAACAGCGGGTCGGCCGGGTCGTGCCGCTCCCACACGGGCAACTCGTCGCGGTCGCGGGCGCGGCGCCGCGCGGCAGGGAAACGGGCGTAGCGTTCCTCGAGATAGGCGGCGACGATCGCCGTCCAGCTGTCTTCGAGGGGGATCTCCCGTTCGATCGCGCCCTTGCCGAGCACCCGCAGCACCGGGGCCTCGCGGCCGCCGAGGATGCTGCCCACATCGAGCCGGATCAACTCGTCCGAGCGGATCCCGGTGAGCAGCAGCGTCGCGATGAGCGCCAGATCGCGTTGCGGCCAGTCCCGCGCCGACTCCGCCGGGCGTTGCGCCTCCACGGTGATGGTGTCGACGAGTTGATTGATTGCGGTGGGGGAGAACGCCTTCGGGGTGTGCTGCGGCTTCTTCGGCTGCGCGATCGAGGCCATCGGGTTGCCTTCCGACACCCCTTCGGAGACGAGGAAGTTGCAGAAGTTGTTCCACACCGACCAGGCGCGGCGCACCGACGCCGGTTGCCGTTCGGCGGCGAACGCCGCGAACGCCGACCGCAACCCGCGCACCGTCACATTCCCGAGTGTCAACGCGTCCTCCGGCACCGCGCAGGTCGCGGCGAGATGCGCGCGCACCGCGTGCAGGTCGAGCCGGTAGGCCTTGATGGTGTGCGGGGACCGTTTCGCGGTCTGCAAGGTCTCGAGATACGACCCGATCCAGTCCGACAATCCCGGCTCGGTCGCGCTGCCCGCCACGATGCCCCTCCCGTGAAGATCCGCTCGTACAGATGTGCGAGTCCAGTGTGACAGCAGGGACCGACGGGACAGCAGGGACCGCGTCCGGATTCGGGGACACCGACGCCGGGTACGCGGTGGACAACCGCCCCTTCGTGGAGAGGAGCACCCCATGCCCGCCGGCGATGTCGAAACGTTCCACCAGGACGGATCCTGGCACAACCGCATCGAGGGCTCGAGCGACCTGCTCGGCACCTATCCCACCCGCGAGGAGGCCGTCGCCGCCGGCCGCGACGAGGCGCGCCGCCGCAAGGTCGAACACCTCGTCCACAACCTCGACGGGACGATCGGCGAACGCAACACCTACGGTCACGACCCGCGCGACATCCCGGGCTGATCGACCGCGACCGAGCGACACCGGCGCGGAGCGGTACCGAGGGGGTCAGCCGCGGCGGCGTTTGGCGCGCGCGGCGAACTCGTCGAGCACCCGCACCACGTCCTTGGCCTGCCAGATGCGATTGCGGCGCCCCTCGGTGATCTGTGTGAGGATCCCCGTATCCATCAACCGGTCGATGGCGATCTGCGCGTTGGCGCCGGTCACCGACAAGGCCGCGGCGGCCGACCGGTTGTCGATCACCGGCTGGCGTAGTAGCACGTCCACGAGCCGGTGCACTGCCGAATCCCGCCGCGCCGTCACCCGGGACCGCCACAGTTCGCGTACCGCCTCGAGATCGGCGACGAGGGTGCGGCCGTTGGCGACCGCCGCGAACGACGCATCGACGATCGAGTGCACGATCGGCCCGAGATCCCCGGCGCGGTAGGCGCCGAGCGCATCGAAGTACTCCCCGGTGTTGTGCAGCAGGCCTGCGGAGACCGGCACGGCGACACTGCGGGTGAGTTGCCCGCCGCGCAGCATCGCCTGGATCAGCGCGCGGCCCACCCGGCCGTTGCCGTCCGGAAACGGGTGGATGGTCTCGAACTGCGCGTGCGCGACCGCGATCTGCGCGACCACCGGCAGATCCACCCGATTGGCGAAGACCACCAGGTCGTCGATCAGCTCGGGCACCCGCTCGTGGTGCGGGGGCACGAACTGCGCGGTGTGCGGGCCCAGACTGCCCCCGCCGATCCACACCTGCTGGGTGCGCCACCGGCCGGCGATCGCCGGATCGTCGTGCTCGAGCAGCGCGTGGTGCATCCGCAGGATCGCGGCGGCGTCGATCGCGTCGGACAGCTCGAGCGCCGCGCGCATCGCCCGCACGTTGCCGACGATCAGGCGGGCGTTGCGGGAGGCGTGTTCGCCGAGTTCGGCGAGCGCGATCTGCCGCGCCCCGCTGGAGAGGTTCTCGATCTCCGAACTCGACGCGCTCTCGGTGCGCAGCAGGATGGAGGCGAACGGGGCGGTGATGTGCCCGACCTCGACATCGAATCGGGTCAGTTCCGTGGCGGCTTCCTCGGTGAGGGCCTGCAGTTCGCTGTCGAGCGGGACGGGCCGGTGGGCGATGAGCGGGGGGACCGCGGCGCGGTAGGGGCCGGTGGTCAGGCGCTTCTCGCGCCGCGAGCCGTAAGCATCGCTGCTCACCCACGGGTGCTGTTCGTAGGTGACCGCGGGCCAGCCGGATTCGACGTCAACCGATGCCATCCCCGGACCATACCATCGGATAATCGATGATCCGATGGTATGACTCGGGTGAGGGTTCGGTTCGCGCCGGTGTACACCGCCGGAACCGGGGGGTTGGGGTCGCGGGTGGTTCGGACGTATGGTGCAGGGCCATGGCACTACCGACCTTCGACATCGACACGCCCATGGCCTATCACGTTGCGCAGCACAACATCCTGCAGAGACTCGATGCCGGCGACGACGCCGGGACCGTGCGGGAGGAATGGCGGCAGGCCATCGGACGCATCATCGACAATCACCTCGCCGGCCACGACGCGCTGCGCTTCGTGACCGCTCCCGGGCTCGGCCCGGTCGACTAGATCCAGCGCACCCCGAGAACGGGACGCCGCCGTCGACGAGTACGGCGTCCCGTCCACCCTCTACGGTCGCCGTCGCGGCGGGATCCCGTGCGCCGAGAACCGGCGCGCCTCCGCGGCGGCGACCGCCCACTCCGGGTCTCCGGGTAGCGCACCCATCGGATCCCGTTCCGCGCACGGCACCCTCGCATCGGCGGGCAGCACCGCGCGCTGCAACGCCGGTACGATCCCCAACGGCCGATGGGTGGCCGGGACCAGGCGGCCGACCCACCGACGATCGCGGGCCGTCATGTCGTGCCGCAGGCTCTCCATCAACGCTGCCACGGTTCCCGACGGCACCTCCGTCAACCACGAGCCGAGCCGGCCGATCACCGCGCCCGGCAATCCGGCGACGGTGACCTGGGCGCGCGGCATGCCGGTGATCTGCCCGTAGCGGCGGAGCAACTCGGGATAGCGCAGCGACTGTCCGCAGCCCACATCGAACGAGTCCGTGGGAGTGTCCGCGACGGTCGCCCCGAGCACCGCGGCGACCAGGTCGACGACCGCGATCGGCTCGACCCGCGACTCCATCCAATCGGGCACCACGGTGACGGGCAGGCGCCCACCGAGCTGGCCGAGCACTTCGAAGCTCGTCGACCCCGAGCCGAGCACCATCCCGGCCCGCAGCGTGATCACCGTGCGGCGCGATCGGGACAGTTCCCGCTCGACCTCCCAGCGCGAGAGCAGATGCTCGGACAGCTCGTCCGGCGCACACTCGGGGACAAAGCCGGAGACGTAGACGACGCGCGTCACCTGCGCGGCATCGACCGCGCGCCGCACGGTGCGGGCCGCCGCCAGGTCGAGGTCGCGGAAGTGCGCCGAGCGCATCCCGTGCACGAGATAGACCACGACGTCGACATCGTCGAGCGCCGGTGGGAGAGTGTGCGCGTCGGTGACGTCCACCCGCGCGGTCTCGACCCGGTCGTGCCACCAGAAGCGTCGCAAGGCCTTCGGGTTCCGGGCGGCGGCGCGCACGGTGCAGCCGGTAGCGAGGAAGGTGGGGACGACCCGGCTGCCGACATAGCCGGAGGCGCCGATCACGAGAACTCTCATGCGCTGCCCCGTCCCTTGTCGACTTCGGGAGGGATGCACGCGCGGGACCGTCGCGAAACATCAGGAGTGGTTCCCATCACCAGAAATAGTGTTACCGTTGGTCACAAATACAGTGGCCGGTATCGAAGGAGGCCTCCCATGTCGATGCTGCGCGGCAGCCCACTGCGACATCGGATCCTGTTCGTCCTCGCCGTCCCCCTCGGCGCCGGACTGCTGTCCGCACTCGGACACCTCGTCCAGCGCCGCCACGGCCGGCCCACCTCCGTCTCCGAATCCCTCTTCGCCATCGCCAGCAGCCTGCGGCGCCGCACGCTGTTCACCCGACCCCCCGGCGACCACCCACCGGCCCCCGAGACGCCAGGACAACCATGACCACCCACACCGTCACCAACGGGCCCGTCCGACTCCACGTCGCCGAGGAAGGCAACCCGCACGGCCCGACCCTCGTCCTCGTCCACGGCTGGCCCGACACCCACGCCCTGTGGGACCGCGTCGCGCCCCTGCTCGCCGACGACTTCCGCATCCTGCGCTACGACAACCGCGGCGCCGGCGCCTCCACCGTCCCTCCCGAGGTGGCGCACTACCGGCTCGATCACCTCGCCGCCGACCTGCACGCCGTCATCGACGCCCTCGCCCCGAACGAACCGGTCCACCTGCTCGGCCACGACTGGGGCGCGGTGCTGTGCTGGGAAGCGGTGTGCGAACCCGACGCCGGCGATCGCATCGCCTCCTACACCTCGATCTCCGGCCCCAATCTCGACCATCTCGGCCTGTGGATGCGCCGTCGTCTGCGTCGGATGCGCCCACTCGGCCCCGCCGAACAGGCTCTCGCCTCCGCCTACACCCTCGCCTTCCAGATCCCCGGTCTGCCGAATCAGGTGCTGCGCGGCCGGCTCGCCCGCCACTGGCCGGCCTTCGTCGGCTTCTTCGACCGCACCGATCCTGCTGCGATCGCACCGGTCGCCCCGACCCTCGCCGACGACATGGTGCACGGACTGTCCCTGTACCGGGCGAACATCCGTGCGCGGCTCGCCCGACCCCGCGAGCGGCGCACGGACGTCCCGGTCCAGCTGATCCAGAACCTGCGCGACCGTGCGGTACGCCCCGTGAGCTACGAGGACACCTCCCGCTGGGTCACCGACCTGCGCATCCACCCGCTCGACGCCGGGCACTGGTCGCCGCGTTCCCATCCCCGCGACGTCGCCGACGCCACCGCCCGGTTCGTGCAGCAGATCGAAGCGGCGCGCACCTGACCGCCGGCTCGACGAGTCGTGACCTCAGCCGGACCACTCCGCGCGCGGCACCGACTCCACCGGCGGATCGTCGTGCACCGGTAGCCGACGCGGACCCGGACCCTGCTGCCCGAGCACATCCCCGGGATTCGCGAGCGGACACGACGCCAAACTCAGACACCCGCAGCCGATGCACTCGGTGAAACTGTCCCGCAACGCGGTGAGATCCTCGATGCGGCGGGTCAGCCGGTCGTGCCACGCCCGCGACAACCGCGCCCAGTCCTCCGTCGTCGGCACACGACTGTCCGGCAACGAATCGAACGCCTCCTTGATCTCGTCCAGCGACACCCCGACGCCCTGCGCGACCTTGATGAACGCGACCTTGCGCAGCGTGTCGCGACGATAACGCCGCTGATTGCCCGAGGTGCGGCGACTGGTGATCAGACCACGCGACTCGTAGTAGTGCAGCGCCGAGACCGCCACCCCGGAACGGTCCGCCAACTGGCCGGGTGTCAGCCATATCGCAGGGTTCATCGGCCCCCTCCTCGCCCCGCAGACATCGTGATCGGGTTGTGCTGCACAGTACCGGCCATCGGAGGCACCGAGCACCCGGATCGCGTGCCCACCCGGGGTCAGAACGACGGCGGCCCGAACTCGGCAGCGACCTCCGGCGCATCCATCCGCAACATGTCGTACGCGGTGTGTGCCAGCGTCCGCACCGACTTCGGATACGGCCGCTCGAACCGCTCGCAGACCCGCGCGGTCGCCAACGCCGCCTCGAACCGCCACTTACGCGAGCCGCTCACGAACGTCCGGGCCTGGAACAGATAACTCGATGCGGGGATCGTCACGCCGACCACCGTAGAACCTCCGACCGGCACAACGGGGGAGCGGCACCCCGCGTGCCACGCCGATCCCGCCCGTCCCGACCACATTCCTAAGGGAGTGTTAGGAACCGCCACAGACCCTTCCGCAACCGCTGTGACCCGAACCACTGTGGGGAGCGCACAGATCCACGCAGCGAAAGGAGTCCCGGGTGAGCACCACCTCGACGGGCGAACGCCGAGTCATCGGCAACGTGTTGAAAGGCTCGGTCGGCAACCTGATCGAGTGGTACGACTGGTACGTCTACGCCGCGTTCAGCGTGTACTTCGCGAAAGAATTCTTCCCCGAAGGCGACCCCACCGCCCAACTGCTGTCCACCGCAGCGATCTTCGCCGTGGGATTCCTCATGCGACCGATCGGCGGCTGGATCATGGGCCGCTACGCCGACCGGCACGGACGGCGCTCGGCGCTGACCCTGTCGGTCACCGTCATGGCCTTCGGCTCCCTCATCATCGCCGTCACCCCCGCCTACGCGACCATCGGACTCGCCGCACCTCTTCTTCTCGTCCTCGCCCGCATGATGCAGGGACTGTCCGTCGGTGGTGAATACGCCACCAGCGCCACCTATCTCGCCGAAGTCGCCTCACCCGGACGCCGCGGGTTCTACTCGAGCTTCCAGTACGTCACCCTCGTCGCCGGCCAGCTCATCGCCCTCGGCGTCCAGATCGTCCTGCAGCTCACCCTCTCCGCCGAGGCCATGCAGGCGTGGGGCTGGCGCATCCCGTTCGTCATCGGCGCCGTCGCCGCCGTCGCTGTGATGTGGCTGCGCCGCACCATGGACGAATCCGAAGCGTTCACCGAGGAAGTCGCGGCCAAGAGCGCCGTCGACCTCCCGCAGGGCAAGCCCGAGCAGGGCGGCATCCGGATGCTGCTGCAGTACCCCCGCGAATGCCTGCTGGTGTGCGCGCTGACCCTCGGCGGCTGCGTGGCGTTCTACACCTACACCACCTACATGCAGAAATACATGATCAACACCTCCGGCATCTCCAAGGACACCGTCGCCTGGATCAACTTCGCTGCCCTGCTGGTGTTCATCGTCCTGCAGCCCATCGGTGGTGCCCTGTCGGACCGCATCGGCCGGCGCAAACTGCTCATCTTCTTCGGGGTCGGCGGCACCGTGCTCACCATCCCGCTGATGACCGTGCTCGGCAACACCACGAACCCGCTGATCGCGTTCGGGTTGATGATGCTCGGCCTGACCGTCGTCACCGGCTACACCTCGGTCAACGCCATCGTGAAGACCGAACTGTTCCCCACCAAGGTCCGCGCGCTCGGCGTTGGCCTGCCCTACGCGCTGACCCTCGCGATCTTCGGCGGTACCGTCGAAACCGTCGCGCTCGCCCTCAAGCGCGCCGGCCACGAATCGCTATTCTTCTACTACGTGACCGGCTGCATCGCCATCTCGCTCGTCGTGTACTTCTTCATGCGGGAGACCTCCGACGGCTCACCCCTGGACCGCACGAGCACCCACACCCCCGACGAGCACGCCGACCTGCTCCTCGGCCACCGAGACCTCGACGTCGTCATCCTCGACCTCGGCCTGCCCGACGCCGACGGCCTGCAGGTGCTCCGGCAACTGCGGGCCGTCAGCGACGTCCCCGTCGTGATCCTCACCGCGCGCGGCGACGAACGCTCGGTGGTGCGCGGCCTGCGCGGCGGTGCCGACGACTACCTCGTCAAACCGGCCCGCCTGGCCGAACTGCTCGCCCGCGTGGACGTCGTCACCCAACGGCGCCGCGCGCTGTCCGAGGCCTCCCGCATCGTCCGGGCCGGCGACGTGGTCGTCGACCTCGACGCCCGCGAAGTCGAGGTGGGCGGCGAACCGGTCACCCTCACCCCGAAGGAATTCGACCTGCTCGCCGTCCTCGTCGCCCGACCCGGCGCCGCGGTCAGCCGCCAACAACTCATGGACGCCGTGTGGGGCGACGCCTACGTGGCGATCTCCCGGTCGCTCGACGTGCACATGACCGGGGCTGCGCGCGAAACTCGCCCGCCCCGGACTCATCTCCACCATCCGCGGCTACGGCTACCGGTGGGGCGGCTGACATGCGCCGGCGAGTCCTGGCGGTGCTGCTCGCCCTCGCCACCAGCGCCGGCCGCACCGCCGTCCTGGGAGCGAACCGGGAAGCCGACGCCCACCACTTCGCCACCCTCGCCGTCCAGATGCGCGCCCCCGGCAGCACCGCCCTGCTCGACGAGGAGGTGACCCGCTACCACCGGCTCTACGACGAAGGCGTGCTGATCGTCGACGCGCGCGGCGCACCCCGCGCGAGTGCGGACCTGACCCCGACCGACCCCGGTGTGCCGGAGGCGATCACCGCCGGTCTCCGCAACCAGAAACAGGGCATAGGCGGTCCGCTGACCCCGTGGTCCCCGCAGCGGGTCCTGCTCGCCGTGCCGGTGGGCACCGGCGCCCAGGTCGAAGGAGCCGTCGTCGTCGACGTGTCCACCGACGCCGCCCGCCACGACATCCGCACCTCGTGGCTGCTCATCGTCACCGGGGCGGCAGCGGCCCTTGCGCTCGTCACGATCCTCGCGATCGCCCTGTCGCGGTGGACGGTCCGCCCGCTCACCGCGCTCACCGCGCGGGTCGCGGCGCTCACCGACAGCGTCCCGGCGCTGCATCCACGCTCACGGACCGGCGACGCCACCGTCTCGGTCCGGTATCACGGTCCACCGGAGGCACGGGAACTCACACAGGCCTTCGACACCATGTCCGAGGCCGTCCGCACGTCCACCCGCGCCCAGAAACAACTCATCGCCGACACCGCGCACCAACTCCGGAACCCGCTCGCCGCCCTGCACATCCGGCTCGACTCCCTCGAACCGCACGTCGCCGCCGCCGGCGCGGAGACCTACCGGCGGACGGCCGTCGAAGTCGACCGGCTCGGCGGCATCCTCGACGGTCTGCTCGCCCTCGCCACCGCAGAATCACCCATCGACACCACGGACACAGAAGGGCACGACGGGTGCGATGTCGGTGTCGTCGTCGCCGACCGTGTGGACGCCTGGTCCGATGCCCTGGCCGAGACCGGCATGACCGTCACCGTGGACGAACCATCCGAACAGCGCCTGCACGCCTGCTTCTCCGCCGACCACCTCGCCCAGGTGCTCGACGTGCTGCTCAGCAACGCGAGCAAGTACGCCCGCGCGGCCACCGGGGTCCGCATCACCACCCGACACCACGGCGGGATGATCCGGATCCGCGTCGAGGACGACGGCGCTGGAGTCGCACCTGACGAGCTCGGCGCCCTCACCTCCCGGTTCTTCCGCGGGTCCGGAGCCGACGGGCCCGGCACCGGCCTCGGGCTGTCCATCGCGGTCGCGCTCGTCGAGAGCGGCGGCGGCACCCTCGACCTCGCCGCAGCCGTTCCGCACGGACTCGCCGTCACCCTGACACTGCCCGCCGACTCCCGCGCGGAGGCATCATGATCACCCGCCGTGATCTCCTGCGGTCCGTCGCGTTGCTGGCGGTGGGCGGAGCCGTCGCCGGCTGCACGCGCACCGGTGAGCGTGAGGAACTGATCCTGGCGGCAGGGGAGGAGGGCGGGTTCTTCTGGGAGTTCGCGGAACTCACCGCCGCCGCCGCCGACCGGGCGGGTCTTCCCATCGCGGTCGTGCCGGAACGCACCCCGGGATCGGTCACCAATCTCGCCGCGCTGACGGCAGGGGACGCGGAGCTGGCGCTGACCCTCACCGACGTCGCGGTGCGTGCCCACGACGAGGGCGCGCAGTTCACGGCGATCGGGCGGGTCTACGAGAATTACATGCAGTTGGCCGTGCGCGCAGACTCGCCGATCCGTGAGATCGCCCAGCTTCGGGGCGCACGGATCAGCCTCGGCGCTCCCGGATCGGGTGCCGAATTCACCGGCGAACGCATCCTCGACGTCGCCGGGCTCGCCGAGCCGGGAACCGTCACCCGCGTGCACCTGTCGATGGCCGACGCCGGTCGCGCGCTGGTGGACGGCGAGATCGACGCCGTCCTGTGGGCGGGCGGTGTTCCCACCCCGTCGTTCGCGAACGTGGGTGTGCCGCTGCGGCTGATCGATCTGTCCGTGCTCCTCGAACCGCTGCGGGCGCGATTCGGTCCGCGTTACGAACCGGTCCTCATCCAGCCCGGAACGTACGGGCAGCCGGACGCCGTCGCCACCATCGGCTTGGGCAATCTGCTGCTCGCCGGCGCCTCGGTGTCGGACGAGGCCGCCGCTGCGCTGGTCGATCTGCTCGTCGACCACGCCTCCGAACTCGTGCCGGCCCAGGCCACCGGCAGCCAGTTCCTCGACCGGCAATCGCTGATCGTCACCGCCGATGTCCCGCTGCATCCGGGAGCGGTGGCCGCGTACCGGCGCCATCACGGCTGACGAGACGGGGTGGGCAGGGGAGAAGGACCCCGAATTGTGCCGTCCCAAGGGCAGATAGTGGGGTGGAAGGCATGCGCTGGTGTCGTGGGGATGCGGTGCGGAGATCGGGCTCGCCCTCGAGGTTCGAGGAGATCGGGACCGGATCGGCTGTGCGGGGGACATGCGCGGGGCACAATGGAACCGTTCACTTCTGTGTACGTGAAATTTGTTGATTACCAACATGATTCATGGATAACGGTGATTATCCATCAAATGTGGAAGAGGTGAGAAGGGGTGATCGGTGGTCGCGGCACCCCGGGGGACGGGATGATCTCACACCACCAGCATGCGCATCGTCCGCGCGATCCAGTGCGCGCGCAACATGCACGCGACGACGACACGGTGCTGTCGCAACGCCGCATCGGCGAACCGTGAGTCGTTGCAGTGTGCGCGTCGCTGCAGCATGGCACCGATGCATGAGCAGCCGAACGCGCGTCGAGCGGATCGGCGGCTCGATCCGGTACGGGCGCCGGCGGGTTACGGCGGCGGAGTTCGGTCCGGAGGCGAGCCGGCCTCGGGTCGGAGGCCGGGTGACAGGCGGGGCCGGGTGACAGGTGGGGCCCATCGCATCGATCCGGGTCGAATCAGGGATTTCCGAATGTCTCGGACGCCCTTGCCGCACCTAGCCGGAGGAGGTCCGATTTCATTCTAGTTAACATAATGTAGATTATCGGCAGTTTTGTTATGCGCGGTGACCTGGGGTTCCGCGCCGATAATCCCGAGGTTCCGACGGGCGTCCGGATTCTTGTCTCTGCGGCGTCGTTGCGTGCACTGCCTCGCATTGTGCGCCATGTCGTCTATCGCGCGTTGTTCCCTTGCATCCCGCGGCATGCGAACAATCCCGCACCGACTCGCTCCCGGCATCCGAACTGCCACGCATCTGTCATGGCCGGCCCGCGCCGACCTGATCCACGGCTTGTGGTCCGCCCGGGGCCGCCGCCTCGCGCCCGTCTGCCGCTTCGGGCGTCCGAGGTGGCCTTCCGGGCCTGCCGACCTCGTCCCCTACTCGTCCGCTCAACCGCCGTCAAAACGTCACAGTGACGTTTCCATATGGGCTCCGCGGTCCTGCGGTGAACGTGAATCTCCGCCGATTCCATCGGCGCGGTAGTGACGACGCGATCCGGGAGGTCGACGGTGACGCAATTACGGCTCCTGCGCTTCTGGGTGGTCTTCGTGATCACCATCGTCCCGTTCGATCCCCGGGGTATCGCGGTCGTCCTGACTCTTCTGCGGGTCGCGTTCCGTCGGGTCGATGGCGTGGACTCCCCTTCTCCCCTCCGGGCGACCGGCCCTGAAACGTCACTGTGACGTATTGATCGCGGTGCACGGGAACTCGGTTCACCGGTGTCACGACGGTCGCCGCAACCGCCGCAACTGTGCGGACAGATAGTCCCGGGCACGACGATGGCCACCGACCCGGACGAGTTCGTCGGCGAGTTCCTCGAGCAGTCGCGTCAGCAGCTTCTCGTCGGGCGTCCAGCCGTCGCGCTGCCGGCACCGGTCGAGCCATTCGACCGGCGCGACGTGTCCGCGGTCGGCGTTGCAACGTCGGCACGCGGCGACCTCGTTGGCGGTGATGCTCGGCCCGCCCTTCAGCCGCGGCACCAGATGATCGGTGGTCGGGGTGATCAACCGCCCGAACTCCCGTCCGCACCACAGGCACCGCCCCTCCTGACGGTCGAGTGCGAGCGAGAGTCGGGTGACGCGGTCCATCCTCCGATCGTGGCCCATCGGCGCCGCCGGGGTCGCCGATGGGTCCGATCCGGTGTGCCGACGAGTGACTCAGGGGCGTGCTTCGAGGACGAGATTGAAGGGAGTTTCGGTGGCGCGCCGGAAGGTGCCGAAGCCGGCTTCGGCGGCGACGTCCGCGAGCCGCCGCTCCCCGGCCTGCGCGCCGAGCCCGAGTGCGACCGGCTGGTCGAGCGACGACGGGGTGCACAACACCGTCGACGCGGCGTAGTACATCCGGCCGACCGGATTGAGGTTCTCGGACAGGCTGTCGCGGGCGAACGGTTCGACGAGCATCACCGTGCCGTCGTCGGCGAGCGCGCCGCGCGCGTACCGCAGTGCGCCGACGGGATCGCCCATGTCGTGCAGGCAGTCGAAATAGCAGATCAGGTCGTAGTCGGATCCGGGGAAATCCACGGCCGAAGCGACCTCGAAGGTGGCGTTGTCGACACCCTCCTCCGCAGCCAGTTCGCGGGCTCGTGCGATGGACCCGTCGTGGTAGTCGAAGCCGCGGATGGTGGACTGCGGGAATGCTTGCGCGAGCAGGGTTGTCGAGACACCGTGGCCGCAGCCGATGTCGGCGACGGTGGCGCCGGCACGCAGTTTGTCGACGACCCCGTCGAGGGTGGGCAGCCACACGTCGACGAGGTTGGCGCGGTAGCCGGGGCGGAAGAACTGTTCGGTGCCGACGAACAGTTCGGGATCGTGTTCGTGCCAGCCGAAACCCTCTCCGTTGCGGATGCGTTCGGTGATGCGTAGCCGGTCCTTGTAGACCGAACTGATCAGGTGGAGGCCGCCGGCGAGGTAGACCGGGCTGTCCTCGCGGGCGAGTGCCATGGCGTGTTCCGGGGACAGTGTGAAGGTGTCGTTGTCCGGCTCGTAGGTCAGATATCCGCTTGCTACCTGTGCGGAGAGCCATTCGCGTAGATAGCGTTCGCGGAGGCCGGTGCGGGCCGCGAGTTGTTCGCTGGTGGTCGGGCCGGATTCGTCGAGGGCTCGCCACAGGCCCAGATCGACACCGATCAGGACCAGGGCGCCGTTCATGGCCGCGCCCATGTCGACGACGAGTTGTCCGAGGGTCTGTTCGAGTCGTGCTTGGTCGGGTTCCTGTATCTTCGTGGTCATCACGCACCTCCTGGCGATGGGAGTACTCGCTCACGGTAGGTCGCGTGGCCGGTTCCTCGGCGTCGGCTCGGGTTCGATCGGGTGTCGATCCGGGTGGTGGTGCGGACCGGGAGGTCACGAACCGGTGTTGAGGGAATGATGCGGGGGTGCACGTCGTGTTGCAGACAGCTACGCTTGTAGCAGACTGCAACATCAGGAGGCCGTCATGACGTCGTCCACCGACAAGGTCACCCGCTTCGACGCCGAACTCGTCGACAGCGCCATCGCCGAGGGCGGCCGCCAGAATCGCACCGGACGCCAGCAACTCGAATACTGGGCCCGCATCGGCCGCGCGATGACCGCCCACGAGACCGCCTCCCTGCACCGGGTGCACGAGGCGCTGGCCGGTACGCGGGAGCTGAGCGAACTCACCGCCGCCGAGGGCCGCTTGTTCGACGCGGAGATCGATGCGCGCCTGGCGGACGGGCTGGCCCGCACCGACTACGTCGAGATCCTCGCTGCGCGTGGGGTCACCACGGTGGTGCTCGACGACGAGGGCCGGTTGGTCGAGCAGCGTCCCGACGGTAGTCGCCGGGTGCTCGACGACGCATGAGGCGTCTGGATCTGATCGTCGGTCCCAACGGGTCCGGCAAGTCGACGTTCGTCGAGTTGTCCCTCGCTCCCCTGCTGCCGCGCAGTGTGTTCGTCAACGCGGATGTGATCGCGCGGCAGCGGTGGCCCGATCGTGCCGAGGAGATGTCCTATGAGGCGGCGCAACTCGCCGCGGCGGCGCGGGACCGGCTGTTGCGGCAGGGCCGGTCGTTCATCGCGGAGACGGTGTTCTCGCATCCGTCGAAGCTGGAGTTGATCGACCGCGCGCACGAGGCGGGGTTCACGGTGGTGCTGCACGTGATGCTGGTGCCCGAGATGATGTCGGTGCTGCGTGTGCAGCACCGGGTGGCCTCCGGTGGGCATGCGGTGCCCGAGGACAAGATCCGGGCGCGGTATCGACGGTTGTGGCCGCTGGTGGCCGAGGCGATCGGCCGCGCCGATCAGGCGTCGGTGTACGACACGGCGTCCGGAACCCCGGCGGTGGTGGCGCGGTTCGCGGGTGGGGTGCCGGTGGGTGCGGTGCGCTGGCCGGGGTGGGCGCCGGGGGCGCTCACCGGGCTCGGCTGAGACCGAGCCCGGTGAACTCGGGACGACGAGGTCAGTTCGCCGCGCTCGTAGTGAACGGCAGCACCAGCCGCGAGGGGTGCGCGGCGTCCCGGTAGATCTTGTGGGTCACCGGGCGGCCGACGGGCAGGTGGAAGGCGTCCGGCGGCAGCAGTGCGTTGTGTTCGTCGGCGAGCGGTTCGTTGTTCGACAGTTCCACGACGAGCTTGTGGCCCGGCATGAAGGTGTTGGCGAACGGATACAGCCGCAGCACGTATTCCTCGATGGTGCCGGGTTCGACGGGCACGGCGCGGGTGTGCGGGTGGTAGGGGTCGCCCTCGGTGGTGCGTTCGTCGAGCTCGCGGTGGGAGGCCTTGAGGTAGCCGGTGGTGATCAGCTGCCGCTTGCCGTTCGGGGCGTAGTCCCACATGCGGAGGATGAAGTTGGTGTCGGGTTGGTCGATTTCGGCGAAGAGGTGGGCGGCGCCGGTGCCGATCATCTCGGTGGGTTCGGCGAACACCGGGGTTTCCCAGCGCAGGATCTCGACCTTGTCGGTGACCGTGAGCGGGGCCTGGTAGAAGCCGTCCGGGGCGGCGTACTGCGCGCCCATCGGTTCGGGTTCGGTGGACAGCTTGCCGCGCGGCCGCAGATACAGCGCCCGGTGCTCGACGTCCTTCGGCGGCCACTGGTCGGCGGTGACGCGCCGGCGGGAGCCTTCGACGAAGACGTTCACGGCGGGTTCGTCCATGATGCCGTTGTCGATGCCCTTGATCCAGTAGTCGTACCAGCGGAACATCGTGTCGTGCTCTTCGATGAAGGGCCGCGACTGCATGGGCGGGTAGGGGCCGATGTCGAGCTTCTTCGGCCCTTGCAGGGCGTGGAACAGTTCGATGGTGCCGTCCATCGTCCAGCCGCGGCCCTGGTCGATCTGCAGGTAGACGGGGATGTCGATGTTCCGGGCGAGATTGATCGGGTTGCGTTCCTCGTACCACTCGCCGTCGAGTTCGTTGGTGATGATGTCGAACCACGCTTCGTGGTGCTTCGGGTAATGCAGCACGTGCACGAGATTCGGCCAGGCCGCGACATCCGGGTCGGCGAGCCGCTGGGCGACCCGCGCCCGGATCTCGTCGGGGGTGTAGGTCTCGAGCATGCGGGACTTGACCCGGTCGGTGAACGCCCAGCCGGAGTCACCGCCGCGGCCCTCGCGGGCGGCGCGGGGCATGAACCACATGACGCCGCCGTGGTAGGTGGTCTCGTAGAAGTCGTAGTGGCCACCGGAGACGAAGATGGCCTTCAGGTGCGGGGGTCGTTCGGCGGCGGCGAGGACCTGCATGGACCCGAAATAGGAGATGCCGATCATGCCGACGTTGCCGTCGCACCACGGCTGCGCGGCGACCCATTCGATGAAGTCGTAGGCGTCCTGCCCGAGGGAGACCCCGCCGGCGTTGTAGTTGCCGATGTGCTCGCCGTCGGAGTTGCCGGAGCCGCGGATGTCGCCGATGACGTGGACGTAGTCCTCGGCGACGACGCGGGCGATGTCGCCGGCCTCGATGCAGCCGTCCCACATGGGGCTGGGGCGGCGCTGCGGCGGGGTGGTCAGGGCGAGGGCCTGCAGTTCCTTGCCGTAGGGGCTCAGTGCGACGAGCGCGGGGCGGGGCTTGTCGTCGACGCCGTGGTAGGCGTCGGCGGCCAACTCGACGCCGTCGCGCATGGGGACCCGCAGGTGCTTGCGGATGTGGATGGTCTGTCCGCCTGCGTCGAACGTTTCGAACTCGGCCATGAGAACCTACGACTCCTCTTCGTGATCAGTGCTGGTGCGAGAACTGGGTGCGGTAGCCGTGCAGTGTGGTGAAGAACGGGGACGGCTCGAGGGTGGGATCGCCGGTGTAACCGAGGTCGTCGGCGACCGGGGCGAACGGCGAGTACGCCGAGTCGGTGTCGAGCAGTCCGTGGCACAGGCAGCGGTGCGTGGCGCCTCGCACTCCCCCTTCGATGTCGACGCTCTCCCGAAGGGCTTCGGCGGCCTGGTCGCGGTCGAGTTCGACGCCGTAGGGGGTGCCGTCGGCGCGGCGGTAGGGATGCCCGAGATAGAGCTTCTCGGGGCGGATCGTCTCGCGCAGGTAGGCGAGGCTGTCGCGGTAGGCGTCGGGGTCGGTGTAGCCGGGGAATCCGTTGGCGGCGCCGTGCACCTGGACGGCGTCACCGACGAACACGCTGTTCCGGCCTTCGACGACGTAGGCGACCGACCCCGGGGTGTGCCCGGGGATCGAGTGCACGGAGATCTCGACTCCCCCGCCGAGGGAGAGGGTTTCCCCGCCGCGCACGAGCATGGTCGGTTCCATCTCCCCGGAGATGACGGCCTCGGTGGCGGCGGTGACCTTCGCGGCCCCGTCGGGGTCGTTCAGGTACCGGCCGCGGCCGGTGAGGTAGTCGTCGACGTGGGCCTGCCGCGAGCGCAGCAGCGGGGCGTCGGCCTCGTGGATGACCACCTGGGCTCGGCGGCCGGTGGCCTCCCACAGGGCGTGGGCGCCGCCGATGTGGTCGATGTGCCCGTGGGTGAGCAGGATCCACCGCACGTCCTCGAGTCGCCGGCCGAGCTTTTCGAGGGTGGGGGCCATGCCCTCGGCCGGGGACGACGCGATGCCGGTGTCGACGATCGCGGGCTGTTCGGCGTCGATGAAGAAGGTGTAGAGCCCGAAGCGTCCCCATGGGGAGACGATCGGGTGGATCGGTGCCTCACTCATGCGCGGTGCCCTCATGCGCGGTGCCCTGCAGGAAGGTGGCGGTCTCGTCGAAGACCTGCGCGTATTCGGGGATCCACGAGAAGTTCTGCACGAAGCCGTGGTTGGCGCCGGCGTAGCGGCGCAGTGTCACCGGCACCCCGGCTTCCTCGAGCCGCCGGGCATAGAGTTCGCCTTCGTCGCGCATCGGGTCGAACTCGGCGGTGACGACCAGCGCCGCCGGCAGCCCCGACAGGTCCTGGCGCTTGATCGGTGAGACGCGCGGGTCGGCGGGGTCGGCTCCGCTGTCGAGGTAGAAGGCGTTGAACGGCTTCAGCCCGGCGGTTTCGAGGCCGTAGCCGACGGCGTTCTCCCGCATCGACGGGTAGCGGTCTTCGTCGAAGTCGAGGTCGAGGGACGGGTAGTACAGCACCTGGTGGGTGATGCGGTCGAACCCGTCGTCGTGGGCGAGGCCGGTGACGGCGGCGACGAAGTTGGCGCCGGAGCTGTCCCCCGCGACCGCGAGAATCTTTCCGTCCCAACCGAGTTCGTCGCCGTGCTCGGCGGCCCAGCGCACGACGCCGTAGCAGTCGTCGAGACCGGCGGGGAACTGCGCTTCGGGGGCGCGGCGGTAGCCGACGGACACGACCGTGCAGCCGGTGGCCTTCGCCAGGTGCCGGGCGACGTGGTCGTGGGTGTCGAGGCTACCGAGGAAAAACGCGCCGCCGTGGAAGTAGACGACCAGGCCACGGGTGTCGGCGTCGGTCGGGGTGTAGATCCGCACCGGCACCTCCCCTGCCGGGGTCGCCGCGATCGCGTCGCGGACCTCGTGCAGGGGCAGTCGCTCCTCGAGCGGCGGAACCTGCGCCTGCTCCCCGGCGCGCATCGCGGCCGGATCGAGCGGTCCGGGCGGCGGGGCGGGCAGGTCGGCGAGGATCCGGGCGATCTCGGGGTGCAACGGCATGGCCGGTCGTCTCCTTCGGGCGGTGAACGGGTGGGGTGGGGATCTACTGGGCGGGCTGCTGCGCGGCGGGCTTCTGGCCCGGGAAGACGTCCTGGACCTCGTCCTCGGTCCAGCCCTGGCGGGAGATGCGCTGCAGTTCGTCGGTGACCGGCTTGCGCTGCGCCTGGAAAGCGGCGAGCGCCGCGGCGACGGTGTCGGTGTCGCGCAGGCAGTCGGCGAGCACCCCGGCGTCGAGGATCGCCGAGTTCGCGCCCTGGCCCTGGTGGTGCAGCATCGAGTGGGCGGCGTCGCCGATGAGCACCACCGAGTTGCTGTGCCAGCGCTCGATCGGGTCGATATCGTAGACACCGCGGATGTTGACGATGTCCATGTCGAGGCCGGCGGTGATGTCGACGATGCGCTGATCGAACCCGGCGACGGTGGCGAGCATGTCGTCCTTGCTCACCTGCGGCGCCCAGTCGGGATCCGGGCACAGGGCGGTGATGTCGAAGGACACCTGGCCGCGGTGGCGCAGCGGCAGCAGGTACACCTTGGTGCCCTTGCCGATGTACATGCGCAGGTTGTCGTCGGTGACCATGCCGTGCGCGTCGGTGATGTCGATGACGGCGCGGTAGGCGCGTTCGCCGGAGAATACCGGTTCGGCGTCGGAGAACAGCTGCTCACGGACCACGGACTTGATGCCGTCGGCGCCGATGACCAGATCGGCGTCGACGCGGGTGCCGTTGGTGAAGGTCAGGGTGCTGCGGTCGCCGTGGTCCTCGATGCGCTCGAGCCGGTGGCCGAGTTTGACCATGCCGTCGGGCAGGGAGGCGATGAGGGTGTCGATGAAGTCGCCGCGGTGGATCAGGTGGGTGTGTTTCTGGTCGCCGTGCGCCGGCCAGGTGTCCTTCATGATCGGCTCGCCCGTGGCGGTGAGGATCTCGAAGTAGTCGCTCGGGGAGCTGACCTTCGCGATGTCGTCGAAGATGCCCCACTCGCGGAAGCGGGCCATGCTCGACGGGCGCAGGCCGATGCCGGCGCCGACCTCGCGGATCTCGGGGGCCTGTTCGTAGACGGTGACGTTCGCGCCGAGCAACGACAGGGCCCGGGCGGCGGCCGCACCGGCATAGCCCGCGCCGACGACGGCGATGGTGAGGTTGGTCGGATCCGAGGTCTGCATGTGAGTGTCTCTTTCGGAGGGCGCGGGGGTGCGCCGGGAGATTCGGGTCAGGGTTGCGCGATGGTGAGGAAGTCGGCGGGGTTCTCGACGAACAGCTTGGTGATGGTGGCCTCGTCGAGTCCGGCCTCGCGCAGGTCCGGGATGAGGTCCTCGAACAGGTAGTTCACGGTGTGTCCCTTGACGCCCGGCCAGCCGAGTGGGCTGCAGTTGGCGTCGACGCCGGCCAGGGCCTGATCGAGGTGGCCGGCGTTCAGGAAGCGCAGGAAGTGGGCGAGGCGCTCTTTGCGGGGGCGGGCCCAGAACGGCGGGTCCTCGAGTTCGGTTTCGTAGCCGAAGGTGTCGAAGCCGACCCGGCCGCCCTGCTGCGCGATCCAGGTGTCGCGGGTCTTGTCGGCGTTGACGCCGTCGTCGGCGTGCCCGAACAGCACCCGGTGCAGCGGCAGGCCCTCCTCGGTGAAGATGGCGATGGCGTTCTCGGCGTCGATCGCGAGGTGGGTGAGGATCGGTACGCCGGTGGCGAGGGCGGCGCGGGCGGCGGCGCGGTAGATGCGCTTGTCGAGTTCGGTCATCTTCCCGCCGCGGGAGACCCCGACCTTGATGACGCCGGCGCGGCTGCCGGTGTCGCCGATGCCGACGGTGATCTCGTGCACGAACTGGCGCATCAGGTAGTCGACGGAGGCGCGTTCGAAGAACGGCAGGGCGGTGTCGCCGCCGACGAAACCGGTGCAGGCGACGATGTGCACACCGGTCTTCGCCGAGAGGGACTTGTAGTAGTCGATGTCGCGGCCGTTGCAGATGCCGGTGACGTCGACGAAGGTGCCGCCGCCGTACTCGTGGAACTTGCGCAGCTTCGGGACGGTCTCCTCGTAGCGGACCTCGGGGCTCTTCCACCAGCGGGTGTCCAGCTCGGAGCCGGGCATGCCGTATCCGATGTGCTCGTGGACGGCGACGATGCCCAGTTCCTCGGGCGCGATCGGGCCCAGGACGGTGTTGACTCTCGACACAGCAATTCCCCTTCGGGACGAAGACTTCTCGGTGATGGGTGGTCGGCGGCGGTTCAGCGCGCGGCCAGCAGGTCCTGCGGGTTGGCGAGGAGGATCTGCTGCACGACGTCGTCGGTGAGACCGGCGGCGGTCAGCTGCGGCACGAAACCGGTGAGCACCGTCTCGTAGGGCAGATCGTTCGCCGGATGCCCCTTGGCGACGCCGGTAGCGCTCGACGACAGCAGGATCCGGTGTCCGAGACCGGCGTCGACGAGATCGCGGACCAGGGCCACGCGCTCGGCGTCGGAGATGTGGGTCTCGTCGTCGGTCCCGACGTGGTCGAGTGCGAGGTAGGCGCCGCGACGGGCGATCTTCTCCGGCGCGCCGGCGGCGACGGCGTCGCGGCGGTCCAGGCCGGCGACGACGAGGCGGTCGGCGGGCAGTTCCTCGCCGAGCGCGACATCGAGGTCGGCGAGGGCGTCGGCGCCGTAGCGCAGGATCGCCGCGACCCCGGTGTCGCGGGCGGCGCGGGCGGCGCCGCGGAACAGGCTCTCCTCGGTGGCGGTCATGCCGTCGGGATTCGCGGCGGTGGCGACCAGGCCGGCGGGGCTGCGGCGTTCGACGCGCGGCACGACCATGCCCTCGGTGATCTCCTTCGTGAACAGGTCGGCGAACTTGTCCGCGGGCCACGGGGTGGGCGGGTTGGTCTGCGGGGTCAGGAAGTAGCCGCCGAGCAGGGTCTCCGGGCCCAGGCCGGTGGAGGCGACGATGTGCACCCCCGCCGCGCGGGAGAGGTTCTCGTACATCGGCACGTCGCGGCCGTGGAACATGCCGGTGGCGTCGACGACGGTGCCGCCGCCGGCGGCGCGGAAGGCGCGGAGTTTGGCGAGCAGCGTCGCGAAGATCTCGGCGCGGTCGAAGTCGATGTCGTAGGCGTGCTCGGCGCCGGGCAGCACCGACAGCAGGGCCTCGTGGACCGCGACGACACCGAGGTCGTCGGCGGGGACGGGGCCGAGGACGGTGTGGACGGTGCGGGGCGCGGCGCCTGTCATCGGCACTTTCCTTTCGTCGACGTCGCCGGGAACGCGACGTGGTGACAGTCACAGTACGGATTCGGATTACAGACTGTCAAGTGAAATTGCTGAACGATGTGTGACTGTACTCGCCGGTAACTGCTGCGTCGAGGATAGGATTTCCGCCATGTCGCTCCGTGCCGCCCAGAAGCAGATGACCTACGAGCTGTTCCTCACCAAGGCGCTCGACCTGTTCGGCACCAAGGGCTACGCCGCGACCACCATCGACGACATCGCCACCGCCGCCGGTTCCACGAGAACCACCTTTTACCTGCACTTCTCGTCGAAGGCCGACGTGATGAGCGCGCTGCTGACGAAGGTCGACTCGATCCTCACCGCCGCCGACGACCCGTCGCTGACCGAGGTTGTCGCCTCCGGCTCACGCACCCTGATCCGGCAGTGGCTCGACCGCAAACTCACCCAGTGGGACGAGATGAAGCCGTACATGACCGCCTCCTACCAGGCGGCCCACGAACCGGACGTCGCGGCGACGACCGAGCAATGGTTCGAAGGCGCGGTCACCGATATGACCGCCGGTCTCGACCGGGCCGATCGACTCGACCCGGAGCGCCGCCGCATCCGCTGCGTGCTGGCCTTCGGGCAGCTCGAACACATGTCGCGCTGCTACTTCTCGGTCGGCTGGCGCACCCCGCGCGAGATCTGCCTCGACGAACTCACCGACTCGTGGTGCCACCTGCTCGACGCGCAGAACGACTGAACGGCGGGCGCGGTCACTCGCCGAGGTTCGCGCCGCTGGTGGCCTCGACGAGGATCGCCCGCAACCAGGAGATGAACGCGGTGTCGGCCAGGCGCGGATTCCACACCATGTCGATCCCCAACGGCGGCACCGGCAACGGGAACTCCTCGATCCGTAGCGGCAGCTGACGGCGCATCTGTGCCGCGACCCGCCAGGTGTGGATCGCGACCCCACCGGCACGCGCCACCAACTGCGGCACCATCAAGAAATCCGAGACCAGACCGCCGATCCGATAGGGCACCCCGGCCGCATCCAGCGCCGCATAGGGGGTGATGCGGTGCCGCGCGTCGTAGGCGGTGTGTGGCACCGATTCGAGCAACTCCAGCGCCCCGGCGTCGGGAGCGGTGTCGGGGTGGGCGACGACCACCCACCGGTTCTCGTAGAGCCGCTCGCGCGGATAGGGCGCGGCGAACGCCTCCGATACGAGCACCACGTCCACCCCGTCGTCGGTGAAGTCCGCCGGCTGGGGCTCGACGAAGGTGCGGAGGCGCACCGACGCGTGCGGGGCCCGCTCGCCGATCGCACGCATCAGCTCTGCCCCGACCACGAAGGCGGTGCTGGTGGTCATCGCCAGGGTGATGGTGCGCGTGTCGCGGGCCGGGTCGAAACCGGGGAAGTTCACCACCCGCGCGGTCTGCCGCAGCACCTCCCGCAGCGGCGCGATCAGCTCGACGGCGCGCGGGGTGAGCATCAGCCCGCTCCCCTGCCGCACGACCAACTCGTCATCGAGCAACCGGCGCATCCGGCCCAGCGCATGACTCATCGCCGGTTGCGTCATCCCGACCCGCGCGGCGGCGCGGGTCACCGAACGTTCCTCGAGCACCGCCAGCAGCGGCACCAGCAGGTTGAGGTTCACCGCGGCCAGCCGCGCGAGGTCGGGATCGGCCGGATGCTCCGAAGGGCGGGTCACCCTCACGAACCTACCGAGCCGCCGTCGCGGGGGTCGGCAGTTCCCCGGTGGCCGCGGCGCGCCGCAGCCGCGGGATGGGGATGCGGTGGTTGATCGCCACCGCCACCCCCGCGCCGTCCGGATGCCGCCAGTGCAGCAACGCCGCGTCGCGCGGATCCTCTCCGGTCAGGACGGTGGGCTCCCCGTCGACGGGCAGGTGCCCGACCGCCTTGAGATGCAGTCCGAACTGCTCGGTCCAGAAATACGGATCGGCATCGAACTCGGGTGCGGCGTCGCCGAGCAGCACGGCCGTTGCGGCGATGCGGGCCTGTTCGATCGCGCTGTTCCACAACGGGATCCGCCGCACCACTCCACGGATCGGTACATGCGCGACGTCGCCGGCGGCGACGATGCCCGGCGCGACCCGTCCACGCGAGTCGGCGACCAACCTGCCGTCGGTGAGCACCCCGGACTCGCGCAGCCACTCGACGTTCGGGATGTCGCCGATCGCGGCGACGACCAGCTCCGCGGTGACGCGGCTGCCGTCGTCGAGGGTGATCGTCCCGGCGGCGAAGCCGGTGGCGGTGCCGTAGACGAGTTCGACCCCCGCGGCGGTGGCGGCGGTGGTGAACAGGTCGGACAGATACGGCCCGAACTGCGGGCGCATCGGGGTGGTGTCGGCGACGACGGTGACCTCGCAGCCGGCCTGCACGGCGGCGGAGGCGACCTCCATGCCGAGCGGGCCGGCGCCGACCACCGCCACCGAGGGCCGCTCGGCGAGCCGCTCGCGCAGGGCGAGGGCGTCGTCGAGGGTGCGCAGCACCAGCGCCTCCCCCAGCGGCCGGGGCCGCGCACCGGTGGCGATGACGAGCCCGTCGAACTCCAGCGCGGTGCCGTCGTCGAGGTGCACGAGCCGTGCGTGCACGTCCAGGCCGGCCGCGGCGACGCCGAGGCGTTCGGTGGCGCCGTGCGCGGGGGCGGCGAGTTCGTGGGAGCCGCCGTCGGTGAGCAGCGCCTTCGACAGCGCGGGCCGCGAGTAGGCGGGGACCGGTTCGTCGCCGACGACGGTCAGCTGCCCGGTGAACCCGGCGCCGCGCAGGCTGTCGCAGGCGGTCTGCCCGGCGATGCCGTTGCCGACCACCACGATCCGCTCCATGACGGTGGGCATGTCGGCTGCGGTGCTCATGTCAGCCTCAGGGCCGCGACGGGGCACACGCGGACGGCGGCGCCGGCCGCGGCGGCCTCGGCGCTGTCCGCGGACACCTCGGTGACATCGAGGATCAGTTCGCCGTCGTCGTCGAGGTGCATCAACTCGGGGGCGGCCTCCTCGCACAGGCCGTGGCCTTCGCAGCGGGGACGGTCGAGGGTGATCTTCATGCGGGCACAACCTCCAGGATCTCGAGGGCGTCGATGGAACGGGTGGTGTTGCTGGGCACCCGGATCGGGTCGGCGGCGACGAAGCGGCGCGCGTGCCGTGCCAGGGCGGCGATGATCGCGTGCGCCTCGAGGCGGGCCAGGCCCTGCCCGGCGCAGCCGTGCGGGCCGTAGCCGAAGGACAGGTGATCGACCGGGTTGCGGGCCACCCGGAAGGCATCCGGGTCGTCGTAGTGCCGCGGGTCGCGGTTGCCGGAGCCGAGCAGCACCGCTGCCTGTGACCCGCCGGGGATCAGGTAGCCGTCGATCTCGACGTCGCGGGTGACCGCGCGGCCCCAGGCGTGCAGCGGCGCCCAGTAGCGCAGCACCTCCGCGAAGGCGGACGGCACCAGCGTCGGATCGGCGCGCACGAGATCGAACTGGTCGGGGAACGCCGCGAACAGCGCGATCAGGTTGCCGATCGAGGCGATGGTGGTGTCCACCCCGGCCCCGAGGTACTGGTGGATGATGTGCCCGGCGCTGCCGGTGGGGATGGCGCCGCGCGCCTCGGCGTCGAAGATGCCGCGCCCGACCGAGCCGGGGGTCAGATCCTCGGCCTGCACCTGCGAGCACCACGCGTAGAGCTCCCCGGCGATGGGGAAGTTCTCGGCGGTGCGCTGGTTCATCGGGCCGAGGACCTCCATGGCGGCCTGCCCCCAGCGCAGCATGTTCGCGCGCACCTCGCCGGTGAAGCCGATGAGGTCGGCGACGACCTCGAGCGGGAAGGCGCGGGCGAGGGCGTCGATCGCCTCGAAGGAGCCCGTGGCGACGAGGTCGGCGACGAGCGTGTCGGCCTTGGTCTCGATGGTGATCTTGAGTCCGCGCAGCGCGCGCGGCGAGAGATTCTCGGTGAGGGTGGCGCGCAGCTCGGTGTGGACGGGCGGGTCCGAGGCCAGGGAGGTGCCCTGGAGGGCGTCGTTGGCGGCGGGGTTGAAGGCGATGGCGCGGGAGGAGAACGTCGCGGTGTCCGCGAGGGCGCCGCGGATGACGTCGTAGCGGGTCAGGGCGTAGACGTCGTGGTGCGGCAGGTACACCACGGGTCCGAGTTCGCGCAGCTGCGCGAAGGTCGGGTAGGGGTCGACGAGGACGTCGTCGGCGAACAGGTCGACGTCGGCGGTGGGAGGGCTGCTGGTCATGCCCTCAGTGAATCGCCCCCCCGAGAATTAATCCAACTCATAATGTGCATCTCGGATCATGCAGTGCGTGCATGATGTGGGGTCAGTTGCGGCGGTTCCCGTTGCGTCCGGCGGCCTGCACTTCGATCCGCCCCCACCGGCGCAGTGTCGCGTCGCTCTCGGTCAGCCGCGCCGACAGCACCGCGATGATCGTCTCCACCGCCCGGGCGCTCACCATCTCGTGGTGGTCGCAGTCGAGCCGGTACTGGTGGATCTCCCCGGCGATCACGTTGTGCCAGGCCGCCACCGCCGGAACCGGGGCCTCCGAGCGGGCCGCGGTGAAGAACAACGCGTCCCCGTCGAAGGTGTCCGGTTCGTGCCGCCGCGCGGCGCGGGCGGTGTCGGTCGAGCCGGCGTGCAACCGTTCGAGGTGGGCGGCGGTCAATCCGGTGCCGCCGCCGAACGCCTCGTCGAGCACCGCGGCGGCGTGCTCGAAGCTCGGCTCACCGTCGTCGACGGGAAGACCGAGATCGCGCAGCATGTCGCGGGTGCCGACGGCCGGGGACGCCCCGACCACCAGGTGGCTGTCGAGCAGTGCGAGGGTGTCGACGATCTCCCCGGCGCGGCGCAGTTCCACGGCGACGGCGTGCGCGACCACCCCGCCGAGCGACCAGCCCAGCAGGTGATACGGGCCGTGCGGCTGCACCCGGCGGATCTCCCGCACGTAGTGGCGGGCCAGCGCGGTGATGGTGTCGTGCCGCGGACCACCGGACAGCGCCGGCAACTGCAGTCCGTAGACGGGCCGGTCGTCGTCGAGCCGGTGCGCGAGGGTGCTGTACGGCCAGGCCAGTCCCGCGGCGGGATGGATGCAGAACAGTGCGGTGCCGGTGCCGGGGCGCAGCGGCACGAGCACCCGGAACGCCTCGTCGATGTCGCTGCTCGCCTCGGACTCGCCGCTGCTCAGGTGCGCGGCGAGTTCCGCCGGGGTCGGGTGCGTGAAGATCGACGCGATCGGCACCCGCCGCCCGAGTCGTTCCCCGAGTGCCGGCAGCAGCCGGGTGGCCAGCAGCGAGGTGCCCCCGAGATCGAAGAAGTCGTCGTCGACCCCGACCCGGTCGAGACCGAGATGCTCGGCGAACAGGTCGGTGACGAGCGTGTCGAGGTCGGTACTCGGTGCCCGGTAGTCCCCGGCCGGGGCGGTGAAAACGGGGGCGGGCAGCGCGGCGCGGTCGAGTTTGCCGGCCGGGGTGAGCGGGATGTCGTCGAGCACGGTGATCACCGCCGGCACCATGTGCGGTGGAAGATGCTGCGCGACGAAGGTTTTCACCTCGGCGGCGGTGACATCGGCGTCCGGGGCGAGGCGGAGGTAGGACACCGGCACCGCCTGACCGGACGGGGCGGTGTGGCCGAGGGTGTGGGCGAAGACCACCTGCGGGTGCGCGGCCAGTGCCGCGTCGATCTCGCCGAGTTCGACGCGGAAGCCGCGGATCTTGACCTGGAAGTCGGTGCGGCCGACGTAGTCGAGGCGATGATCGGTGGTCCACCGCACCAGATCCCCCGTGCGGTACATCCGCTCCCCCGAGCCGGTGGGGTCGGGCACGAACCGGGCGGCGGTCAGAGCGGGCCGGTCGTGGTAGCCGCGGGCCAGACCCGGCCCGGCGACATACAGTTCCCCGGCCACCCCGACGGGCACGGGCTGGAGCCGTCCGTCGAGGACCAGCGCGCGGAAGCCGCGGCTGGGGGTGCCGATGGTGACGGGCTCACCGACGGTGAGCGGGTCACCGAGGGAGGTCATGATCGTCGCCTCGGTGGGACCGTAGGCG
Source organism: Rhodococcus sp. 5G237 (assembly GCF_053764735.1). Classification (NCBI taxonomy): domain Bacteria; kingdom Bacillati; phylum Actinomycetota; class Actinomycetes; order Mycobacteriales; family Nocardiaceae; genus Rhodococcus; species Rhodococcus sp. 5G237. Next base: position 286,200 of record NZ_JBSNCD010000007.1, on the reverse strand, counting down.
TCGATCACCCGCCGCGACGCCGCCCAGCGCGCCACCAGCTCCGGTGGCAATGCCTCGCCGGCGACGAGCAGGGTGTGCAGCTCGGGGACGGTGTCCGGATCCAGCGAGGCCAACGCGGTGGGGGTGATGAAGGCGTGGCTGACCCGCTGCGCACGCAGCGCCGCGGCGAGCTCGTCGCCGCCGTAGACGTGCGGCGGCACGACCACCAGCGTCGCCGCCGCGCACAGCGCCATCATCTGCTCGAAGATCGACGCGTCGAAGCTCGGCGACGCCAGATGCGACACCCGGGCCGCGGCGGTGACCTGCAGCCGCTCGCGTTCCTCCCGGGCCAGGGAGGCCAGGCCGCGGTGGGTGACCGCCACGCCCTTGGGGCGGCCGGTGGAGCCGGAGGTGTAGATCAGGTAGGCCGGATGATCCGGGCGCAGCACCGTCGGCCGGTTCGCGTCGTCGACGGGTGCGACCGGCCCTTCGGTGAGGTCGAGGTCGTCGAGGACGAGCCAGTCCACTTCGTCGGGCAGTGCAGCGCGGTGCGCGGCGACGGTGATGCCGATGCGGGCGGCGCTGTCGTCGAGCATGAAGGCGATGCGGTCGGCCGGATAGGTGGGGTCGACCGGCACGAACGCCGCGCCGCTGCGCACCGTCGCCCACACCGCGGTGACCGACTCGAGCGAGCGCGGGATCGCCAGGGCGACGACCTGTTCGGGTCCGGCGCCGCGGTCGAGCAGGTGCCGCGCGAGCCGGTGCGCGCGGGCGTCGAGCTCGCGGTAGGTGACCTTTCGGTCGCCGTCGACGACCGCGACGGTATCCGGGGCGGCGGCAACAGCGGTGTCGAGCAGCTGCGGCCACAGCACCGCCGGTTCGGCCTCGGGTCCGATTGCGGGCACCAGGGCGGTGTGTTCGGCGGCGGTGAGCAGGTCGAGATCACCGACGGGGCGGTGCGGGTCGGCGGCGATCGCGTGCAGCAGCCGGCCGAACCGGTCGGCGAAGCCCCGCACCGTCTCGGCGTCGAACAGGTCGGTGGCGTAGACGAAAGCGGCGTCGAGACCACCCTCGGTGTTCTCCCCGACGAGCAGTTCGAGGTCGAAGTTGCACACCGTCGGGTCGAGGGCGACGCCCTGCACGCTCAGGTGCGGCAGCTCCACCGCGGGCAGCTCGGCGGTGTGGAATTCGATCGAGACCTGGAACAGCGGCGAGTGCGCGGTCGAGCGGGCCGGGGCGAGGGCGTCGACGACCCGGTCGAAGGGCAGATCCGCGTGTGCGAAGGCATCGAGGTCGCTGTCGGTGACGGCGGCGAGCAGCTCGGTGAACGACGCGTGTGCGGGCACCGCGGTGCGCAGCACGACGGTGTTGACGAACATGCCCACCAGATCGTCGAGGGCACGGTGCCCGCGACCGGCGACCGGGGAGCCGACGGCGATGTCGTCGCTGCCGGACAGCCGCGCGAGCAGCACCGCGAACGCCGCGTGCACGGTCATGAACACGGTGCTGTGCCGGGCGGCGGCGAGTTGCTGCAGCCGGGCGAGCAGATCGGCGTCGACGGTGAAACGGGTGATGTCGCCGCGGAAGGACTGCTGCGGCGGCCGGGGCCGGTCGGTGGGCAGCGGCAGCACCTCCGGCAGCCCCGCGAGGCGTTGCTGCCAGTAGGTGGTCTGGTCGGCGGCGAGGGTGCCGGGGCCGTCCGGGTCACCGAGCCGGTCGAGCTGCCACAGGGTGTAGTCGGCGTACTGCACCGGCAGCGGCCCGAACGCCGGGGTCTCCCCGCGGCTGCGGGCCGCGTAGGCGATCATCAGGTCGCGGGCGAGCGGACCGGTCGAACCGCCGTCGGCGGCGATGTGATGCACCACCAGCACGGCGAGATGGTCGTCACGGCCGAAGGAGAACACCCGCGCCCGCACCGGGATGTCGACGGTGACGTCGAAGCCGGCGCCGAGGAAATCGGCGATGGCGGTGTGCACGGTGTCCTCCCCGGCGGGCACCACGTCCAGCGGCAGCGGGGCGTCGGCGGCGGCGAGGATCCGCTGGTGCGGTCCGGCCGCCGACGCCGGGTAGACGGTGCGCAGGCTCTCGTGCCGGGCCAGCACATCGTGCAGGGCGGCGCCGAGCGCGGCCGGGGACAGGTGCCCGGACAATCGGATGGCCAGGGGGATGTTGTAGGCGGCGGAGGTCGGGTCGAACTGGTTGATGAACCACAGTCGCTGCTGCGCCGGGGACAGCGGGATGTGCTCGGGGCGCGGGCCGGCGACCGGGCCGGAGGTGGTGCCGGCGGCGGGTTCCTCGCTCTCGGGGGCGGGTCGGTCGTCGAGGTGCGCGGCGAGCGCGGCCACGGTCGGAGCTTCGAACAGTGCGCGCACCGGTACGGGTCGGCCGAGCCGGTCACCGAGGCGGGCGACGGCGCGGGTGGCGAGCAGCGAGTTGCCGCCGAGGTCGAAGAAGTTGTCGTCGACGCCGAGCCGGTCGAGGCCGAGCACGTCGGCGAGTTCGTCGGCGACGAGCGACTCGAGCGGGTCGGTGGGTGCCGGGCGGTCGCCGGCGGTCAGCTCCGGTGCCGGCAGGGCGGCGCGGTCGAGTTTGCCGACCGGGGTCAGCGGGATCTCGTCGAGCACACTGACCACGGTGGGCACCATGTGCGCCGGAAGACGCTCGGCGACATGGGTTTTCACCGCGACCGGGTCGATGTCGGCGCCGGGCGTCGGGTGCAGGTGGGCGACGAGGACCGTCTCCCCGCTCGGCGCGCGGTGCGCGACGGTGGCGGCGAATCCGACGGCCGGGTGGGCGGCGAGCACGGCGTCGATCTCGCCGAGTTCGACGCGGAAGCCGCGGATCTTGATCTGGAAGTCGCTGCGCCCGACATAGTCGATGCGCAGATCCCGCCGGTCGAGGTCACCGACCCAGCGCACCAGATCCCCGGTGCGGTACATGCGTTCGCCGGGGGCGCCGTAGGGGTCGGCGACGAACCGGGCGGCGGTCAGCGCGGGCCGGGCGTGATAGCCGCGGGCCAGGCCCCAGCCGGCCAGATACAGCTCGCCGACGGCGCCGAACGGCACCGGCCGCAGCGCGGTGTCGAGGACGACGGCGTGCACCCCGCGCAGCGGACCACCGAGCGTGAGTGGGTCGTCGACCCCCAGGGGGTCGCTGATCGCGGCCATGATGGTCGTTTCGGTGGGTCCGTAGGCGTCGACGAGACGCCGCCCGCGCGCCCAGGTGGCCTGCAGATCGGCCGGCCACGCCTCCCCCCCGACCGCGAGATCGGTGAAGGCGGTCAGATCCGCCGGATCGAGGGAGGCGAGCGCGGCGGGGGTGATGAACCCGTGGGTGACCCGCTGCTCGCGCAGCAGCGCGCCGAGTTCGGCGCCGCCGACGATGTGCGGGGGCACGACCACCAGCTCGGCGCCGGACCCGAACGCGAGGAGGTATTCGAAGATCGACGCGTCGAAGCTCGGCGACGAGACGTGCATGACCCGCGCGCCGGGACCGGCGTGGAAGCGGCCGCGCTGATCGCGGGCGAAGTTCTCCAGGCTGCGGTGGGTGGTGAGCACACCCTTGGGGCGGCCGGTCGAGCCAGAGGTGTAGATCAGGTAGGCGGGGTGATCGAGCCGCAGCGCGACGGGGCGGTCGGTGTCGTCGATCGTGGCGGTGCTCTCCCCCGCGGCGTCGCGGTCGAGGTCGTCGAGCAGCAGCCACGGCACCGTGTCCGGGAGCTGGTCGCGGTGCGCGGTGGTGGTCAGGCCGACGGTGGCGCCGCAGTCGTCGAGCATGAACGCGACGCGTTCGGTCGGATAGCGCGGGTCGACGGGCACGAACGCCGCGCCGGTCTTGGTGATCGCCCACATCGCGGTCACCGACTCGACGGAGCGGGCGATGCCGACGGCGATGAAGGTTTCCGGGCCGGCGCCGTGGCGCAGCAGCACCCGCGCCAGCCGGGTGGAGCGTTCGTCGAGGTCGCGGTAGGTCAGCACCCGTTCCCCGTCGCGCAGCGCCGGCTGATTCGGGTGTGCGGCGGCGGTCGCGGCCAGCAGGTGCGGCAGGGCGATGTCGCTGCCCCCGGCCGGTCCGTGCACCGGCAGCAGTGCGTCCTGCTCGGCGGTGGTGAGCGCCGGCAGCGTGGTGATCGGGGCGGCCGGGTCGCCGGTCAGGGCGTCGAGCACGGCGGTGATGCGTGCGGCGATTGCGGTGACGGCATCGCGGTCGAAGACCTCCGGCAGGTACTTCATGCGCAGGTGCACCGCGGTGTCGGTGTGCACGACCACCGACAGGGGGTAGTGCGCGGCGTCGCGGCCGGTGATGTCGGCGACCCGCATGCCACCGAGGTCGGTGTCGCGGTCGAGGCCGGCGCGTTCGACCGGATACGACTCGAAGACGGTGAGGGTGTCGAACCGCACCGCGGCCCCGAGATGCCGGTCGAGGGTGCCCAGGTCGAGATGATGGTGATCGAGCAGCGCGACCTGTTCGGCCTGCACCCGGTCGACGAGCCCGCCGACGGTGTCGCCGGGCCGCACGGTGATGCGCACCGGGACGGTGTTGATGAACAACCCGACCATCGCCTCGATGCCGGGGATCTGCGGCGGCCGTCCGGAGACGGTCGCGCCGAACACCACGTCGGTGCGGCCGGTGAGCGCGCCGAGCACCACACCCCAGGCGGTCTGCACCAGGGTGTTGACGGTGACGCCGCGGGCGGTGGCGGTGTCGTGCAGCCGCACCGACAGGCCGGTGTCCAGGTCCAGGTCGAGGTCCTCGGAGATCCCGGCGGTGGTGCCGGGCCGGTGCTGCGGGGCGAGCAGGGTCGGCTCGTCCACCCCCGCGAGGGCACGGCGGTAGGCGTCGAGGGAGGCCTGCGGGTCGCGGTCGGCGAGCCAGGTGAGGTAGCTGCCGTAGTGCGGTGCCGGCGGCAGTGCCCGCTGGTCCGCGTCGGTGGCGTAGAGCATCAGCAGTTCCCGGATCAGCACCGGGGTGGACCAGCCGTCGAGCAGCAGATGATGATTCGTCAATGCCAGCAGGTGCCGGCCCGGGCCGGTGTGCACGACGGTCGCGCGCAGCAGCGGCGCGGTCTCGGTGTCGAAGCGGGTGCGCCGATCGAGGGCGAGCAGCTGCGCGGCGGCGTCGTCGGGGTCGGGGTCGTCACTGGTGTCGGCGACGGTGAACGGCACCTCCACGTGGGTGGGGATGACCTGCACGTGCCCGTCCCCGGCGGCGGGGAACGCCGCGCGCAGCGCCGGATGCCGGTCGAGCAGCAACTGCAGGGAACGGCGCATCCGGCTCGCGTCGACCTCGCCGCGCAGGTCGAGCACGAGCTGCACGATGTAGGCGTCGGGGCGGTCCCCGGCGAGCAGGGCGTGGAAGAGCAGACCGGTCTGCAGCGGCGCGGTCGGCCACACGGTGTCCAGGCGCCCGTAGCGCTGCTCGAGGCGTTCGATGACGTCCTGGTGCAGTCGCACCAGCGGCAGATCCGAGGGGGTCAGGCCCCCGGCGTGCGGGCTGCGGGTGTGCCGGGTCAGCGCGGTGGCGGCGGTGGCGAAGTAATGCGCGAGGGCGGTGACGTCGGCGTCGTCGAGCAGCCCGGCCGGATACGACCAGTGCACCTTGAGCACCGGACCGGTGGGGGTGTCGGCGGTGACGGCGTTGATGTCGAGCACCGCGGCGGCGGGCATGTCCGGGCTCTGCGCCCCACCGCGCGGGAAACCGTCGATGGGCAGCCAGGGGGTGTCGGTGTCGGTGACCCCGGCGGTGGGGCGGCCGAGATAGTTGAAGCTGACCTGCGGGGCCGGCGCGTGCGCCAGGTCGGCCGCGGTGTCGGGGTCGAGATAGCGCAGCAGCCCGAAGCCGGTGCCGTGGTCGGGGACGGCAGCGAGGTGTTCCTTGACGGTCTTGACGGCGCGACCGGCGGCCGGGCCGGCGGCGAGCGCGTCGTCGAGGTCGATGCCGGTCAGGTCCAGGCGCAGCGGGTGGATGGTGGTGAACCAGCCGACGGTGCCGGACAGGTCGGCGCCGGCGGCGGCGGTGCTGTCGCGGCCGTGCCCTTCGAGGTTGAGCAGCAGCGAGGTCGGGTCGTGGCCGCGGTCGCGGCGCCACGCCGCCACCGCCAGGGCGAGCGCGGTGAGTAGCCCGTGGTCGACGGCGCCGTGGAAGGCGGTGGGCACGGCGGTGAGCAGCGCTTCGGTGACCGAGATGGGCAGTTCGGTGGCGACGGTGGTGACGGTGGCGTTGGTGTCGCGCGCCGGATCGAACGTCCGGTGCCCGAGCGGCGGGTTCGGTCCGTCGAGCACTCCGCGCCAGAAGTCGAGTTCGGTGCGGCGTGCGGGGGCGGCGTCGCGCAGGGCGTGGGCCCAGCGGCGCACGCTGGTGCCGGTGTGCGGGGGCAGCAACGCACCACTCGTGGCGCCGCCGGCCGCGGCGGCCGCCCACGCGGCGACCAGATCGGGGACGAGGATGCGCCAGGACACCCCGTCGACGGCGAGATGGTGGATGACGATGAGCAACCGGCCGGCGCCGCTGGTGGCGTCGAACCACACCAGCTGCACCACTGCCCCGTGGTGCGGGTCGAGGCGGTCGGCGGCGGCGTCGAGTTCGGTGGCGGCCAGGGCGAAGAAGTCGTCGCTGTCGGCGGCGCTGGTGACCGGCACCCGGTGGACGACGGTGTCGACGTCGACGCTGCCCGGGGCGGGTACGTGCAGTACGTGCAACACGTGTCCGCCGGGGGCGTCCGGCGCCGGACGCAGTTGCACGCGCAGCATGTCGTGCCGGTCGAGGACGGCGGTGACGATCGCCCGCAGCGTGGCCGCGTCCAGTCCGGTGGGCAGGCGCAGCAGCAGGGCCTGCGAGTAGCGGCCGATGCTGCCGCCGCGGTCGAGCATCCAGTGCGCGATCGGCGGTAGCGGCATGTCCCCGACCCCGCCGCCGGGCAGCTCGGCGAGGGTCTCCGCGGGGGCGGTGGTGCCGACGACGGCGGCGAGCGCGGCGGGGGTCTTGTGTTCGAACACCTCGCGGGGGGTCAGGTCCAGGCCGGCGGCCTTGGCGCGGGAGACCAGCTGGATGGACATGATCGAATCGCCGCCGAGGGCGAAGAACGAATCGTCCACCCCCACCGTCGGCAGGCCGAGGACCTGGGCGAACAGTTCCACCAGCACCGTTTCGGGGCCGCGCGCCGGGGCGCGGGAGACGGTGGTGCGGGCGGCGAAGTCGGGGGCGGGCAGCGCGCGCCGGTCGAGTTTGCCGGTCGCGGTGACCGGCAGCGTGTCGAGCACCACCAGGGTGGACGGCAGCATGTACGCGGCGAGTTCCCCGGCGGCGTGGTCGAGCACCACGTCGACGTCGAGATCGTGGCCGGTCTCGGGCACCACATAGCCGACGAGACGCCCGGTGCCGGCGGTGCCGGAGGTGCCGGCGATGTCAGAGCTGTCCGAAACGTCGTCGGTGTGGACGACGACCACGGCGCGGCCGACACCGGGGGCGCGCAGCAGCGCCGCTTCGATCTCGCCGAGTTCGATGCGGAATCCGCGCAGCTGCACCTGGAAGTCGGCGCGGCCGAGATATTCGATCTCGCCGTCGCGGGTGCGGCGCGCCAGGTCCCCGGTGCGGTAGAGCCGGTCGCCGGGGGCGCCGTGCGGGTCGGCGACAAACCGGGTGGCGGTCAGATCCGGGCGGTGCAGATAGCCGCGGGAGAGCTGGGCGCCGGAGACGTACAGTTCGCCGATCACCCCGGCGGGCACCGGATGCAGCCGGCTGTCGAGGATGTGCAGGCGCAGCGACGGAAGTGGTTGGCCGATCAGGCTCGCCGCGGCGGTGGCGGCGAGGTCGCGGGTGATGGTGCGGGCGGTGACGTGCACGGTGGTCTCGGTGATGCCGTACATGTTCACCAGCGTCGGGGCGGTGTCGTCGTGGCGCCGGTACCAGCGGTCGAGCTGCCCGAAGTCGAGGGCTTCCCCACCGAAGATCACCCGGCGCAGCGCCGGCAGGTCGGTGCCGGCGGCGCGGTCGGCGTCGATGAGCTGGTAGAACGCCGTCGGGGTCTGGTTGAGCACGGTGACCCGTTCGCGGCGCAGCAACGCCAGGAACTCCTGCGGGTTGCGGGCGGTGTGGTAGTCGACGACGACGAGCCGGCCACCGTGGGCGAGCGCGCCCCACAGTTCCCACACCGAGAAGTCGAAGGCGTAGGAGTGGAACAACGTCCACACATCGGAGGCGTCGACACCGAACATCTCGGTGGTGTCGGTGAGCAGGGTGACGACGGTGCGGTGCGGCACCATCACACCCTTGGGGCGGCCGGTGGACCCGGAGGTGTAGATGACGTACGCCGCCGCATCCGGGTGCACGCGCGGCAATCCGTCACCGCCACCGGGCATCTCGGAAAGTCGGGTGCGCACCGCCGGGTCGTGCAGGTCCACGACCGGTGGGGTGTGCGGGGGCAGGGCGGTGGCGTGTTCGGCGGTGGTGAGCAGGCACACCGGGGCCGCGTCGTCGAACATGTACGCAAGCCGGTCCGGCGGGAACGCCACGTCGATGGGCAGATAGGCGGCGCCGCTGTGCAGCACGGCGAGCAGCGCGACGATCAGGTCGGTGCCGCGCGGCAACGCGACCGCGACGAGCCGGTCCGGTCCGGCGCCGTGCTCGACGAGCAGCCGCGCCAGGCGCTGCACCCGGTCGGTGAGTGCGTCGTAGCGCAGCGACCCGTCGGGGGCGGTGACCGCGATCGCGGCCGGGTCGAGTCCGGCGCCGCGGGCGTACAGATCGAGCAGGGTCTCTGCGGCCGGGCGCAACGGAGCGGGGGCGGTGGGACGTTCGTCCTCGGTGAGCAGATCGACGTCGCCGATGGGGCGGTGCGGGTCGGCGGTGACCGCGTCGAGCAACCGCACCAGCCGCTGCGCGAACGAGGCGACGGTGTCGGGATCGAACAGATCGGTGGCATAGGTGAACGCCGCCGGCATCCCGCCCGGCTCCCCCACCCCGGCCGGATCGGTGTCCTGCAGGGTCAGTTGCAGGTCGAACTTGGCGACGGGCAGTTCCGGGTCGAGGGCGTCGACCTCGAGCTCGGGCAACACCAGATGGGCCTGCTCGGTGTTGCCGTATTCGAGGACCACCTGGAACAGCGGGGACCGGTCGGTCTCGCGGGCCGGGGCCAGCACGTCGACGAGGGTCTCGAAGGGCAGCTCGGCGTGCCCGAAGGCGGCGAGGTCGATCTCGCGGGTGCGGTGCAGGTGGTCGGTGAACGACAGGGCCCCGTCGACGGGGGTGCGCAGCACCACGGTGTTGACGAACATGCCGACCAGCTCGTCGAGGGCGCGGTGCCCGCGACCGGCGACCGGGGAGCCGATGACGATGTCGGATGTGCCGGTCAGGCGGGCCAGCAGCGCCGCGAACGCCGCGTGCGCGGCCATGAACACGGTGGTGTCGTGCTCGGCGGCCAGCGCCTCGAGGCGCCGCTGCACGTCGGCGGGCACGGTGAAGCGGTACAGGGCGCCGTGGAAGCTGCGCTGGGTGGGGCGCGGCCGGTCGGTGGGCAACGGCAGCAGTTCGGGGGCGTCGGCGAGGGTGTCGCGCCAGAACCGCAGCTGCGCGGCGGCGAGGGAGGTCGGGTCGTCCGGGTCGCCGAGCAGCCGGCGCTGCCACAGGGCGTAGTCGGCGTACTGCACCGGCAGCGGTGCCCGGTCCGGGTCCGTCCCGCCGGTGCGGGCGGTGTAGGCGAGCATCAGGTCGCGGGCCAGCGGCGCCATCGACGAGCCGTCCGCGGCGATGTGATGCACCACCACCGCCAGGACATGGGCGTGCTCGTCCAGGCGCCACAGCCGCAGCCGCACCGGCACGGCCGCGGCCACGTCGAAACCGGCACCGACGAACTCGCCGAGCTCGGTGGGCAGTTCCTCGGCGGTGACCGGCCGGGCAGTCAGCGCGCCGAGCACCCGGTCGGTGTCGACGACGACCTGGCGGGGACCCTGGTCGTCGCCGGGATACCAGGTGCGCAGGCTCTCGTGCCGGTCGAGCACGTCGCGCACCGCCGCGGTGAGCGCCGCGACGTCGAGGCGGCCGGACAGGCGGATCGCCAGGGGAATGTTGTAGGCGGCGGAGGTGGTGTCGAACTGGTTGACGAACCACATGCGTTGCTGCGCCGGCGACAGCGGTAACCGTTCGGGCCGCTCGGCGGCGACCAGCGGCACCCGCCCGTGCCCGCCGTGATCGTCGAGGATCCGTGCGGCGAGCGCCCGCACCGTGGGGGCCTCGAACAGGGCACGGACCCCGGCGTCGGTGCCGAGCGCGGCGTTGAGGCGGGCGACGACACGGGTGGCGATCAGGGAGTTGCCGCCGAGATCGAAGAAGTTGTCGTCGACGGAGACCTGCGGGTGCCCGAGGACCTCGGCGACGATCTCGGCGACGGTGGCCTCGAGATCGGTGCTCGGGGCGCGGTAGTCGCCGCCGAGCCGCGTCAGATCCGGCACCGGCAGGGCGCGGCGGTCGAGTTTGCCGACCGGGGTCAGCGGCAGCTCGTCGAGCACCACCACCGCGGCGGGCACCATGTGGCCGGGCAGCCGCGCCGCGGCCCAGGCGCGCAGCGCCCGCGGATCGATCTCCCCGGCGGTGGTGTCGGTGGTGTCGGGCAGCACGTAGGACACGAGCACGGTGTCGCCGCTGGGTGCGGTGTGCCCGATGGTGTGGGCGAAGGCGATCGCGTCGTGGGCGGTGAGCGCGGCGTCGATCTCGCCGAGTTCGATGCGGAAGCCGCGCACCTTGACCTGGAAATCGGAGCGGCCGAGATATTCGACGGTGCCGTCGTGCCGCCACCGCACCACATCACCGGTGCGGTACATGCGTTCGCCGGGGGCGCCGTAGGGGTCGGCGACAAACCGGGCGGCGGTCAGATCGGGGCGGCGATGGTAGCCGCGGGCCACGCCCGGCCCGGCGATGTACAGCTCGCCGGCCACCCCGACGGGGACGGGCCGCAGCCGGTCGTCGAGAACGGTCTGGTGGAAACCGACGGCGGGGCCGCCGATGGTGACGGTGTGCCCGGGCCGCAGCTGCGGGCTGACGCTGGTCTCGATGGTGGCCTCGGACGGACCGTAGCCGTTGAACATGCGCCGTCCCGGCGCCCAGCGCGCCACCAGTTCCGGTGGGCAGGCCTCACCGGCGACGACGAGCACCTCGAGGTCGTCGAGTCCGGTGGGGTCGAGGGACGCCAGCGCGGTGGGGGTGATGAAGGCGTGGGTGACCTTCTCCTCACGCAACAGCCGGGCGAGTTCGTCGCCGCCGTAGACGTCCGGCGGCACGATCACCAGGGTGGCGCCGGCGCAGAACGCCTTGGTGAACTCGAAGATCGACGCGTCGAAGCTCGGCGACGCCAGGTGCGAGACGCGGGCCCGGTGGGTGATGGTGAAGTGGCTGCGCACCTCGGCGTTGAGGTTGGTCATGCCGCGGTGGGTGACCACCACGCCCTTGGGGCGGCCGGTGGAACCGGAGGTGTAGATCAGGTAGGCCGGGTGATCGAAGTGCAGCGCGGCGGTGCGGTCGGCGTCGGTGATCGGCGCGTCGCTCGTCGCGGCGATCCGGGCGGCGACGGCGTCGTCGTCGAGCACCAGCCACGGCACCTGCACCGGCAGCGCGTCGCGGTGCGCGGCGGTGGTGATGCCGAGGACGGCGGCGCTGTCGGTGAGCATGTAGCTCACCCGCTCCGGCGGGTAGGCGGGGTCGACGGGCACGAACGCCGCGCCGGTCTTGGTGACCGCCCACACCACCGCGACCGATTCGACCGAGCGGGTCGACGCCAGCGCGACCACCGTTTCCGGGCCGATCCGGTGCTCGTCGACGAGCAGCCGGGCCACGCGGGTGGACCAGGCGTCGAGTTCGGCGTAGGTGACCTGCCGGTCGGCGAAGCGCAGGGCGACCGCGTCGGGCAGGATCGCGGCGATCGAGGTGAGCAGTTCCGGCCACAGTTGCGGGGAGACCGGCGGCAGGCCCCGCGCCGGGGTCAGATCGGCCAGTTCCCGGTCGGTGACGATGTCGATGCTGCCGACCACGATGTCGGGGGCGGCGGTGATCGCCTCGACGATGCGCACGAACCGGTCGGCGAACGAGGCGACGGTGGCGGGATCGAACAGGTCGGTGGCGTAGGTGAACGACGCGCGGATACCGGCGGGGCCGTCGGCGTCGGTGGTCTCGGCGATCGACAGCTGCAGGTCGAACAGCGCCAGCATCGGATCGAGATCGAGGACCCGCACCGACAGATCGGGCAGTTCGATCTCGGGGCGTTCGGTGTCCTGGAATTCGAGCAGCACCTGGAACAGCGGGGTGTAGGCGGTCGAGCGGGGCGGGTCGAGGACCTCCACGAGCCGCTCGAACGGCACCTCGGTGTGCCCGAAGGCGGTCAGGTCACCGGTGCGGATGCGATCGAGCAGCGCGGTGAACGGCTCGTCGTCGTCGACCCGGGCGCGCAGCACCACAGTGTTGACGAACATGCCGACCAGGTCGTCGAGGGCGCGGTGCCCGCGACCGGCGACGGGGGTGCCGACGACGATGTCGTCGCTGCCCGACAGGCGGGCCAGCAGCACCGTCAGTGCGGCGTGCACCAGCATGAACACCGACGCATCGTGGGCGCGGGCGATGTCGAGCAGCCGGCGGTGCGCGGCGGCGTCGAGGGTGAACGGGATGCGGGCGCCGCGCCGCGACGGCTGCACCGGGCGGGGCCGGTCCAGCGGCAGTTCGAGCAGTTCCGGGGCGCCGGCGAGCGCTGCGCGCCAGAACCGGAGCTGTTCGGCGGCCAGCGAGGTCGGGTCGGTGTCGTCGCCGAGCACCCGGTGCTGCCACAGGGTGTAGTCGACGTACTGCACCGGCAGCGGCGTCCACTGCGGGCCCTGCCCGGCGTGGCGGGCGCTGTAGGCGGCGATGACGTCGCGGGCCAGCGGCCCCATGGAGAAACCGTCGGCGGCGATGTGGTGGGCGACGAGCACGAGCACGTGCTCGTCCTCGGCCAGGGCCAGCACCCGGATGCGGATGGGGATCTCGGTGGCCACATCGAATCCGGCCGCGAGGATCGGGGTGAGCTCGCTGTCGAGGTCGGTGCCGTCGTCGACGGTGAGCACCGCCAGATCCGGCACGGCGGCGCCGGCGGGCACCACCACCTGCACGGGCCCGTCGTCGGTGAGCGGATAGCGGGTGCGCAGCGATTCGTGCCGGGCGACGACGTCGCCGATGGCGTGCTGCAACGCCGCCTGATCGAGCCGGCCGGTCAGGCGCAGGGCGACGGCGATGTTGTAGGCCGGGGAGGTGGTGTCGAACTGGTTGATGAACCACATCCGCTGCTGCGCCGGGGACAACGGGACCGGGTCGGGGCGCGGCCCGGACACCGGGGCGCCGCGCCCGGCGCCGGTGCGGTCGGGCTGGTCGAGGTGCGCGGCGAGATCGGCGACGACCGGATGGTCGAAGATCTCCCGGATGCCGAGCTCACCACCGGTGTCCGCGGCGAGCCGGGCGGCGGCGCGCATCGCGAGCAGGGAGGTGCCCCCGAGGTCGAGGAAGTGATCGTCGGCGCCGACCCGGCCGACGCCGAGCAGGTCGGCGAAGACGGTGGCGACGAGCTGTTCGGTGGGGGTGCGCGGCGCCCGATAGCCACCGGCGGCGGTCGGGGCCGGCGGGGCGGGCAGCGCATTGCGGTCGAGTTTGCCGTTGGGGCCGACCGGCAGCGCGTCGAGGACGACGAGGGCGGCGGGCACCATGTAGTCCGGCAGCTGCGCGGCGAGATCGGCGGTGACCGCGGCGGTGTCGATGCTGCGCCCCGGGGTGGGCACGAGATAGCCGGTGAGCCGGTCGTCGGCGCCGTGGTGGACGAGCACCACCGCCTGCCCGATCTCCTCGCGGGCGCGCAACACCTGCTCGATCTCGCCGAGCTCGATGCGCAGACCACGGATCTTGACCTGGAAGTCGGTGCGCCCCAGGTACATCAGGGCACCATCGGCGCGGCGGGTGGCCAGATCCCCGGTGCGGTACATCCGCTCCCCCGCCGCCCCGAACGGGTCGGCGACGAACCGGTCGGCGCTCAGGCCCGGGCGGTCGAGATAGCCGCGGGCGAGCTGGATGCCGGCCAGATACAGCTCGCCGGCGGCGCCGGCGGGCACCGGATGCAGCCGCGCGTCGAGCACGTAGGTGCGGGTGTTCCACACCGGCAGCCCGATCGGCACCGACCCGTGGTCGGTGCCGGTGGTGGTCCAGGCGGTGATGTCCACCGCGGCCTCGGTGGGCCCGTACAGATTGTGCAGGGCGGTGTGCGGCAGCGCCTCCCGCAGCGCGGCGGCGGTCTCGGCGGGCAGCGCCTCCCCCGACGCGAACACGTGCCGCAACGCGAGCGGATCCCGGTCCCGGCCGTGCAGGGCGTCGACGAACACCGCGAGCATCGACGGCACGAAATGCGCCACGGTGACCTGCTCCTCGGCGAACAGCCGCAGCAGATAACCGGGATCGCGGTGCCCGCCGGGGGCGGCGACGGCGAGGCGCGCCCCGACCTGCAGCGGCCAGAAGAATTCCCACACCGACACGTCGAAGGTGGCGGGGGTCTTCTGCACCACCGTGTCCTCGGCGGTCAGCGGATAGGTGTGCTGCATCCAGCGCAACCGGTTGACGATCGCCGCGTGCGGCACCGCCACGCCCTTGGGGCGGCCGGTGGAGCCGGAGGTGAAGATCACGTAGGCGAGATGCGCGCCGGTCGGCTCCGGCCGCTCCGCCGCCGTGAGGGCAGCCGGGGATTCGTCGTCGAGGTCGAGCCGGTCGATGCGCAGCACCTCGGCGCCGGTGTCCGGCAGGGCGTCGGCGACGTCACTGGTGGTGAGCACCGCGATCGGGGCGGCAGTGTCGAGGACGTAGCGCAGCCGCTCGGCGGGATGGTCCGGGTCGAGCGGCAGATAGGCGGCGCCGCTCTTGACGATCGCGTACATGCCGACGAGCAGATCCAGCGACCTCGGCGCGGCGAGGGCGATCACCCGGTCCGGTCCGGCGCCGGCGCGCAGCAGCCGCCGCGCGAGCCGGTTGGTGACCGCGTCGAATTCGGCGTAGCCGAGGGTGCGGCCGTCGACGGTGACGGCCGGGGCGTGCGGGGTCGCGGCGACCTGCGCGGCGAACAGTTCCCCGAGGGTGGTGGCGGGACCGGCGTCGGCGGCGGTGGCGTTCCACGTGTCGAGCACGGTGCGGCGTTCGTCGGCGGTGAGCAGATCGACGTCGCCGACCGGCACCGCCGGATCGGCGGTGACCGTCTCGAGCAGCCGCACGAGGCGCTGCCCGATCGCGGTGGCGGTGGCGGGGTCGAACAGGTCGGTGGCGTAGGACAGCGCGCCGCGCAGCGCGTGGGTGCGGCCGTCGCCGTCGGCGACCGCACCGAGCTGCAGGTGCAGGTCGAACTTGGTGGTGTGCGTGTCGATCTCGGCGATGTCGACGTCCAGGCCGGGCAGCGTCAGATGTGCGCCGGTGGTGTCGGCGAAGGCGAGCATCACCTGGAACAGCGGCGAATAGGCCGCCGAGCGGGCCGGCACCACGGCGTCGACGAGCCGGTCGAACGGCAGGTCGGTGTGTGCGAAGGCCGCCAGGTCGGTGTCGCGCACCGCGGCGAGGAACTCGGCGAAGGACAGTTCGGCGGGCACCGCGGTGCGCAGCGCGACGGTGTTGACGAACATGCCCACCAGGTCGTCGAGGTGGCGGTGGCTGCGCCCGGCGACGGGGGTGCCGACGACGATGTCGTCGCCGCCGGACAGCCGGGCCAGCAGCACCGCCAGGGCGGCGTGCACGACCATGAACTCGGTGGCGGTGTGGGCGTGGGCGAGCTGCCGGATCCGCCCGTACAGCTCCGGGGCGATCTCGACGTCGACGCTCGCGCCGCGGAAGGACTGCTGCGGCGGGCGCGGCCGGTCGGTGGGCAACGCCAGCAGATCGGGGGCGGCGGTGAGGATCTCGTGCCAGTACTCGAGTTGCCGGGCGGCGCGGGAGGCCGGGTCGTCGACGTCGCCGAGCAGATCCGCGAACCACAGGGTGTAGTCGGCGTACTGCAGCGGCAGCGGCGCCCAGTCCGGGGCGGTGCCGGCGGCGCGGGTGGCGTAGGCGGTGACCAGATCCCGCGACAGCGGCGCCAGCGATGCCCCGTCGGCGGCGATGTGGTGCACCACCACGGCGAGCACGTGCTCGTCGTCGGCGACACGGAACAGTCGCATCCGCAGCGGCGGGTCGACGGTGACATCGAAACCGGCCGCGACCACCGCCGCGACGTCCGCGTCGAGATCGTCGGTGGCCGTGGGGGTCAGGTCCACGGCGAGCGCGTCGACGGGCAGCACCTGCTGGATCGGCCCGGCCGGGGTGGCCGGGTAGACGGTGCGCAGTGCCTCGTGCCGGTCGAGCACATCGCGGGTCGCGGCGACCAGCGCCGCCTGGTCGAGGGCGCCGCGCAGTCGCAGCGCGACCGGGATGTTGTAGGCGGCCGAGGACGGGTCGAGCTGGTCGACGAACCACAGGCGTTGCTGGGCGGCGGAGACCGGGATGCGGTCCGGGCGCGGCAGCACCGGCGCCGGGGCGGGCCGGTCGACGTCGTCACCGGCGGGCAGATTCGCCGCGAGCGCCCGCACGGTGGGGGCCTCGAACAGCGACCGCACCCCCAGATCGGTGCCGAAGGCGTCGTTGATGCGCGAGATCACCCGGGTGGCGACCAGCGAGTTGCCGCCGAGCTCGAAGAAGCTGTCGTCGGCGCCGACCTCGGCGACACCGAGCTGGTCGGCGAAGATCGCGGCCAGCGCGGTCTCGGTGGGCGACATCGTCGCCGCCCCGCCGGCGCCGGTGAAGACCGGTTCGGGTAGCGCCTTGCGGTCGAGTTTGCCGACGGCGGTCAGCGGGATCTCGTCGAGCACCATGATCGCGGCGGGCACCATGTGGGAGGGCAGCCGCGCCGCCAGCGGCGCGGCCAGCTGCTCCGGGTCGAGGGTGCAGCCGGCGTCGGGCAGCACATAGGAGACGAGCATCTGCTCCCCGGAGGGTGCGGCGCGGCCGAGGGTGACGGCGAAGGCGACGTCCGGGCGGCCGCTCAGCGCGGCGTCGATCTCGCCGAGTTCGATGCGGAAGCCGCGGATCTTGACCTGGAAGTCGGAGCGGCCGAGATATTCGACGGTCACCGAACGGGCGGGATGGCGCGGGTCGCGGATACGCCAGCGGGTGACATCGCCGGTGCGGTACATGCGCGAGCCGGGCGGGCCGAAGGGGTCGGCGACGAAGCGGGTCGCGGTCAGGCCGGGCCGGTCGTGATAGCCGCGGGTGACGCCGGGGCCGGCGATGTACAGCTCCCCGGCGACCCCGGCCGGCACCGGGTGCAGCCGACCGTCGAGGATCAGCTCGTCGATGCCGCACACCGGATGGCCGATGGTGACGGTCTCCCCCGGCACCAGCATGTCGGTGATGTTGCAGACGATGGTGGTCTCGGTGGGCCCGTACGCGTTGTACATCCGCCGCCCCGGTGCCCAGCGCGCCACCAGTTCCGGCGGGCACGCCTCACCCGCGACGGTGACCGCCTCGCACTCGACGCCGGTCGGGTCCACCGACGCCAGCGCGGCCGGGGTGGAGAACAGGTGGGTGACCCGTTCGCGGCGCAGCAGCGCGGACAGTTCGTCGCCGCCGTAGATGTGGGCGGGCACCACCACCAGGGTCGCGCCGATGCCGAAGGCGGTCATGTACTCGAAGATCGACGCGTCGAAGCTCGGCGAGGAGAAATGCGAGACCCGCGCCGCCGGGGGCGGGGCCAGGCGGGTGTGCAGGGTCGCCGACAGGTTCGCCAGGCCACGGTGCGGCACCACCACGCCCTTGGGGCGGCCGGTGGAGCCGGAGGTGTAGATCAGGTAGGCGGGATGGTCGAACAGCAGCGTGCCCGGCCGGTCGTCGTCGGTGACCGGCTCATCACCGGCCTGCGCGATCCGTGCGTCGAGATCCGGATCGTCGAGGACGAGCCAGGGCACCGTGCCGGGCAGCTCGTCGCGGTGCGCGGCGGTGGTCAGGCCCAGGATCGCCCCGGAGTCGGTGAGCATGTACTCGATGCGTTCGGCCGGATATTTCGGGTCGACGGGCACGAAGGCGGCCCCGGACTTGGCGACCGCCCAGATCACCGCCACCGATTCGAGGGAGCGGGCGATGCCGACGGCGACGAAGGTCTCCGGTCCGGCCCCGGCGTCGATGAGGACGCGGGCGAGCCGGTTGGACCAGGTGTCGAGTTCGCCGTAGGTCATGCGCCGGTCCTCGCATACCACCGCCTCGGTGTCCGGCACGACCGCGGCGACCGCGCACAGGATCTCCGGCAGGGTCTGCGCGGAGCGCGCCGGGTCGCCGTGCGCCGGGACCAGCCCGGTGACCTCGTCGCCGCCGACGAACGGCAGATCCCCCGTGGGCAGGTGCGGGTCGGTGAGTACCGCGGTCAGGGCGCGGCCGAGTCGCCGGCCGGTGGTGGTGGCGGTGTGCGCGTCCACCTGCTCGGGCCGGTAGCCGGTGCGGACCTGCACGGTGGTGCCGGTGGTGTCGATCGCCACGCGCAGCACCGCCTCCGCAGGGGCGGGGGTCGGGTCGTCGAGGGCGAGCACCACCGGGCATGCGGGCCCGAGGTCGGCGAGCACGGCCGGGTCGACGTCGGTGTGGGCGGACAGGTCCGCGTCGAGGGTGCGCACGCGCCGCACCAACTCGGCGAAGGGTTCGGCCGGGTCCACGACGACGCGCAGCGGCAGCACCCGCCCGTCGCGGGCCACCCCGACGAGGACGTCGTCGTGGCCGGTCAGCCGGGCGGTGAGCGCCGCCGTGGCGGCGTGCAGCACCGCGGCGACGGTGGTGTCCGGGGCGCCCCCCTCGGTGGTGGCGAAGCGCGCGGCGAGCGCTGCGGCGGTGACCGCCAGGCGGTCCTCGACGTCGATGGGCGTGTCGTCGGTGGGTTCGGTGACCGGGCGGGGCAGTTCGAGTCGTTCGGGGGCGTCGGCGAGGCGTTCGCGCCAGAAACCGGCGGCGGCCGCGGCGCGGCGGCGCTGCTCGCCGAGGGTCACGCTGGCCGGATGGATCGCGGCGACCATACGGTCGGGGGCGCTGCGCAGGAAATCGTCGAGCAGTTCGACGAACCGGTCGTGGTGGGTGCGCAGTTCGTCCTCGTCGTAGCGGTGGGGGTTGCCGCGGAAGTCGAGGAAGGTCCGGGCCGGGTCGCCGCTCTGATAGATGTTGACCAGCAGGTCCTCGACGGGACCGGAGGTCATGATGTGGAACTCGCCGCGGATGGCGCCGAGCACGATCTCCTGCCGGAACAGCATGACGTTGACCATCGCCCCGGCATAGCGGTACGGATCGCCGGCCGCGCCGGTCTCGCGGCGGATGTCCTCGAGGCTGAACCGCTGGTGCCGCAGCGCCCCGGTGAGTTCGAGCTGCACCCGCCGCACCAGATCGGTGCGGGTGTCGCCCGGTTCGAGGAAGATGTGCAGCGGCGCGGTGTTGACGAGCATGCCGCCGGAGCGGCGGGCCATCGCGGTGGTGCGGGCGAAGACCGGCAGGTTGATCATCACGTCGTCGCGGCCGGTCATCCGCGCCAGATAGCACGCGAATGCCGCGATCACCGCCGCCGTCGACGACAGTCCCGGCTCGTCGTCCACTGCGGTCAGCGCGTCGACGAGCTCGTCGGGGAGGGTGTGGCTCGACAGCAGCGACACCGCCGCGGTGGGGGCGTCGCGTTGCGCGAGGGTCGAGCCGTCCTCGAGTCCGGCGACCCGCTCGATCCAGTAGTCGCGGTCGGTGCGGTAGCGCTCGGAGGTGCGGTAGTCGCGGTCCCAGTCGTACAGGGCGCGCAGGTCGGCGGCCTTGGACGGCTCCGCCTCGCGGCCTTCGATCGCCGCGGTGTACAGCGCGGCGATGCGGTTGACCATGGTCATCGCCGCGAATCCGTCGAGGGCGACGTGGTGGATGCGGGCGTACCAGAGGAACCGGTCGTCGGCGACCTGCAGGATCGTCATGTTCACCAGCAGGTCGTGCGCCAGATCCACCGGGGTGGCGTAGTCGGCGGTCATCCACTCGTGCGCCGCCGCCATCGGATCGGGTGCGCCGCGGAAGTCGAGCAGCCGGATCTCGTTGCGGTCCTCGACGGTGGGGTCGACGTACTGGACGGGTTCGCCGTCGACGTCGACGACCCGCAGATAGGCGGACTGGAACTCGGCGCCGGCGCGATATCCGCAGCGACGCAGCAGATCCAGGTCCGGGGTGCCGCGCAGATCCACATACTGCGCGATGCACACGGGTACCTCGGGTGCGAGCTGCTGCGCGAACCAGATGGCCCGTTGCGCGGACGACAACGGGAAAGCGCCGGCCGGTATCTGCGGACGACGGTGTCGCAGCGACATGTCCCCTCCGAAAGCGATGTTGTTGGCCGTGATCGGCGTGTGTCCCCCGACATCGCGTGCAGGGGCCGACCCCGGTGCCGCTGGGCGTGCGGCGCCGCGATCGGACCCCCGTTCGATCGTGTGATCCCGTGTGACCGGGACCACACAACAAGCTAGACCACCTGTGCGACCGGTACGACCGGATTGCGGCGACGACCGCACCACCACCGGCCGATGAGCTCCGGAGGTCGTGCCCGTGCCGCGGCAGGACCGGTGCGGCACCGCGGGTGACCTCGGAAATCGTTCCCCCGCAGGGCATCAGTCGCGTTTCGATAACGTTTTCCCGACGGCCGGGAGGAATGCCCTGTTCGTGACCGGAGTGACGAATGAGGTCGGCGTCGAAGCAGGATCGGGCTCGCCGGAAACGCTCCGAAACCGGATAGGTGTCCTTATTCTCGAAGCGGCCGTCACCTTCGTGCCTCCGTGCCGCGACCGGTGCGTGACCGGATCGCGACCGGATCGTCTCGTCCCGCCTGCTCGACCCGATTCGAAGGAGCCCGAGATGTTGCGTCGCCGATCCGCCCCGCTCGTCACCGCTCTGCTCGCCGCCGCCCTGCTCGCGGTCCCCGCCCAGGCCGCCGCCGACACCGCCCCGCCGGGGGTGCCGCTCGACCAGTTGCGCGCGGAAGTCGCCGACTCCCCCGAGACCCTCGCCGCGCTCGAGCGGCTCGTCGCCGAGTCCGGCTCGGCGAATCCGTTCGCGCCGCCACCGAAGAACATCCCGCAGCCGTTCTCGGCGCCCGCACCCACCGTCGGTCCGGGCTGCGGCGGCGGTGTCGTGCCGTTCGCGATGACCACCGCCTGGGTGCATCCCGGCCCGCACGGCCAGGTGCCGTTCGGTTCGATCGAGGTGTTCGTCGAACCCACCGCCGGCGCGCCGGTGACCGCCTCGGATCTGAAGTTCGTGTGGATCAACATGGAGAACATCCGGGCCGGGGTCGCCACCCTCGACAACAACGGCGGCGGGCTGCAGTCCGCGGTGATCGACAGTGGTCCCGGCGCGGTGCTCGGCGCGCTGTTCGGCTCGCTGCAGTACGCCAACGGCGCGTTCTGCCAGGTCGTCTACACCATGGGTGGTTTCTTCGCCTGAGCCTGTGCTCCCGACCGGGTGCCGTCGGCCCGATCGGGGGTAATCAGCGCAGTCGTTCGGCGTCGCGGGCCAGCTCGAGCAGCTCCGTACACAGGGCGGTCAGCTCGTCGGCCGCGGCGCCCTCGGCGACCGCGGTGGCGACGTCCTCGGCGGCGCAGCGCACCCGGAAGGCGCGGTCGGCGAGCGCCTCGACCTCGGCGGCGGTGAGCACCACGGAATCCTCAGGCAGGCCGGCGCGGCGGGCGCTGCTGCGCTGCTCGTAGGCGCGCTGCCGGCACGACTGGCGGCAGTACCGGCGTCGCCGGCCGGTGCCGATCTCCGGTACCGGGCGCCCGCACCACAGGCACGTGCTCGCTCGCGTGTCACGTCCGGTCACGAGCGTCACTGTACTGCCCGCCCGCACCCCCGGCGGGGCGGTGGGAACACCGGAGGCGCGGCCGGTGCGGGCACCGTGCGCGTGGCGGTGCGGCGGGTCGGTAGACTTGCCCTTCGGCTCCTCGGTGGGCCGCGGGAACGGAATCGGCTCCGCCGACGTTGAGCACAGTGGACGTCGAGCTCGGCGTCGATGCCGCACGGCATCGTCACCCGGGCGGAGCACACAAGGAAGGACACCACCATGGCAGATCGTGTACTGCGAGGCAGCCGACTCGGGGCGGTGAGCTACGAAACCGACCGCGACCACGATCTGGCGCCGCGGCGAATCGCGCGCTACCGCTGCGACAACGGCGAGGAATACGACGTGCCGTTCGCGGACGACGCGGAGATCCCCGGCACCTGGATCTGCAAGAACGGTCTCGAGGGCACCCTCGTCGAGGGCGCCGCACCGGAGCCGAAGAAGGTCAAGCCGCCGCGCACCCACTGGGACATGCTGCTCGAGCGTCGCTCCATCGAGGAACTCGAGGACCTGCTCAAGGAGCGCCTGGACCTGCTCAAGGCCAAGCGCCGCGGCGCCTGACACCCCGCCGCCGAAACTCGCACGTGTGCCGCCCCGGACGATCATCCGGGGCGGCACACGCCGTTACGGACCCGACGACGCCCTCCCGACGGGACGGTGGTTCCGCGAATTCGGTTGCGGCCCCGCCACGAATCGATCAATCGTCGGTATCGGCCGGACGGTGCGTGCAATCATGATCGCACGCCGATCGATCATGATCGGCACGCTCGATCCACGACCTTCGCGCCGGTGTTCCGGCGGGTCGCTTGCAAGGGGGTGAGTGTCCGTGACCGACCGTCACCACACTGCGGCGGACGCACCGCCGACCCGGGCCGCCGCCGAACTGGCCGATCTGCGCGCCGAACTCGACGACATCGACCGGGCCCTGCTCGACGGGGTCCGCGCCCGACTCGAGGTGTGCGGACGCGTCGCCGAACTCAAGCAACGCCACGGCCTCGACGTCATGCAACCCGGCCGCATGGAGGTCGTGCACCGCCGCGCCCAGGACTACGCGCACCGGCACGGCCTGTCCGGCGACTTCGTGCGCTCGCTGTACACCCTGCTCATCGACGAGGCCTGCCGGGTCGAGGACCGCATCGTCTCCGGCAACGACGCCGCGGAGCGGGTCGCCTTCGGCAACGACGCCGCGGAGCGGGTCGGCTCCGGTCGCCGCGGCGACGGCACGAACTGAGGCCCGTCGTGTCCGCGCCCCGACCGATCCGCACGCTGTTGATCGACAACTACGACTCGTTCACCTACAACCTCTACGACCTGATCACCCGCGTCAACGGCCTCCCGCCGCGGGTGCTCACCAATGATCGCAGCTGGGACGAGCTCGTCGCCGAACCGTTCGACAACATCGTCATCTCCCCCGGACCGGGCCGGCCCGACCGGGCCCGGGACTTCGGGATCAGCGCCCGCGCCCTCACCGACGCCGGGGTACCGCTGCTCGGGGTGTGCCTGGGCCACCAGGGACTGTGCCAACTGTTCGGCAGCGCCGTGATCACCGCCCCCGAACCGGTGCACGGCCGCACCAGCCCGATCCTGCACGACGGCACCGGCCTGTTCGCCGGTCTGCCGTCGCCGTTCGCGGCGGTGCGCTACCACTCGCTGATCGCCGACCCGGTCCCCGACGACCTCGACGCCACCGCCCGCACCCCGGACGGGCTGCTCATGGCCGTCGCGCACCGGCACCGCCCGCTGTGGGGGGTGCAGTTCCATCCCGAATCGATCGGCACCGCCCACGGCGCGCAGCTGCTCGCCAACTTCCGCGACGCCACCCCGCCGCGCAACCCGATCACCGTCACCGCCCCCGCCGAACCGGAACCGACACCCGAACCGGCCCCGCGGTACGTGCTCGCCAGCCGCCGGCTGCCGCTGCACCCCGACCCGTCCGCCGTCTACGAAGCGCTCTTCGCCGCCGGCCCGCACGGTTTCTGGCTCGACGGCAGCGCCGCGCTGGACCCGCAGTCGCGGTTCACCGTCCTCGGCAACGGCGCCGGACCACGTGCCGACTATCTGACCTACCGGGTCGGTGAGGGCATCGTGCGCGAACACCGCGCCGACGGCACCGTCGAAGAACACCGCCGCCCCGTCTTCGACCATCTCACCGCCCGGCTCGCCGAGCGCCGCGTCGCCGCCCGCGACGACCTGCCGTTCGGGTTCGCGCTCGGCTATGTCGGCTATCTCGGTTACGAACTCAAGGCCGACGCCGGCGCGCAGCTCGTGCACACCTCCCCCTACGCCGACGCCGCGCTGGTCTTCGCCGACCGCGCAGTCGTTGTCGACCACGACGGCCGCTGCTGCTATCTGCTGGCCCTGACCGAGGACACCGACGATCCCGAGACGCTCGCCTGGTTCGACGCGACCGCCGCGATCCTGTCGGCGCTGCCCGAACCGGCGACCGACGAGCAGATCCCGGTGCCGCTGATCGGCGCGGACGGTGGCCCGCAGCTGCGGCTGCGGCACTC
This sequence comes from Rhodococcus sp. 5G237, assembly GCF_053764735.1. Classification (NCBI taxonomy): domain Bacteria; kingdom Bacillati; phylum Actinomycetota; class Actinomycetes; order Mycobacteriales; family Nocardiaceae; genus Rhodococcus; species Rhodococcus sp. 5G237. The sequence goes on along the minus strand of NZ_JBSNCD010000007.1, from coordinate 261,819 downwards.
CCCGCAGCGCTATCTCGATCTGATCGCCCAGTGCCAGAACGAGATCCGCAGCGGCGAGACGTACGAGGTGTGCCTGACGAACACCGTCACCGTCGACGGCGGCATCGACCCACTGAGCACCTACCGGGTGTTGCGCCGCATCAGCCCCACCCCCTACAGCGCGCTGCTCGACTTCCCCGAGGTCGCGGTGCTCAGCGCCTCCCCGGAACGGTTCCTGCGGATCGACGCCGACGGCACCGTCGAATCGAAACCGATCAAGGGCACCCGCCCGCGCGGCCGCACCCCCGGCGAGGACGCGGCGCTGCGGGACGGACTGCACGCCAGCGAGAAGGACCGCTCCGAGAACCTGATGATCGTCGACCTGGTGCGCAACGACCTGTCCCGGGTGTGCGTGCCCGGCTCGGTGCACGTGCCGGCGCTGTTCGCGGTCGAAACCTATGCCGCGGTGCACCAGTTGGTGTCCACGGTGCGCGGCACCCTGCGCCCGGACGTCTCGGCCGTGGACTGTGTGCGCGCCGCCTTCCCCGGCGGGTCGATGACCGGCGCCCCGAAGCTGCGCACCATGGAGATCATCGACAAGCTCGAGGACGGCCCGCGCGGGGTGTACTCCGGAGCGATCGGATATCTGTCGCCGACCGGCGCCGCCGATCTGTCGGTGGTCATCCGCACCCTCGTCGCCACCGCCCACGAGGTCACCTTCGGGATCGGCGGGGCGATCGTGGCGCTGTCCGATCCGGACGACGAACTCGAGGAGACCCTCGTCAAGTCCGTGGTGATGCGCCGCTGCCTCGCCGCGACCCGCGACACCATCCCGACGAACGGATCCGGCGCGGTCGGCTCCGCGGACCCGGCCGATCTCGTCGACGGGCCGCCGGCGCTGCCCGGGCGGGCCGGGCCGTGACCACGCCCGGCCGGGTGGTCGTCGCCGGCGGATGCGGCGCCGTCGGTGCCCTGCTCACCGCCGCGCTGCGCGAGGCCGGCCGTCCGGTGCTCGTCGTCGACCCGGCCGCCGACCCGGCCGCCCCCGGAATGCTGCGCGCCGATCTGACCGCCCCCGACACCCGTCTCGCCGCGGCACTCGACGGCGCCGACATCGTGGTCCTCGCCGTCCCCGACGTCGTCGCCGGTGCCGCCCTGCCGGTGCTCGCGCGGCTGCTGCCCCCGCACGCCCTGCTGGTGGAGACCCTGTCGGTGAAGACCCCGATCGCCGCGGCGCTGCACACCTACCGGCCCGGTGCCCCGGCGCTGGGCATCAACCCGATGTTCGCCCCCGACCTCGGGTTGCCCGGCCGGCCCGTGCTGACGGTGCGCCACCACGACGCACCGGTGGTGTCCGAGTTCGTTGCGGCGCTGCGCAACTGGGGTGCCACCGTGGTCGACACGACCGCCGACGAGCACGACCGCATCACCGCCGCCGTGCAGGTACTCACCCACGCCGCGATCCTCGCGTTCGGTATCGCCCTCGACCGGCTCGACGCGCCGGGCGTTGCCGCGCAGGTCGCCGCGCCGCCGCACACCGTGCTGCGGGCGCTGCTCGCCCGCGTCTCCGGTGGCACCGCCGAGGTCTACCACGACATCCAGCTCACCAACCCGTACGCCGCCACCGCCCGCCGCGCCCTCGCCGAGGCGGTCGCCGATCTCGACGCCGCCACCGACGCGCTGCCCGACTTCGCGGCGCTGCTCGACCGGTCCCGCGCCGCGCTCGGCGACGGGCAACCCGCCGCCGCGCAGCTGTGTGCGCAGCTGTTCGCGGCGCTGCCCCGCGATCCGGGTGCGGTGGACGGTCCCCGCGAGGAAAGGAGCCGGACGTGAGTGCGTCCGACATCCCCGGCCCGCAACTGCGCGCGCCGGACCTCCCGCAATACGATCCGTCCGATCCGGCGGAGAGCGCGGTGATCGCCGGGCTGACCCGCTCGTGGCCGCGCCGCGCCGCCGTCAAGAAACCCGAGGTCGACCTCGACGCGCTGTTCGAGGCGGACCGCGTCGACTATCCCGAGCAGATGCTGCCCTTCGCCGAGCATCCGCGTTATCTCGCGCTCGACGAGCAGCAGCAGGCGCGGCTGCGGGCCTGGGCGTGGATCGCTTACAACAAGAGCGTCGTCGACATCGAACAGCACGTCGTCAACCCCGGTTTCGCGTTGATCACCGAGGACGCCTTCGACATCGGCCCGTCCGACACGGTGGTCACCGGGGTGCTGCAGGCGATGGTCGACGAGCAGTACCACACCCTCATGCATCAGCAGGCCAATGTGCTCACCCGCCGCCGCCGCGGCTGGGCACTGCCGGAGTCGGTGCTGCCGCCGTGCCCGACCGTGCGCGAGCATCGCGCCGCGGTCGCGCACGCCGAGACCCCGCGGGACGCGGCGCTGGTGCAGCTGGCGTTCACCACCGTCGCAGAGACCTCGATCAGCGCCTATCTGGCGTTGCTCACCACCGACCCGGAGCTGCAGCCGGTCAACCGCGCGACGGTGGCGGTGCACCGCCGCGACGAGCTGTGCCACGCCTCCCTCGCGGGCGGGCTGCTCACCGCGGTGCTCACCGAACTCGACGACACCGATCGGGTGCGGCTGCTCGACGCGCTCGGCACCGCGGTCGCGGCGTTCACCGGCTCCGACACCTCCACCTGGGCGGCGATCATCGCGCACGAGAACATCCCCGGCGGCGACGAGCTGGTCGCCGACACCATCGCCGTGACCGAGGGCCGGCCGGTGGTGCAGGACTGCAGCGCCATCCGCCGGCTGTGCGCGGGCCTGGGGCTCGGGGAGGAACTCGACGCCCGCTGGCCGTGGCCGCGCAGCGCCTAGGGCATCAGGTTCAGCGGCCGAGCAGTGCCCGCAGGCGCGCGAGGCGGCTGCGCAAACCCCACACGGTGACCCGGACGAGGGCTTCCTGCACGATGTTGCCGTTCATCTTCGACTCGCCGATCTCGCGTTCGGTGAACGTGATGGGCACCTCGGCGACGGTGAACCCGGCCTGCAGGGTGCGCCACGCGAGATCGACCTGGAAGCAGTAGCCGTGCGAGGCGATCGCGTCGAGGTCGAGTTTCTCGAGCACCTCGCGGCGGTAGGCGCGGTAGCCGCCGGTGATGTCCTGGATCGACACCCCGAGCGCGAGGCGGGAGTAGATGTTGCCGCCGCGGGAGAGCACCTCGCGGTGCCACGGCCAGTTCACCACCGTGCCGCCGGGCACGTAGCGGGAGCCGAGCACCAGATCCGCGCCGGCGTCGACCTTCTCGAGCAGCAGGTGCAGCTGTTCGGGGGCGTGACTGCCGTCGGCGTCCATCTCCACGAGCACCGTGTAGTCGTGCGCCAGACCCCACCGGAAACCGGCGATGTAGGCGGCGCCCAGACCGTTCTTCTCGGTGCGGTGCAACACCGCGATGCGCTCGTCGGCGGCGGCGAGTTCGTCGGCGAGGTCGCCGGTGCCGTCGGGGCTGCCGTCGTCGACGACGAGCACGTGGGTGTGCGGCAGCGCAGCGTGCAGCCGGGTGATGATCCGACCGAGGTTCTCCCGCTCGTTGTAGGTCGGAATGATCACCAGGGTGCGGGCGCTGGGTGCGCTGTCGTTCCCGGCCGGCGTCGCCGCTGCCATCAGAGGTCCTCCTTGTCGAACCGGCCACCGGCCGGTGCTCCTGCTGCGCCGGTGCTGGTGCGAGCTGCCGCACCGGCCTTCTCCCGCCGTCCCCGCACCAGGGCGAGAGCGGTGGCGGCCACGGCCGCGGCGCAGAGCAGAAGCTCCGGCGCCACTCCGAGCCGACTAGCCAGCGTAACGTCTGCACGCACGGGCACCTGCGCCACCAGGGCATCGGGCACGAACAACGGTGTGCTCTGCTGCACCCGACCGTCCGGATCGACGATCGCGCTGACCCCGCTGGTCGCCGCGACGATCACGGCCCGGCCGTGCTCGACGGCCCGCACCCGCGACATCGCCAGCTGCTGGTAGGTCATCTCGGTGTCGCCGAAGGTGGCGTTGTTCGTCGGCACCGCCAGCAGTTGCGCGCCGGCGGCGATCGAGTCGCGGAACGCCCGGTCGAAGGCCACCTCGTAGCAGGTCGCCACCCCGATGTCGATGCCGCCGGCGGTGACCATGCCGTCGCCGTCGCCGGGCACGAAATGGCCGGCGCGGTCGGCGTACTCGGAGAACAGGCGGAAGAACGACCGCCACGGCAGGTATTCGCCGAACGGCTGGATGATCTTCTTGTCGTGCCGCTCCCCCGGACCGGTCTGCGCGTCCCACACGATCACCGAATTGGTGGTGGTGCGGTCGCCGTTGACGAGCACCGCCCCGACGAGGATCGGCGCATCGATCGCGGCGGACGCGGCGGAGATGTCGCGGGCGGCATCGGCGTTGCGCAGCGGATCGATATCGGAAGCGTTCTCCGGCCAGATCACCACCTCGGGGGCCGGGGCCCGTCCGGCGGCGACGTCCTCGGCGAGCGCGAGAGTGCGGGCGACGTGGTTGTCGAGCACCGCCTTGCGCTGGGCGTTGAAGTCCAGGCCCAGGCGCGGCACGCTGCCCTGGATCGCCGCGACCGTCACCGTCGACGACTCGTCGGTGGTGGTGCGCACCAGCGGCCACGCCGCCGCAGCGAGCAGCGGCCCGAGCAGCGTCACCGCGACCGGCACCGTCCAGGCCCGCGGCGGACGGGGACGGCGGGAGGCGGTCAGAGCGAGGGCGGCGAGCCCGGCGCCGGTCGCGGCCACAGCGAACGACACCAGCGGGGCGCCGCCGATCACGGCGAGGGAGACGAACCCACCGTCGGGTTGGCCGAACGCCAGCCGTCCCCACGGGAACCCGCCGAACGGCACGCTCGAACGCAACCATTCGGTCAGGCTCCACGCCGCCGCGATCCACAACGGCGCGACCGGCAACGACCGCAGGTGCACCACCAGCGCCCCGAACAGTCCGACGAAGACCGCCTCGGCGGCGGCGAGCGCCAACCACGGCAACGGACCGACGTACACGCCGATCCAGGGCAGCAGCGGCACCAGGAAGCCGAGACCGGCGAGATAGCCGTAGCCGAACCCGGCGCGTCGCCGCATCGGTACTGCAGTCAGTACACCGACCAGGAGCGCGATCGCGACGGGGGCGAGGAACCACAGCGGACGCGGCGGAAACGACGCGAACAGCAACACTCCCGCGACGACGGCGAGCAACGCGCGCAGCGCGACGACACGCACCGCCCGCGCGGTGACCGTCGCGAAGGGCCGGCCGGTCACCGTGCGTACACGACCCGGCCGCGGTGCACAGTGCGCACCAGCACCGGATCGGCGGTGCCCGGCGACAGATCCGGCAGCGGCGCCACCCGCGACCGCGGATCCGTCGACCAGCGCTGCACCGAATCCTTCGGGGCGCTGACCACGAGCTCCCCGACCTCCCAGATCGCATACGACGCCGGCGCACCCGGATCGAGGGTGCCGGCCAGACCGTCGCGGACCCCGCCGGCGCGCCACGCCCCGCGGGTCGCGGCGGCGAACGCCGCCCGCGGCGAGATCCCGCTGCCCTCGGTGCGGTGGTGCACCGCCGCCCGCAGCATCGGCCACGGCCGCGGCGCCGTCACCGGCGCATCCGAGCCGAACGCCAACGCCAGACCGGTCGCCGCCAGCGGCGCGAACGCGTTCAACGCCGCGGCGCGGTCGGCGCCGAGCCGCTGCGCGTACATCCCGTCCGGCCCGCCCCACAGCGCGTCGAAGCTCGGCTGCATGCTCGCGATCACCCCGTACCGCGCCAACACCTCGGCCTGCGCGACGGTCAACGATTCGACGTGCTCGAGCCGATGCCCGCGCGCGGCGAGCGCCGGTCCCCCGACCTCCGCGGCGACCGTCTCGAACGCCGCGACCGCGGCGGTGGTCGCCGCGTCACCGATGACGTGGAAACCGGCCTGGATGCCCGCCGAGGTGCACGCGCGCACGTGCGCGGTCAGTTCGTCCTCGGTCAGATAGGTGGTGCCGCAGCAGTCCGGCAGGTCGTCGTAGGGGCGGGCCAGCGCGGCGGTGTGCGAACCGATCGACCCGTCGACGAACAGATCCCCGCCCAGGGCATCGGCGCCGGTTTTCGCGAGCAGCTCCGCGGCTTCTTCGCCGGTGCGCACCGCCTGCCCCCAGTAGCCGCGCACCTGCACCGGATGGTCGGTGCCGAGCAGTTCGGTGAAGTCGTCGAGCCCGGAGATGTCGGGGCCGGCGCATTCGTGCACCGCGACGTAACCGTGCGCGGCGAAATCGTCGAGGGCCGCCAGTCGGGCGCGGGCACGCTGCGCGGCGGTCAGCCCGCGGCGGGCGGCGCCGCGCACCGCGTGATGCGCCGCGGCGGTCAGCGGCTGCTGCCGATCGAACCCGGCCAGCTCCTCGAGGGGTTCGGCGGCGGCCCGCAACGCGCTCGACGCCGCCGCCGAATGCGCATCGATCCGGCCGAGATAGACGAGCCGGGCCGGGGCCGCGGCATCGAGGTCGGCGGTGGTCGGCGGGGTCGGGTCGGGCCAGCGGGTCTCGTCCCAACCGTGCCCCCAGATCACCGCGTCGTCGTGCGCATCGGCGTGCGCGCGGACCCGGCGCAGCGCGTCGTCGCGGTCGACGGCGTCGGTCAGATCCAGCCCGGTCAGGGCCAGGCCGTGGCTGGTGGTGTGCACGTGGGTGTCGACGAAACCGGGGGCGACGAACGCGCCGTGCAGATCGACGATCTCGGCGTCCGGGTGCAGGGCGCGGCCGGGCCGGTCCTGCCCGACCCACACGACCGTGCCGTCGGAGACGGCCATCGCGGTGGCATCGGGGGCACTGGCGCTGTAGATGCGGCCGCCGACGAGAAGCTGGGTGTGCGGTGCAGGGCTCACGAGTGCCCAGTCTGCCCGGTTACCGCTCCTCGCGGCGGCGCGGGGTCTCCACGATCTCCCCTTCGAGCACGGTGCCACGGTCGTCGACCTGCTCGGTCACGGCCGCACCACCGGTCAGGTGCGGGGCACCCCCGACGACGCTGTGATCGACGATCTGCCCGTCGACCACCACCAGCCGCTGCGCGGAGAATCCGGTGGCGCGGGCCCGCCGCGCGACCAGCGTGCGTACCACCGGACGCAGCGCGGCGCGGGTCGGCAGCAACAACACCACCCCGAGCACGGTGCTGACGATGCCGGGGATCAGCACCAGCGCCGCGCCGGCGCCGATGAGCGCACCGTCGGTGAGCACCTGCTCCGGGGAATTCGCGTGCGGTGCCCGGCCGCCGCGCAGTTCACCGAGGTTGCGCAGCGCCCGGCGCCCCAGGGCGGCGAGCACGAGACAACCGGCGGCGCTGACACCGAGGACGATCAACACGGTGGCCAGGGCGCCGAGGGTGGAGCCGAGCCAGGCCAGCACCGCGATCTCCGCCACGACGTAGAGCACGAACAACAACGGGTACACGGCGGGGTTTCCTTCCGTCGGCGGTTTCTGCCCGGTCAACGAACGGGCCACCGGTTTTGCTCCCGCACCCGCCCCCGGGATGCGGCGCGTGATCGAATGGCCGCCATGACTGCAGGTGACTGGGCGTTGCTGATGACCGCCGCGACGGCCGCCGGATGGGTGGACGCGGTGGTCGGCGGCGGCGGGCTGATCCTGCTGCCCGCCCTGTTCCTCGTCGCCCCGCAGTTGACGCCGCAGGCGGCGCTGGCCACGAACAAGCTCACCGCGATCTGCGGGACCGGCGCGGCGGTGCTGACCTTCGCGCGACGCATCCCGCTGCGCTGGTCGCTGCTCGGCCCCGCCGCCCTGGTCGCCGCGCTGGCCGCCGCGGCGGGGGCGGCGGCGGTCTCACTCATCGACCGGGAAGTGTTCATCCCGATCGTGATGGTCGTGCTCGTCGCGGTGGCGGTGTTCGTCACCGCCCGCCCGAAACTCGGCACCGGCAGCATCCGCCGCCCGTCGACGCTGCGGCTGGTCACCGTCGTGGTCACGGCCGCTGCGGTGATCGGCTTCTACGACGGGATCCTCGGGCCCGGCACCGGCACCTTCTTCATCATCGTGTTCGCGGCGATGCTCGGCAGCGAGTTCGTCACCTCGGCGGCGATGGCGAAGGTGCTCAACTTCGGCTCGAATCTCGGGGCGCTGGTGCTGTTCGCCGTCGGCGGGCACGTGTGGTGGGCGCTCGGGGCGGCGCTGGCGGTGTGCAATGTCGCCGGATCGGTGCTCGGCTCCCGGATGGCGCTCGCGCGCGGCGCCGGGTTCGTGCGGGTGGTGCTGCTGGTCGTGGTGATCGCCATGGTGATCCGGCTCGGCATCGAACAGTTCGGCTGAGCCACCCCGCGGCGCTCGGTGCGGCAACCCCCGCGCCGCGTAGCCCGGCGTTACCGTGGGCGGGTGAATGCGGTGGACGACGATTTCCTGGCCCTGCCGTTGCACGCGGCCGCCGACGCGGGCCTGACGGTCGCGCGGGCGGCGGGCGCAAGTCACGCCGACGTGCGGGTGCATCGGATCCGGACCGGGACGAGCACCCTGCGCGACGGCGCCCTGCAGGCGGCGGTGGACGACAGCGACTGCGGGGTGGCGGTGCGGGTGCTGCTCGACGGCACCTGGGGATTCGCGTCGCATCCGGTGCCCGGCCCGGACGGCGCCGCCGACGCCGCGGGCCGCGCCGTCGCGGTCGCCCGCACCCTGCGCGCGTTGAACCGCGATCCGGTGCAGTGGGCCGACGAACCGGTCCACCGGGACGCGGTGTGGGTCTCGCCGTACGAGATCGACCCGTTCACCGTCCCCGCGGCCGAGCGCCTCGCGGTGCTCGAGGACCAGGGTGAGGTTCGCGGCGACTGCAGGGCGCCGCCGGCATCGACCACGTCGCCGCGAACCTCACCCTGGTCAAGGAACAGACCTTCTACGCCGATCTCGCCGGATCGACGATCACCCAGCAGCGGGTGCGGATCCACTCCGATCTCGAGGCGACCCGCGTCGACCGTGAGGCCGGCACCTTCGAGTCGATGCGCACCCTGGCCCCACCGACCGGCCGCGGCTGGGAACAGGTGGCCTCGGATCGGTGGTGGGACTGGAGCCGTGAGCTCGCCGAGCTGCCCGAGCAGCTCGCGGAGAAGGCGCAGGCCCCGTCGGTGACCCCGGGCCGCACCGATCTGGTGATCGACCCGACGAATCTGTGGCTGACGATCCACGAATCGGTCGGGCACGCCACCGAATACGACCGGGCCATCGGCTACGAGGCCGCCTACGCCGGCACCTCCTTCGCCACCCCCGACCTGCTCGGCAGCCTGCGCTACGGCAGCGACGTCATGCACGTCACCGCCGACCGCACCGAACCGCACGGCATGGCCACCGTCGGCTACGACGACGACGGGGTCGCCGCCCAGTCCTGGGATCTCGTGAAGGACGGGGTGCTCGTCGGCTACCAACTCGACCGGGCGTTCGCCCCGAAGCTCGGGGTGGCCCGCTCGAACGGCTGCGCCTACGCCGATTCCGCGCATCACGTGCCGATCCAGCGGATGGCGAACGTGTCGCTGCAACCCGACCCGAGCGTCGATCGCAGCACCGCCGATCTGATCGCCGGGGTCGACGACGGGCTGTACATCGTCGGCGATCGCAGCTGGTCGATCGACATGCAGCGACACAACTTCCAGTTCACCGGGCAGCGGTTCTACCGGATCCGCGGCGGCCGGCTCGCCGGTCAGGTCCGCGATGTGGCCTATCAGGCGTCGACCACCGAGTTCTGGGGTGCGCTCGAGGCGGTCGGCGGAGCGTCGACCTGGCAGCTCGGCGGCGCGATGAACTGCGGCAAGGCGCAACCCGGGCAGGTCGCGTCCGTCTCGCACGGCTGCCCGTCGGTGCTGGTGCGCGGCGTGAACGTGCTCAACACGGTGCAGGAGGGTGGCCGATGATCCCCGGAGACCGACTCGTCGAGACCGCGCTGGCGGCCTCGCCCGCCGACGAGACCATCGTGATGGTCACCGACAGTGCCGAGGCGTCGCTGCGGTGGGCCGGCAGTTCGATGACCACCAACGGTTCCGCCCGTGCGCGCGGTGCCACGATCCTCGCGATCCGCCGCACCCCCGCCGGGGCGCACTGCGGGGTGGTCAGCGCCCCGATCGTCGACGCCGACGAGATCGGCGGGGTGGTCGCCGCGGCGTGGGCGGCCGCGCAGCAGGCCCCGGCGGCCCCGGATGCGATGCCGCTGATCGACGGTGACGGCCCCGACCCGCAGTGGGGCGACGAGGCTGTCGGCACCGACGTGGAGGTCTTCGCCCCACTCCTCGACGGGCTCGCCGCCGGCTTCGACGACACCGACGCCCTCTACGGGTTCGCGCACCACCGGTCGACGACGATGTGGCTGGGTACCTCCACCGGGGTGCGGCGCCGCTGGGTGCAGCGCGACGGCTCGCTCGAGATCAACGGCAAACGCGGCGGCCTGACCGGGGCGAGCGCCTGGGTCGGCGCCGGCACCGTCGACTTCACCGACATCGCGATGGATCCGCTGCGTGCCGAGCTGGCGCGGCGGCTGGACTGGGCCGGCACCCGCGTCGACCTGCCCGCCGGGCGGTACGAGACGCTGCTGCCGCCGTCGGTGGTCGCAGATCTGATGATCCCACTGCTGTGGTCCCTCGACGGACGCGGCGCCGAGGAGGGCCGGTCGGTGTGGGCGGGGCCCGGCGGCACCCGCCTCGGCGAGCAGATCGCCGGACTGCCGGTGACATTGACGTCCGATCCGGCCGCCCCGGGGCTCGGTTATGCACCGTTCGTGGTCACCACCGCCTCCACCGACAGCATCTCGGTGTTCGACACCGGGATGAGCGCCTCGCGGGTCGATTGGCTCCGCGACGGCGCCCTGCACGCGCTGGCGTATCCGCGGGCCGCGGCCGCCGAATTCGGCGCCACCCCCACGGCGCCGGGGGAGAATCTGCTGCTCACCGGTGGCAGTACCGCCGATGTGGACGACATGATCGCCCGCACCGAACGCGGTCTGCTGCTGACCACCGTGTGGTACCTGCGGGAGGTCGATCCGGCGGTGTTGTTGCTGACCGGCCTGACCCGCGACGGGGTGTATCTCGTCGAGGACGGGCAGGTGCGGGCGGCGGTGAACAACTTCCGGTTCAACGAGTCCCCGGTGGATCTGCTCGGCCGCGCCACCGAGATCGGCGCCACCGAACGCACCCTGCCGCGGGAGTGGAAGGACTGGTTCACCCGCACCGCGATGCCGCCGGTGCGCATCCCCGACTTCCACATGTCGTCGGTCAGCGCCGCTCACTGACGTCCGGTCCGGTCGGCGGGCACCGACCGGACCGGCAGGGGTTCAGAGCAGGTCGGTGAGTTCCTTGCCGATCTCCTCGGGGGTGACCGTCGGCTCGAAGCGGCGCACCACTGCGCCCTGCGGGCCGACGAGGAACTTGGTGAAGTTCCATTTCACCTCGTCGGTGCCGATCGCCTCCGGGCGGGTCTTGCTCACGTGCTCGAACAGGAAACCGTGCTGCGGCCCGAAATCGCCGGGAGCCTCGGCGCGCAGATGCCGGTAGAGCGGGTGCGCGTCGGCGCCGTTGACGTCGAGCTTCGCGAACACCGGGAAGGTGACGTCGAAGTTCACGCGGCAGAACTCCTGGATCTCGTTGTCGCTGCCCGGTTCCTGACCGCCGAACTGGTTGCACGGGAACGCGAGGATCTGCAGGCCGCGCTCACCCAGCTCGCGGTGCAGCGCCTCGAGGGCCTCGTACTGCGGGGTCAGGCCGCACTTGCTGGCGACGTTGACGATCAGCAGATACCGGCCGGCGAAGCGGGCAAGATCTTCGCTGCCGCCGTCGGCGGTGGCCACGGTGTACTCGTGCACGGACATGCGCTCTCCTGTACTGGGTTCGATCGGCTCGGCCCCGCAGGTGAGGCCGAGATCACCACGGACCCTACGGGATCGGACGAACCGGGACGATCCGGACGCGCTGCCGGTGCGGGTCAGTCCAGGTCGCGGACGTGCCGGGCGGGGCTGCCCAGATGCAGTGTGTGCGGGGCGCAGTCCTTCGTCACCAGCGAGTTCGCGCCGATCACCGCGCCGGCGCCGATGCTCACGCCCGGCATGATCACCGCACCGGAACCGATCCACGCGCCGTCGCCGATGGTCACCGGCTCCCCCGTCAACGTCGACGCGCGCTGTTCGGCGGTGCCCATCCGGTGACTGCTGGTGAGCACCCGCACATGGTCGCCGAGGAACACCCGCTGCCCGACGGTGATGTCGGCGACCGTGTCGAAATAACAGCCGTGGTTGACGAACGAGCCCGCGCCGAGGGTGAGCCGGCCGAGGCCCTGCACCACCACGCGGGTGTGGATCAGGCTCGGCGGTGCGGCGTCGACACCGGCGCGGCGCAACCACTTCCAGCGCTTCGAACCGGAGATCAGCGGGCTGCTTGCGAGCGCCACCGCGATCGCCTGGGACCGGTAGGTGTGAGAGCGCGCCACGACGTCTACCGGCCGGCCGTGTCGTCGGCAGGATCGAGCACACACGCCAACCCGACGGTGCCGGTGCGGCCACGGCGCACCACGCTCGCGCCGACGATGATCCGGCCGAGCAACCCGTACTTGCGGGCGATCACCGACCGGGCGTGCGCCGAACCGTCGGCGTCGAGCACCTCCCCGATGCCGGGCACCGCCGCCGACCTCGCGTTGCCGCGCGCGTCGCAGATCGCCAGGGACACCCGCGGATCGCGGCGCAACCGCCGCACCTTGTAGGCGTCGGCGACCGTCCACACCAGCAACCGGTTCCCGTCGGGCGCCGCCCACACCGGGGTGTCCACCGCGCTGCCGTCCTTGCGGTAGGTGGTCAGCAGCACGAACTTGGCGGCGGCGAGGTCCGCGAAGGTGGGGGTCGTCGACTCGGGCATGGCCCCCACCCTACAAACCGGACGGTCTCACGGCAGCGCTCGTCCCGCGGGCGCCGCGTTCTACGCTGGCGGTCATGGCCGATACCGCTGTCGACGTGCACCTGCCCGCCGGGCACCTGACCTCCGCGCAGGTGCAGCTGCTCGCCGAACTCGCCCACACCCACGGCGGTGGCGAACTGCATCTGACCGCCCACGCCCAGCTGCAGGTGCGCGGCGACCACACCGCGATCGCCGCGGCCGTCACCGCCGCCGGCCTCACCGTCGACGTGCCCACCCGCGCACGGCTTCTCGTCTCGCCGCTCAGCGGCCGCATCGGCGGACACCACGACCTGCGCGACCTCACCGCCGCGGTGATCGCGCACCTCGACGACCGGCCGGTGGCAGCCGGCACCGTCCTCGGGCTCGACGACGGCACCGGCGACATCGTCGCCCTGGCCCCCACCGTCGCGGTCCTCGCCCGCCCCGACGGTCGCTTCGCGGTGATCCGCGACGGCGCCGACACCGGGGTGCGCGTCGCCCCGGACGACGCCGCCGACGCGCTGCTCACCCCACCGACCGACCCCACCGGTGCCCCGGAACCGGTGCCGGAGCAGCCGCGGCCACCGATCGGGTGGCTCGACCAGCCCGACGGAGCCGTCACCCTCGCCGGCGGGCTGCCCGGCGGGATCCTCCCCGCGCGCCTGGCGGAATTCCTCGCCGCCGTCGACCGTCCGGTGATCGTCACCCCGTGGCGGTCGGTGCTGCTGTGCGATCTGGACGAGTGGACCGCCGAGCAGGTGGTGCGGGTGCTCGCCCCCATGGGGTTGATCTTCGACGCCGACTCCCCGCACCTGCACTGAACCACCGCTGACCTGCACGAACGGGCGGACTTCGCGAACCGGACCGTCGCGGCCGATCCGGCCCGCCGACGGTTCGGCCGCGCCTATCGTGGACGGATGAGCGGTCCGACAGCGGAATCCGACAGCTATGACGTGATCGTCCTCGGCGCGGGTCCGGCCGGGGAGAACGCCGCCCAGTACGCCATCGCCGGCAGCGACCGCACCGCGGTGCTCGTCGAACACGAACTCGTCGGCGGCGAATGTTCCTACTGGGCGTGCATGCCCAGTAAGGCTCTGCTGCGTCCCACCCAGGTGCTCGCCACCGCCGCAACATGCCCGGCGTCGCCGACAAGATCAGCGCCCACGGAGTCGAGGTACCGGCCGTGCTCGCCCGCCGCGACAGTTTCACCCACAATCGCGACGACAGTTCCCAGGTGGACTGGGCCGAGGGCGCGGGCATCGCCGTCGTGCGCGGCCACGGTCGCCTCGACGGCGAACGCACCGTCACCGTCTCCGGTGCCGACGGGGAGCGTCGCCTGCAGGCCCGGCACGCGGTCGTGCTGGCCACCGGCACCGTCCCGTCGATCCCGGACCTGCCCGGGCTGCGCGACGCGCTGCCCTGGACCTCCCGGGATGCGACGAACCTACGCGAGATCCCCCGCCGGGTGCTGGTCGTCGGCGGCGGTGTCGTCGCCTGCGAAACCGCCACCTGGCTGCGGCAACTCGGCGTCGAGGAACTCACCCTCGCGGTGCGCGGCGACCGCCTGCTGCCGCGCGTGGAGCCGTTCGCCGCCGAACGCGTCGCCGCCCGCATGGCCGACAAGGGCCTGGATGTGCGGTACTGCACCGAGATCCGCTCCGTGCAGCGCCCCGACGTGAAGGACACCGGCGTCGGCTGCATCCACGGTGGTCCCGCCACCGCCGAACTGTCCGACGGCAGCACCGTCGAGGTCGACGAGATCGTCGTCGCCGCCGGCCGCCACCCCACCGTGGACGGACTCGGTCTCGACAGCGTCGGCCTGACCGACGGGAAGGTGACGGTCGCCGACGACCTCACCGTCGACGGGGTCGACGGGCAGTGGCTGTATGCGGTCGGGGATATCGCCGGTCGCGCCGCCCTGACCCACATGGGCAAATATCAGGCGCGGGTGTGCGGGGACGTCATCGCCGCTCGCGCCGAGAACCGCCCCACCGACGGGTCACGGTTCCGGGCGAGCGCCGACCACGGGCAGGTCCCGCAGGTGATCTTCACCGTCCCGGAGATCGCCGCGGTCGGCCGCACCGCCGAGCAGGCCCGCGCCGACGGACTCGACGTCGAGGTCCTCGAGGCCGACATCGACGTCGCCGGTGCCTCGTTGGCCCGCGACGACTACGCCGGGCACGCGGCGCTCGTCGTCGACCGCGCCACCGACACCCTCGTCGGCGCGACCTTCGTCGGCCAGGAGGTCGCCGAACTCGTCCACGCCGCCACCGTCGCCCTGGTCGGGAAGGTGCCGCTGGATGCGCTGTGGCATGCGGTGCCGTCCTATCCCACCATCAGCGAGATCTGGTTGCGGCTGCTCGAATCCCGCCGCAGCTGACCGCCTCTCGAACGTGCAGTTGTCGTCGCGACACGCCGAACCGCGACGACGGGAACTGCACGCCGGCGGTCAGCGCGGCAGCCGCCGCCAGATCGCGCGCGGCAACAGCCGCATCCCGAAGAACACCGGCCGCAGCACCGCCGGCACCCACACCTCCTCGCGCCCGCGGTGCAGCGCCCGCACCGTCGCGTCGGCGACCTGCGGTGGGGTGCTCGACAGCGGTGCCGGGCTCATACCTTCCGTCATCCGGCCGATCACGAAACCGGGGCGCACCAGCAGCAGCGAGATTCCGCTGCCGTGCAGGGCATCCGCCAGGCCGGACGCGAAACCGTCGAGGCCGGCCTTCGCGGAGCCGTAGACGTAGTTGGCGCGGCGCACCCGCCACCCGGCGACGGAGGAGAACACCACCAGCCGCCCCGAGCCCTGCGCGCGCAGCCGCTGCGTCAGGTCGGTGAGCAACGCGACCTGCGCGAGATAGTCGGTGTGCACGATCGACACCGCGTGCGCCGCATCGGTTTCCGCACGGGCCTGGTCGCCGAGGATGCCGAAGGCCAGTACCGCCACATCGATCGGCCCGAAGGCGGCGATGCGGTCGAGCACCGCGGTGTGGGTGTCGAGGGCGTCGGCGTCGAACTCGACCGGATGCACCGCCGTCGCTCCTGCCGCCCGCACGGCGGCGCACTCGTCGGTCAGGTCGTCGGCGCGACGCGCGGCCAGGATCACGGTGCGGCCCGGCGCGAGGCGGGTGGCGACCTCGACGCCGATCTCGCTGCGTCCCCCGAAGATGACGACGGTTCCCTGCGCGCTGTGGTTCATGCGGCCCAGTGTCCCGGGTCGATTTCCGGGAGGCAGTGTCGGGTCTCAGCCCGGCAGCACCGTCAGCCCGTGCGGACGCAGATTCATCGACTCGCAGCCGTCCTCGGTGACGACGACGATGTCCTCGATCCGCGCCCCCCATTCGCCGCGGAAGTAGATGCCCGGTTCGATGCTGAATGCCATGCCGGGCTGCAGGGTGTCGTCGTTGCCGGAGACGATGTACGGCTCCTCGTGCACCGACAGGCCGATGCCGTGCCCGGTGCGGTGCACGAACGCCTCCCCGTAACCGGCGGCGGCGAGCAGGTTACGGGCGGCGGCGTCGACGTCCTCGGCGCGCACCCCGGGACGCACCGCGTCGACCGCGGTCTGTTGTGCCTTCTCGAGCACCGCGATCTTCGTCGCGATCTCCGGGTTCGGTTCGCCGATGCTGTAGGTGCGGGTCGAATCCGAGTAGTAGCCCGGCTCGACGGGACCACCGATGTCGATGACGACGATGTCGCCGGATTCGATGACCCGGTCGGACACCTCGTGGTGCGGGTCGGCGCCGTGCGGGCCGGAACCGACGATGACGAACGCCGCCGCGGTGTGCCCCTCTTCGAGGATCGCGGCGGTGATGTCCGCAGCCACCTCGGCTTCGGTGCGCCCGGCGCGCAGCCATTCACCCATGCGGGCATGCACCCGGTCGATGGCGGCACCGGCGCGGCGCAACGCCTCGACCTCGTCGGCGTCCTTGACCATCCGCAGCTGCCGGATCACCGACGTCGCCAGCGCCGGGGCGCTGCCGAACCGGGCGGTCAGCGGCACCAGGTGCAGCGCCGGCATCGCCTCGGCCACCGCGAAGGCCCCTGCGGTCGCCACGAGTTCACGCACGAGCGCGTAGGGGTCCTGCCCGTCCACCCAATCCCGCACCGGCAGACCGAGTTCACCGATGGCGGAGTCGTTCAGCGACGCCAGTTCCAGCCGCGGCACCACCACGGTGGCGCCGGAACCGTCGGTGGGGATCATCAGGCAGGTCAGGCGCTCGAACGACTCGGCGCGGGAGCCGGTGAGATACCGCAGGTCCGGTCCGGGGGTGATGAGCAGCGCGTCGACGCCGGCGGCGGCACCGAGTTCGGCGGCGCGGGCCAGGCGGGCCGCGTAACGGTCGGCGGGGAATCGGGTGGCGGCAGTGGTCATGTCTTCGAGACTAGTGGCCGCGGCCGGATGGCAGGATGTGGTCCGTGACCGCACCGGAGAACCCCACGCCCGCACCGGACCCCACGTTGATGCTGCTCGACGGCGCGAGCCTGTGGTTCCGCGCCTTCCACGCCATCCCGGAGAAGGTCACCGCCCCCGACGGCAGCCCGGTCAACGCGGTGCGCGGCTTCGTGGACATGGTGGCCTCGCTGATCCGCACCCACCGTCCCACCCGGCTGGTGGTGTGCCTGGATCTGGATTGGCGCCCGGCCTTCCGGGTCGCGGCGATCCCGAGTTACAAGGCGCACCGGGTCGCCGCCGGGTCCGACGGCACCGTCGAGGAGGTCCCGCCTGCGCTGCTGCCGCAGGTGCCGGTGATCCTCGAGGTGCTCGCCGCCGCCGGCATCGCCACCGGCGGCGCAGCGGGTTTCGAGGCCGACGACGTGCTCGGCACCCTCGCCGCCCGCGAAACCACCGATCGGGTGATCGTGGTCAGCGGCGACCGCGACCTGCTGCAGGTCGTCACCGACAGCCCGGTGCCGGTGCGGGTGCTCTACGCCGGGCGCGGCCTGGCCAAGGCCGAGTTGTTCGATCCGGCGCTGGTCGCCGAACGTTACGGGGTGCCCGCCGAGCGGGCCGGCGCCGCCTACGCCGAACTCGCGGCGCTGCGCGGCGACCCGTCGGACGGACTCCCGGGTGTCAAGGGTGTCGGGGAGAAGACCGCCGCGTCGTTGCTGCAGCAGTACGGCTCCCTCGATGCGGTGCGCGCGGCGGCGCTCGACGCGTCGACGTCGATGGCGAAGGGCATGCGGGTCAAACTCGCCGCTGCGGCGGACTATCTGGATGCGGCGCTGCCGGTGGTGCGGGTCGCCACCGACGCGGACGTCGAATTGTCCCGCTCGGATGTGTTGCCGGCGGAACCGGCCGATCCGGAGCAGCTCACCGCGCTGGCGCAGCGGTGGGGTCTGGAACGGCCGGTGTCCGCGCTGGTCGCGGCCCTGGCCGAACGCTGACCGCGTCCGGTCAGTTGGGGCGGCCGACCTCGTAGGTGCCGTTGTCGTCGGTGACGGTGACGGTCACCTCCCGGAATTGGCCGTCGACGGTGACCGCGCACGTGAAGCTGTGCCCGGCCTCGACCTTCTGATCGCTCGGGCACTGCACGTCGCCGACCTGCCCGGCCCCGTAGGACTCGGTGAGCACCTTCGCGATGCCGGCCTGGGTGGACTCGGTGTCGAGGACCTTCCCGCCGAACATCGTCGCGGCGAGGATCCCGACGAGGGCGAGCACCACGACGAGCCCGACGCCGCCGAGGATCCACGGCAGTTTCGACTTCCCCGTCCGGGGGCCGTTCTGCTGCGGTGTGCCGGGCTGCTGCCAGGTGTTCGCGGGCGCACCCCAGGGCTGCGCCCCGGCGGGCTGCTGTCCACCCCACCCGGGGACAGGTTGTGCCGGCTGCTGACCGGGCGCGCCCCACGGCTGGGCTCCTGGCTGCTGGCCCCAGCCCGGTGCCTGCCCTGGTACCTGTTGACCGGGTGCCTGCTGCCCCCAGCCGGGGGCGGGGTGCTGCGGGGCCGGACCCCAGCCCTGTTGCGGCGCACCGGTCGGCGCACCCCACGGATTCTGGTGCCCGGGACCGGGCTGCCCGGGAGTCTGCTGCCCGACGGGCGGCGCCCACCCGGGCTGCGGAGCGTTCCCACCCGCACCGGTGTCGGGTTGCCACGGCGACTGCCCGGCGGGCGACTGCCCCCAGCCGGTGCCGCTGCCCTGCCCCCACTGCTGCTGCTGCTGGCCGGCGGGCGGCGCCCACGGTGATCCGGGCTGCTCACCGCCCCCGGAGGTCGGGTTCGGTGCCCACGGATCCGTCGATTCCGGCGGCCTCTGCCCCGGCGAGTCCTGCGGTTCGTTCGGCCCGGTCATCGTCGTCTCCACTCACCCTTCCCGTTGTGTGCCCATACGGTAGCGTCCACCCGCCGCGCGGGCATCCACGCCTACCAGGCGTCCCGGACACCCCGCAGGGGCCGGGTCATTCGGCGGTGGGATCGACGGCGACGACCCCGCGACGCACCGCCCCGACCGCCTTGCCGGCGGTGCGGGCGAGCTCCGGATCGTCCGCACAGGTGCGGATCTGGTCGAGCAGATCGATCAGCTGCCGGCACCACCGCACGAAATCGCCGGGTGAAAGTTCCTTGCCGGCGGCCTCCGCGGCGACGAGCGCCTCGGTCAGCGACGCGGTCGACGCCCAGGTGTAGGCGGCGGTGACGAAACCCAGATCCGGTTCGCGGGTCGGGGGCAGCCGGTGCCGGATCTCGTCGGCCCGCAACCCGTCGCAGATCCGGGTGGTCTCGGCCAGCGCGTGCCGGATCGGGCCGGTCGGTCCGACGAAGGTGACCGGCTCGTCGGTGCGCGACTCGTAGATCACCGCGGAGGCGACCGCCGCGAGTTCGGCGGCGGACAGTCCCGCCCAGGCTCGGCGACGCACGCATTCGGCGACCAGCAGATCCGATTCGGTGTAGATGCGGGCGAGCCGCTCCCCCGCCTCGGTGGTCGCCGGATCGTCACCCTCGGTGAGATAGCCGCGTTCGGTCAGCAGCGCGACGATCCGCTCGAAGGTGCGCGCCAGCGAATCCGTCGCCGCGGAGGCCTTGCGGCGCTGCTGCTGAGTTTCGCGCAGCAACCGGTGGTAGCGCTCCCCGGCCCGCGCCAGCGAATCCAGATCGGGATGCTTGCGGGCCGGATGATGCTTGAGCTCGCGGCGCAACGCGTCGATCTCGCGAGTGTCGCCCTTGGACTTGCTGCGCTTGGGACGGCGCGGCGGCACGAGGCCCTTCGACCGCAACGCCGACGCGATGTCACGGCGCCCGCGGCCGGTGCGGTGATCGACGTGCCGCGGCAGCCGCAGCGTGCCCAGCACCGTCGCCGGGGTCGGGAAGTCTCCGGCGGAGAGGCGACCGGACCACGCGTCGGCGGTGACGACCTGCGGCCGCGGATCGCCAGCGTCGGTGTCCGGCAGCACCACCACGGCCAGGCCGGTGTGTTTACCGGCGGGCACGGCGATGATGTCACCGCGCCGCAGGGTCACCAGCGACGCCACCGCCGCGGCCCGGCGATCCTGCTTGCCGCGCCGCTCGTGGGCGCGTTCGGCGTCGGTCAGCTCGGCGCGCAACCGCAGATAGTCGAGGATCTCGCTGCCCTCACCACCGAGCTGATCGCGCAGCTGCTCGAGGGTGGCCTCGTTGCGGTCGATGCCGCGTTTGAGACCGACCACCGACTTGTCGGCCTGGAACTGGGCGAAGGACATCTCGAGCAACGCCCGCGACCGCTCCACCCCGACGGCGTCGATGAGGTTGACCGCCATGTTGTAGGACGGGCGGAACGAGCTGCGCAGCGGGAAGGTGCGGGTGGAGGCGAGCCCGGCGACCGAGGCCGGTTCGATGCCCGGCTGCCACAGCACCACCGCGTGGCCCTCGACGTCGATGCCGCGCCGCCCGGCCCGGCCGGTCAGCTGCGTGTACTCGCCGGGGGTCAGCTCGGCGTGGGTGTCGCCGTTGAACTTGACGAGCTTTTCGAGCACCACGGTGCGGGCCGGCATATTGATGCCCAGCGCGAGGGTCTCGGTGGCGAACACCGCCCGCACCAACCCCCGCACGAAGAGTTCTTCGACGGTGTGCCGGAAGGCCGGCAACATCCCGGCGTGGTGAGCGGCGATGCCGCGTTCGAGGGCGGTGCGCCACGACGCGTAACCGAGGACCTCGAGGTCGCCGCGCGGCAGATCCCGGGTGTGCTCGTCGACGATCCGGCGGATCTCCGCGGCTTCGGTGTCGTCGGTCAGGTGCAGACCCGAGCGCAGGCACTGCTGCACCGCGGCGTCGCAGCCGGCGCGGCTGAACACGAAGGTGATGGCCGGCAGCAGACCGTCGCGGTCGAGGCGGACGATGACCTCCGGGCGCGGCGGCGGCCGGAAACGGGGTCCGCGTTCACCCCAGCGGTCCATCCCGGACAGGCTCTGCCGTTGCCGCACCGCCGACGCCAGCTCCGGGTTGACGACGATGTCGCGGCGCCGCCGGGTCGGGGCGGTGTCGGTGTCGGCGCGGCGGTCGAACAGGTCGTAGATGCGGGAGCCGAGCATCATGTGCTGGTGCAGCGGGATGGGCCGCACCTCGTCGACGACGACGGTGGTGTCGCCGCGCACCGTGGTCATCCAGTCGCCGAATTCCTCGGCGTTCGACACCGTCGCCGACAGCGACGCCAGCCGCACGTCCTCCGGCAGGTGCAGGATGACCTCTTCCCACACCGCGCCGCGGAACCGGTCGGCGAGGAAGTGCACCTCGTCCATCACCACGTGGGTGAGCCCGATCAGGGCGGTGGACGACGCGTAGATCATGTTGCGCAGCACCTCGGTGGTCATCACCACCACCGGCGCATCGGAGTTGATGGACTGGTCGCCGGTGAGCAGACCTACCGAGTCCCGGCCGTGCCGGGCACACAGATCGGCGTACTTCTGGTTGCTCAGCGCCTTGATCGGGGTGGTGTAGAAGCACTTGGAACCGCCCTGCAGCGCCAGATACACCGCGAACTCGCCGACGACGGTCTTGCCGGCGCCGGTGGGGGCGCACACCAGCACCGAATGCCCACCCTCGAGGGCGCGGCACGCCTCGATCTGGAACGGATCGAGCGGGAACCCGAGGCCGGTGGCGAACTCCGCGAGCTGCGGGGTGGGGACGAGCGGCGCGGTGCCGGTCTCGTCGTCACCGGGGCCGGGAGTGGGGTCGCCGGTCACAGGGTGTCGGAGTAGTCGGTGCGGGCCGGATCGGTCCGGACGGTGTCGGTGGGCGCCGTCGGCGCTGCCGGCTCCACCGGGCTCGGGGCCGGGATCGTCGAACCCTCGTCGTCGTCGAGATCGGCCCAGCCTTCGGCGCGGGCCTTACGGGCGCGGCGCCGGTCGGTCAGCCGGGCGATCTGGATGGCGAACTCCACGAGCAGCGTGAGCGCCAACGCCAGGGCGAGCATGGAGAACGGATCCTGGCCGGGGGTGGCGATGGCGGCGAAGACGAACACCGCCATGATCAGCCCGCGCCGCCACGCCTTGAGCTTGGCGTAGGGCAGCACCCCGACGCCGTTGAGCGCGACGATCACCAGCGGGATCTCGAAGGACACCCCGAAGATCACCAGCAGGTTGATGAGGAACCCGAAGTATTCGGCGCCCGAGAGGGCGGTGATTTGCACGTCGTTGCCGACGGACAGCAGGAACGACAAGGCGTGGGAGATCACCAGATAGGCCAGCACCGCGCCGGTGACGAACAGCGCCGCCCCGCAGGTGACGAAGCCGATCGCGTAGCGGCGTTCCTTGCGGTACAGGCCGGGGGTGACGAACGCCCACAACTGGTACAGCCAGATCGGGCACGCCATGACGATGCCGGCGGTCGCGGCGACCTTCAGGCGCAGCATGAACTGCTCGAACGGTCCGGTGGCGAGCAGTCGGCACGCCCCGTCGTTGCTCAGGTCGGCGCGGGCCGAGGCGGGCAGGTCGCAGTAGGGGCCGCGCAGGATCTCCCCGAGGCTGTCGAGGCCGAACAGGCTGCGGCTGTACCAGACGAATCCGAGGATGGTGGTGAGCACGATCGCAGCGAGAGCGATCAGCAGACGCGTGCGCAATTCGTAGAGGTGCTCGACCAGCGACATGGTGCCGTCGGGATTGGTCTTGCGCCGGCTTCGGCGCGGATCGAACGGGATGCGCACGGTGCGGTTCTCAGCTCCTGTCGAGACCACCGGCGTGCGGGCGTGCCGGGGTCAGCGGAACGCCGGGACACCCGTGGTGGGCGCCCCGGCAGGATGAACGTCGGTCAGGCAGACCGCGGTTCGGTGTGCGTGTTCGGCGCGGCGGGATCGGCTGTCGGCTGCGCGGCCGGCAACGGATTCGGCGCCGGCTGCTGCGGCGCGGACGCCCGGGCGTCGTCGTTCTGCATCTCCTTGACCTCGCTCTTGAAGATCCGGAGCGAACGACCGAGACCGCGCGCGGCGTCGGGCAGCTTCTTCGAACCGAAGAGAATCACGACCACCAGCGCCACGATGGCCCAGTGCCAGGGGCTCATTGCACCCATTTACAACAACCTCCACTGATCGGCTCCGATCGATGCTACCGGACCTCGAGCACAGCCCGAGGCTTCGCGCCGGTGTATCCACCCACAATTTGCGGAGGGTTCATACCGATGTTTCACATCGCCGCCCTCAGGGTGTCGGCCCCGCGCCGCGGGCCGGGTTCTCCCCGTCGAGCTCGGCATAGGCGGCCAGCGCCGCCTCGGCCCGCGCCCGCACCGCCGCCTGCAACTCCGGTGGGTCGAGCACCTGCACCCCGGCGCCGAGCCCGACGAGCAGCCGCGCCATCCACCCCGGCGAGGCGTACCGCATCGACGCCTCGCAGCTGCCATCGGAGAGCACCTGCACGTCGGTGAGCGGGTAGTAGTCGAGCAGCCAGGTGTACGACGGGGCGATGCGCAACCGCGCGGCGGGCAGCGACGGGTCGCCCTCGAACAGTTCGAGGTGCTCGTCGTCGGTGATCGCCCGATGCGGCGGGCGCGCCGGCTCGTCGAGCACGGTGGCGGCGTCGATGCGGTCGAAGCGGAACAGCCGCACCCCTTCGGCGCTGCGGCACCAGGCCTGCAGATAGGCGTGCTCGTCGATGATGACGATGCGGATCGGGTCGACGTCGCGTTCGGAGACGGTGTCGCGGGAGGCCGAATAGTAGGTCAGGTGCACGGCGCGCCCGTCGCGCACCGCGGCCCGCACCTGTCCGGCGGCGTCGGAGTCCCCGGCGGTGTCCGGATCGGGTTCGGCGACGGCGGTGGCGGTGTCAGTGGTGGTGGCGGTGTCAGTGGTGGTGGCGGTGTCGGCGGGCAGCGCGGCGGTCCCGGCCGCCGCTTCGATCTTCGCGATCGCCGACTGCGCCGCCGACGGGTCGACGACACCGGGCATCTCCTGCAACGACCGCAGCGCCACGAGCAGCGCGGTGGCCTCGGTGGAGGTCAACCGCAGAGGGCGTTCGATGCCGGCGGTGAAGGTCACCACGATGCTGTCCTCGGAGAACGACAGGTCGATCAGATCGCCGGGCCCGTAGCCGGGCAGCCCGCACACCCACAGCTGGTTCAGATCGTCCATCACCTGCTTCGGGGTGACCCCCAGGTCGCGGGCGGCTTCGGCCGCGCTGATCCCCGGGTGCGCCAGGAAATAGGGCACGAGATTGAGCAGTCGTCCCAGTCGCGCCGACAGTCGTGTGCTCATCGACCCTCTTCCCCCGCAGTCGTGGTTGCCTGTTCGAGGATGCGCTGCACCTCGGCCCGCAATTCCGGTGGGTCGAGCACCAACGCGTCCGCGCCCTGCCCGGCGACGATCCGGGCGATCCACTCCCACGAGCGCACCGGCACCTCGAGTTCCACCCCGTCGCGGTCGCCGATCCGCCGGGCCGCGCCGGCCTGTCCGAGCCGGCGCAGCTCCCAGGCGCGCCCGTCCGCCACCCACAGCCGCGCCGATCCGCTCACCTCCGCGGGGGAGGTCGCGGCGAGCACCCGCCCCCGCAGATCCACGCCCTCCGGGATCTGCACCGCCCCTTCGGGGCCGATCGCGGTGATCTCGTCGCCGATGCGCGAGAGCCGGAAGGTGCGCACCGCAGTGCGGTCGCGGTCGTGGCCGACGAGATACCAGCGGCCGTGCACGGTGACCACACCCCACGGTTCGACGGTGCGCGTCGACCACGGCTCGGTGGGGGAACTGCGGTGGGTGAACCGCACCGCGCGGCGCGCGTCGATCGCGGCGAGCAATGCCGTCAACGCGGGTTCGGAGCCACGGGCGCGCGGCGGCAGCGGCGCGACCACCTCCCCGCCGTCGGTGTCGACGCGGATCCCGGCGGCACGCAGCTTGAGCACCGCGCCCTGCGCGGCGGCGGTCAGCTCCGGCGATTCCCACAGTGCGGCGGCGACGGCCACGGCGGCGGTCTCCTCGCGGGTGAGGTCGATCTCGGGCAGTTCGTAGGCGTCGCGGTTGATGCGGTAGCCCTCCACCGTCGACGACCGCGACGGCCGGCCCGTCTCCAGGGGCACCCCGAGATCGCGCAGTTCGTTCTTGTCCCGCTCGAACATGCGGCTGAACGCCTCGTCGCTCGCGCATTCGGAGTAGCCGGCCACCGAGGCACGGATCTTCTCCGCGGTCACGAACTGTCGGGTGGACAGCAGCGCGATGACCAGGTTCACCAGCCGTTCGACTTTCGAGATCGCCACGCGCCAACCCTAGTGCCCGCGCGCCGCCGGCACCGCATCACCGTCCATCGGATCGGACCGGATGGTCCGCTCCGACGGGCGGCGGTGCTCACATGGAGGCGATGAGCCGTTCGACGCGTTCGTCCACCGACCGGAACGGGTCCTTGCACAACACCGTGCGCTGCGCCTGATCGTTGAGCTTCAGATGCACCCAGTCGACGGTGAAATCACGGCCTGCGGCCTGTGCGGCGGCGATGAAATCACCGCGCAGCTTCGCCCGGGTGGTCTGCGGCGGGGTGTTCACCGCGGCGTCGACGGACTCGTCGTCGGTGGCCCGCGCCGCCAGCCCCTTGCGTTGCAGCAGGTCGAACACGCCGCGGCCGCGCTTGATGTCGTGATAGGCCAGGTCGAGCTGGGCGATCTTCGGATCCGACAGCTCCATGTTGTAGCGGTCCTGGTAGCGCTGGAACAGCTTGCGCTTGATCACCCAGTCGATCTCGGTGTCGACCTTCGCGAAGTCCTGCGATTCGACGGCGTCGAGGACGCGGCCCCACAGGTCCACCACCTGCGCGACGTGCGGGTCGGGTTCGCGCTGGTGCAGATACTCCACGGCCCGCGCGTGGTATTCGCGCTGGATGTCCAGGGCACTGGCCTGCCGGCCGCCGGCCAGGCGCACCGGGCGCCGGCCCGTCAGGTCGTGGGAGACCTCGCGGATGGCGCGAATCGGGTTGTCGAGCGCGAAGTCCCGGAACGGCACCCCGGCCTCGATCATCTCGAGCACCAACGCCGCCGATCCCACCTTGAGCATGGTGGTAGTCTCGGACATGTTCGAGTCCCCGACGATCACGTGCAGGCGCCGATATTTCTCGGCGTCGGCGTGCGGTTCGTCGCGGGTGTTGATGATCGGCCGCGACCGGGTGGTCGCCGACGAGACGCCCTCCCAGATGTGCTCGGCGCGTTGCGACAGGCAGAAGGTGGCGGCCTTGGGGGTCTGCAGCACCTTCCCGGCGCCGCAGATCAGCTGCCGGGTCACCAGGAAGGGCAGCAGCACATCGGAGATGCGGGAGAACTCGCCGACGCGGGCGACGAGATAGTTCTCGTGGCAGCCGTAGGAGTTGCCCGCCGAGTCGGTGTTGTTCTTGAACAGGAAGATATCGCCGCCGATGCCTTCCTCGGCGAGACGCTGCTCGGCATCGATGAGCAGTTCCTCGAGGACCCGCTCGCCGGCATGGTCGTGCTCGACGAGCTGGAGCAGGTCGTCGCACTCGGCGGTGGCGTACTCGGGGTGCGAGCCGACATCGAGATACAGTCGCGCCCCGTTCCGCAGGAAGACGTTCGAGCTGCGCCCCCAGGACACCACCCGGCGGAACAGATAGCGGGCCACCTCGTCGGGGCTCAACCGACGATGCCCGTGGAAGGTACACGTGACGCCGAACTCCGTCTCGATACCCATGATTCGTCGCTGCACACCTCGACAGTACCGCGCGAACCCGACCCCCATGGGTCGCAACGACATCTACGGTCGTGGTGTGATCGTTCGCGAGCGTTACCGCACCGCCGACCGGGCCCTGTTCGAGCGCACCGGGGCGCTGCGCCCGTCCCCCGCCGACCCGTTGCTGCGCGATCTCGGGCGGGCCGCCAATCACAGTGTGCTGTGGGTCGCGTGCGCCGCGGTGTGCGCCGCCGCCAGCGGTCACGCCCGCCGCGGGGCGGTGCGGGGCCTGCTGTCGGTGGCCGGGGCCAGCGCCCTGACCAACGGGCTGCTCAAGCCGCTGTTGCCGCGCCGCCGACCCCCGGCGCGCACCGACCCGAAGTTCCGGCGCCGCAGTGTGCCGATCCCCCGCTCGTCGTCGTTCCCGTCCGGGCACGCCGCGTCGGCGGCGGCGTTCGCGACCGGGGTGGCGCTCGAATCCCCTGCGACCGGGGTCGTTCTGGCGCCGCTGGCCGCGGCGGTGGCCTATTCGCGGGTGCACACCGGCGTGCACTGGCCCGGTGACGTGCTCGTCGGCGGGGCGGTCGGGGCGACGGTGGCGTGGTCGACGCGTCGCTGGTGGGCGGTGCGCAGCCGCGAACCGGCGACCGTGCAGGTCGTGGCGGCTGCGCCCGCCCTACCCGGCGGTGAGGGGATGCTGCTGGTCGTCAACCGAGACGCCGGGACCGCCGAGGAGATCGCCGCGGCGGTCACCGCCGCGCTCCCGGGGCTGCGGCGCATCGACCTGGACCCCGAGCGCGATCCGGCTGAGCAACTGGAGCATTTGCTGACCGAGTATCGGCCGCAGGCGGTGGGGGTGTGCGGCGGGGACGGCACGGTCGCGGCGGTGCTCGACGTCGCCGTCGACGCGCAGCTGCCGGTGGCGGTGTTCCCCGGGGGCACCCTCAACCATTTCGCGCTCGACCTCGGCGTGGTGGATCTGGAGGAGACGGTGCGGGCGGTCACCGCCGGGCAGGCGGTGGCCGTCGGGCTCGGACAGGTGACGGTGACCGGGCCGGAGGGACGCACGGTGCGGCGGTTCGTCAACACCGCCAGCCTGGGCGGCTATCCGGATGCGGTGCGGTTGCGGGAGCACTGGGAACCGCGGATCGGCAAGTGGCCGGCGGCGGGGCTGGCGATGCTCGCGGTGCTGCGCACGGCGAGCCCGATGCCCGTACGGATCGACGGGGCGGGACGGGCCGTGTGGTTGCTGTTCGTCGGCAACGGCCGCTACACCCCGGCAGATCAGGTGCCGATGTCCCGCGCGCATCTGGATCCGGGCACCCTCGACGTGCGGTATCTGCCGGCCGAGAGCCGGTTCTCGCGGTTCCGGCTGCTCGTCGCTGCGGCGACCGGAACCCTCGGCGCCTCACCGATGTACCGGCAACGGCACAGCCCGGGCCTGTCGGTGGAGGTCATCGGGGATCCGGTGGCGTTGGCCACGGACGGGGAAGTCCTCGCCGACGGCACCTGTTTCGACTTCGAGGTGGTGCCGTCGGCGTTGACGGTCTATCGGCTCGCGGTGGATCAGCCCGCGTCGGGACCGGACCCGGTCTCCGAGCCGGTCGTGGTGTCGGACCCCGATTCGGGGGCCGGATCGGCGGGCGCGGCCGACGGCGCCGCCTGAGCGGACCCGGTGCTGGGCAGCAGCGCGTCGAGCGCCGCCCCCGAGATACGCCGGAAGGCGCGGCGCGGCCGCTGCTTCTCGAGCACCGCGACCTCGAGTTCGCCGCGACCGAGCACCCGCGGCGCCGCATCGGCGGTGGCGGGCTGCTGCAGCGCGGTCACCGCCACGGCGACCGCCTCGTCGAGCGGCAGACCCGGCTTGTACGACGAGCGCAGCGCGGTGACGATCGGTTCGGTGTTGCCGCCCATCACCACGAACTGCGACTCGTCGACGATCGACCCGTCGTAGGTGATGCGGTACAGCTGCGGGCCGTCGTCGGTGTCGGCGCGCCCGACCTCGGCGACACAGATCTCCACCTCGTACGGCTTGGGCTGCTCGGTGAAGATGGTGCCGAGGGTCTGCGCGTAGGCGTTCGCCAGCGCCCGCCCGGTCACGTCCCGCCGGTCGTAGGAGTAGCCACGCATGTCGGCGTGCATGATCCCGGCGCGCCGCAGATTCTCGAACTCGTTGTACTTGCCGACGGCGGCGAAACCGACCCGGTCGTACAGTTCGCTGATCTTGTGCAGTGCCTTCGACGGATTCTCCGCCACCAGCAGCACACCATCGGCGTAGGTCAACGCGATCACCGACCGGCCCCGGGCGATGCCCTTACGGGCCAGCTCCGAGCGATCGCGCATGATCTGCTCGGCCGATGCATAGTACGGAAGTGTCACCGGGCATCTCCTGCGGTGCGGTCGGCCACGATGGTGCGGGCCAGCTCGGACAGGGTTTCCTCCGCGACGGCCACGGCGCCGGCCGCGGTGATCACCACCGCGGTCGGGTAGATCCCGCGGGTGGTGTCGGGACCACCGGTGGCGGTGTCGTCGTCGGCCGCGTCGTACAGCGCCTCGACGGCGGTGCGCAGCGCGCTCTGCTCGTCGGCGTCGGTGCGGTAGAGCTTCTTGAGCGACGAGCGGGCGAACAACGATCCGGAGCCGACCGCGTGGTAGCCGGCGCGTTCCTCGTAGCGGCCCCCGACCACGTCGTAGGACACGATCCGCCCGGCGCGGTGCGCGTCGGCGGCGTCGAGGTCGAAACCGACCAGCAACGGCACCACGGCCAGGCCCTGCATGGCCGCACCGAGATTGCCGCGCACCATCGACGAGAGCCGATTGGCCTTGCCGTCGAAGGTCAGCGGCACCCCTTCGATCTTCTCGTAGTGCTCGAGTTCGACCGCGAACAGTCGCACGAGCTCGATCGCCAGGCCCGCGGTGCCGGCGATGCCGGCCGCCGAATAGTTGTCGGTGACGAACACCTTGTCGACGTCGCGGGAGGCGATCAGGTTGCCCATGGTCGCGCGCCGGTCGCCGGCGATGAGCACACCCCCGTCGAAGGTCAGCGCCACGATGGTGGTGCCGTGCGGGGCGAGGTCCACGTGGTCACCTCGTTCGAACCGGAACCGGTTCTCCGGCAGCATCTCCGGGGCGTGCATCCGCAGGTGGTCGGAGAACGACGACAAGGGCGACGCGAGGTGCAGCTTCGGCTGCACCTCGCGGTAGGGAAGAGAGGATCGTTCGGCTGTCACTGGCCACCTTTCTGCACATATGCCCGCACGAAGTCCTCTGCGTTCTCCTCGAGCACGTCGTCGATCTCGTCGAGAAGATCGTCGGTGTCCGAGGCGAGCTTCTCGCGACGCTCCTGACCGGCACCGCCGTCACCGACGACCTCGTCGTCGTCTCCGCCGCCACCGCGTGTGGTCTGCTCCTGTGCCATAGCCGCCGACCTCCTCCTGTACTCGGCGCGGAACCGTCACCGGTCGACGATCGGTGTGGTCACCGCTGCTTCGAACTCCTACCCTACCCAGCGAAACGGTCCACCGGTGGCGACACGCGTACTCGCGACCCGTGATCCGGCCACCGCCCACCGCAACAGGGGCGGTCAGTGGGTGAGCTGATCGACCAACTCCGCCGCCGACTGCGCCGTCTCGAGCAGCTCCCCGACATGCGCGCGGCTGCCCCGCAGCGGCTCGAGGGTCGGGATGCGCACCAGCGACTCGCGACCGAGATCGAAGATCACCGAATCCCAGCTCGCCGCCGCGATATCGGCACCGAAGCGGCGCAGGCACTCACCGCGGAAGTAGGCGCGGGTGTCCGACGGCGGGGTGTGCACCGCATCGAGGACCTGCTGCTCGGAGACCAGCCGCTGCATCGACCCGCGGGCGACGAGCCGGTTGTACAGACCCTTGTCCAGGCGCACATCCGAGTACTGCAGGTCGACCATGTGCAGGCGCGGCGCCGACCAGGACAGTCCCTCGCGGTTGCGGAAGCCCTCGAGCAGCCGCAGCTTGGCGGGCCAGTCCAGCAGGTCGGCGCATTCCATCGGGTCGCGTTCGAGCAGGTCGAGCACCATCGCCCACTTGTCGAGGATGTCGAGGATCCGTTTGTCCTCGGTGCCGTCGTGGAACTTCGCGACCCGCTCGTGATAGATCCGCTGCAGCGCCAGACCGGTCAGCTCCCGGCCGTCGGCGAGCGCGACGGTCTTGCGCAGCGACGGGTCGTGGCTGATGTGGTGCACCGCGGTGACCGGGCGGGCGAGCTGCAGATCCGACAGGTCGATGCCGGCCTCGATCAGGTCGAGCACCAGCGCGGTGGTGCCGACCTTGAGGTAGGTGGACATCTCCGCCAGATTCGCGTCGCCGATGATCACGTGCAGCCGCCGGTACTTGTCGGCGTCGGCGTGCGGTTCGTCGCGGGTGTTGATGATGCCGCGCTTGAGGGTGGTCTCGAGACCCACCTCGACCTCGATGTAGTCGGCGCGCTGCGAGAGCTGGAAACCGGGCTCGTCACCGGACTGGCCGATCCCGACCCGGCCGGAGCCGGTGATGACCTGCCGGGAGACGAAGAACGGGGTCAGGCCCGCGACCACCGCCGAGAACGGGGTCTCGCGGTCCATCAGGTAGTTCTCGTGGGTGCCGTAGGAGGCGCCCTTGCCGTCGACGTTGTTCTTGTACAGCTGCAGTCGCGGTGCGCCGGGCACACTCGACGCGTGCCGGGCGGCGGCCTCCATCACCCGTTCCCCGGCCTTGTCCCAGATCACCGCGTCGAGAGGGTCGGCGACCTCCGGGGCGGAGTATTCGGGGTGGGCGTGGTCGACGTACAGGCGCGCACCGTTGGTGAGGATCATGTTCGCGGCACCGACCTCGTCGGCGTCGATGACCGGGGCCGGGCCGTTGAACCGGCCCAGATCGAAGCCCCGCGCGTCGCGCAGGGGCGATTCGACCTCGTAGTCCCAGCGGGTGCGCCTCGCGCGCGGCACCCCTTCGGCGGCCGCATAGGCCAGCACCGCCTGCGTGGAGGTCAGGATCGGGTTCGCCGATGGCTCGTTGGGTGAGGAGATCCCGTACTCGACCTCGATACCGATGATCCGCTGCATGCCCTCGAGCCTAGGCGATCCGGACGCTCACGGTCGTGAACAGCCCCGCCACCGGTCAGCGGTGCGGCTGCGGGGTGCAGTCCAGATAGCCGTGCGCCCCGATCGCCTGCAGCGCCACCCGCACCGGCGGCGGCGCCCACCTCGCCTGCGGGTCGGTTCCGAGCCGCGGGTCGCGCACCGGGATCGCCCTGCCCCGGGTGTGCACCACCGCCTCGCCGGCGGCGCACACGTTGCGCACCCAGTCGGTGTCGGCGCCGTAGGTCAACGCGATCCGCAGGTCGTCGCCGACGGTGAACAGCAGAACCGGGGTGCGGAACATCCGGCCCGAGCGGCGCCCGCGATGTTCGACCACCGCGGTGCCCGGCAGCAGCTGAGCGAACGGGGTGGTGACCCGGTTGGTGACGAGCTTGTTGAACCGGGCCATGGTGTGCGGCAACGGCATGGACGGTCCTCCCCCCGAGAGGCCGCGACGGCCGGACCTTCCGGAGGAGGGAAGGCCCGGCCGTCGCGGATCGATTGTCGTGGTCGATTCCTACAGGTACTGGCCGGTGTTCGACTCGGTGTCGATCGCACGGCTCGCGCTGGCGTTCTTGCCGGTGACCAGGGTGCGGATGTACACGATCCGCTCGCCCTTCTTTCCCGAGATCCGGGCCCAGTCGTCCGGATTCGTGGTGTTGGGCAGGTCCTCGTTCTCGGCGAACTCGTCGACGATCGAGTCGAGCAGGTGCTGCACCCGCAGACCGGGCGCCCCGGTCTCGAGCACCGACTTGATCGCGTACTTCTTCGCCCGGTCGACGATGTTCTGGATCATCGCGCCGGAGTTGAAGTCCTTGAAGTACAGGACCTCCTTGTCGCCGTTGGCGTAGGTGACCTCGAGGAACCGGTTGTCCTCGGACTCGGCGTACATCCGCTCGACGACCCGCTCGATCATCGCCCGCACGCACGCGACCCGATCGCCGCCGAACTCGGCGAGATCGTCGGCGTGCACCGGCAGGCTCTCGGTCAGGTACTTCGAGAAGATGTCCTGCGCGGCCTCCGCGTCCGGACGCTCGATCTTGATCTTCACGTCGAGGCGGCCGGGCCGCAGGATCGCCGGGTCGATCATGTCCTCACGGTTCGACGCACCGATGACGATGACGTTTTCGAGCCCTTCGACACCGTCGATCTCGGCGAGCAGCTGCGGCACCACCGTGGTCTCCACATCGGAGGACACACCGGAACCGCGGGTGCGGAAGATCGAGTCCATCTCGTCGAAGAACACGATCACCGGCGTGCCCTCGGACGCCTTCTCCCGGGCCCGCTGGAAGATCAACCGGATGTGCCGCTCGGTCTCACCGACGAACTTGTTCAGCAGCTCCGGGCCCTTGATGTTGAGGAAGAACGACTTCGCTTCCTTCGAATCGTCGCCGCGGGCCTCGGCGATCTTCTTCGCCAGCGAGTTCGCGACCGCCTTCGCGATCAGGGTCTTACCGCAACCGGGCGGGCCATACAGCAGCACACCCTTCGGCGGGCGCAGCGAGTACTCGCGGAACAGATCCTTGTGCAGGAACGGCAGCTCCACCGCGTCGCGGATCTGCTCGATCTGCCGGCCCAGGCCACCGATGTCGCTGTAGCCGACGTCCGGGACCTCCTCGAGCACGAGATCCTCGACCTCGGCCTTGGGGATCCGTTCGAAGGCGTAGCCGGCCTTGCTGTCGACCAGCAGCGAATCACCCGGGCGCAGCGTGAACGAGTTCTCGTCGTCGACGAGCACATCGGTCCTGTCGTCGGCGGCGGCCGCGGCGAGCGGGGCCGCCAGCCACACGATGCGTTCCTCGTCGGCGTGCCCGACCACCAGCGCGCGGGTGCCGTCGTCGAGCACCTCCCGCAGGGTGGTGATCTCGCCGACGCGCTCGAACCCACCGACCTCCACGACGGTCAACGCCTCGTTCAACCGCACCGTCTGACCGGGCCGGAAGGTGTCGAGTTCGAGATTCGGGGACACCGCGACCCGCATCTTGCGGCCCGAGGTGAACACGTCGACGGTCTGATCGTCGAACGTCTCGAGCAGCACCCCGTAGCCGCTCGGCGGCTGGGCCAGCCGGTCGACCTCCTCGCGCAGCGTGATCAGCTGCTGGCGCGCATCCTTGAGGGTCTCGAGCAGTTTGCCGTTGCGGACCGTGAGGGACTCGAGCCGGGCTTCGAGGTCGCGTACCTGATCGGACGGTTCGCCGAGCCGACGACGCAAGGTCGCCACCTCTGCGCGCAACTCTTCGATTTCGCGTGCCGCCGCAACCGCATCCGGCTTCTCTGACGAGCTCATAGCGACTCCCTCCACTGTCGGTCATTCCACGCTACCGGGACATCGCCCCACATGGGGGAGGACACGAAACAGTCGTGTTCCGAACATGTGTCGCGTGTGGGACGCGCCATGGCACCGCACACCCGACACGCTGTTAGGCTGCCCTAAATATCGTGCGTCGACCGTTTCTCTCGAAAGGTACTCCTCCGTGACCCCACGTCCAGTCCGCACACTCTGCGCCGCCACCGCGATCGCCGCCCTCACCGCCCTGACCGGCTGCAGCTCCGACGACGCCGGCGACGACACCGCCACCACGACCAGCGCGACGACGACCACCAGCACCACCGTGACCGCCGCGGTCACCGTCGAGCAGCTGCAGGAACAGATCGACGTGTTCTTCGACCCGGCCGCCACCACCGAGGACCGCGCCGCGGTCGTGGAGAACGGCACCGCGCGCACCGCCGTGCTCGACCAGTTCACCGGAGTGCTCGCCGGCTACCCGCTCACCGGCACCGTCGGCGAGATCACCACGGTCGACGCCGACACCGTCACCGCGACCACCGAGGTCGCCGGCCCGCACGGCGGCGCCCCGATGCCGCTGACCTTCGAGCAGATCGACGGCACCTGGGTCATCGCCGACGAGAGCGCCTGCTCGATCCTGGCCATGGGCACGCTCAGCTGC
Source organism: Rhodococcus sp. 5G237 (assembly GCF_053764735.1). Lineage (NCBI taxonomy): Bacteria > Bacillati > Actinomycetota > Actinomycetes > Mycobacteriales > Nocardiaceae > Rhodococcus > Rhodococcus sp. 5G237. Next base: position 226,891 of record NZ_JBSNCD010000007.1, on the reverse strand, counting down.
GAATAACCCCCGCCGGTCGGCGTCGGCTCAGCCCTTGCTGGGCCGACGCTGCGGCTTCGGGGTCTCCACCCCGTCCTGCAGACGCCGGGCACTGACCAGGAACGCCGTGTGCCCCTGCATCCGATGCTCGGGACGTACCGCCAGCCCCACCACGTGCCACCCGCGCACCATCGACTCCCACGAGCGCGGCTCGGTCCAGCAGGTCTGCTCCCGCATCGCCTCGACCACCCGCGACAGCTGCGTCGTCGTCGCCACGTAGACGATGAGCACCCCGCCGGGTACCAGCGCCTTCTTCACCGTCTCGAGCACATCCCAGGGGGCGAGCATGTCCAGCACCACCCGGTCCACACGGCCGTACTTCTCGACGTCGTAGTCCGCCAGATCCCCGAGCACCGTCGTCCAGTTCGCCGGGCGCTCCCCGAAGAAGGTGTCGACATTGCGCTCGGCGTATTCGAGATGGTCCTCGCGCACCTCATAGGAGATCACCCGGCCGCTCTCCCCGACCGCGCGCAGCAACGAACACGTCAGCGCACCGGAGCCGGCGCCGGCCTCGAGCACCGTCGCACCGGGGAAGATGTCGCCCTCCTGCACGATCTGCGCGGCGTCCTTCGGGTAGATCACCTGCGCACCGCGCGGCATCGACATCACATAGTCGACGAGCAGCGGACGCAACGCCAGATAGGGGGTGCCGTTGGTGGAGGTGACCACCACACCTTCGTCGGTGCCGATCAGGTCGTCGTGCAGGATCCCGCCGCGGTGGGTGTGGAACTCCTTGCCCGGTTCGAGCACCACGGTGTACTTGCGGCCCTTGGCGTCGGTCAACTGCACCCGGTCCCCCACCTGGAAGGGTCCGCTGCGCCCGAGTCCGCCTACTGCCATCGCCGTGTCCACCTTCGTTCCAGCCCCGCACCCGGGATCGGGCACGCGGGTCCGACACCGTGTCGGACCCGCGTCCTAGCCTGCCAGGTGTGACCACAGCTGCGCCCACACCCCCCACCGACACAGTGCGGCCGGTCGCCCTGTCCCCCTCCCGGGCCGCCGACTTCACCCGCTGCCCGCTGCTCTACCGCTTCAAGGCCGTCGACCGGCTCACCACACCCCCGACCCGCGCCCAGGCGCGCGGCACCGTCGTCCACGCCGCCCTCGAAGCGCTGTTCGGCCTCGACGGACCGGCCCGCACCCCCGCTGCCGCGCAGACCCTGCTGCCCGACGCCCTGGCCCGGGTCCTCGCCGCCACCCCCGATCTCGGCGTGGACACCGACGACGCGGGTTTCCTCGCCGAGGCCGCCGCGCTGCTGAGCACCTACTTCACCGTCGAGGACCCCACCACCGTCACCACCGGCGGCTGCGAACTGCGAGTGGAGACGACCCTCGACGGCGACGTTCCACTGCGCGGCATCATCGACCGCCTCGACGTCGACGCCACCGGGGCGGTGCACGTCGTCGACTACAAGACCGGCCGCGCCCCGTCCCCGCGCGGCGAGCGGGCGGCGCTGTTCCAGCTGAAGTTCTACGCGCTGATCCTGTGGCGGCAGCGCGGCGTCGTCCCGGCCTCGCTGCGGCTGCTGTACCTCGGCGACGGTCAGGTGCTGAACTACCGGCCCGACCCCGAGGAACTGTGCCGCTTCGAACGGATCGTGCGCGCGATGTGGGTGACGATCCGGCAGTTGCGCGCCAGCGGCGACTTCCGCCCCGACCCCGGTCCCGGCTGCCGGTGGTGCGATCATCGGGCATTGTGCCCGGCGTTCGGCGGTACCCCACCGCCGTATCCCGTCGACGGCGTTGCGACGCAGTCGATCCAGCAGTCGATCCAGTCGACCCGATCGACACCATCGCTCCAGTCGACACCGGGTGCGCCCCACCGCATCGAGCAGCAGGAGAATCCCGAGTGAGCGACGCCGCCTACTACGTGCCGGTCCCCCGGCCGACCACCCCCACCGGTCCGGTCGACGACGTCGAGATCGCGGTGTTCCGCCCCACCGAACACACCGTCAGCACCTGGGGACCACACCTGCAGCACGGCGCCCCACCCTCGGCGCTGCTCGCCCGCGCCATCGAACGGCACCGGCCCCGCCCCGACACCCGCCTGAGCCGGCTCACCGTCGAACTGCTCGGCCCCGTCCCGCTCACCGACCTCGAGGTGCGCACCCACATCGAACGACCCGGTCGCCGCATCGAACTGGTCGTCGCCGAATTGTGGGCCACCACCCCCGACGGCACCGACCGCGCGGTCGCGCGCGGCACCGGCTGGCGCCTCGAAACCGTCGACCTGCCGCAGGTCGCGCATACCTCGGAGACCCCGCTGCCCGCCCCCGGTCACCTCGAAGCCAGTGCCCCGCACCCTGCCTGGAAGGGCGGCTACATCGGCACCGTCGACTGGCGCATCATCGTCCCCTTCGGCGCTCCCGGCCTGTCGTCGGCGTGGATGCGCAGCGAGATCGCCCTCGTCGAAGGCGAAACCCCCAGCGGACTCGACCGGTTGATGAGCGTCGCCGACGTCGCCAACGGTGTCGGCTCCAAACTCGACGCCCGCGAGTACACCTTCCTCAACACCGAACTGACCGTGCACCTGTTCCGCGCCCCCGAGTTCCGCGAACAGGACTGGGTGGGGATCGCCGCGGAGATGTCCGTCGGACCCGACGGGATCGGCATGACCGCCGGTCTGCTCTACGACGAGACCGGCGCGCTCGGCCGCATCACCCAGAACGTGCAGGTGCGGCCCCGCTGATCAGCGGGGCCGCACCGGAAGATGTCGGGAACGGTGCGCGTCTATTCGGGGGCGCGCATCGCCCGGCACGAGCGGATGTTCGACGCGAGGATCGCGCGGGCACCGATCTCGGCGAGCCGGTCCATCACCGCGTTGTGGCCCTTGCGCGGCACCATCGCCCGCACCGCCACCGAGTTCTCGTTCGCCAGCGGCGAGATCGTCGGCGACTCGAGACCGGGCGTCACCTGTACGGCCTGGTCGAGCAGGTGCTTGGGGCAGTCGTAGTCGATCATCACGTACTGCTGCGCGAAGACCACACCCTCGAGGCGGGCGATCAGCTGGTTGCGGGCCCGATCCGAGCGATCCGAACCTTCCCGCTCGATCAGCACACCCTCCGAATCACACAGCGACTCGCCGAAGGCGACGAGATCGTGCTGCCGCAACGTCCGGCCCGAGCCGACCACATCGGCGATCGCGTCGGCGACGCCGAGCTGGATGGAGATCTCCACCGCACCGTCGAGCCGGATCACCTCCGCCTCGATGCCGCGGGCGGCGAGATCACGACGCACCAGATTCGCGTACGAGGTGGCGATGCGCAGCCCCTGCAGATCCTCGACCGACCAGTCGCGGCCCTTCGGCGCGGCGTACCGGAAACGCGAGGACCCGAAGCCCAGCGACAACCGCTCGGTGACCGGAGCCCCCGAATCCATCGACAGATCGCGGCCGGTGATCCCCAGATCCAGCTCGCCGGAACCGACGTAGATCGCGATGTCCTTCGGCCGCAGGAAGAAGAACTCGACATCGTTGACCGGGTCGATGACCGTCAGATCCCGCGAATCGGTGCGCCGACGGTAGCCGGCCTCCTGCAGGATCTCGGCGGCGGACTCGGACAGCGAACCTTTGTTGGGGACTGCGACGCGCAGCATGACGGATGGGGTCCTTTCGAACGACGAGCAGAAGCGAGGAAGGGATCTACAGGGCACGGACGGCGGCACCGACACAGCGGGCCACCGGCCGTCACAGATGCTTGTAGACGTCCTCGAGCTTCAGACCCCGCCCCACCATCAGCACCTGCACCCAGTACAGCAGCTGCGAAATCTCCTCGGACAGTTCCTCGTCGGACTGGTACTCGGCGGCGATCCACACCTCACCGGCCTCTTCGAGTACCTTCTTGCCCTGGAAATGCACGCCGGCGTCCAGGGCGGCGACGGTGCCGGAGCCCTCGGGGCGGGTCGCGGCGCGTTCGGACAGCTCGGCGAACAGGGAATCGAAGGTCTTCACAGGGGTCGATTGTTTCATGCCCCGCCACCGGCCCCGCAGCCAGGACACCGACACCCGCTCGGAAGATACCGACACCCGCTCAGAACTCGAGTTCGCGCCCGCTGACGAACTGCCGCGCCAGCCCGCTGATCGGATCGGTGAACTCCAGCGACCGCGCCAGCAACCGCAGCGGATCGGTGAAATCGTCCGCGTCGCGCCGCCGGAACCGCGGATAGAAGTTGTCCCCCACGATCGGCACCCCCAACGACGCCAGATGCAGCCGCAACTGGTGGGTGCGGCCGGTGCGCGGGAACAACCGGTAACGGGCCAGCTCCCCCCGCCGCTCGACCAACTCGATGCGCGTCTCCGAATTCGGCTCGTCGGCGAACTGCTCGGCCGTCAACTCCCCGTGCCGCTTGACGATCCGGGTGCGCACCACCTGCGGGAACGACAGGTCCGGCCGATAACCGGCGACCGCCTCGTACACCTTGCGCACCCGCTGCCGTTCGAACAGCTCCTGATAGGGCCGCCGCCACGCCGGGTCCGTCGTGCACAGCAGCACCCCGGCGGTCATCCGGTCGAGCCGGTGCACCGGCACCAGATGCGGCAACTCCAGCTCGCGCCGCAACCGCACCACCACCGACTCGCGGATGTGCGCGCCGCGCGGGATCGTCGCCAGAAAATGTGGCTTGTCCACGACCACGAGCCCGTCCTCCCGATGCAACACGTGCACCGGGAACGGCACCGGCACCTCCGGCGCCGGATCACGGTAGAAGTACACGAACCGCGTCGGCTGATACGGCGTGCACGCATCGATGCGGCGGCCGTGCTCGTCGACCAGCTCCCCCGCCGCCATGTGCGCCGCCCAGTCCTCCTCGGGATGGCCGGCCTGCAGGAACTCGACGATCGTGGCCGCGTCGACGTCACCGGGCATCCGGATGCGGTCGGGGCCGAGCCCGTCACGCACCGGCAGCGGTGCAGCACGCACCGGTCTACGCCTCCACGGGGTCCGGGACGCAACCCTCGCACACCAAGGTCAACTCCCGGCCGCGGAGGTCCGGATGATTCCGGTACCGCGAGGTCGGCGTCCCGCACAGGGCGCAGCGGCCGATCACCGTCGCCTCGTCGCTGAACTCGACGTTCATCCGCCCGTCGAAGACGTACAGCGAACCCTCCCACAGGCCCTCGTCACCGAAGGTCTCGCCGTAACGGACGATGCCGCCGTCGAGCTGGTAGACCTCCTCGAACCCGCGGTTGCGCATCAACGCCGACAGCACCTCACAGCGCACCCCACCGGTGCAGTAGGTCACCACCGGGCGGCCCTTGAGATGGTCGTAACGTCCACTGTCGAGCTCGGCGACGAAATCGCGGGTCGTGGCCACGTCCGGCACGATCGCGTCCCGGAACCGGCCGATCTGCGCCTCGAATCGGTTGCGGCCGTCGAAGAACACCACCTCGTCGCCGCGCTCGGCAACCAGCTCGTGCACGCCGTGCGGCGACAGATGGGTGCCGCCGTCGACGATGCCGTTCTCGTCGACCTTCACCTCGTCGGGCACCCCGAAGGTCACGATCTCCGGGCGCACCTTCACCGACAGGCGCGGAAAGTCGCCGCCGGTGCCGTCGGACCACTTGATGTCGATGTCCTTGAACGCCGCATAGCCGCGCAACCCACGGACGTACTTCTTCACGTCGGCGATGTCACCGCCGACGGTGCCGTTGATGCCGTGCTCCGAGATGAGGATCCGCCCGGTCAACCCCAGCGACGACGCGAGGGTGTGCTGCCACAACCGGATCGCCTCCGGGTCGGGCAGCGGGGTGAACTTGTAGAACAGCACGATCTTCGGAACCGCCACCTCAGGGCACCCCCGCACCGTGCAGCTCGTGTAGGTCCTCGGCGCTCAACCCCTCGAGCGTGGACCGGAACACCCGCCGCTCCGAGCCGGGCACATCCACCAGCGACGGCACCACCAGCACCGTGCACCCGGCCGCATCCGCCGCGGCCGCCCCGGTCGGGGAATCCTCCACCGCCAGGCACTGCGCCGGAGCCAGACCGAGCAATTCCGCGGCCCGCAGGTAGGGCGCCGGATCGGGTTTGCCGGCCGGCACCTCGTCACCGCACACCGAATGATCGAAATGCTCGCGGCCCAACGTTTCGAGGGCCACCTCGCACAACGCCCGCTCGGTGTTGGTCACCAGCACCGACCCCAACCCGGCCGCGCGGACGGTGCGCAGCGCCGCCTGCGCGCCGGGCCGCCACGACAACCCGTCGGCGAACAACCGGCCCATGTAGTCCGTCAGCCACGCCGCCGCAGCCGCCGCCTCGTCCGGGGTCGGTTCCAGACCGAGCCCGGCGAAGGTGCGCAGCACCGCCAGATCCATCGGCCCACCGATCGTGGAGATGCGGGTCTCGTCGCTCATTGGCCCACCGAGATGCAACGACAACTCGTGCATCCCGATGTCCCACAAGCGTTCCGATTCGAGCAAGGTGCCGTCCATGTCCCACAGCACCGCCCGCAGCGCACCGGTCTGCACCGCGAGCGGCGCCTCCACCCGATCAGACATTGAAGTACTTCGCCTCCGGGTGGTGCAGCACGAACGCATCGGTGGACTGCTCGGGATGCAACTGCAACTCCTCCGATAGCTCCACCCCGATCCGCTCGGGTTCGAGCAGCTCGACCAGCTTGATGCGGTCCTCGAGATTCGGGCACGCGCCGTAACCGAACGCGAACCGGGCGCCGCGGTAGGCGAGCTTGAAGTACTCCGCGACCTCCTCCGGATCCTCGTCCGCCGCCGTGCCGCCCTCGGCGAACGCCAGCTCCTGCCGCACCCGCCGATGCCAGTACTCGGCCAGCGCCTCAGTCAGCTGCACACCGATGCCGTGCACCTCGAGATAGTCGCGGTACGAATTCGACGCGAACAACTCGTTCGCGAAGTCCGCGATCGGCTGCCCCATCGTCACCAACTGGAACGGCCACACATCCACCTGACCCGACGCGAGCGCATCCTCCCGCGACCGCACGAAATCGGCGATGCACAGGAACCGCGAACGCTGCTGCCGCGGGAAGGTGAACCGGTAACGCTCGGGAGCATCCGGACGCGGCTCGGTCAGCACCACCACGTCGTCACCCTCGGACACCGCCGGGAAGTAGCCGTACACCACCGCGGCGTGCTGCAGGATGCCCTCGGTCGCCAACCGGTCCAGCCAGTACCGCAACCGCGGCCGGCCCTCGGTCTCCACGAGCTCCTCGTAGCTCGGGCCGTCGCCACCGCGCTGCCCGCGCAGCCCCCACTGCCCCAGGAACAGCGCACGCTCGTCGACCAGCGCCGCATAGTCCGCCAGCGGGATGCCCTTGATCACCCGGGTGCCCCAGAACGGCGGCGTCGGCACCGGCAGATCCTTCGCGACATCACTGCGCTCGGGGATCTCCGCCGGCGTCTCCGCGGCCTTGCGCTTCTCCGCGATCCGCTTGCTGCGCTCGTGACGCTCCTTGCGCTCGGCGGCCTTACGCGCGGCCTCGATCGCCTCCGGGCTGTCCGGCGCCGGACCCTCACCGCGCTTCTCGGCCATGACGCGGTCCATCAACGACAGACCCTCGAACGCATCGCGGGCGTAGGACACCTTGCCCTCGTAGACCTCTGCCAGATCGTTCTCGACGTAGCTGCGGGTCAGCGCCGCACCACCGAGCAACACCGGGAACTGCTCGGCGACCCCGCGAGCGTTGAGCTCCTCGAGGTTCTCCTTCATCACCACCGTCGACTTCACGAGCAGACCCGACATGCCGATCACATCGGCGCGCTTGTCCACCGCCGCGTCGAGGATCGTCGCGATCGGCTGCTTGATGCCGAGGTTGACCACCTCGTAGCCGTTGTTCGACAGGATGATGTCCACGAGATTCTTGCCGATGTCGTGCACATCGCCCTTGACCGTCGCCAGCACGATCCGGCCCTTGCCCTCGTCCCCGGTCGACTCCATGTGCGGCTCCAAAAAAGCCACCGCGGTCTTCATCACCTCGGCGGACTGCAGCACAAACGGCAACTGCATCTGACCCGACCCGAACAGGTCACCGACGGTCTTCATGCCCGACAACAGCGTGTCGTTGATGATCGCCAGCGGCGGAGTGGTCTTCATCGCCTCGGTCAGATCGTCCTCGAGACCGTTGCGCTCCCCGTCGACGATGCGCCGCTCGAGCCGCTCGAACAACGGCAACGCCGCCAGCTCCTGCGCCCGCGACTCGCGTGCCGACGCCGCCGACACCCCCTCGAAGAGCTCCATCAGCTTCTGCAGCGGGTCGTAACCCTCCCTGCGCCGGTCGTACACCAGATCCAGCGCCACCTGCCGCTGCTCCTCCGGGATCCGCGCCATCGGCAGAATCTTCGACGCGTGCACGATCGCCGTGTCCAGCCCCGCCTCGGTGCACTCGTTCAGGAACACCGAGTTCAGCACCTGCCGCGCCGCCGGATTCAGACCGAACGACACATTCGAGATACCGAGGGTGAAGTGCACCTCCGGATGCGCCTCGTGGATGCGGCGGATCGCCTCGATCGTCTCGATCGCATCGCGCCGCACCTCCTCCTGGCCCGTCGAGATCGGGAAGGTCAACGCATCGACGATGATGTCCTGCGGCGACAACCCCCACTTACCGGTCAGATCCGCGATCAGCCGCTCGGCGATGCGCACCTTGTGCTCGGCGGTACGGGCCTGGCCCTCCTCGTCGATCGTCAACGCGACCACCGCCGCGCCGTGCTCGACGACATGCTCCATGATCCGCTCGAACCGCGAACCCGGACCGTCACCGTCCTCGTAGTTCACCGAGTTCACCGCGCAGCGACCCCCGAGATGCTCGAGGCCCGCCTTGATCACGTCCGGCTCCGTCGAGTCGATCATGATCGGTAACGTCGACGACGTCGCGAACCGCGACGCCAGCACCGCCATGTCCGCCGCCCCGTCGCGCCCGACGTAGTCGACGTTCAGATCCAGCATGTGCGCACCGTCGCGGATCTGGTCCTTCGCGATGTCCAGGCACTTCTGCCAATCCGCGGCGAGCATCGCCTCACGGAACGCCTTCGACCCGTTCGTGTTGGTGCGCTCACCGATCATCAGGATCGACGCGTCCTGCTCGAACGGCACCGAGGTGTACAGCGACGACACACCCGGCTCCGGCTGCGGTGCGCGCGGCGCCGGCTGCACCCCGCGCACCGCCTCGGCGACCTGCCGGATGTGCTCGGGGGTCGTGCCGCAGCAGCCACCGACGAAGGTCAGCCCGTACTCGGAGACGAAACCGGCCAGGGCCTCGGCGAGCTCCTCCGGCTGCAGCGGGTACTCGGCGCCGTTCGCGCCCAGCACCGGCAGACCCGCATTCGGCATCACCGACACCGGGATCGTCGCGTGCTGCGACAGATACCGCAGGTGCTCGCTCATCTCCGCCGGACCGGTCGCGCAGTTCAACCCGATCAGGTCGATGCCGAGCGGCTCGAGGGCGGTCAGCGCGGCACCGATCTCGGAACCGAGCAGCATCGTGCCGGTGGTCTCCACCGTCACGTGGGTGACGATCGGGATCCGGCGACCGGCCTGCTCCATCGCCCGCTTGCTGCCGATGATCGCGGCCTTCGCCTGCAACAGGTCCTGGCAGGTCTCCACGAGGATCGCGTCGGCACCACCGTCGAGCATGCCCAGTGCCGCCTCACCGTAGGCGTCGCGCAGCACAGCGAACGGTGCGTGGCCGAGGGTGGGCAGCTTCGTACCCGGACCCATCGACCCGATCACCATGCGGGCCACGCCGTCGGCACCGGGGCCCATCTCGTCGGCGACCTCGCGGGCGAGGCGGGTACCGAGCTCGGACAGCTCACGGATGCGGTCGGCGATGTCGTAGTCGGCGAGGTTGGGCAGGTTGCAGCCGAAGGTGTTCGTCGAGACGACGTCGGCGCCGGCCTCGAAGTACGCCCGGTGGATCCCCCGGATCACATCGGGACGAGATTCGTTGAGGATCTCGTTGCACCCCTCCAAACCGCGGAAGTCGTCGAGCGAGAGATCCGCGGCCTGCAACATGGTGCCCATCGCCCCGTCTCCGATGACAACGCGCTGGGTCAGCGCATCGAGCAGGACAGAATGAAGTGGGGTGGACATGCCCTTCAGACTAGTGGGCGCCCGGATCGGGCCGGGTCGTAGGCTGGACGAGTGAGTACACCCGAGTATCCCGAGACCCCGGACCAGGACGTCCCCGTCCTGCGCGATCCGGTGCTCGTCGCCGCCTTCGAGGGGTGGAACGACGCCGGCGACGCCGCCAGCGGCGCCGTCGAACACCTCGAGCTGATCTGGGACGCCGAGCCCTTCGCCGAGCTGGACTCCGAGGAGTACTACGACTACCAGGTCAACCGGCCACAGGTCCGTCTCGTCGACGGCGTCACCCGCGAGATCGACTGGCCCACCACCCGACTATCGCTGTGCTCCCCGCCCGGCAGCGACCGCGACGTCGTCCTGCTGCACGGCATCGAGCCGAGCATGCGCTGGCGCAGCTTCTGCGACGCCATCATCGAACTCGTCGACGAGTTCGAGGTCCACACCGTCGTCCTGCTCGGCGCACTGCTCGCCGACACCCCGCACACCCGCCCGGTCCCGGTGACCGGCACCGCCTACAGCTCCGAGGCCGCCGAACGCTTCAAGCTGCAGACCTCCCGCTACGAAGGACCCACCGGCATCACCGGCGTGCTGCAGGACGCCTTCGTGCGCGCGGGCATCCCCGCCGTGTCCTTCTGGGCGGCGATCCCCCACTACGTGTCCAACCCGCCGAACCCCAAGGCCACCGTGGCGCTGCTGCGCCGCGTCGAGGACGTCCTCGACCTCGAGGTACCACTCGGCGAACTCCCCCTCCTCGCCGAGGAATGGGAACAGACCGTCACCGACATGATCGAGGACGACGAGGAGATCGCCGAGTACGTGCGCACCCTCGAGGAGCGCGGCGACGCCGAAGCGGAGGAGGACATCTCCGAGGTCATCGCCAAGATCGACGGCGACGCCCTCGCCGCCGAGTTCGAACGCTATCTGCGGCGACGGGGTCCCGGCGGCTTCAACAGGTGAGGGATCTGCGCGAACCGCTGCAGCGCACGGCGCTGTACGCGGGGGGCTTCCTCGGTCCCTTCGGCGGCAGTGTCGTCGTATCGATGCTGCCGGAGATCGGCGCCGACACCGGTGTGTCCACCGGAACTGCCGCGACAACCGTCACCGCCTATCTCGGTGTGTTCGCCGCCGCGATGCTGTTCTCCGGCACGCTCGGCGCACGGTGGGGACGCGTCCGCACCGTCCGCACCGCCTATCTCGTCTACGCGGCGGTCTCCATCGCCGCGGCGCTGGCGCCGACCTTCTCGGTGCTCATCGGCACCCGCATGCTGCAGGGCGCGGCCAACGCGTTCACCACTCCACTGCTGCTCGCGGCGCTGGCCGTCATCACCCCGAAGGACAGGCTCGGCCGTGCGCTCGGCTTGTTCGGGGCGATGCAGGCCGCCGGCCAGACCGTCGCCCCGCTGATCGGCGGTCTCGCCGCCGAGGTGAGTTGGCGATGGGCGTTCGTCGTGCTCGCCGGCGCCGCGCTGGTTCTGGCGCTCGCCGGCCTGCCCGAATCGGTGCGCGACGACCCGTCCGGTACCACCCGGGTCCGTCTGCGTGACGCGCTCACCCCGCGCGTCCTGCGTATCGGACTGGTCGCGTTGCTCGGCTGGGGTGCCCTCGGCGGGCTCGGGTTCCTCCTCGCCTTCCGGGTCGAGGACGACTTCGGGTTGTCCCCGTCCGAACGCGGCGTGGTACTCACGGTGTTCGGACTCGCCGGCATCCTCAGTTCCAGGCCGGTCGGGATGCTCATCGACCGCGTCGGTGCTCGCGCGATCGTGCTCATCGGCGCGGTGAGCGGCGCAGCGCTGGTCGTGGTCGTCGGTACCGTCCCGTGGCTCGTCGTTCTCGGCGTCGCGTGGTTCCTGGCGGGCGTCGCTTCGCAGTTCATCCTCGTCGGGGTCAACGCCGCGGTACTCGGTGGGCCGGGCGGCAACCGCGGTGGTGCGGTGTCCGTCGTGCAGGCCTTCCGCTTCGGCGGTGCAGCCTTCTCCCCTCTCCTGCTGACACCGGTGTACGGCGCCGATCCGGTCGTCGCGTTCCTGCTGCCCGCCGCGCTGCTCGGTGTGCTGGTCCCCCTGGCAATGACTCGACGCCCGGAGGCATCGAGCCGCTGACACCCCCGTTTTCTTGGCTGGGTTGGTGTTTGGTAGCTGGTGCCCTGGTGTGTGGTGAGTAGTTTGCAAAGGAGGATAGGTTCTGGTTTTCTATGATTTCCGTATTGTTCAGAATATCGCCAGGGGCTCTCGAACCGGTTCCCGCAGTGGCCTCAGACCGAGCGTCTCTCCCGTCGTCGCCCACCCGGCGTCCGGCCGGTCCACTGCTTGAACGCCACCGAGAAGCTCGACGCATCGGCGTAGCCCAGACGGTGCGCCACCCTCTCCACCGGCAGGCCCGCATCCAGCAGCTCCCCCGCCATCGTCCTCAGTGTCTCGGCCACGATCGCCCGGTACGAGGTCCCCTCCTCCCCCAGCTGCCGCCGAAGGGTACGCACGCTCGACCCCAGTTCCGCAGCTACCTGGTCCTGGGTGGGGCTCTCGGCAGCGCGACGCAGCAGCACTTCCCGCACGCGGGCACCGAGCTCGCCGTGATTCTGTCTGCGCTGCAGCAGTTCCGCGCACTCCCGTAGCAGTACGGCGGCGGCCTCCGGGCTCGCGGTCGGCATGGGCCGGTCCAACGCCCGCGCGTCCACCACCACCGCATGCGGCGACGCCGTCGTCTCCACCCGGAAACCCCGGTCGCGGAAGACCGGCGCGACCCGCTCACCGAGCGATTCGGCCACCTCGATGCGACGCACCTCCGACGGCTGCCCCCACAGCGCACCCCAATGGGCGAGGATCCCCGAGACGTCGCGCTCCAGCAGGAAGCCCCGCAGCTGCGCCGGCACGTGCCGGTCGTCGAGGCAGAAGCGGACCTCGTCGCCCGCATACTCCAGGGCGGCGCGCGAGAAGGCGAAGGTGAGATCGAAGAAGCGGGTGCCCACCTCGATGCCGTCGCGCACCGTCGCACAGCTCATCAGGGCGTAACCGAAGATCCCGTGCACCGCCGCCTGGTAGCGCAGACCGAGAGCGAACCCTTCCCCGGGCCGATCGTCCAGCGCGGTCACGAGATTCCCGATCACGGCCAACTCCTGGTCGTCGGTGATCTCCCCACCCGGATCGGTGATCTCCTCCTCCCCCAACCCGGTACCTGCCAGCAACGTGCCGGCATCGAGACCGCGCTCGCGTCCGAACGACACCATCAGGGCCGCGCTCGTCGCCGCGCGGCGGGAGGTCCAGGGGTTCACGAGGCTCCATCCTCGGCAGCGTGGCCGAAATTCACAAGAACTTGCCGATAGTGGCATGGATCACGGAGGGCTCGATTCGTAGCGTCGACTTCACCAGCACAGCGAGGAAAGGACGACACGGCATGAGACCGAACGTGCACGGCAAGAGGGTTGTCATCACCGGCGGAGCGCGCGGCATCGGACAGGCGACGGCCGAAGCCCTCGTTGCGGCCGGCGCGCGAGTGGCCATCGGCGACATCGACAAGGATCTCGTGCAGGACACCGCCGCCCGGATCGGTGCGCGCTTCGGCACCACGGTGCTCGGGTTGCCCCTCGACGTCACCGACCGAGGATCCTTCGACGAATTCCTCAGCCTGGCCCACATGGAGTTCGGCGGGATCGACGTGCTCGTCAACAACGCCGGCATCATGCCCACCGGCGCGTTCCTCGAGGAGACCGACACCGTCACCGACCGGCAGATCGACGTCAACGTCCGCGGTGTGATCCTCGGTTCGAAGCTGGCCGCCGCCCGGTTCACCGAACAGGGCTACGGACACATCGTCAATCTCGGCTCCGTCGTCGGCATCGAAGGCGCCCCCGGACTCGCGGTGTACTCCGCGACCAAGCACGCGGTGATCGGCCTCGGGTCGGTGCTGCGCCAGGAACTTGCCGGCTCGAACATCGTGGTTTCCACGATCGCCCCGGGCTTCGTGCGCACCGAGCTGATCGCGGGCATGAAGCCCAACGCGCTCATCGAGAAGCTCGCCATGGTCGGCCCGGACGAGGTCGCCGCCGCGATCGTGCAGGTGATCGCGACGGCTCGCCCCGGCCTGCGGTACGTGCCCCGCACGGCGGGCGCGATCCTCGGAGCGCTGAAGGCGGTGCCGGAGGCGACCCGTCACCGCATCTCCGCGGCGTTCGGTCTGCAGTCGCTGGCATTGAACACCGACGAGACCGCGCGGGCGGCCTACCGTCGGCGCACCGAGGCTCCGAATCAGGCGGGGGCCGGCGAGGGCTCGGTGGCGAAGGATACCTCCGGCAGCGCACGCTGATCCGACGCGCGCTGCCGGTCGGGCTCAGTCTCCGGTCGGCAGCGCACGCAGCGAGCGCACCGTGGCGTCGACGGCGCGAGCCGCCTCGGCGCCCTTCTTGACGAAGTGCCGCGTGAAGTACTCGACGTGCTCGTCGTGCTCGTGGAAGTTGTGCGGGGTGAGCACCACGGAGAAGACCGGCACATCGGTGTCGAGCTGGACCCGCATCAGGCCGTCGATCACCGCGGTGGCGACGAAGTCGTGCCGGTAGATGCCGCCGTCGACGACCAGCCCGGCCGCGACGATCGCGTCGTAGCGCCCGGTCTTCGCCAGTCGCTTGGCGTGCAGCGGGATCTCGAACGCGCCGGGGACCTCGAAGAAGTCCAGGGCGTCCTGTGAGACGCCGAGGCGGGTGATCTCGTCGGTGAAGCCTGTGCGTGCCTGGTCGACGATGTTGCGGTGCCAGGTCGCCTGAACGAACGCGATGCGCCCGGTGATGTCGGTCATGGTCACGAAACTAGCGCATGTCGCGTCATAGTTTGTCGTGCGGGAGGGGCGCTGTTCCGTCCTATGAGATTTCGTTTATTTCTCTTTTCCGTCATGCACAGAGTGACTACAGTGGTGGATGTGACACAGTCGGTTCCCGCCCCCGAGAACACCGTCGGTCCCCGCCCCGAGCGGTACATCGACATCTACCGCCGCGCCACCGCCCGACTCGAGGCGTGCTTGCCGCTCGGCTGGTCGCTGTCGAGCGACCGTCCCCGCTCCCCCGAGGCACCCACCCGGATGCTCGTCTCCGCCCCCGACGGCGACACCGTGTCCTTCTCCGTGGTCGCCTCCCGCGGTGTGCTCTCCGGCGACGTCGCCCGCATCGCCGCCGACCTGTCCGAGTCCGACCGCGGCTTCGTGTGCGCCCACTATCTGTCCGATCCGGTGCGCCGCCAGCTCGACCGGCACGGCATCTCCTACGCCGACGCGACCGGCAACCTCTCGCTCGTCGCCAACCGTCCGGCGGTGTGGGTCCGCGACCGCGGAGCCGACGCCGACCCGTGGCGCGGCCCGGGCCGCCCGTCCGGGGTGCTCACCGGCGAGCCGTCCGACCGCGTGGTGCGCGCGCTCGCCGATCACGTCGGGGAGATCTCCGTCCCGGAACTGATCAAGCTGTCCGGCGCGTCCACCGGCGCGACCTACCGGGTCGTCGAGGTGCTCGTCGAACGCGAGCTCGTGCGCCGAGTCCCGCGCGGCCCGATCGTGGAGGTGCGCTGGGAACCGATGCTGCGGGCCTGGGCCGCCGAACGGAAGGTGTGCGCGGTCCGGCGGTTCACCGCCGCCGAGGGCGTCACCGCGACCCGCGCGCGACTGGCCGAACGCATCGACATCCCATACGCGCTCACGGGCGTCGGCGCCACCGATTATGCGGCCCCGGCGTTGCTCGAGGTCTACGCCGACGACCCGGACGACTTCGCCGACAGTCTCGGTCTGCGCGCGGTCGAGCACGGTGGCGACGTGGTGGTGGCGATTCCCTGGTCGCCGGTGGTCTTCGAACGGATGGACCGTCGCGGCGGACTGCGCCACGCCGCGATCTCGCATGTGTACGCCGACCTGCTGGCGGGCCCGTTCCGCAACGACGATGCCGCCGAACACGTCCGCTCCCGGCTCACCGCGGACGAGCACTGGCGGCGTCCGGTGCGCTGACCGCTGTATCCGGCCGATCCGCCTCCCCGGATCCCCGGCCGAGCATTTCGATCTTTGTGTACGGTGCGAACCATGACGGGTCGCCGCGACGACAGGAGTACCGATCAGATGACCGCGCCGCGCACCGTGGAGGACCTGCCGTCGGCACTCGACGGCGCCGCCTTGTCCGATCGTCTCGCGGGCCGCCGGCCCGCGGTCTTCCTCGACTACGACGGCGTGCTCACGCCGATCGTCGCCCGTCCCGAGGACGCGGTGTGGCCGGATGCCATGCGCCGCACCGTCCGCGAGCTCGCCGACCGCGTGTCGGTGTGCATCGTCACCGGCCGCGACCGCGACGTCGTCCAGCAGCTCATGGGGGTCGACGATCTCGTCGTCGCCGGAAGCCACGGCTTCGATATCTGGAGCCCCACCGACGGGCAGATCGCCCACGACGTCCTCGACGACTTCACCGATCTGATCACCGAGACCACCGAGACCCTGCGCACCCGCCTGGACGGTATCGACGGCGTCGGCATCGAACCGAAGCGCGCGTCGGTGGCCGTGCACTACCGGCAGGCCTCCCCCGAGGTGCACGACCGGGTGGGTGCGATCGTCGAGACGCTGTTACAGGAGAACCCCGAACGGCTCGCCGTGGTGCCGGGAAAGATGGTCTACGAACTCAAACCGGCCGTGGACTGGAACAAGGGCAAAGCGGTCCTGCACCTGATCGAGGTCCTCGGTCTCGCCTCCGACGAGGTCGTGCCGCTCTATCTCGGCGACGACATCACCGACGAGGACGCCTTCCGGGCGTTGCGGGGTCGCGGCATCGGGATCCTCGTCGGCAGCCCCGACGACCCGGAGATGGCCGGACGCCGCACCGACGCCGAGTTCGTCCTCGCGTCGGTCGACGACGTCGAACGTTTCCTGTCGGCCCTGGGTAGATGACAGCGCCGCCGGGTGACAGCACCGCCGGACAGTTCGTGTCGACTACGACCCGCCAGGAGGTTCGCGTGTACGACCCGGAGTTCACCCTCGACTACGACGGTTTCGATCCCGACGACGAACCCCTGCGCGAAGCCCTGACCTCGACGGGCAACGGCTACTTCTGTTCACGCGGCACCGCCGAGTGGGAGGACATGGGCGAGGTCCACTATCCGGGGACCTACGCGCATCGTTGCTACAACCGCGAGACCACCATCATGGGTGGTAGCCCGGTCCTGAACGAGGATCTGGTCAACCTCCCGAACTGGCTCGTGCTGAAGCTGCGCATCGACGGTGGCGAAGCGATCCGCCTGGCGCAGGTGGAGATCCTCGACTACCGGCACGTCTACGACATCCGCACCGCCACCGTGGTCCGCGAACTGCGGTTCCGGGATCGGCACGGCCGCGAGACGTCGCTGCGCAGCAGACGGTTCGTGAGCATGGAGCATCCGAACCAGGGGGCGCTCGAATGGTCGCTGACCCCGGAGAACTGGTCGGGGCGGGTCGAGATCGTCACCGCCCTCGACGGCCGGGTCTCCAATCGCGCGGTCGCCCGCTACCGCGATCTCGAGGCGCGGCACCTCGATCCGGTCTCGCCGCGCACCTACGGTCCCGAGACGATCGCGCTGAAGGTGCAGATCCGCCAGTCCGACACCTACATCGCCCAGGCCGCACGCACCCGGGTGTTCCGGGAGGGTTCGGGAGGAGCGATGCTCGTCGACCGGGATCTGTACCAGATGGAGGACTACATCCAGCAGGTCCTCTCCTTCGACATCGCCGAGGGTTCGACGGTGCGGATCGAGAAGATGGTGGCGATGTTCACTTCCCGCGACGACGCGATCACCGAGCCCCTCGCGTCGGCGGGCCGGCACGTGCTGCGTTATCCGGATTTCGCCGAGGCGTACGACGAGCACGTCGCGGCGTGGGACGAGCTGTGGGACATCTGCGCCATCCGGTTGCCGCGGGAGTCGCGCGCGCAGTTGCTGCTGCGCCTGCACGTCTCGCACGTACTGCAGGTCTGCTCACGGCACACCGCGCGCCTCGACGCGGGAGTGCCGGCGCGCGGACTCAACGGCGAGGCCTATCGCGGGCACGTGTTCTGGGACGAGATGTTCGTCTATCCCTTCCTGAACCTGCGGGTCCCGGAGATCACCAAAGGCCTGATCCTCTACCGCTACCGCCGGTTGGGTGAGGCGCAGGCCGCGGCGAGCGAGGCCGGTTACCGCGGCGCGATGTTCCCCTGGCAGAGCGGCAGCGACGGCACCGAGGAGACCCAGACGGTGCATCTGAACCCGATGTCGGGTCAGTGGGATCCGGACCTGAGCCGGAACCAGCGGCACGTCAGCGCCGCGATCTTCTACAACGTGTGGCACTACTACCAGGCCACCGACGATGTCGACTTCCTCGCCGACTACGGCGCCGAGATGATGCTCGAGATCGCGCGGTTCTGGGCGTCGATCGCGCACTACAACCCGGATCGGGACCGCTACGAGATCCACGGGGTGATGGGCCCGGACGAGTTCCACGAACGGTATCCGGGAGCCACCGAGGGCGGTGTGCGCAACAACGCGTACACGAACGTGATGGTCGCGTGGATCGCGGCGCGCGCCCTCGATGTCTTCGAGGTGCTGTCGAAGAGCCGGCGCACGGCCCTGCGGGCTCGGTTGCGGGTCACCGACGAGGAACTGCGCACCTGGTCGGAGATGAGCCGGAAGATGTTCGTGCCCTACCACGACGGGGTGATCAGCCAGTTCGAAGGCTACGAGGATCTCGAGGAACTCGACTGGGAGCACTACCGCACGGAGTACGGCAACATCGGCAGGATGGACCGCATCCTGCGCGCCGAGGGCCGTGATCCGGATGCCTACAAGGTCGCCAAGCAGGCCGACACGGTGATGTTGTTCTTCCTGTTCGACGATGCCGAGTTGCGGCAGGTGTTCGAGCAGCTCGGTTATCCGTTCGGTCGCGACCTCGTGCGCCGCACCGTCGACTACTACGACCAGCGCACGTCGCACGGGTCGACGCTCAGTCACGTGACGTTCGCCGGTGTGCTCGCCACCTTCGATCCGCAGTCCTCGTGGTTGCGGTTCAAGCTCGCGCTCGAGAGCGACGTCAGCGACCTGCAGGGCGGCACCACCAAGGAGGGCATCCACATGGGGGTCATGGGCGGCACCCTCGATCTGGTGCAGCGCTACTACGTCGGTGCCCGTGCGTACGGCGACGTGCTCGTCTTCCGGCCCAAGCTGGTCTCGCACCTCGACGGGGTGTCGTTCTCCATGCGGTACCGCGGCACTCCCCTACGGGTGCGGATCGACGGCGACAAGCTGTCGGTGCGCGCCGAGACCGAGGGTTTCCGGGTGCCGGTGCGGGTCGCGGTGGACGGCGAACTCGTCGCGCTCGGCGCCGGCGAGTCGCACGAATTCCGGCTCGCCGCCGTCCCGGCCTGACCGCGAGGAGGACATCGTGGCCGAGACGCAGTCGCGGTTCCGCGCGGCGATCTTCGACGTCGACGGGGTGCTCGTCGATTCACCGCACGAGACGGCGTGGCGGGAAGCGCTGGCGGAGTTGATGGCCAGCGACTGGTGCGACCTGCAGCCCGAGACCTCCTGGCAGGAGGACGCGTTCACCGCGGAGGTGTACCGGCAGGTGCTGTCGGGCCGGCCACGGATGGACGGTGCCCGCGCCGCCCTCGAGTACTTCGCGGTGCCCGACGCCGAGCGCCGCGCGGTCGACTACGCCGAGCGCAAGCAGGCCCTGTTGCTGCGGTTGATCGACGAGCGCAGGTTCCGCGCCTACGACGACGGAGTGCGCTTCGTCGCGGCCGTGCAGGCGGCGGGGATCGCGGTGGCCGCGGCGTCCTCGTCGAAGAACGCCGGACTGTTCCTGCGGGCGATCCCCGCCCACGACCATCCCGGCGAGACGCTGCTCGACCGCTTCGACGCCGATCTGTCCGGGCGCCCGGTCGCCCACGGCAAACCCGACCCGGAACTGTTCCTCACCGCCGCCGACGAACTCGGGGTGCCCGCGCAGGCGTGCGTGGTGGTCGAGGACGCGATCAGCGGGATCCGGGCGGCGAAGACCGGCGGCATGTGGGCGCTCGGTGTCGCCCGTTTCGACGACACCGCCGACCTCGAGGACGCAGGCGCCGATCTGGTGGTGACCTCCCTCGACGAGGTCGACGTCGACGCCTTCACCGCCGGACGACTGGGCCGCCGCCGCTCGGTGTGACGCTCAGTCGATTCCGACGCCCTGCCAGTGCCAGTCGGTGATCACCGGCATGTCCTCGCCGTGGGTGCGCACGTAGCGGGTGTGCTCGGCGAGGATGTTCTCGAGTTCCTCGCGGGCGTGCCCGGCGATGGGCCGGATCCGCTCGACGCGGTCGAGGACGTCGAGCGCAAGGTGGTAGCGGTCGATGCGGTTGAGCACGCACATGTCGAAGGGTGTGGTGGTCGTGCCCTCCTCGATGTAGCCGTGAACATGGAAGTTCTCGTGGTTGGTGCGCCGGTAGACGAGACGGTGGATCAGCCACGGATAGCCGTGGTAGGCGAAGACCACTGGCTTGTCGGTGGTGAACAGCGCGTCGAAGTGCGCGTCCGGCAACCCGTGCGGGTGCGCCCGGTCGTCCTGCAGCCGCATGAGGTCGACGACGTTGACCACCCGGATCCGCAGGTCGGGGAAGCGGCGGTGCAGGATGTCGACGGCCGCGAGGGTTTCCATCGTGGGGATGTCGCCGGCGCAGGCGAGCACCACATCCGGTTCGGCGTCGCGGTCGGTCGAGGCCCACTGCCAGATGCCGATGCCCTTGCGGCAGTGGGTCATCGCGTCGTCGATGTCGAGGAATTGCACGGCGGGTTGCTTCCCGGCGACGATCACGTTGATGTACTGGCGGGTGCGCAGGCAGTGGTCGGCCACCGAGAGCAGGGTGTTGGCGTCCGGCGGCAGGTAGACGCGCACGACCTCGGGTTTCTTGTTGACGACGTGGTCGATGAATCCGGGGTCCTGGTGCGAGAACCCGTTGTGGTCCTGCCGCCACACGTGTGAGGTGAGCAGGTAGTTCAGCGACGGGACGGGGCGGCGCCAGCGGATCCGGTTCGTGGTGAGGAGCCATTTGGCGTGCTGGTTGACCATCGAGTCGACCAGGTGCGCGAAAGCCTCGTAGCTGGAGAACAATCCGTGCCGGCCGGTGAGCAGGTAGCCCTCGAGCCAGCCCTGGCAGGTGTGTTCGGACAGGATCTCCATGACCCGCCCGTCGGGGGCGACCCGGTCGTCACCCGGGTCGATGCGCGCGTTCCAGGTGCGGTCGGTGGCGTCGAGGACCGCGTCGAGACGGTTGGAGTTGTTCTCGTCCGGCGCGAACACCCGGAAGTTCGTGGCGTTGCTCCGCATCACGTCGCGCAGGAAGGTGCCGAGGATGCGGGTGGCTTCGCCGGTGGCGGTGGCCGGTTCGGGAACGTCTACGGCGTAGTCGCGGAAGTCGGGCAGGATCAGATCGCGCAGCACCGCTCCCCCGTTGGCATGCGGGTTCGCACTCATCCGCCGGGTGCCGCGCGGCGCGAGGTCGCGCAGGGCCGCAGCAGGGGCACCGTCGTCGTCGAACAACTCCTTCGGTCGATAGCTCTGCAGCCACTCCTCGAGAGCGCGGAGGTGCTCGTCGTTCCCGCGCGGATCGCCGATCGGCACCTGGTGCGCGCGCCAGGTGCCCTCGACCGGGGCGCCGTCGACCTCGACCGGGCCGGTCCACCCCTTCGGGGACCGCAGCACGATCATCGGCCAGGCCGGGCGGGTCGCGTTTCCCGAGCTGCGAGCGGTCTGCTGGATCTCGGAGATCCGGTCGAGCGCCGCGTCGAGGGCGCCGGCGAAGCGCCGGTGCATGTCAGCGGGATCGTCGCCGGCGACGACGATCGGTTCGTGCCCGTAGCCACGCAGCAGCGAGATCAGTTCGTCCTCGCCGATGCGGGCCAGCACCGTCGGGTTGGCGATCTTGAAGCCGTTGAGGTGCAGGATCGGCAGTACCGCCCCGTCGCGGCGCGGGTCGACGAATTTCGTCGAGTGCCAGCTCGCGGCCAGCGGCCCCGTCTCGGCTTCGCCGTCACCGACGACCGCGGCGACGATCAGGTCGGGATTGTCGAAGGCAGCACCGTAGGCGTGCGAGAGGGAGTAGCCCAGTTCACCGCCCTCGTGGATCGAGCCGGGGGTCTCGGGGGCGACGTGGCTGGGAATGCCGCCGGGGAACGAGAACTGTCGGAACAGGCGCCGCATGCCGTCCTCGTCGCGGGAGACAGCCGGATAGACCTCGCTGTAGGTGCCTTCGAGCCACGCCGCGGCGACCGGTCCGGGGCCGCCGTGACCGGGACCCATGACGTACATCATGTCCAGGTCGCGGGTGGTGATGGCGCGGTTGAGGTGTGCGTAGACGAAGTTCAATCCCGGTGTGGTGCCCCAGTGTCCGAGCAGTCGCGGTTTGATGTGTTCGGGCCGCAGCGGTTCGCGCAGCAACGGGTTGTCCATGAGGTAGATCTGCCCGACGGACAGATAGTTCGCGGCCCGCCACCACGCGTCGAGGTCTGCGAAGTCCGGATCGATCGCGGCCCCCGGCTCGGAGGTGGCGTCGGAACTGGTCTGCGGTGTGCGGAGTGACATCGGTTTCCTCGTCGTCGGCGACCGGGGTGCTCGTTGCAGCGGTACCCATCGGGTGAGGGGCTCACTCGCCCCGGCGGCGCACCATCTCACCGATCCAGGCCGGCGCGTACGGCGACGTGCAGCCCGGGGACGTCGGATAGTCCTTCAGCACCTCGAGGCGTTCGCCGATGTCGAGCGCGCGGGCCCGGTGGGCGGGGTGTTCGATGCCGATCTGCGCCAGGCACGTGTTCATCGCCCACTGCAGACGTTCGGGGGCGTCGCGCATCTGGGCGTCGATGGTGTCGAGCAGGCCGGACAGGTCGAGTCCGTCGGCGTTCTTGACGACGCGCTCGGCGGTGAGCGCCCATCCCGCGCTCGCGACGACCGGATCGGGATCGGTCATCCACCGGCCACGCAGTTCCTCGGCGTGCGGGTACTTCTTCACGACATAGTTCACGAACCAGTCGTGCACCTTCGGGGTGCCGGTCTCGCGGACCATCGCATCGAGCTCGTCGACGGTGAACGCCTTGGGGCGGCAGATCAGCAGCGCGAGCAGCCGGGCGGCGGTGTCGCCGGTGGCCCAGAGTTGCTGCGCGAGCTCGTGCTGGGTCTTCACCCGCTTGGCGATGGCCCGCAGGGCGCTGAGGTTCACGCCGTGGTCGTCGCCGTGTTTCTCGTTCACCGCGCGGATCTTCGAGTCGTCGAGCGCGGTGAGTTCGGTGAGCAGCTCGTCGACGGTCGGAGTGTCCGTTTTCGTCTGTGCCACCGTGATCTCCTGTCCGTGCGTGTCGGTCGCGCCTCAGCCTACGAGCGCCGGGCGACAGCCTGGGCCGGTTCCGTCGTCGATTCGGGTGGTTCGGCCCCGCTGAGCGGGGTCGGATCCACCCGAACCCGGTCACAGGTCGAGCTGGGTGACCGCGTTGCCGACGAGACCGGCGTGGTGGCGGCTGTACAGCGCGACCATCCGTTCGTCCGCGTGCCCGGTCTGCGTCATGATCATCTGCGTGGTCGCGCCGCCGCGCACCGCCTGGGTGACGAACCCGGCCCGCAGGCTGTGCCCGCCGAGGGTGGCGACGAGGTCGTCGCTGAACCCGGCGCGGCGGGCGCGGCGCTGGATCATCGAGTGCACGGACTGCCCCGACAGCGCGCTCGTCCCCACCGCGCCGCTGTGGTGCACCGGCCGGAACAGGGGCCGGTCGCCGTCCTGCGTGCGCCCGGCCGCCAGGCCGCGGCAGCAGTGCTCGGCCGGGTCGGCGGTGGCGTTGCCGAGCAGGTCGACGACGGCCTCGCGTCCGGACTCGTCCCAGGCGTCGAGCACCTCCCGCCAGCGCCGATAGGCGCACACCGGGCAGGTGTGCGGATCGGACCCGTACGGCAGGGTGACGGTGCGGCCGCGGGCGCTGCGGTCGGTCTTGGACCGGCGGACCGTCACGTAGAGCCCGTCGGCGCGGTGCGGGACGACGTCGGTGACGACGAGCCCGGTGAGCTCGGAGCGGCGCAGCGCCCCGGCCAGTCCCATGAGCAGCAGCGCGGCGTCGCGACGTTCGGCGACGCGTTCGGCCCACCCGCCGTCGGCGGCCTCGGCGCGCATCGCGGTGAGGATGGTGCGGATGTCGTCGGTGAGCAGCGGGGTGCGCCGCGCCGGCGGGGTGGCCCGGTCGCGTCGGATGCCACGCAGCAGATCCCGAACCGATTCGTGCCCACCGGGTTTCGGCAGGCCTGCCAGGGCGTGCATCTTGTTGATGGTCGACACCCACCGCGACAGCGTCGACGGCGCGTACGCCCAGCGTCCGTCGGGGCGCACTTCGGCGGCCTTCTCGGTGAGGAACCAGCTCAGTTGCTCGGCGGTGGCCGGCATCGGACTGTGCCCGGTGCGTTCGCACCAGCGGGTGAAGATCGTCCAGTCGCCGATCTGGGCGGCGCGGGTGTTCTCCGAGGTCGCCTTCTCCCGCAGTCGCCGCATCGCGGTGGCGACCGCGCCCGGTACCGCGGGCACCTCGGGACGGGGCAGATCCGGGCTGGTCACGGCGTGTTGATCCTCTGGACACGCAGGTCGCGGGCGAGATGGTCGCGCTGTTCGATCACCAGGCGTCGCAGCGCGGCCGGGGCGTCGGTGTGGGCCTCGAGCCAGGTGTCGACGGGTTCGAGGCTGTCGGCCGCGGGAAACAACCCGACGACGATCCGGCGGGCGATCTCGATGCTGCGGCTCGTCCACGTCTCGCGGAGCACCGCGAAGTAGTCGGTGTCGTAGGCGGAGATCAAGTCGCGGCGCGCCCCGGCGCGGAACCCGGCGATGGTCGCGTCGAGATGGTCGTTGGTGAGGGTGTGGTCGGCGAGGATCGTCGCCCACGCGTGCGCCTTGACCTCGGCGCGGGGGCGGGAGGCGAGTGCGCGCAGGTGCGCGGTGCGTCCCGAGGCGGTGTCGTCGTTGCGCAGTTCCTCGTCGAGGTCGGCCTCGTCGGCGTCGCCGGTGGTGGTCAGCGCCGCCCACCAGCTCCACCGCAGGTCGGGGTCGAGACGTAGGCCCTCCGGCGGTGCGACGTGGCCGCACAGGATCGCTCGCAGGTCGGCGGCGTGCCGGTCGTCGACGCTCGCCGCGACACCGACGGCGCGAGCGAACGCCAGCTGGGTGTCGCTGCCGGGTGCGGCACCGTGCATCCCGTCCCAGACCGCGTCGAACCAGCCACGCCGCGCGTCGGTGCGCGCCGAGTCGGGCACATAGTGTTCGACGGCCTGGGCCGCGTTGGCGAGCACGGCGGTGAGCAGCGCGATGTCGGCCTCGTGCGGGGCGAATCGCGCGGCCATGGACAGATAGCGGTCGACGGCGAGTTCCCCGTCGCGGGTCGCGTTCCACAGCGCCGACCACAGCAGGCCGCGCGCGAGCGGTTCGCGGACGCGGTCCAGGGAGGCCTCGACCGTGTCGAGCGACCGGGCGTCGAGGCGGATCTTCGCGTAGGTGAGGTCGTCGTCGTTGAGCAGCAGCAGCGCCGCCTCGGGCAGGTCGACGGGGGTGCGTTCGTCGGCGAGGTCGACTTCGACGCGGTGGGTGCGGACGAGGTCGCCGGAGTCGTCGGAGTCGTAGCAGCCGACGGCGAGGCGGTGCGGGCGTGGATCGCTCTGCACGATCTCGTACCCGGTCCCGGTCTCCTCGAGGTGCAGGGTCGACACCCCGGTGGTCTGCAACCACGCCTGCGCCCAGGACGACAGGTCGCGGCCGGAGGTGCTCGACAGTTCGACGAGCAGATCGTCGAGGGTGGTGTTGCCGAAGGCGTGCTTGCGGAAGTACCGGCGGGCCCCCTCGAAGAAGGCGTCGCGGCCGACATAGGCGACGAGCTGCTTGAGCACGCTCGCGCCCTTGGCGTAGGTGATGCCGTCGAAGTTCAGCTTCGCGGCCTCGAGGTCGACGATGTCGGCGACGATCGGATGTGTCGTCGGCAGCTGGTCCTGCAGATACGCCCAGGCCTTGCGGCGGTTCGCGAAGGCCACCCACGCGTCGGTGAACTTGGTGGCCTCGGCGCTGGTGAAGGCGCCCATGAAGTCGGCGAACGACTCCTTCAGCCACAGGTCGTCCCACCACTTCATGGTCACGAGATCGCCGAACCACATGTGGGCCATCTCGTGGAGGATCGTGTTGGCGCGCCCCTGGTGCTGGGCGGCGGTGGCGGCGCCACGGAAGACGTAGGCCTCGGTGAACGTGACGCAGCCGGGGTTCTCCATTGCGCCGAGGTTGTATTCGGGCACGAACACCTGGTCGTACTTGCCGAACGGATACGGATAGTCGAAGTGTTCGGAGTAGAAGTCCATGCCCTGCCGGGTGATCTCGACGATCTCGTCGGCGTCGAGGTGCTCGGCGAGCGAGGCGCGGCACAGCACCCCCAGCGGCACCGTCAGCTCGTCGCGGCTCCACGACGCGTCCACCCGGTGGTACGGGCCGGCGACGATCGCGGTGATGTAGGTGGAGATCGGCTGGGTCGGCGCGAACGTCACGGTCTGGGTGTCGTCGCGCTGCACCGTGCGCTCGGCGGCCTCGTTCGACAGCACCTGCCAGCGGCGCGGCGCGGTGACCACGAAGGTGAACGGCGCCTTGAGATCCGGCTGTTCGAAGCACGCGAACACGCGACGCGCGTCGGCCGGTTCGTACTGGGTGTAGAGATAGGTTTCGCCGTCGACGGGATCGACGAAGCGGTGCAGCCCCTCCCCCGACCGGCTGTACCGGCCGGTCGCGACGACGGTGACGACGTTGATTTCCTTCAGACCGCCGATCGTGATCCGCGCGCCGTCGTAGACGACGGGCACGAGCTCGCCGTTGATCGTCACCGACTCGACGGAGTCGCCGATGAAGTCGAGCCAGGCCTCGTCGGTGGAGGCGGTGAATTCGAGCGTCGTCACCGTGGGGAATCCGGTGCGGCGGGCATCGACGGCACCCCGCAGGTCGAGTTCGACGCGGTAGGAGTGCACGTCGAGTGCGCGGGCGCGCGCGGCGGTTTCGGCACGGGTCAGATTCGCGGAGCTCACGAGTCCCGATCCTGCCATCACGCGCCCGGACTCGACGGCATTAGCGGGTGTCAGGCACCGATCGCTTCGGCTGCCGGCGTGGCGGGGCGTCCGATGAGGCGTTCGAGATCTCCGCTGTCGGTGTCGAGCGCGCCGACGGCGATGCCCGCGTCGGAGTCGGCGAGCACGGCTGCGAACTGTGCGGGCACACCGGCGTTCTCGAGGATCTTCGCGTACTCCTCCTTCGGCAGATCCTTGTAGGTGACGGGCACGCCGACGATGCCGGAGAGGACCTCCGCCAGTTCGGTGTAGGTCAGTCGCTCGCCACCGAGTTCGTAGACGGCACCGGCGTGTCCCTCGGTCGTGAGGACCGCGGTGGCCGCTTCGGCGAAGTCCTTGCGGGCCGCCCCGGCGACGCGGCCGGCCCCGGCTGAACCGAACAGCGCACCGGAGGCAGCAGCCGCGGCGACCGAGCTGTCGTAGTTCTCCCAGTACCAGCCGTTGCGCAGCAGGGCGTGGTCGATGCCGGAAGCCGCGAGCAGTTCCTCGGTGGCCTTGTGTTCACCGGCGAGGATCAGCGGACTCGTCGCTGCGTGCAGGATCGAGGTGTAGGCGATGAACGCGACGCCGGCGGCCTTGGCGGCGTCGATGATGTTGGTGTGCTGGGGCAGTCGCTGCCCCACTTCGCTGCCGGAGACGAGGAGCAGCTTGTCGACACCGGCCAGCGCGTCGCGCAGGGCATCCGCATCGGCGTAGTCCGCAACACGGACCTGCACTCCGTCGGCGGCCAGATCTGCGGCCTTCGCCGCGTCGCGCACGACGGCGACGATGTCGCCGGCGGCGACTCCGCGGGCGCGGAGAGCGGTGATGGTCAGGCGGCCGAGGTGACCGGCGGCTCCGGTGACAGCGATGGTCATGGGACTCCTCGAAGTGGTCGAGTGGGATCGGGAACGACACCATTCCATCACTTACTTTTAGTAAGTGCAACCGATCGAGTCAGTACCATTCGTTCTCATAGCCGTCGTATACTCGGCGTTCATGAGCACCGATCGCCTCCCCGAAGCCGACGTCTTCGCGCGCGAGTGCCCGTCACGTCCGGTGCTGCAGAGCATCACCGGACGCTGGGGTGTGCTGGTGCTGGCGGCGCTCGTCGACGACACGCGCCGGTTCTCGGAACTGCGCCGCCGGGTCGACGGCGTGAGCGAACGCATGCTGTCGCAGACCCTGCAGACCCTCGAACGCGACGGTCTGATCCACCGCGCCGTGCTGGGGACGATCCCTCCGCACGTCGAGTACTCGCTCACCGCCCTCGGACGCCGCATCACCGCGCCCCTGCTGACGCTCATCGACGTCGTGGAGGAGTCGATGCCCGAGATCGTCGCCGCGCAGGACGAGTACGACCGCAGCCACTGATCCGGGCGGCGCGAACCACCCCCACCGGCCCGGATGCGACTGACAGAATGAAGCGGCCGGTCGCTCCGGCCGGTGTCGCCCGCCGGAAGGACATCCACGATGGCGCACGTCAATCTCGGTAAGCAGCACCCGGCCGCCTACAAGAGCGTGCTGGCATTGAACAAGGAGGTCGAGGAGGCCGTCGCACAGGCCGGCCTCGATCCGAAACTCGCCGAACTGGTGAAGATCCGCACGTCGCAACTCAACGGATGCGCATTCTGCCTGCGCATGCACACACGAGACGCTCTGGAGAAGGGTGAGACCACCGATCGCCTCGCCGTCCTCGCCGCCTGGTGGGAGTCGCAGTACTTCACCGACCAGGAGCGGGCCGCGCTCGCGCTCGCCGAAGAAGTCACTCACCCCATGGAGGCCGGTCGGCACGAGTGGGACAACGGTTCACTCAACGACGAGCAGGTCTCTGCGGTCACATGGCTTGCGATCGTCATGAACGCGTGGAACCGCATCGCGGTCCGGAGCCACTACCCCGTCGCCCCGTGACCCGCACCGGCCGACCGGCCTCCCTTGTCAGAAGTCGGTGAGGTTCGGGAAGAACAACACCTGCCCGACGGTGATCCTGTTCGGATCGGCGATGTGATTGGCAGCCGCGATCATCGCGAACATCTCCGCGTTCCCGTAGTGGTCCTCCGCCAGAGCCCGCAGGGTATCGCCGGGGACGACGGTGTGCCGGTAGTTGAGCCCCGGACGAATCAGCACGCGGCCGACCTCGACGTGGTCGGGGTCGGTGATGTGATTCGGGAAGGTGATCACCGGATACAGTTGCGCCTCGCCGTACCAGCGGCGTGCGAGCTCCGAGAGGGTCTCTCCCGCGACCACGGTGTGGTGTCCCACGTCCCCGAGTTCGGGAATCAGCAGCGAGCGACCGACCTGGATGACGTTCGGATCGGCGATGTGGTTGGCCGCAGCGAGTACCGGGAACAGCGTCCGGTCGCCGTAGAAGTGTTGTGCCAATCCCGACAGCGTCTCGCCGGACGCGACGGTGTGCCGTTCGGTGATGTACGGGATGAGCAGTTCCTGACCGACAGTGATCTCGTCCGGATCGGTGATGCCGTTCGGAACAGCGATGACGGGGAACAGCGTCGCGTCACCGTAGAACCTCTGCGCCAGCTTCGAGAGGGTGTCGCCTGCGACGACTTCGTATTTCGTAACCATGATCGTGCCTCGGTGGTGTGGAGCGTCCGCGATTCGAATCGAATCGACGAAGATCATGGTGGTCACTATCGGCGGCAGGCACACGCGTAGCGCGCTACCCGAATCTCGTATGAAAGTTCCGTCGACTACGTCGGTGGCAGCAGTTCGAAGACCGGATGATGATCGGCCTCTGCGACGAACCGTTCCACCGGGTCGTTCCTGCGTGCCTCGAAATACCGCCGGGTGGCGGACGCCACCTCGATGTACCGCTGCAACACCGGTCCGGCCTCGTCCGCGGATACCTCACGGATCGAGTAGCGGTGGGTGTCGCGACGCCTGCTGAGCTCGACCTCGCCGGCGGCACGCGCGTTGTGCACCCATCCCACCGATCCGTACGGGGCGACCAGCCAGCGTTTTCCGTACAGCTCGACGATCAGCACGGGGTTACGGCGGATCTTCCCGGTGCGCCGGCCGCGCGTGGTCAACAGGTAGGAGTGCGGCACCAGCCCCGCGCGAGTGAAAGCGCTCATCACGGCGTTCTCGAGGTGTCGCCACCGGCTCGGTCGGTAGGCGCGCTCGGGACGGAACGAACTGTCGGTCATGGTCTGCCCTCATGCCCGTCGCGTACGGCACTCGGAACGTGTTCGGCAAGGTTGGGGCACCGACGTCCGACGTACCCCGGGCTCCGTGGGCCGGGGCAGTGTGGCCGACATGTCCACATGTGGCCGGTCGGTCGGGCGACCTGTCAGTGCCGGCTGGTGGATTCGTCGGTGACGAGGCGGTACAGCACGTACACCGCGAACCACGCGATGAGCACCGACGCGATCACGAGCGCGATCTCGTAGAAGAGGACCATATGCTCGATGCTACGACCCGCCGTGGCTACCTGCCTGTTATCGCCGGAACTGTCCGCCGTGCCAGGTCGGCAGGTCGCGCGTTCCGAGTGCCACCTCGAGGGCCGCCTGTCCGGACAGTCGTGTCGAGTCCAGTACCGGCAACGGCGATTCGTCCGGGGAGACCAGAAGTGGGATTTCGGTGCATACCAGCGCGACCGCGTCGCACCCGGAGTCCGCGAGTCTGCCGACGAGGTCCACGAAGGACGCTCGGGTCTCATCCCGGAAGATGCCGTGCACCAGTTCGTCGAAGATCGCCGCGTGTACCAGGTCCTGATCGTCGTCGGTCGGGATGACGGCCTCGATCCCGCGTGCCGCCAGTTCGCGGGGATACAGAGGGCCCTGCATGGTGAACCGCGTTCCCAGGATGCCGACGCGTCGGTGCCCGGCACGCTGCGCTGCGTCGGCCACGATGTCGATCAGGTGCAGCCCGGGGATCGCGAGTGGCTCGCCGGGGGCTTCGAGCGCAAGGTGGGCGGTGTTGTCCGGGCACACGAAGAAGTCGCAGCCTGCCCGGGCCAGACGATCGACGCTGGTCGCGAGCACGGCGCGCACCGCTTCGTAGTCGCCACGCTCCCACGCGGGCATGCAGCGCTCGAAGGAGATGCAGTCCATGGTGACGTCCGGATGTGCCGGATGCCCGAGACGGTTGCTGTGCTGACACACCTCGCGCCAACACAGCGAGGCACCTTCCCAGCTGTGGCCCAGGATTCCGACGTGTTTCATGCTTGCACCCCCTCTGTCCTGCGCCTGTGGTCGCTCTCCGTGTGATGAGCGGAAGAGCGACCACGGCGGTGACGGATCAGGATCCGGACGACGATCCGGTCTCGATCAGCTGCGTGATGACGGCGACGAGAACATCCGCGAGGAAGGTCGCTGCAGAGCCCATTCGATTACCTATTCTCTTCGGTGTGCGGGTACGTGCGCTCGGACGAGCGCAGACTGCCCAGCGCTGCACTGTGTTTCATCGCATCCGCCGGCTGAGGCAGACAGTAGACAACTCCCACTCCACACACTTGGTGACCGGCGCCACAGTCGAGGAGCCCTTCTCTCTCGGCAGCCTTCCCGGTCCCCCGATCCCAGGGTGCACAGTTTCCGATCCTCGCGCGCGTTTGATCGTCATAAGTGGGGATTATGACGATCACAACTCACCCTCGATCCTGGATGATATCGAGTGGTCTCGACCGCGTTACTCGTTATGAAATCGGTGTTTATACGTTGATTTACCAGTTCACAGCGTTTCATATCGTTTCGTTTCATTACTTCTTCGTATCGTAATAACGTAACTAAATGCGCTACAATACCGGTGACCTGCGATTTCGACGCGCCACAACGAGGACATCCATGACCGACGCGCACTCCCCCACCCCCGAAGCGACCATCGATGAGGACGGCTCGGGCAAGCCTCGGGTGGGACGCCCCCGGAAGTACGCCACCGCGGCCGACCGCGTGCGCGCCTATCGCGAACGCGAACGTGCCAAGAAGGAAGCTGCCGGCATGGCCCCGACGGTCGTCGAGAGCCCGGACGATGCGGTCTCCGCCCTCACGGCTGCCACCACCGCACTACGCGCCCTGGCCACCAGCACCGTCGAGCAGTACTCCGCGATCGCCGAGCGGATCACCACCGCGGTCGACAAGCTCACCGACGCCGAGGCCCTCGAGGCGCAGATGACCCGGTCCGCCGCCGAACTCGCGAAGGTCAAAGCCGACGCCGACGCGAAGATCGTGCGGCTACGCGAACAACTCGCCCAGGCACTCGAGGACCGCGACAACGCCGACGCCGCAGTGGCCGCCGTGGACGCCGAACTCGCCGACGCTCGTACCGCACACACCGAACAGGTGCACCGACTCGACGAAACGCGTCACGCCGAGCTGACACGCCTGAAGGACGAGCACGCCGCAACACTGCAGCGGTGGAAGGACGATTTCGAGGCAGCGACCGCCGAGCACACACGGACCGTCGGCGACCTGCGAGCGACGATCGTTCAGCAGGACGAGTCCCTCACCGCGCAGCGACGCGAACTCGACGACGCGGCTGCCCAGCGTGAGCGCGCGACCGTCGAGATCACCGATCTGCGAGCCGAGATCGCGCGCCTGCAGGCCGCGCTCGACCGGGAGGTCGCAACCCGCGAGCGCCTCGATACCGAGCTCACCACCGAGCGCGACCGCACCTCCGAGCTACGGAGCCGACTCGAGGAATCGCGCATCACCGCAGCGACGGCCCAAGCGGCCGAGACCGCGGCGCGAACGCGCGGCGACGAACTGCGGGCCGAACTGTCGGCCTTGCGCGACGAGATCACTGCCCTGCGTGACGAGACGAAGACACTTCAGACGGAGAATCTGACGCTGAAGGCCGAATCGGCCTCTCTCCGTGCCGAACTGGATGCAGCGAGAACGGCCGGGACGAGCTGAACCGGCCGGACGATCATCGAGCGCGTGTCCGCGATCGGCGAGCGCGCACTCTGTCGAGCACCGTCGACCACGCCAAGCGGCTCGCCGCGGCCATATTGGGCGCGCGAACGGCGTCGCGGGTAAGAAGTGCGTTGGCCAGCACTTTCGTATGCCGCGACGCGGAACTGGCGTGACCGCTGTCGAACGGCGGGTCGGGGTCGTACTCGATCATCAACTGGATCGCCTTTGCGCGTTCCTCTCCCGCGATCCGGGCCGCGAGCGACAGTGCCAGGTCGATACCGGCGGAGACGCCGGCGCAGGTGACGAGCTTGCCGTCGAAGACCACCCGTTCGTCACCGCACGGCACGGCACCGAACGCACGCAGCGGCGTCAGGGCCTGCCAGTGC
Source organism: Rhodococcus sp. 5G237 (assembly GCF_053764735.1). Lineage (NCBI taxonomy): Bacteria > Bacillati > Actinomycetota > Actinomycetes > Mycobacteriales > Nocardiaceae > Rhodococcus > Rhodococcus sp. 5G237. The sequence goes on along the minus strand of NZ_JBSNCD010000007.1, from coordinate 193,468 downwards.
GACGCCGCGCGCCGGCCCTCGAGAAGTCCTGCCGCGGCGAGAACCAGCGCCCCGCCGCAGACGGAGACGGTCCACGTCGATGTCCGGTGTGCGCTGCGCAGCCATTCGCGGAGACGCTTGTCCTCGGCGGCGACGGCGATGGCTGTCCCCGATCCGGGTACGAGCACGATGTCCGGGGACGGTGTCTCGTCCAAAGTGTGTGTCGCGCCGAGGGCGAGCATTCCGCTGTCGGTGACGACCGGTCCGGTCTCGTGCCAGACGAAGCGCACGTCCGCGTCGGGGAGATATCGGAGCACTTCGTACGGTCCGACGACATCCAGTGCGGTCAGACCCGGGAAGACGACGATGGCGATCTGCACCCCGGCACCCTAGCAGTCTGCGCACGCATGTACTCAGACTTTCGGTGCCGATCTCCGCGGTGGGGACCAGCGTCAACCGAGCTGTTCGAACAGCGACACGATAATCCCGTCGGGTCCCCGTACGTAGGCCATTCGCACACTGTTCTCGTACTCACCGATGCCCCCGACGAGGCCGTATCCCTGCTCGGCGACAGCATCGACGGCAGCGTGGAGGTCGCCGACCTCGAAGGACACATTGCGGATCCCGAGCTCGTTGGGCATCGCCGTCGGCGAGCCGGGAAAGTGGTCGGGTGTGATGAACCTCGAGAGTTCGAGCCGGGCTCCTCCGTCCGGGGGGCGGAGCATCACGATGTCGCAGTGCGTGCCGGGAAGGCCGCAGACGGTCGCGGGAAAGTCGCCCTGCACAGAGCCGGTGCCTTCGACCTCGAAGCCGAGGCCGACGAAGAACGCCGTCGCGACGTCGAGGTCGGAGACGGTCAGGCCGACATGATCGAAACGCCGTACGTGTGCCATGGGATCCATCCTTCGATATCGTCTCGTCCGTTTACCTCTGGGACGGAGCCGGTGCTCGGATCTCGACATTCCGCGGACTCGCCGGGACACCGGATCGTTCCCCACCACCGCATCGATGAGCTACGACGCGCCCACCGCTCTGCGACGCACCCCTCTGATCCGAGCAGCCCTGACAAGCATCAGCAGGCACAGCCCGGTGCCCCATCCGATCTCCGACAGCATCACACCCACTCCCGCCTGACCGGTTTCGTCGGTACTGGCAACCACGCTGAATGCGGTGGTGAACCCTGCCGCCGTGCCGATTGCGGCGGCCAGTCCGCCGCTCACCACCCAGCGGGATCGACGAGCGGAAAGGAAGCATGCCAGCACGACGGTCACTCCGCAGGCGATCACCTGCCAGGTGGGGAACTCGTTCGGTGCGGGCAGGCCGGGGCCTCGGAACTCGCCGTCGTACTCGGCCGACCAACTCAACCATCCCGCGCAGGACAAGAATCCGAGTGTGAATGCGGTTGCACCGGTCGCCCACAGGCCGCGCCGGCCGAGACCCACGGGTCGATCACCGGTCTGCTCGTAGTCGCTCGACGGACTCCGGCCACCGGCACGCTCCCGCTGCCAGGCAACCCACACCATGCTCACGCCGATCAGGGTCGGCACGCCCACGAGGATGAGCACGATCCACAGGAATTGAGCCCAGGAGAAATCGAAACCGGTGGCCATAGGCAGACAGTATGTGAGTGGAGAGAAAGTCCGACGCACGGTCGTGATCGGCCTACGGTGCCAGGCCTACGATCGGACCGTGCACGTCGACGTGTGTGGGCTCGACATCGCTTTCGAACGCACCGGGACCGGGCCTGCCGTCGTCCTGGCGCACGGCTTCGTCGGTGATGCCCGCTCGACGTGGGGTCACCAGATCGAGGCCCTCTCGAGCGAGTACACCGTGATCGCCTGGGACGCACCCGGAGCAGGTGGGTCATCCGAACCTCCGGCCGGCTTCGACATGAACGCCTACGCCGATTGCCTGGCAGAACTCCTCCGGGCATTGCGGATCGAGCGAGCACACCTCGTCGGGCTCTCGTTCGGTGCGGCTCTGGCGCTCGCGGTGTTCCACCGGCACCGCAGGCTCATCTCGTCGCTCACCCTGGTGAGCGGATATGCCGGATGGCTCGGATCGCTCGGCGTCGAGGACTCGGAGCAGAGGCTGACCCGATCGCTGGAGGCATCACGGTTGCATCCCGACGAGTTCGTTGCCACGATGGCGCCGTCGATGTTCTCCGACTCCGCAGACAGTCGACTCGTGGCGCCGTTCCTCGACAGCGTCCGCGCGTTCCATCCCGACGGCTTCCGGGCGATGGCGCGCGCCAGCTACGCCGACCAGCGGCATGTGCTGGCCGAGATCGATGTTCCGACGCTCCTGCTGTACTCCAGCCACGATGTACGCGCTCCCGTCTCCCTCGGTGAGGACATCCACCGCGCAGTGCCCGGGTCGGAACTTGTCGTTCTGACCGGACCCGGTCACGTCAGCACGGTCGAGGCCCCGAACGACGTCACCCGCGAGCTGCGGCGTTTCCTACGTTCGGTCGAGTCATCCCTCGCATGAGGAGCGCGGTCACTTCGGGTACTTGCGTAGTTCGTTCTTGGCGATCGTGCGCAGGTGTACTTCGTCGGGCCCGTCGTAGATGCGCATGGCTCGGTGCCAGCCGTACATCGCAGCCAAGGGTACGTCGTCGCTCATACCCGCACCTCCGTGCACCTGGATCGCCCGGTCGATCACCTCGAGGGTCATGCGCGGCACTGCGACCTTCGCGGCGGACACGTACGGGGCGGCGGCCTTGTTCCCGTGTTCGTCGATGGTCTTGGCCGCAAGACGACACAGCAGCCGGGCCTGTTCGATCGCGACGCGCGATTCGGCGATCTGATGCTGCACGACACCCTGCTCGGCCAGTGTCTTGCCGAAGGCGACACGCCCTTGCGCGCGCGTGGTCATCAGCGCCAGGGCCCGTTCGGCGGCACCGAGTGCGCGCATGCAGTGGTGGATGCGGCCGGGGCCGAGACGTGCCTGCGCCATGGCAAATCCACCACCTTCCTCCCCGAGGAGGTTCTCGGCGGGCACGCGGACGTCGTCGTAGACGACTTCGCAGTGACCGTGCTGGTCGTGTCGTCCGAACACCGGCAGGTCGCGGACGATCGTGACACCCGGAGTGTCGATCGGCACCAGGATCATGGACTGCTGACGGTGGGTGTCGGCGGCGGGGTCGGTCTTGCCCATGACGATCAGCAACTTGCAGCGAGGATCCGCGGCGCCGCTGGTCCACCACTTGCGACCGTTGATGATGTAGCTGTCGCCGTCGCGCTCGATCCTGGTCTCGATGTTGGTGGCGTCGGAGCTGGCCACGGCGATCTCGGTCATCGAGAAGGCGGACCGGATCTCCCCGTTCAGCAGAGGATCGAGCCACCGCTTCTTCTGATCATCGGTGCCGAACAGGTGGAGCAGTTCCATGTTGCCGGTATCGGGAGCCTGCCCGTTGGTGGCTTCCGGTGCGAGATGCAGGCTCCAACCGGTGATCTCGGCGAGCCCGGCGTAGTCGAGCTGCCCGATACCGGATTCGGAGGGCAGGAACAGATTCCACAGACCGCGCTTGCGGGCCTCCTGCTTGAGGGTCTCGATGACGGGCGGGACGGTGTGGTCGTCGGGGCCGACGTTGTGGCGGTAGGCCTCGTATTCGTGTTCGGCGGGGAACACGTGGTTGTGCATGAACTCCACCAGCGCCTGTTCGAGTTCGAGCGCTCTGGGAGACGGTCGAAGATCCAGTGATCCGGTGTTCGTCTGCGCGGTGAGCATGCTGTTCGCTACGTCGGTCATACGGTTTCTCCCTCGAAGGTTCGGTCGGGACGTCGTGGAATGAGGTCGAGGTTCGGTCAAGGACCGCGGTCGAGGTCTGCGCCTCGGTACTGCATGAGATCGAGGGCGTACTCCACGTAGAGGTTCGCGACTTCCTCCGGACTCATCCGCCCGCCCGGTCGCCACCAGGTGGGGAGAGCGGTACACATCGAAACCACGGCGCGAGCGGCGTCCTCGGGGTTCCGGACCCGGAACGATCCGGCGCGCACAGCGGCCAACACCTTCTCGTCGACGACCGCTTGCTGCCAGTTCCTCTTGCTGGCGATGATCCGTCGGTTCTCCGTTGTGAGAGAACGCATCTCACTGGCACCGATGAAGCCGAGTTCGCGCCGGTGCGTGTGGTACAGCGCCAGGTTCTCGACCAGCAACGTGAAGACCGTGACGGGATCTCGGCCGGCGCCCTCGGCGAGTGCGCCGCGCGTGCGCTGCTCCAGATCGCCCATCGTCACCTGATAGATCGACATCAGGATGTCCTGCTTGCTGGTGAAGTAGTTGTAGATGCCGGGAACCGACAGGCCGCAGCGCTTGGAGATCTCGCGCATGCTCGTGCCGTGGTAACCCACGGCGAGAATCTCCTCGAGCGCGGCCTGGACCACGGGCGTGAGCGGCAACGGCTCGTACTCACGCCACTGCCGGCGAGCCTCGGTCTGTCCGAGGGGGTCTGGCCGGGCCGCAACGAGGGTTTCGGGTTCCACTACTGGTGCCGCGAGTGCCCCCCGACCGGCTTCGAGGATGTCCGCCGGCCTCACCCCGAGTACGTCGGCGATGCGATTCAAGCGATCGACGGTCAGTCCGGTCTTGTCGTTCTCGATCTGACTCAGCGTGGCCGGGCTGACCTCGATGCGCTGGGCCAGGCCCCGCAGCGTCATGCCGCGCGCGATCCGTACCTGGCGCAAACCGGCCCCGACCGACGCCGACCTGTCGACCGAAACCGCACTCACCGACAACTCCTGTGTTTGGAATAGCTGAACACTGACCATCCGGCCCGCGACCGTTCCGGGCAGCGTATCCACTTGCACGGCTGTCTCGCAGGGATTTTCGCGAAAATATCGAATCGTTGACGTCGACAGGTGTGACGTGCACCATAGTCGGCACCGAGCGTGTGCTCGCTCCCGCTGTTTACCCGATGGAGGACAACATGACCGAGGTCGACGCTCCCGCAATGCGCGAACTGCTCGGAGAGAACGCGCCGAGCAATTGGGGCAAGTGGGGACCCGACGACGAGCTGGGTGCACTGAACTACCTCGACGCAGGGGAGGTTCTGCGCGGCGTCCAGCACGTCAAGTCGGGCGAGACCTTCACGCTCCAGATCCACATGGGACGCGCCGAGAGCCCCGGCGACCCGCTGTGGCCGGGTCGTGAGGGGATCAAGCGGCAGAACGTGCTCGACGAGAGTTCCTGGGACGGCGACGGGGCGCCGGCCTTCCCGGGTGGCCTGCACTACGCCGACGACACCGCCTTGGTCTTTCTCCAGGGATCGACCCAGTACGACGCGCTCGGACACGTCTGGTACGACGGCAAACTCTGGAACGGATACGACGCCCGCAGCACCGTCGGAGGAATGGACAAGGCCTCCGTCCTCCCGATCGCAGAGAAGGGCATCGTCGGCCGCGGCGTCCTCATCGACATGGCCCGCCATCGCGGGAAGCCCTATCTCGACAAGGGTGAAACGTTCGACCACCGCGATCTCGAGGAAGCTGCGACCGCCCAAGGCGTGACCATCGAGCCGCACGACATCCTGATCATCCGCACCGGGTGGCTCAAGTACTGGTACGAGCTGAACAACCCCGAACAGTTCTACGACGGATTCTGCGAGCCCGGCCTCACCTATTCGCCCGAGCTCGTCGAGTGGTTCCAGGACAAGGAGATTCCGAACCTGGTGACCGACACGATCGCCAACGAGGTGACCTACGACCCGCAGAGCGGCGTCGCGCTGCCACTGCACTGCGCCCTGATGCGCAATCTCGGTGTCACGCTGACGGAGATCGCCTGGCTCGACGACCTCGCCGACGCCTGCGCCGCGGACGGCCGCTGGAGTTTCCTCTACACCGCCGCCCCGCTGAAGATCGTCAACGGCACCGGCGCCCCGGTGAATCCCATCGTCATCCGCTGAGGCGAACCATGACCATCTACGACGACAAGGTGTGGTTGTCGCAGTACGACGCTGCGCAGCGGCAACCACGCACGATCGAATTCGACGACGCCCTGGCGATGTTCCGGGCGACCGTCGAACGCGATCCGGACGCCGACATCATCCGCTACTTCGACGGCCGGATCACCGCAGGCGAACTCGACGAACTGAGCGACGCGTTCGCCGCCGGAATCCTCGACGCCGGGTTCCGGCCGGGTGAGCGGGTCGCGATCTATGCACAGAACGTGCCCCAGTTCGTCATCGCCCAACTCGGAACGTGGAAGGCCGGCGGCATCGCCGTGTCCGCCAATCCGATGTACCGCGAACGCGAACTCGAGGAGATCCTGCGCGACTCCGGGGCCACGGTCCTCGTGGCGCTGCAATCCCTCTACACCGAGGTGGCAGCGAAGGTCGTCGAGTCGACCGACGTGCGCACCGTGATCACGACGTCGGAACTGGAGTACCAGAGTGCCAACAGCGGCACCCTCGCCGGCGTCGAACGCATCTCGTGCGCGGGCACCACGGACATGGCGGAGATGCTCGCGGCCTTCCGGGGCCGGACCGTCCCTCCTGCCGAGATCGGCCCCGGCACGGTCGCTTTCCTGACGTACACCTCCGGGACCACCGGTCCGCCGAAGGGCGCGATGACCACCCACCGCAACGTGGCGTTCAATGCGCAGACCTACCGGGACTGGATCGACATCGGTCCCGACGACGTCATCCTCGGCGTCGCACCGCTGTTCCATATCACCGGACTCGTCGGCCACATCGCCCTGTCGCTGCTGACCGGCGCACCGCTGGTGCTGATGTACCGCATGGATCCGGCCGACACCATCGAGACGATCGAGAAGCAACACGCCACGTTCACGGTCGGGTCGATCACGGTGTTCATCGCGTTGATGAACGCCCCGAACGCGAGCAAGGAGGCCCTGGCGAGCCTGACCAAGATCTATTCGGGTGGGGCACCGATTCCACCGAGCACCATCGCGGCGTTCGAGGAGGGACTCGGCCACTACATCCACAACATCTACGGCCTCACCGAGACGACCTCCCCGTCGCACGGGGTGCCACTCGGCAGGCGGGCTCCGGTCGACGAGCTGACCGGAGCGACCTCCGTGGGCGTGCCGGTCTACGACACCATCGTGCGGATCGTCGACGACAACGGCAACGACCTTCCCCCGGGCGAGGTCGGGGAACTCGTGACGGCCGGACCGCAGGTGGTGGCCGGGTACTGGAACAAGCCCGAGGCCACGGCGAACTCGATCCCGAACGGCGTGCTGCACACCGGCGACGTCGGCTACATGGACAGCGACGGCTGGTTCTACATCATCGACCGCAAGAAGGACCAGATCAACGCCAGTGGCTACAAGGTCTGGCCTCGCGAGGTCGAGGACGTGCTCTACGAACACGACGCCGTTCGCGAAGCAGCGGTGGTGGGTGTACCCGACGAGTACCGCGGGGAGACTGTCAAAGCTTTCGTCAGCCTCCGCCCCGGAGCCACGGTCACGCCCGATGAGCTGATCGCATTCACGAAGAAGCGACTGGCGGCCTACAAGTGCCCACGCTTCGTCGAGATCATCTCCGACATTCCCAAGACGGCGACGGGCAAACTGCTGCGCCGCGAGCTACGAACGACGACACCGTCCTGACGATGGTCGCAGAGTTCCTCGCCCGCATGCGCACTCCGTAGGCGCTGCGACGAAGGCGGGTCTTCTTCGGTACAGAGCTACCGGAGAAGACCCGCCTTCTCGCTTGCGACCGGACGGCACACCATCACGACCCGCACATTGCGCGGATCAACCGCGCACGGTCGCCATCAGGGCATCGAGTGACTCGGCAGCAGGAAGTGCGAGCGCGGTTCCCGCGACCTCTGCGGCACTCTCCGGCGACAACCGTCCTTCGACGTTGAGATCGAACTTCATCGTGAGTTCGTCGTCGGAGAGCGGGTTCGCCGGACCACCTCGGTTGTGGTCGACGCGAGCTTCGTGCCAGGAACCGTCCCGGGTACGTACCCGGAGAACCGCCGGGAACTGGTGGGGGTAGATCTCGTCGCAGCGGTCGTCGCTGTAACTCGTGACCAGCCGCGCGAGTTCGAGTGTGCGCGGATCCTTCGCGGCAGCGTCGGTGAAATCGGCATGTCCCACACCGAGTCCCGAGCCACCGAGCAGTGCCCGTGCGACGGTGAACGGGCCCGAGAAGGCCGCGTGGTAACCGGATTCGGGAGCAGCCTTCGATGCCGGGGGCTCGGCGATCGTGCGTAGTACCGGCTTCGGCACGCCGAGCTGGATCTCCACGATATCGGCCGGGTCCAGGCCGTCGCGGACGAGCGCTCGTGCGGCGTCGATACCGGCGTGAGTGAAGTGATTGCACGGATAGGGCTTGAAGAAGATGCCCGGCAGTTCCCAGTGCTCGCCCAGTCCGTCCAGGACCTTCGCGGTGTCGGCCCGATCGCCGCAGAAGGCGTGCAGGAACCCGAAGCGTCCTTCGATCACGGTCGGCGGTCCCGTCAGTCCGGCCCGAGCGAATTCTGCCGAGGTGACACCGGAATGCGCCGCCCATCCGCAGTGCGTCCGCTTGACCGTGCCGCCGGTGCGGTTCGCTTCGAGCAATCCGGCACCGAAGCTCGCGGCGATGCCCATGGCATCCGCGATACCTTCGGCGTCGAGTCCGTACAGCATCGCTGCGGCGGCAGCCGAACCGACGGCACCGCAGATGGAGGTCGCGTGCTGGCCACGTTCGAAGAACTCGGAGTTGCCGAGTTCCTCGTCGTAGCCGCCCATACCGAGGCGAACCACGATCTCGATACCCACACCCGCGGCGTCGAGAACGGCTGCACCGGAGGCTCCCACGGCTTCACCCACAGCGAGCGCCGCCGGGATCACCGAGGCCGAAGGGTGCAGCACCGACGGCAGGTGGGTGTCATCGGAGTCCATCGAGTGGGCGAGTGTGCCGTTGACCAGCGCGGCAGTGGCCGCCGGGAATCGTTCTCCGGTGCCGATGCCGGTGGCCGCGGTTGCGCCGGACCAGTTGCGTGCCACCTCGGTGACGGCGCGAGCGGACGGCTGGTCGTGCGCCGCGAGGGAGTTTCCGAGCAGGTCGAGTACCCGGCGCGCGACGTCCTTGCGCAGTTCTGCAGGCAGTCCCGTGGTGCGGATGTCCGCGGCGAGAGCGGCGAGCCGGCCGACGACCGTTCCGGTCAGGTCGTGTCGAGTCTCGGTACTGGTCACGAGGCCACCACCGCGACGGGGCGCACGGGCGAACCGGTACCGCCGGTGATGCGCAGCGGTGCCATGACGAACGTGAATTCGGTCAGGCCGCGGGCACTGGCATCCTCGAGGTTGAGGTGCTCGATGATATGGATTCCGTTTTCCACCAGCAGTACTCGGTGAACCGGAAGAACGCTGTGCCCCTTGCCCGCCGGGATGTGTTCGAAGGCCGTCGTGTCTGCGCCGGCGGCTGCGATGCCGCTCGCCGCGAGCCACCGGCCCGCACCGACATCGGCACCCGGAACACCGTCCTGCTGGCCGAGATAGCGCTGCGGATCGTCGAAGTACCGGGCCCATCCGGTACGGATCAGCACGACATCACCGCGGCGCGGTGTCACACCGGCGGCGTCGGCCGCGTCGCGCAGGTCCTGCTCGGTGACCGCCTGCCCCGCATCGAGGGAGTCGACGCCGCGGACCCGGGCGACGTCGAGGAGCAGTCCGCGACGAAGCATGAAGGGAATGGACTCGGCGCCGAGCTGGGAGAACTTTCCACCGCGCTGGGCTTCCTCGGCGTCGATACCACCGTGCAGCTTCCCCTCGTGGCTGACGTGGGAGAGCGCGTCGACGTGAGTGCCGACGTGTCCGCCGGTCACGATGATCTCGTTCGATGCCGATCCGCCGTCGGGTCGCACCATGTCGCCGTGCCGGCGGATGAGCGTCATCCGGAAGCCGGGATGGTTCGGTGAGCAGGGCATACCGGTCGTGTGGGGATGTCCGAGCTCGACGATGTCGACGTCGGTGTCGACGACCGCACTCAGCAGTGCGTCGGGACCGGCGATGGTTTGTTCGGTCATGATGTGGCTCCTCGTACTGTGATGGCCTGGGCTCGGTCGAGAACGACGCGAGCGTTCGCAACGACCGCCGGGTCGATGAATCTGCCGTTCTCGTCGAGAACTGCGGACTCCCCCGCTGCCGAGGACGCGGACGCGTCGTCGACTATTCGCTGCGCCCGCTCTCGTTCTTCGGCCGAGGGCGTGTAGGCCTCGTTGACAATGTCGATCTGCTTCGGGTGGACGACGGAGCGTCCGAAGAATCCTTGGATGCGGCCGGCTCGGGACGATTCCGCGAGCCCGTCCAGGTCGTTCACTGCGGTCCAGACACTCTGGATCGGCGACGACAGTCCCGCCGCGCGTGCGGCTGTGACGATCCAGCCGCGCGCCCAGGTCAGTCCGTCGGGTTCGGTACGCAGGTCCGCGGCGAGGTCGGCTTCACCGAGCGCGATTCCGGTGACGCGGTGGTGACATCGCGCGATCTGCGGTGCGGCGAGCAGACCCGCAGCGGATTCGATGATCGCGTGGACCGGACAGTCGAGCCGATCCGCGGTCGCCGCAACCGTATCGGGATCGTCGGCCTTCGGCAGTCGAACGCCGGCCGGGGTTCGATCGGCGGCCGACAACGCGGCGATCTCGTCGTCGAGCCACTGCGATCCGATGGCGTTGAGCCGCAACCAGACCACGCGGTCGGAGGGTGCGCTGTGCACGGCCGCGATGGCGTTGTCGAGTGCACGTTTCTTCGCATCGACGGGTACTGCGTCCTCGAGGTCGATGACGACGGCATCAGCGGCACTGGCGAGCGCCTTGTCGATGCGGTCCGCGCGATGCCCCGGAACGTACAACCAACTGCGGGGCGTCATACCGGTTCTCCCACCGGGGCGTGAACCTGACGGTACCCGAGAGCGCGCGAAACCCTTTGTGCCGCTTCGACGAGCGCGTCCTCGTAGCGGTCGAATGCTTCGTCGGTCATGCGGTAGCTCGGCCCGCAGACCGACAGCGAGCCGACCACTGTGCCGTCTGCACCGAAAACGGGCGCGGCGATCGAGGCCGCGCCTTCCTGGCGTTCGCCGGTCGATCGGCACACACCGCGCTCACGCGCCTCCTGCAGCACTGCACGCAGCGCGGCCGGATCGGTGATGGTCTTCCCGGTCAGGCGCGTCAATTGCCGGGACAGCACGTCCTCCTGCTCGGACTCCGACAGGTACGCGAGGATGATGCGTCCCGAGGACCCGCTGTACAGCTCGAAGCGACGCCCCAACTCCACCGTCATCTTGATTTCCTGGGTGCTCTCGACCTGGTCGAGGTAGACGCGTCCGCCCGGCAGCCGGCCGGTCACCGTCGCGGTCTCACCGGTGGCACGTTGGAGGTCTTCCAGGGCACTGCGGGCGACACGACGCAACGGAGACACATCCAGTGCACGAGCCCCGAGCGTGGCAGCGGCGGGACCGAGCAGGTAGCGGCGGGTCGAGGGCTCATAGAGCAGTAGACCGCATTCGACGAAGGTCGTGAGGATGCGGTGGGTGACCGCCTTGGAGATCCCCGTGGAGCGGGCGATCTCCGAGACGCCGAGCGCGCTCGACCGGCGACCGAATTCGAGCAGCACTTCCGCGGCTCGCGCGGCGGAGGTGGTGCCGCCAGTTGAGGACTCCATTGTGGCTCCGTTCGCCGGTCGGTTCGGATGGTGAACACCTTGTCAGGTCTGCTGGACATGCTGCGGGAGCGGCACGACCGTTCAAGGCCTTGGACACTTTGTACCGCTTAGCGAAACGATTGTCCAGACATGACCACTCGCGTTACATCGAAGTTTCCCAGCGCAATTCGCCCAATTCCCACTTGCGCATCGATTCGAGGAGGCGCATAGTGCAGGAGATCACTTTCCAGTGTTCCGCTGAGCGAAACACCATCTAGGAGGCAGTGTGACAAGTCCGGAATTCGACCTCGTCGTCGCCGGCGCGGGCGGCGGACTCGTCGCGGCCCTGCGTGCCGCGGAACTGGGCGCGAACGTTCTGGTCATCGACGCCGACGAACACTTCCAGCGCGGCAACAACACCTCGATGTGCACGGCGATAATCCCCGCGGCGGGGACACGCTGGCAGGATGCGGCCGGCGTCGAGGACGATCCGCACCGTTTCCTCGACGACATCACCCGCAAGACCGCAGGTACGGCAGATCAGCGGGTCGCTCGGGCACTGACCGAGGTCAGCGGCGCACTCGTGACCTGGTTGGCCGACATTCAGGGCCTCGACCTCGAGCTCGTCACCGACTTCCGCTATCCGGGACACACCGCCGACCGCTGCCACAGCATTCCCGGCCGCCACGGCTCCCACCTGCTGCGTCACCTGGTGCACCGCGCCCAGGCACATCCTCGGATCGAACTGATCGCCCCGATGAGTCTGCGCGAGGTCCACACCGTCGACGGCCGCGTGACCGGAGTAGAGATCGCCACCCCCGACGGAAACACCGAACGGCTCACGACCGGGGCCGTGCTTCTGGCGACGAACGGCTTCGGTGCCGACCGCGACCTGGTCCGGACCCACATGCCCGAGATCGCGGACGCCCACTACCACGGTGGTCAGTTCAGCCGTGGCGACGCGCTCCGCATCGGCGGGCGACTCGGAGCCGACACCGGTTTCCTCGACGCCTACCAGGGCCACGCTGCGCTTTCGTCGCGCAGTCAGACGCTCGTCGGCTGGGCGACTGTGGTCCACGGCGGTATCGTCGTCGACAGCACCGGCCGGCGATTCGCCCCCGAGACCACCGGTTACTCGGAATTCGCCGCCCTGCTCGCCGCCCGACCCGGATCTGCCGGCTGGATGATCATCGACGAGCACATCGAAGAACTGTGCTCGGTGTTCGACGATTTCCGCACCGTCGCCGAGAGCGGGTCGCTGGTGCGGGCCGTCACGTCCACCGACCTCGCCGACGCCATCGGGGTGCCCGCATCAGCACTCGAGGACGAGCTCACTGCCGCCCACAGCGCCGCGGCCGGACTCGAGCCCGATCGACAAGGACGCACCGATACCCGACACCCCCTGACCGCGCCCTACATCGCGATCGCTGTCAAACCGGCACTGTTCCACACCCAGGGCGGACTCGTCGTCGACGAACACGCCCGCGTACTCGCCCACGGAGCCCCCATTCCCGGCCTGTACGCATCCGGCGGCGCCGCCGTCGGAATCTCCGGCCACGGAGCCGGCGGCTACCTCGCCGGCAATGGTCTGATCACCGCGCTCGGTCTGGCCTATCTCGCCGCCGAGCACGTGAGCAGCACCGTAACCGTTTGAAAACGCACCACCTGTCCCGATACTCCCCAGGAGATGACATGACCAGCTACCTCATCAAGAACGGCACCGTCGTCCGCACCGAGGACACCGCGGCCGCGGAAGGCGACATCGCCGACGTCCTCGTCGTCGACGGCAAGATCGCCGCCATCGGCCCCGACCTCCAGGCCGACGGTGCCGAGATCGTGGACGCGACCGACAAGCTGGTGTTCCCCGGTGTCGTCGACGCCCATCAGCACTGGGGCATCTACAACCCGCTCTCCGAGGACACCCACACGGAGTCCCGGGCCAGCGCGCAGGGCGGCGTCACGACCGCACTGACCTACATGCGCACCGGCCAGTACTACCTGAACAAGGGTGGCGCCTACGCCGATTTCTTCCCCGAGGTCCTCGAGGCCTCCGCCGGGCGCAGCTACATCGACTACGCGTTCCATCTCGCCCCGATGTCCAAGCAGCACATCGGTGAGATCCCCGCGCTCGCGTCGGAACAGGGTGTCACGTCCTTCAAGATCTTCATGTTCTACGGCAGCCACGGCCTGCACGGGCGCTCCACCTCGCAGAGCGACTTCCTGATGATCCCCGAGGACGAGCGCTACGACATCGCGCACTTCGAGTTCGTCATGCGGGGCGTCCAGAAGGCTCGCGAGCAGTTCCCCGAGCTCGCTCCGCACATCTCGCTGTCGCTGCACTGCGAGACCGCCGAGATCATGAGCGCCTACACCAAGATCGTCGAGCAGGAGGGCAAGCTCAGCGGCCTCGCCGCCTACAGCGCCTCCCGGCCTCAGCACTCCGAGGGCCTGGCCGTGACCATCGCGTCCTTCCTCGCCGACGAGACCGGCCTGCCGAACATCAACCTGCTGCACCTGAGCTCGGCGAAGGCACTGAAGGCCGCGATGAAGATGGCCGAGGCCTTCCCGCACGTGAACTTCCGTCGCGAGGTCACCATCGGCCACCTGCTCACCGACATCGACAACGCCAACGGACTCGGTGCCAAGGTCAACCCGCCGATCCGTCCGCGCGAGGACGTCGAGGCGCTGTGGGAGCACCTGCTCGCCGGCAACATCGACTGGGTCGTCTCCGACCACGCCTGCTGCAAGGACGAGGTCAAGTTCGGTGAGGACCGCGACGACGTGTTCGCCGCCAAGTCCGGCTTCGGCGGAACCGAATACCTCCTGCCCGGCCTGATCAGCGAAGGCCGCAAGCGTGGACTGTCCCTGCGCCGCATCGCGCAGTTGCTCTCCTCCAACCCGGCCGACCGTTACGGTCTGCCCGGCAAGGGACGACTCGCCGAGGGCGCCGACGCCGACATCGCGATCGTCGACCCCAATCGCACCTGGACCGTGCACGCGGCTGATTCCGAATCCACCCAGGAATACACGCCTTTCGAGGGATTCGAGCTCACCGCTGCGGTGACCGACACCTTCGTGCGCGGTAACCGGGTCCTGGCCGACGGAGCGGTCACCGGCACGCCCGCCGGCCGTTACCTCGCCCGCCCGTACTGAGGAGACACCCGTTGACCGACGACAAGCTCCCTGCCGGTCCCCTGCGGGGGATCAAGGTCCTCGACGCGTCCACCATCCTTGCCGGGCCGCTCGCCGCGCAGATCCTGGGTGACTTCGGCGCGGAGGTCATCAAGATCGAACATCCGGCGAAGCCGGACGGGATGCGCGGGCACGGCCTGGACAAGAACGGTGTCCCGCTCTGGTGGAAGATGGTCAGCCGCAACAAGCAGACCGTCACCCTGAACCTGAGCACACCGGAAGGCCAGGAGATCTTCCGCGATCTCGCCGCCGAAGCCGACGTGGTGGTCGAGAACTTCCGACCCGGTACGTTCGAGCGTTGGGGCCTGTCCTATGCCGAACTCGCCGAGCGGAATCCCGCACTGATCATGTTGCGGGTCACCGGTTTCGGACAACAGGGACCGTATGCGACACGTCCCGCGTTCGGCACGCTGGTGGAATCGATGAGCGGCTTCGCCCATCTCACCGGCCACCCCGACGGCCCTCCCACCCTGCCGGCATTCGGCCTCGCCGACTCCATCGCCGGAGTCGCCGGGTCCTCGGCGGTGTCGATGGCGTTGTTCGAGCGTGAACGCAACGGCGGTACCGGTCAGGAGATCGACCTCGATCTCCTCACACCGATCATGACCGCCGTCGGCCCCGGCGTGATCTACGCCGATCAGCTGGGCGTCGACCAACAGCGCACCGGCAACCGATCGCAGAACAATGCCCCGCGAAATCTCTACCGCACCAAGGACGACCACTGGGTAGCCGTGTCCACGAGCGCACAAGCGATCGCCGAACGGGTACTGCGCCTGGTGGGGCATCCCGAGGTCATCGACGAAGACTGGTTCGCCACCGGTCGCACCCGCGCCGAGCACGCGGACCTGCTCGACAAGTACGTCGGCGACTGGATCGCCGACCGTACTCGCGACGAGGTGGTCGTCGCCTTCGAGGAGGCCGGCGCCGCCGTGGCACCGGTCTACCGACCCAGTGACCTGCTGACAGATCCGCAAGTCGTCGCGACCGACATAGTCACCACCGTCGACGACGACGAACTCGGCCCCGTGCGCATGCAGAACGTCATGTGGCGCATGGGCCGATCCCCCGGTGCGATCCGCCACACCGGTCGCCCTGCCGGTGCCGATACCGACAGGGTTCTCTCCCACCTCGGGCGCAGCCCCGAGGACATCGACGAACTGCGGGCCCGGGGCGTCATCTGACCCTGCGACTGCGTCATCCGAGGAGTTCGCTATGAAATCGCGTTGGTGGACCATCGCCATCATTCTGGGCCTGGTAATCGTCAACTACATCGATCGCAGTGCCATCTCGTTCGCAGCATCCGATCTGCGCTCCGAGTTCGGGATCACTCCCGGTGAGTACGGCATCATCAGTTCCGCATTCTCGATCGGCTACATGCTCTTCGCTCTCCTGTCGGGACCGCTGGTCGACCGTTACGGTTCCCGGCGCGTGCTCATCGTGGGCATGTTCATCTGGGCCGCAGCCACGGCACTGACCCCGTTCGCCGGCGGGTTCATCGGCCTGATCCTGCTACGCATCCTCCTCGGAGCCGGTGAAGCGCCATGCTTCCCCGCAGCGACCCGCCTCGTCAGCCGTTGGCTGCCGGCGCAGGAACGAGGCAAGGCGCTGGCCCTGATCGGCGGTGTGGCGGTCTCCGGCAGCCTGCTCGTCGGCGGACCGATCCTCACCCAGCTGATCGCCCTCACCGGCTGGAAGGCGATGTTCTGGATTCTGGCGATCGTCGGAGTCGTGTGGGTCGTGATCGCCTATCCGACGCTGAAGAACTCGCCGAGCGAGGCCAAGTTCGTGTCGAAGGAAGAACTGGACTACATCCGCGCCGGCCAGCTGGACGGTGAGGAGACCGGTCACGAGTCGAGCACCGACTGGGGCGAGATCCTCCGCAACCGCAATCTCTGGCTCGTCGGTCTCGGATACTTCTCGTGGGGCTTCATGTTCTGGGCCTTCATGTACTGGCTCCCGCAGTACCTCGAGCACGAATTCGGTCTGTCCATCAAGGAGGTCGGTGCATTCTCCGTGGCGCCGTGGGCAGCCGGTGTGGTGGGCGCACTGCTCGGCGGAATCCTCGTCGACCGCGTGTACAAGCGCACGCAGAGCATCCGCTCGCGATTCATCATCATCGGTGTCGCGCTGCTGCTGGCGGGCGCGTCGATCGCACCGATCCTGTTCTTCCGCGGCAACATCGTCGTCGCACTGATCTGCATCTCCGCGGGTGTGGGCTTCGGCTTCATCACCGGCGGCATCTGGTGGGTCGCGTCGATCGATGCCGCTCCGAGCCAGCCCGGCACGGCCGCCGGTTTCGCCGATGCCTGCTTCGCACTGTCCGGCATCGTCGCTCCGTCGGTCATGGGCTTCAGTGTCGCTCGTACCGGCACCTACGACGGCGGATTCCTGGTCATGACCGCCCTGTGTCTGATCGGTGCTGTCGCGATGCTGTTCTTCACCAAGGAACCGCCGCGGCTGCAGGCATCGGACGACTCCGTCGACCACCGCGAGGCGGTCAAACGCGTCTGACACGCGTCTGACAGTGGTACCCCCTGCCGTGCAGGGACGATCGACGAATCGGACGGCGACGTCCACATGAGAGGACCGGCCCGAGCATTTCGGGCCGGTCCTTCGTCGTAGCTCCACGGTGAGAGGAACCGGTACCGTTGCAGGAACTGGTGACGTCGATGATGGAAGGGCCTCAGGGGGTGGGTCGGTCCACGTCCCCGCGCCACCCACCGGTCTCGTGTCCGCGCTGCTCGATGAACTCCTTGAACTTCCTCATGTCGTTCTTGACCCGGTTGCCGAGAACACCGAGTTTGTCGGCTACATTCTCGACGAATCCTTCCGGGTCGATGTCCATTTGGGCTGTCACTCGGGTCTTCTCGTCATCGAGACGATGGAACGTGATCACTCCCGCGTGGTTGGGTCCCGAATCCGACGTCCACGCCACCCGCTCGTCCGGATGTTGCTCGGTGATGGTGGCATCGAACTCGCGGACCTGACCTGCGATATCGATCACCCAATGAACATGCGTGTCGTCGAGTTGCCGGATCTCTCGAACCCCTTCCATGAAATGAGGAAACGATTCGAATTGTGTCCACTGGTTGTATGCGACGCGGATCGGTACATCGACATCGATGGCTTCCGTGATTGTGCTCATGGCGATCGCGTACCCCTTCCCTGAGAAGGCCACACCCGACCCCATGCCGCAACTGTCGTGTATCCGTCTTCCGGCCGTGTCGGATCGGAACCGCGGCCGGGAATGCGACCGCTCGACGCGTCCGGCTCCCCGAGCCGGGGCCGGTGATTGTGCAGGGACAGAATACGTTCGGGGTGGGGCCGTCGATCTCCCCCGGCGGCAATCCAGGCCTGCGTCGCCCGATGGGCCCGCTCGATCAACTCGCCGGCATGGCTGAAGTCGATCGGCGACACGGACACCGGACACAGTGGGGGTAGTACGTGCAGTTCGACCCGTTCGGAGAAGTCGGCGACCTCGAGCAGCAGGCGCTGGTGAGTGAGCAGCGTCAGAGCCTGCACCGCGGTGGCCAGCGCGGTGGTCGGAGGACGTGGCAGGGCACATGCGTAGCCGGCGGGCAGCACCCATACGTCGTCCGCGCCGAGGGCCACTGCTTGGGACAGAGCCGCATCGTCGGCGATACCCCCGTCGACGAGACTCAGACCCTCGCGTTGCAGGGCGGGCAGAACACCGGGGACGGCGGCACTGGCGAGCACGGCACTGACGGCCTCACCCGTAGAGAGCAGCACCTCGCGGCCGGTGAGCAGGTCGGTGGCCACGAGGTGCACGGGGATCGACGCGTCCTCGAGATCACGGTAGGGCAGGTGTGATTCGATGAGCTGCCGCAGGTTCCGGTCGGAACACAGCGAGGAACGGAGTCCGGTCACGGCCAGTAGCTGACGTACCGGATCGAGGGGGAAGACGTCCTGTCGGCGCAGATTCCGCCAGATCGCCGCCAGTTCGTCCAGAGCCGGGAGGCCGGTACCGCGACCGGCGACGTAGGCGGCGTTGAGCGCACCGGCCGACGTCCCGATCAGCAGATCGGGACGGATGCCTCGTTCGGTGAGCGCATAGAGCATCCCCACCTCCACGGCACCGAGACCGGCGCCACCACCGAGGACGAAGGCGGTGGTCATCGCCAGGGCGGGTCGTACACGGACGCCAACCGCGCCAGGGTCAGAGCCGCAAGCAGCAGTCCGACGTCTCGCAGGGCGACATCGTAGAAGCCGGGATAGCTCAACAGGTTGATCACGATTCCTCCGAGCCAAGCGGCGACGATATACGCCGCGTATCGCGG
The DNA here is from genome assembly GCF_053764735.1 of Rhodococcus sp. 5G237. Lineage (NCBI taxonomy): Bacteria > Bacillati > Actinomycetota > Actinomycetes > Mycobacteriales > Nocardiaceae > Rhodococcus > Rhodococcus sp. 5G237. The sequence continues at coordinate 174,407 of NZ_JBSNCD010000007.1, read as the reverse complement.
TTTGATCGCGACGGCGATACCGGCGACGATCTCGATCACCCCGACCACCAGCATCACCTGCTGCGCGCCGAGGGGACTGAGATCGACGATCCACGGCGCCAGATAGCCCTGCCAGGAGGTGAGCACGTTGGTGAACTTGTCGATGCCCATGACGATCGGGAGCGCGGTGAACCCGATGCGTAGCAACACGAATGCCCCGTAGGCGGGATCACTGCGAGCGCGGTGCATCACGTCGCCATGTGCAGGTGCACCGGGCGCTGTGGAAGACGAGTGAGCTGCGGGAGTGGTCATCACGGACCCCCTTTGTAAAAACAATAGTTTATGTTTTTAGAGTCTCTCCACTGACCCTATTTGTCAATACTTTTTGGTGTTAGAGTCGGGACATGTCCACTCCCCGGTCTGCCGCACCGACGGCGCTGGCGGCATTGAGCAATCTGGACGATCCGTTGCGGCGCCGGTTGTTCGAGTACGTGGCCGAGAGCGAGGAACCGGTCTCGCGCGAGGAGGTGGCGGCTGCTCTCGATATCGGCCGGACCCTCGCGGCCTATCACCTCGACAAGCTCGCCGACGCCGGCCTGGTCACGGTCGACTACCAGCGACCTGCCGGGCGCGGCGGCCCCGGCGCGGGACGCCCGGCGAAGGTCTACACGAGGACGACGACGGAAATGACCGTCAGTGTGCCGCCGCGCGACTACGAACTGCTCGCCAGGCTGCTCGTCTCCGCGGTCGAACAGGACACCGACGGAACGGTACGAGCGGCGGTGAACGAAGCCGCACGCGACGCCGGACGACGAGCGGTCGCCGACTCGGGAGGCGACCTCCTGGAGGCGCTGCGCGGCTGCGGATACCTGCCCCGAGCCGAGGGCGACGGCCACGTCCACCTACGCAACTGTCCCTTCCACCTCGTCGCCCAAGATCATCTGGATGTGGTGTGCGGATTGAACTTACGCCTGATCGAGGGCGTGATCGCCGGCAGCGACCACCTCGACGCGCATGCCGAACTGCACCCGCGGCCGGATCGGTGTTGTGTGGTGATCGAGTACGACGCCGAGTCGCATCCTCGCTCGTCCGCACCGCCGGCGCCCATCGATGACGAAACACATCCGGACTGAGCCCGACCGAGTCCGGTCTCACCGAGACGAGAGCACTACGAGTGGTTCACGCGGCGTACCCGGGGTTCGCGACCATGAGACGAGCCGCGACCGTTTGCCGCACCGCCTTCTCGACGGAGGCTTCCCCCATCGTCCGCTTCCCGTCCCGCAGCGCCAGCGCCAACTCGGTTTCGTCGGCCACGCCCACTGCGTCGAGCGCGGCCCGATGCTGCGCCCGCAGATGCGCACCGTGTTCGGCTTCCCGGGCGACGATGTCGAGAACCTTCGATGCCACTCGCGCCTGGTAGCGAGACGGTGCGTCGGTCGCCGGATGGTCGACGACGAAAGCCTTGACCGCCCGCGACAATTCCGCGGCCGAGGGCATGCCGAACAGATCCTGCCGGGACTCCTCGTCCGAAGTGATGGTGGCCGGGTCGAAATCGCCGGCGGGTTCCAGCAACTGCAGGAGATCGTGCTCGCATTCGGCGATGCGCCGGCCGATGGCCAGGAGTTCGAGGGCGTTTCCCTCGCCGTGGACGAGAGCGCGGTTGGCCTGGATCCGGCACATTACCGCCCACCGCAGGGTGCCGTAGAGCTCCCACCACCGCACCGCCTCGGGATCCGGCGCAATTCCGCTTTCGTCTTCATAGCCGCGGAACAGTTCGTCGCGGGATCCGAAACCTCCGACGGGTTCGACGGCACCGAACCTCCAGGTCTTCACGCACAACCAGCCGAGATCCTCCATCGGATCCCCGAGGTGCGTCAGCTCCCAGTCCAGGACGGCGCGGATGCCCGACTCGTCGATGAGCACGTTGCCGTTGCGGAAGTCGCCGTGGACGACGGTGGTGCGCGTGGACGGTGACCGATGCTCGTGCAACCAGCGGAACGCGAGTTCGAGGCTCGGCAGCGGTGGTCCCGTCTCGACATAACGGGCGAAGAGCTCGTCGAGTTGATCTCCGGCCGGGAAGTCGGGCAGTGCGTCGATCGGTATCCGGTGGATGCGGGCGAGCGCACGACCCAATGCGTAGGAGAGGTTCTTGCGCACCGCGCTGTACCGGTCGTCGCGGAGCAGGCGCTGCGGGAGCGCTTCGCCGGGGACCTTCTCCATGAGGAGATACGCCGCGCCGAGGCCCTCGACCCGGTCGCCGTCGCTGTGATCGAGCAGTTCGGGGACGGGAACACCCGCAGTGTGGGCCTCGCGGAGAACAGTCGCTTCGCGGGACATTCGAGCCGGATCCTCGGCTTCGGGAGGGTCGCGTCGCAGGATCAGTTCACGTTCGGCGCCGGCATCGTCGGTGACGGTGAGGAGCCAGGTCTCGCGACTCGCGCCGCCGGTCAGACGAGCCAGGTCCGTGAGCGTCCCACGAACCCCGTCGAGTCCGGAGAGGTGCCTGGTCAGCGCCGCGCGCAGGTCGTCGATGCTCATCACGGATCCTTTCGGTACCCGACGGCGTCGAGGGCGATGTCCTGGTAGCGGGCGGTGACCTCCTGCGCGGTGAGCGGTCCGTCGGGATGGAACCACCCGGCGACAGCGGTACAGGCACTGACGATGAAGCGCGCGGTGTCCACCGGGGTCTTCGTCGTGAACACCCCACGGTCCACGCCGTCGACGACGACGCGGTCGAACATGCGTCGCTGCACGTCACGCTTGGTCACCACCACGGCGTAGTGCTGCGGTTCGAGGCTGCGCAACTCACTGTTCCCGAGCAGGCTTTCCCGGGGAGCCTTCGTGTGCTGCCCTACATGCACGCCGACGATTGCGCGCAGCCGGTCCACGGGATCACTGCCCGCGGCGAGCAGCGCTTCCTCGGTCTCCTCCACGAGGGCGTCGAGCCCTCGGTTGAGGATGAGCGCGAGCAGCTCCTGCTTCGAGCCGAAGTAGTTGTACAGCGAACCCACCGCCACCCCGGCCTCAGAGGCGATATCGCGCACCGAGGTGCCGTGGTAGCCCTTGGCGGCCATCGTCGCCACCGCGGCGGTGATCAGCGTGGCGGCGACCTTGTCGTCGGTCCCGCGCACGGCGAAGGACATCGCACGCGGTGGGTTCTTCTCGGTTGAGCGGGGCATGTTCCTCCTGGTGACTCCACTATGAACGATCGCTCACGGTCGCTGGACTGTCAATCGGAATCGGCAATCTTCGCAAAGCTCATCTGCGGCAAAGTCGTTGAAAATCACTCCGGATGTGGCTACGGTCACTCTGAACATTCGTTCATTCGACTTCGTATTCGAGGACCACGCATGAGATCCGATCTTCCGAACGACATGCAGCAACTGCTCGACGACATCGACCACTTCATCGACACCGAGATCGCACCCCTGCAGGCGGAGAACGACAACGAACGCTTCTTCGACCATCGACGCGAATGGGCGCGCACCGACTTCGAAGCCGGCGGCCTCCCCCGCCCCGAATGGCACGAACTGCTCTCGGAGATGCGACGTCGCGCCGACAAGGCCGGTTTCCTCCGCCGCGACCTGCCCACCGAGGTCGGTGGCACCGACGCGAGCAACTTCGAGATGGCGGTCGTACGCGAGCACCTCGCGCACCGCGGCCTGGGGCTGCACAACGACCTGCAGGACGAATCGTCGATCATCGGGAACTTTCCCAGCTTCCACCTGGTCTGGAAGTTCGGCACCGGCGACCAGCGCAGCGAGTTCGCCGAAGCCCTGATCACCGGCGAGCGTTTCCTCGGGTTCGGCCTCACCGAACCCGACCACGGATCGGACGCGACGTGGATGGAGACGACTGCCGTCCGCTCCGGTGGCGATTGGATCATCAACGGCGCCAAGCGGTGGAACACCGGGATGCACATCGCCACTCATGATCTGGTCTTCGCGCGCACCAGCGGCGAACCGGGACAGGCCCGCGGCATCACCGCCTTCCTCGTCCCCGTCGACACGCCCGGGTTCTCCGTCGACCTGTTCCGGTGGACGCTCAACATGCCCACCGACCACGCCGACGTGTCCTTGCGCGACGTCCGGGTGCCCGACTCGGCGATCCTCGGCGAGGAAGGTCGCGGACTGGAGATCGCGCAGAACTTCGTGCACGAGAACAGGATCCGCCAGGCCGCCTCGAGTCTCGGTGCCGCCCAGTACTGCATCGACGAAGCGGTCTCCTTTGCCCGCGATCGCGTGACCTTCGGCCAGCCTCTCGCGGCCCGCCAGGCCATCCAGTGGCCGTTGGTGGAACTGCACACCGACGGCGCGATGTTGCGCGAGCTGATCCGCGTCACCGCCCGTGACCTGGACACACGCTCGCACATGGAGGTCTCCAATCGCGTCTCGATGTGCAACTACCGCGCCAACCGGCTCGTGTGCGATGCCGCCGACCGGGCCATGCAGGTCCACGGCGGCATGGGATACAGCCGTCACCTGCCGTTCGAGCACATCTACCGCCACCATCGCCGCTATCGGATCACCGAGGGTGCCGAGGAGATCCAGATCCGCAAGGTGGCCGGTCACCTGTTCGGATTCACCGGAAAGAAGAAGTGACATGATCGATTCCCTCGCGGCGCACCGCACGCTCGCCCACGGTGAACAGCTCGCCCGTCAGGCACGACAGCGGCCGGAGACGATCGCCCTGAGCTTCGGCGACAGTGACCTCACCTATCGGCAACTCGACGAACGGGTCAACCGTCTGGCCCGGGCACTGCAGGCTCGTGGTGTGTCGAAAGGTGACCGTGTCGCTGTCCTGATGCACAACCGGCTCGAGGTCGTCGAATCCTATCTGGCCGTCCTGCGACTCGGGGCGATCGTGGTGCCGGTCAACTTCCGTCTCGTCGCCGCCGAGGTCGAGTACATCCTCTCCGACAGTGGCGCCGAAGTGCTCGTCGTCGACGAGCCGATGACATCGCTCGCTGCGCAACTCGCACCCCGGCTCGTGCGGACCGTGCTGGTGACCGGCGGTGATGCGAGCCGGGTGTCCGATACCGCGCTGGACTACGAGTCGGTGCTCGATCCGGACGACTCCTCGTTGGACATCGTCGTCGACGACCACGATCCGGCCTTCATCATGTACACCTCCGGGACCACGGGTCGCCCGAAGGGCGCGGTACTCAGCCACCTGAATCTTGCGATGAACACGGTCAATTCGATGATCGAGCACCAGGTTCGGACCGAAGGCGAGGTGTGGTACTCGGGTCTGCCGCTGTTCCACATCGGTGGGCTCAACGGCATCCTGATCTATCTCATGGCCGGGGGACGCTCGATCATCGCCCCCTCGGGGAACTTCGATCCCGTCTCGACGATCGAGACCCTCGAGCAAGAAGAGGTCACGTCCTGCTATTTCGTTCCCACGCAGTGGAAGGAACTGTGTGCCGTTCCCGGGGTGCGCGATCGGAAGCTGAGTCTGCGCCGCATCATGTGGGGAGCGTCCGTGGCCCCGCCGTCGGTGCTCTCGGCGATGGCCGAGACGTTCCCGAACATCCCCACGCTCAACGTGTTCGGGCAGACCGAGATGAGTTCGGTGACCTGCATCCTCCGCGGTGAGGACGCCATCCCCAAGATGGGGTCGGTCGGCACACCCATCGTCAACGTCGAGGCCCGCGTCGTCGACGGCAACGGCGACGACGTGCAGCAGGGCAACGTCGGCGAGATCGTCTATCGCGGACCGACCGTGATGCAGGGCTACTGGAACAGACCCGACGCGACGGAGGAAGCGTTCCGGGATGGCTGGTTCCACTCGGGTGACCTCGTGCGGCAGGACGAGGACGGCTTCCTCTTCGTCGTCGACCGCGCGAAGGACATGATCATCTCCGGCGGCGAGAACATCTACTGCGCCGAGGTCGAGGCGGTCATCGATCAGCACCCGGGTGTCGCCGAGGTGGCCGTCGTCGGGGCGCCGCACCCGAAGTGGGTGGAGACCCCGGTCGCCATCGTCGTGCCCACCGATCCGAACGATCCTCCCTCGGAGGAGGACGTCATCGAGTTCTGCCGCAGCCGGATGGCCTCCTACAAGAAGCCGACCTCGGTGGTCGTCACCGACTCCTTGCCTCGCACCGCGACCGGGAAGGTCCAGAAGTTCCGCTTGCGCGAATCCCTGTCCGCGAACTGATCCCGCTTCACGAACGGAGACACGATCTCATGGGTAGAACCGCCGAAGGCACATTCACCGACCAGACCTGGGCACCGCCGGTGTTCAGTGTCGACGAGAACGGCAAGGTCATCGGGCTGACGAACGACAACGTCCCGAACAACTGGGGTCGCTGGGGTGACCAGGACCAACGTGGCACCGCGAACTTCATCACCCCCGACGTCGTCAGCGCTGCGGCGGGACTGATCCGATCCGGCAAGTCCATCAGCCTCGCCGTGCCCCTCGACTCCACCGGCCCCGTGCACCCGACGCGCCCCAATGTGGTGCACTTCTTCGGCTACAGCGGCGCCGACTGGACGGTCGGAACCGAACTCGGCCGCGTCGCTCCCGGTTTCCAGGGCGCCGACGACTACATCTTCATGCCGTTGCAGGGCAGCACCCAATGGGACGGTCTGGCCCATATCTTCAGCTCCGACGCCATGTACAACGGGTTCTGGATGGGCAACGTCGAAGGCGTGGCCGGGGCGAAGAAGTGCGCGATCAGCAATCTCAAGGACTCGCTGACCAGCCGTGGCGTCCTGCTCGATCTACCGAAGTATCTCGGAGTGGAGCGCTGCGAGCCGGGGGTTCCGATCACCGCCGCACAACTGGACGGTTGCGCGCAGGCCCAGGGCGTGGAGGTGCGCACCGGGGACATCCTCACCATCCGCACCGGGCACGTGCCGTGGTTCTACTCGCTCACCGACAAGAGCGAGTTCTGGGGTGCCGGCGCACCGGGCCTGGGCGCGGACACGGTCGCGTGGATCCACGAGAAGGAGATCGCCGCACTGGCCGTGGACAACGTCGCGGTCGAGGTGGAACCGGCCGAGGAGGGCGGCGTCTACCCGCTGCACGCACGCCTGATCCGCGATCTCGGACTCACCCTCGGCGAGATCTGGTGGCTCGAAGAACTGGCCGCGGAGTGCGCCCGTGAAGGCCGCTACGAATTCTTCCTCACCGCATCGCCGTTGAACATCACCGGTGGAGCAGGGACGCCGGTGAATCCGACCGCCATCTTCTGACGCTGTCTTCGACTCCTCCGAATCCGGAGCGAACGGCTGCGCCCCTCGCCGACAGAACCTGGCCGGAGGCGCAGCCGTTTTCGTTCCGGATGTTGCACCCATCACATACTCGACGTAACCTCGGTCACAACTTGACACATCGTCAAGTAATCTCGACTGGTCGTCCAGCCGCGTTTCCCCACGATTTGCAGCCCCGACTCGGCTCAGGACGCACGCACACAAAGGACTCCCCCATGGCGTTCACCCTCCCCGACTCGAAGCTCCCCCTCGACCTCGACTTCGATCCGCACCACCTGCGCGAGCGCTTCGAGGTGGACAAGAAGAAGCGGATCCGGCCCGACACCCTCGCCCAGTTCCAGGGACTCTCCGACGTGCTCGAGGTCGACGATCGCGACCCCTTCGTCGAGCCGATCAATCGTGAACCCGTCACCGAGGAACTCGACGCCCTCGTTCTCGGCGGCGGCTTCGGCGGACTCACCGCCGGCGCCTACCTCACGCAGAACGACATCACGAACTTCCGCATCGTCGAATACGGCGGCGACTTCGGCGGCACCTGGTACTGGAACCGGTACCCCGGTGTGCAGTGCGACATCGAATCGCACATCTACATGCCGCTCCTCGAGGAAACGGGATACGTCCCCACCCAGCGCTACGCCGACGGCTCCGAGATCTTCGAACACGCCCAGCGCATCGGACGCCACTACGGCCTCTACGAGCGGACCTACTTCCAGACCCGCGCCACGCAGGCCACCTGGGACGAGGCCGAGCAGCGCTGGGAGGTGACCACCGATCGCGGCGACCGTTTCCTCACCAGGTTCCTCCTGCGTTCGAACGGCGCACTGACCAAGCCGCAGCTCCCCAAGGTCCCCGGCATCGGCGACTTCACGGGCAAGATCTTCCACACCAGCCGCTGGGACTACGACTACACCGGCGGGTCGCCCGCCGGAAACCTCGAGAACCTGCGCGACAAGCGCGTCGCCGTCGTCGGCACCGGCGCCACCGGCGTCCAGGTCGTCCCCTACCTCGCCGCGGACGCGAAGGAACTCGTCGTGGTCCAGCGGACGCCGAGCGTCGTACAGCCTCGCAACAACCGGAAGACCGACCCTGCTTGGGCGGCGTCGCTGAAGCCGGGCTGGCAGTACAAGCGGCACGACAATTTCAACGGGATCATCTCCGGCCACGACGTCGAGGGCAACCATGTCGACGACGGCTGGACGCACCTGTTCCCCGCCCTGAAGGGGCAGCATCTGCTCGAGACGCCCATGGCGGAGTTGTCGGCGGCCGATCAGGCCGTTGTCGCCGAGATCGCCGACATGCAGCTGCTCATGAGCGCACACCGTCGGATCGATTCGATCGTCACCGACCCCGCCGTCGCCGACGGGTTGAAGCCGTGGTTCGGATACATGTGCAAGCGGCCCTGTTTCAACGACGAATACCTCGACGCCTTCAACCGGGAGAACGTGACGCTCGCGGCCGCGCCGACGGGCATCGACGGCATCACGGTCGACGGCATCGTCGTCGGTGGCAAGCACTACGAGGTCGACTGCATCGTGTTCGCGACCGGATTCGAAACCGGCTCCGGCCCCGCGGGGATCTACGGCTACGACGTCCTCGGACGCGATGGCCGGTCGATGCAGGAGTACTTCTCCGACGGCGCGAAGACCATGCACGGTTTCTTCACGCACGGCTTCCCGAACTTCGTCGAGCTGGGCATGAGCCAGACCGCCTACTACGTCAATTTCGTGTACATGCTCGACCGGAAGGCCCGGCACGCTGCGCGGCTGATCCGACACGTGCTGGACAACGGGATCGGCGCGTTCGAACCGACCGTCGAGGCCGAGTCCTCGTGGGTCGCGAAGGTCCGCGCATCGAACGAACCGCGCGTGGCGTACTGGGCGGCGTGCACGCCCGGCTACTACAACGGTCAGGGCGACGTGTCGAAGGCCGTGTTCAACGAGGTCTACAACTCGAGCGAAATCGATTTCTGGAACATGATCGAGGGCTGGTGGGAGGCCCGGGAGTTCGAGGGTCTGACGTTCGAGCCGTCTCGTTCGGCGGTCCCCGTCGAGGTCCAGGCCTGATCCCGTCTCCTTCGGGTCGTGAAGCGCTGTGCCGTGTGGCCACTGTTCGGTCGTCGACCGGGCAGTGGCCACACGCGCTACCGTCGGCGCACCGGATAGCGCAGGTGGAGAACTCTGTCGCCCTGGATCACCACGTCGGGATCGTCCAGCAGGTGCTGCGCGTGGACCGATCCGAAGTAGCGCTTCCCGGTTCCGAATACGACGGGCACGACCTCCATGCGCACCTCGTCGACCAGGCCCGCGGCGAGCACTTGGCCTCCGACGTCGCCGGCGGCGACTTCGACGGTGCGGTCGCCCGCGAGTTCCTGCGCCGTGGCCACGGCCGCCTCGATGCCGTCGACGAAGTGGAACGGCGCCTCGGGGTGCCATCCCTCGGGCCTCGGGCGACGCGAAACGACGACCACGTGGTCGACCCCGGCCGGCAGTTCTCCGTCCCAGCCGTCGGTCATGTCGAAGACGTGCCGACCGGCGATCGTCACCCCGATCTCGTCCCAGTACGGCCGGATGTAGTCGTAGGAGGTTCGGGACACCTTCACGAAGCCACTGTCGTCCAACGGAACGTCGCCACTGGTCAACCAGTCGAACAACGGTCCGGGCTGATCGTTCTCGTCCGCGATGAAGCCGTCCACCGAAACCGAGGCGTACATGACCACCTTGCCCATGGAACCCTCCTCGGAACGCGACGTGCCCGACGCTACCCCCGGGGCCGGTCCTGCCTGCCCCGATCCGACCGCAACGCGACACTAGGATGCGAGCCATGGAGTCGACCAAATCCCCGTCAGCGGTGAGCGGCGGGGATGCCGGAGCACGGCTACCCGACCAGGATGTCGGGCGACGTCGGCGGATTCCGCGCGGCGAGGTCCAGCGGCAATCCATTCTCGACGCGTTCGAGCGGTGCCTGCGCGAGATGTCGGCCGTGGACATCTCGGTCAAGGACATCACCGAAGCTGCGGGAATCAAGCGACCGAACTTCTACTTCTATTTCGAGTCCAAGGACGAGGTACTCGGCGAACTGGTCGGAAGGGCATGGGACGACTGGTCCGACAGCATCGGTGGTTATCACCGCCGCGCCGGCGAGTCCCACGCCGACTATTTCGACCGACTCTTCGGCACGTCCTATCGCGCCTGGGTCGAGCGCGACCGCGTGATGGTCGCGGGCCTTCAGGCCGTCAACTACGACGACAAGCTCAGAGCTCGGTGGACGTCGCTGGTCACCGATCTCAACGACCAACTGGCAGCGCAGATGAGCAGGGACGCCGACGCCGGGGAGATCACTCCGCTGTCGGACGACCACGAGGGTCTCGTCACGACGCTGACCGACATGATCGTCATGGCGTTCTTCAAGGACCGATCGCTCAGGCCCTCCGAAGCCGAGTCGAGACGGATGCTGGTCAATGTGAAGACGATCTGGCTCGGAACGTGGGGCGCGCCGAACCCGCCGTCGCATCGAATCGACCGATACGGCGGCGTGACGTCGTCGTGATGCGACCCGCCCCGACCTCTTCAACTACCGCAAGGCAATTCGTTCTTCCGGTACCTCTCTGACCTTCGTTCGGTCGACTGTTCAGAACAACCCGATTGCTCGAACGAGCAGACCGCCGGCCACCATCAGGGCCACGACCACTGCGATCACGATGGCGACGAGGGCGCCGGCACTGCGGCGCTGTGGCGGTTCGTGCTGCGGACCGCCCACAGAGGTCTCGGCGGGCGGAGTATCTCCGGGCGCCACCCCGCCCCCGGGTTCGAGACCAGGAGTGTTCGCGGGATCGGGGTTCTGCGGGTCGAACTCGGACGCGTCGGGATTCTCGTCAGCCATACTCTCCTGTACCCGATTATCGGCGAGCAACGCCTCGGCTTTCTTCTACGCGACGCCGCGCCGGCGAGTGCGCGGGTACAACGCGTGGCACAACGGTTCGATGATCTCGGAATCGAACGTGGCCACCGATGCGCCCGGATAAGCTGAGAACGGCCGAACGATACACCGCTGCAGGCTCCGGGAGCCGGTAACGCCGCTGTTCCCAAGCCTTTTGACCTCGGGAGGAATCATGACCGACCCACAGCAGGATCCGAACAAGGACGAAGGCCAGGAAGGCCCGGCGGACGGCGGCGCAGTCGGCGTCCCGGGCGTTCACGACGGTGGCGCTGACGGCGGAGCCGACGGGGGCGCCGACAGCGGTGGCGACGGCGGTGCGGACGGCGGGGCCGATGGTGGAGCCGACAGCGGTGGCGACGGCGGAGCCGATGGTGGAGCCGACGGTGGGGCTGACGGAGGAGCCGATGGCGGAGCCGACGGCGGCAGCTGAGTGTGAGGACTCCTCGCACCGCACCCAGGACTCCGGCGTCGAAACGGACGCCGGAGTCCTGGAAACCCGCCTGATCGACATCGGTCGAAAGAAGTTCGCGTCCGAGATCTGGGGGCGAGCACCACTGCTGACGCGTAGCGCCGGGACATTCACCGACCTGTTCTCCGCCGAGGCGGTCGACGAACTCATCTCGCGTCGCGGACTCCGCACGCCCTTTCTTCGCGTCGCCAAGGACGGGACGACACTGCCGGACTCGTCGTTCACCTCCCCCGCCGGTGTCGGAGCGACCATCTCCGACCAACTCGACGACACGATGCTCTGGCGCAACCTTGCCGACGGTGCCACCCTCGTCCTGCAGGCACTGCACCGCACGTGGGAACCGATCTCGCAGTTCGGCACCGCTCTGAGCGACGAACTCGGACACCCCGTCCAGGTCAACGCGTACATCACTCCACCTCGGAACCAGGGGTTCAGCCACCACTACGACGTCCACGACGTCTTCGTCGTGCAGATCGAGGGAACCAAGAGATGGGTGATCCACGAGCCCGTCCACCCGGCGCCGCTGCGCAATCAACCCTGGACCGATCACCGCGCCGCTGTCGCCCGAGCCGCGACAGAGCCTGCGTGCATCGACACCGTGCTCGAACCCGGCGATTGCCTCTATCTACCGCGTGGCTGGATCCATGCCGCCGAGGCGCGAGGGGAGATCTCCATCCACCTCACCGTCGGCATCCACACGTGGACGCGCCACGCACTTGCGGAGCATCTGACCCTGGCAGCACTCGCTGCGCTCGGCGACGATCCCGAGATGCGCGACGCGCTGCCCATGGGGATCGATGACCCGGAAGCCGAGATCGCTGCTGTTCGTGAGCATCTCATCGCCGTACTGGGCGAGGCGGACGTCACCTCCCTGTTCCGTCGTGCCCGGCGGGAGCAGGCCCGTCCGGCACCGCTGGGGCCGCTCGCCCAATTCGCCGCCGTCCACGATCTCGGCCCCGACACCACGGTGAAACTCCGCAGCGCACTGTATGCGCGCCTGGAAGGTTCACACCTGGTCACGCGTGTCGGCCGTGTCTCTGTGGCGGACGAGGAACTGCCGTCTGTCACGCGCCTGCTCGACGGCGGATCCCACCCGGCGAAAACCCTCGGGACCGACCTGGTCGAACGGCTGTTGCGCGCAGGGATCCTCGTCCCCGCGGAACAGTGACGGTGCACTGTGGTCTCAGCCGAACGCTTCTTCTGCGCAGACAATGCCCGCCTGCGGGGTGATCCGATGGCCGGCACGGCCCCGCGCGGATTCGCCTGGGTCCTCGTCGAATACCGGGGCAGATGGCCGGTGAACGGGTTCGAGGGGCTCGAGCTCGACGCCGCGACCAAGACGGCCGTGTTCTCCGCCGCGCAGGCGGCCCGCGCACGCATACTGCTGGTCAAGCGCCCGGGCCGTCGCCGCCGCGGCGGACACGACCATTGGGCGGTGCTCCGCCGCGAGACCTCGGGCGCGGTGCGTCAGCAATGGGGAACGTGGGATCGCGAGGAGGATCTGACACAGATCGTCACCGCCCTCGAGACTCCCGGCGACCTCGGTGGCCCCTCCGTCCTCCTGGTCTGCGCTCACGGTCACCACGACCCGTGCTGCGCCGTGCGTGGACGGCCGGTCGCGCGCGCCTTGGCCGAGCGCTGGCCCGACCAGGTCTGGGAATGCTCGCACGTAGGCGGAGACCGGTTCGCCGCCAATGTCGTCGTCGTACCCGACGGTGTCTACTACGGCGGTCTCGACGCCGAGTCGTCCGTCCTCACGATCGAAGAACACTTCTTCGACCGGATCCACCACCGTCATCTACGCGGCTACACCGATATGTCGCCGCCTCAGCAGGCCGCGCTCGCTGCCACGCTCCGACGCTTCGGTCCGGCCGGGCGCAGTGATTACACGGTCGCCGAGAGTGTCCGCAAGGGTGATCGCTGGCGGATCCGGCTCGCCGGTCGTGCACCACACCCGGAGCGTGTCGACGTCGAACTGCGGGCCCATCGCACTCCCCCGTGCCGATTGACCTGCCGCGGAGCGCCGACGGCTTCGGTCATGGTCTACGAACCCACCTCGGTCCGCACGCTGTGAGCGGACGGCCGCGCAACCGGACTGAGGTCGTCACCCCAGCTCTTCCTCCGCCTTCGCGAGGGCCGCGAACTCCTCGTCCGGGGAGTTCGCGACGAGGTGGTGACGGCTGTAGAGACCGAAGTAGGCCATGAATGCCGCAAACGCGGCGAACGTCCACAGAGCCGCAACGGGATCGACGAGGAAGGTCGCCACCACAGCGGCCGCAGCGATCACCAACGCGAACGACGTCGTGACCACACCACCGGGCGTGCGGTACGGACGCCGCATCCCGGGCTCACGCACACGCAACACGATGTGGCTGACCATCATGAGCACGTAGCTCACGGCGGCACCGAAGACCGCCATGTTGAGAAGCATCGCGCCTTCACCCGTCAGCGACAGGACGAAACCGATCACGCCGGGCACGATCAACGCGAGCATGGGCGCCTTGCGCGAATTCGTCACCGACAGGCTCGTCGGCAGGTAGCCGGCACGGGACAACGCGAAAGTCTGCCGCGAGTACGCGTACATGATCGAGAAGAAGCTGGCGATCAGCCCAGCGAGTCCGATGTAGTTGACGACCTTCGCCGCGGTCCCGTCGCCCAGCGCCTCGACGAGCGGGTTGCCCGAGGTCGACAACCCCTCGGCGCCCAACGCACCGGTCGCCAGGAACAGCACGGTCGCTCCGGTCAGCAGGAGCACCAGCATGCTGGAGATGATGCCACGCGGCACATTCTTCTCCGGCTCACGCGCTTCCTCCGCAGCGAGAGGAACGCCCTCGATCGCCAGGAAGAACCAGATCGCGAATGGGACCGCGGCCCAGATACCGAAGTAACCGAACGGCAGGAAACCCGAGGCGCCGACGGCATCGGTCGGCGCGATGTCCGTGAGATTGTCGGACTCGAACAGTCCCACCGCAGAGATTGCAAAGATCACGAGTCCGACAAGTGCGATGGCGGTGATGACGAACATCGCCTTGAGCGCCTCGCCTGCACCGGTGAGGTGGATGCCGATGAAAACGGCGTAGACAGCGAGGTAGATCCACCATCCGTCGGTGATCCCGAAGATATTCAACGATTCGACATAACTGCCGATGAACGTCGCGATGGCCGCAGGTGCGATCGCGTACTCGATGAGAATGGCGGTGCCGGTGGCGAATCCGCCCCAGGGGCCGAGCGCGCGGCGGGCGAAGGTGTATCCGCCACCCGCGGCCGGCAGGGCCGACGACAACTCGGCCATCCCGAGCACCATCGCGAAGTACATGCCCGCGATGACTACGCCGGCGATGAGCAGGCCGCCGAATCCGCCTTCGGCGAGTCCGTTGTTCCATCCGGCGTAGTCACCGGAGATGACGTAACTGACACCGAGCCCCGCAAGGAGCACCCACCCGGCGGTTCCTCTACGCAGTGAACGCTTTTCGAGGTACTCGCTCTTCTCCGCGTGGAAGTCGGCGCCGTCGTGGTGCTTACGGGTTCCCGAACTCTTCGATGGTTCTACGACTGCCATTCCGTCTCCCTGAGGCGATCGGTTCGTACGGCGGCGCCACGCCGCCCCGGTGGTGGAACGTCGCGCGATCCGCGGCCGCGTTCATGGGCTACCCCCCCCCGGGTCGTAGAGAATCGCGCAACGAGATGGAGTGCAGCCGTGTAACTCGGATGATCCAGCATCCTCCCGGGCGAACAGGGTGTCTGTTCGTTTCTCGAGTATCGGAGAAGACTGTTGCAACTCTGTTGCGAGCCTGTAATGGAACGCGCGGTTATGTAGCCTGCAGGCGGTCCCCTACCAACCGACGACACGTGGAGGATTCGAAGTGACTGCGCTGCTGTGGGCGGTAGCGATCGTGGCCGTGGCTGCGTTCGGATGGGGCGCATCGGTGGTGTACCGGGCTCATCGAAGTGTCGTGCGCCGATCCGAGGGTCCCCTGTCGGACGCGGGGCGTACCCGGGTGAAGACAGGGCGAAATGTTGCGGTCGCCGGACTGGTCGTCGGGGCTCCGAGCATGACGATCGCGCTCCTGCCGACCATGGACAAGGTGGTCGTGGTGATAGTTGTTGCGCTGCTGATGCCCGGCTTGTTCCACCTCACTCGCGAGACCCTCGCGTACCCGGTGAACGAGCACTGAGACTGCAGACGCGATCGTTAGTGGTCGGAGGCCACGTCCGTGGTGGCGACAAGCGACGCCCACGATCGACCTTCGGTTTCGACGACCGAACGCGATACCGGCGTCCGAAAATGCGGTTGCTCGGTCTGGCACTGCTCCCTAGGGTGGCCCGCATGGCGTCGGTCAGGCAGGTCCGAGTCACGTTCGACTCCACCGAACCCGAACGACTCGCGCACTTCTGGTGCGCCGTTCTCGGCTACGAGGTGCCCGCTCCACCCGACGGGTTTGCGACATGGACCGACTACGACGCTAGCCTGCCCGCGGAGTCGCAGGGCCGCGCGTTCGTGTGCGCCGATCCGACGGGCGCCGGGCCCCGGTTGCACTTCCAGTGTGTGCCCGAGGAGAACGTTGTGAAGAACCGGGTGCATTTCGACGTCCGCGTCGGCACCGGCTTGGAGGGTGACGAGAGGCTGTCCGCTCTGCAAGGCGAATCCGACCGGCTGGTTGCACTCGGCGCTGCGCAGGTGAAGGTTCTGTATGCCGACGGCGTCGACGAGTCCTGCATCGTCATGCAGGACATCGAAGGCAACGAGTTCTGTCTGGACTGAAGGACGCGCGGCAACCGGTGCTTGTCGCGATCAAGGAACGGCGCTACACACCTACCGATGGCTTGCCACCGGCGATCGGAAGCCGCAGACGAACCTCGGTTCCCCGCGGCTCGTTCGGAGAGAACTCGATGTCGCCACCGTGACGCTCGACGATGTGCTCCGACACGATCAAGCCCAGCCCGGAGCCGTCCTGCTTCGCGGAGAACGCCCCTGAGACGAGTTGATTTCGCGGGGCTCGTTCCATGCCTCGGCCTTCGTCGGCCACCCGGATGCATGCCCAGTCACCATCGCGGCAGGTCGTGACCCTCAGTTCCTTCGTCTCCGTTGTGGGAAGGACGATCTCGTCGATCGCGTTGAAGCACAGATTGATGATGACCTGACCGATCAACACGCTCTCCCCCTGCACAGGCAAGCTCTCGACGGTCCGATCGACCACCACCCGCACGCCCCGTTCAGCCGCGCGCAACCGAACGAAATACAGGCTCTCCTCCATCACGTCGTTGAGATCGATGGCCGACGACGTCGATTCGATGCGCCGCACATACCGTTTGACCGACGCCACGATCTCCGCAGCACGGCTCAACTGCTTCTCCGCCATGTCCAGACCGTAGGAGAGTTGATCACGGTCGAGAGTGCCACCGGCAACGCGCGTTTGGAGACCACGCAGGTAGTTCGACGACGCCGCCAGCGGTTGCCCGAGTTCATGGGCCAGGATCATCGCCATGTCACCCATCGCGTTGTAGCGGCTCAGATACTGCAGGTTCGCTACCTGGTATTCGTGGCGCTGCTCCAACTCGACGCGGTCGGTTACGTCCCGGATCACGAGCACCCGCGAGACCATGCCGTCGTGCACCACGTCCTCGAGCTCACCGGCGAGCCAGGTGACGCGGCCGTCCGGCTTCCCGATCTTCTGCCGGATCTTCACCGATCCGGTGCCCGACGCCAGCTTCGACACCACCTGCTCGGAATCCAGCGACGGATCGCATCGACCCAGGTCCTCGAGGTGGGCCCCCATCAACTGTTCGGTGGTCGAGCCGAACAACCGCGCCGCGAGTGGCGAGATGTCGTCGATGCGGTTGCCGTCGTCGAGCACCAGGATGCCGGCCGATGTGTGCGTCATGATCCGCTGCAACGACTGCGACACCCAGCTGAGTTCCTGCTGGATCTCCACCTCCTCGGAAATGTTGCGGAACTCGACCATCACCACCGGACCGTCCTGGAACTGCACCAGGGACGCGTTGGCGTCGGTGAGGAAGTCCACCCCGTCCTTGGTTCGATATTTCCACTGCCGCCGACTCGATCCATGTACAACCGCGGACTGCAGCCACGCCACTCCCAGCGCCCGGCGATACTGACGTTCCTGACTGCTCATGTGGTGCGCTTTGAGCGGCCGCAACTCCTCGAGCGTGAAACCGAACATCCGGCACGCAGCGGGATTGGCCCACAGAATGTTCTTCGACGCAGCCTCGTGGATCAGGATGCCGGTCTGCGTTCGCTCCGCCATCGCCTGGAAGTCACGTCGGGTAGGGAACATCGATCAACACCTCCGGGAGCAGGACGGTCCATCGTCCGACGCGCAACGTCGTCACCGCCATTGGGAATTACTTTATGGCCTCGGGAGAAAGTCCCGATACCGCCGTAACCGGCTCGTCCATAGCGTGTTCATCAGCGCGAACACGTACCGAAACGGAGACGGCATGACCATCCCCAGCACGACCGAACGGATCGAGGCAGCGCCGGCGGGTCCGGCGCGGGATCGCGCGTTCGAGCACGCGCTCGAAATGCTCCGCGACCGGCGCGACGAGTTCGACCAGCAACGCTTCGTACCCCCCGACTACATCGCATTGCTCAAACGGGCCGGACTGTACCGGGCATCCACGCCGGCACAGTTCGGTGGCGAACCGATGGCGCCGTCGTCCTTCATGCACCTCGTCGAACGGATCTCTGCGATCGATCCGGCCACGGGCTGGGTCGCCAGCTTCGGATCGTCGCTGGTGTACTTCTCCGCTCTGCCGGTCGCGACCCAGGCGAAGATTTACGCTGACGGCCCCGACATCGCCTACGCCGGCGGCTTGTTCCCCATGCAGGAAGCCGAGAAGGTCGACGGTGGCTATCTGTGCAGCGGGCTGTGGCAGTTCGCGAGCGGCTGTCGAGGCGCCGACATTCTCGGGATCGGTCTCGCCGGCGGCCCGGACACCAACGGCATGCCTCTCACCGCGCTGGTGAATCCAGCGGACGTCGAGATCGTCGAGAACTGGGACGTGGCGGGCATGGCAGCCACCGGCTCCCACTCGATACGCGCTGACCAACTCTTCGTGCCCGAGGAGATGACCTTCGTCCGCGGCGGCGCACCGAAAGTCGACGAACCGATTACTCGCTACCCGATGCTTCCCTACGCCGCGCAGGTGCTCGCGGTGGTCACGCTCGGAGCAGCGCGCGGTGCCCTCGACTACGTGCAGGAGGTCGGTGCAGCGCGCTCCAGCATCACCGGCGGTGCCGCCAAGGGCAACCGTCCCGCCTACAAGATCGGTCTGGCCAGGGCCGAGGCCGATCTGCGGTCGGCACGTGCATTCTTCTACGAGGTCACCGACGAAGTGTGGAGTCTTGCGCTTGCGGGCGATCCGATCTCCGACGAACACAGGGCGATGCTCCGCTTGGCAGCGACACATGCCGCGCATGTCGGTCGCACCGTGGTGCTGTCCGCCTTCGATCTCGCCGGCACCGGCGCGATCTACGACAGTCATCCTCTCCAGCGATATCTGCAGGATGCGCTCGTTCCTGCCCAGCACGCCATGTTGCAGACCAACACGTTCGAGGCCGCCGGTTCGATTCTGCTCGGTCTTGACGCCGGTATGCCCAGCTTCCCCTGATCGCTTCTCCGACCGTGCGAGCCCGCAAGGCTCACCCGACCGAAAGGACACCTGTCGTGCCCGAACCATTGCGCACCTTGTTCTGCATCGGCAACAACCAGAACTTCTTCGATCTCCCCAAGGCGGAGATCGGCCCGGTCTGGGTCGGCATCTCCACTATGCTCTCCGATCTCAAGCGCATGGACGGCGTCGACATCATCGGCACCTTCGACGACGACGCCCACATGGTCGGACCGTCCGATGGGTGGCCGTGGACGTGCTACGTCCTCGCCGACGTCAAAGACCAGGAGACAGTGAAGAACGCGTGCAACCTGTTGCGCACCACAATGATCGGCGAGTTTGCATTGTGGAGGTATTTCAAGATCGAAGCTCGTATGGGTCGTGAGCTGACCATTCGGGACGACGTGGACGTGTAGACGTGACCGACATGTCGGACCGACTGTCCGCGCTCGAAGTCAAGGACGCTGCCCGGTTATGCCTGATGCGCTACATGGACCTGTGCGACGTCCCCGGTTCCCTGGAGCATCCCGAACAGATCGGCGCGCTGTTCACCGGCGATGCGACTTGGGAAGGCATCGGATCGGAGTACACAGACAAGTTCGGGATCGCTCACGGGCGCGAGGACATCGTCGCTCTGGTCTCTCGATATCTTCCACCAGCCGAACATTTCGTTCGCAACACGCATCTGCTTGGCAGCGAACGGATCCGGGCCGAGCGCGACAGTGCTCACGGTCGATGGATCATGCAACAACTGTCGCTGTACACGGACGGCACGGCCGAACTGCTGTGTGCCCGACTCGAGATCGATTTCGAGATCACCCGCTCGGCGGACATCACGGCCCGCATACACCGATTCCGCACCCAGCGCATGTTCGCGACACCCCTACCCATCGACGCGATGAGTCATCTGCACTGATGCGGACACCCGCACGTGACGAGTTCGAAGGAAGCAAACACATGACGACGATCGAACATTCGATCCAGAACAATTACGGGGATCTCGTCGGCACCGATCGGGTCGCCGGACGGCTCTACACGGACCCAGAGATCTTCCGTGTCGAGATGGAGAAGATCTTCTACCGCACGTGGGTGTGGGTCGCGCACGAGAGCGAGATCCCCGAGCCTGGTTCGTTCAAGACCACTCAGGTCGGGGATCAGCCGGTGATCGTCACTCGTGACCGCAAGGAAAACTTCAACACCCTCCTGAACCGCTGCCGGCACCGCGGCGCGACCGTCTGCGACCAGCGCAGCGGCAAGGCCAACGGCTTCACGTGCCCGTACCACAACTGGTCCTACGCTCTCGACGGTCGATTGCGCGGTATCCCCTATCCGGACGGCTACGAGGGAGTCATCGACAAGAAGGACTTCCCACTCCAGACGCTGCGCACCGAGAGCTACCTGGGCATGATCTGGGCGACCTTCAACCAGGACGCCGAACCCCTCGAGGATTTCCTCGGTGACGCCAAGCTCTGGATGGAGCGCTTCTTCAAGCAGAGCAACGGACTGCCGACCAAGGTGCTCGGCGTCCACAAGTTTCGCTTCAAGGGCAACTGGAAGATCCAACTGGAGAACACCACGGACGGCTACCACTTCCCGATGGTGCACAAGTCATGGATGGCCTCCGTCGACGCGGAAACCGCCGACATGATGTCGTTCATGGACGATCCGGTCGCCGAGACACATTCGCTCGGCAACGGACACAGCGTCGCGATCATGGCCGCTGCCCACGTCGACCTCGATATTGACGACGGCACCGAGGAGATCCAGCCACGCTTCCAGCATCTCGTCGACGAACTCGCCGAGGCCGGGGAGAGTCCGGAGCGGATCCGTCGCTACATGCGCTCGATGCACGGCTGCGGGTTCAACCTCAACACTTTTCCGAATGTGGCGATGTCCTCGTCGTTCTTCCGGGTCTTGATTCCCATCTCCGTCGACGAGACTGAGATCTGGCACATGGCCATCGGCATGGACGGCGGCCCTGAATCCGTCAACCGGGAGCGTCTGCGTATTCACGAGCACTTCCAGGGCCCGTTCGGCTTCGGCAGCCCCGACGATGCGGAGGGTTGGACCCGGGTCCAGATCGGTGCCGGCGGCAATCCCGACATGCCCATCCTCGTCAACCGCGGCGAGGGGCGCGAATACCTCACCGAAGAAGGTTGGCCCACTTCACATGTCACCGACGAGACAGGAATGCGCGAGGCCTACGCAATGTGGAAGAAGCTGATGAGCGATGACTGACCCGAGCCTGACCGATCCCCGCGTGTTGCGTGCCATAGAACTGGTGTGGAAGGAGGCCGAAGCCCTCGACGCGAAGGACTACAAGTCCTGGGAACAGATGTACACCGATGATGGCATCTACGTGATCCCCATCGACCCGGACACGGATGACTTCGCGTCCTCGCTCAACATGGTCTACGACGATGCACGGATGCGCCGACTGCGCGTCCAACGCATGCTCCAGGGTTACTCGCCGTCCGCGGTCGCCGCAGCACGCACCGTCCGCGTGATCTCCCGCTTCACCGTGCAGAAACGCACCGATACTTCGGTCACCCTCCGCTCGGCGCAGATCGTCAACGCCTTCAAACGCAACGAGTTCTTGACCCTCGGCGCGGATCTGACGCACACGATCGTGTTCGACGACGAGGGCGACGACAGGATCGCGCTCAAGGTGATCCGTCTGATCGACAGTGAGGACGCGGTCAGCGCGTCCGGCTATCTGCTCTGAGAGGCCGCCATGAATCCTCATGCCCCGGGTATCGCGGTCGTCACCGGAGCCGCCGGCGGAATGGGCACCGCCATCGCCCGTAAACTGCATACCGACGGCCGGCGGGTGCTCCTCGCCGACCTCGACACCGCCGCGGTCGACGCCCTCGCGGCGGAGCTGTCCCTCGACGGGTCCACAGCCCGCGGCATCAAGTTGGACGTCGGCCGCAAGGCGGCCTTCGAGGAAGGCCTCGCAGTCTGTGAAGACCTGTGGGGCACGCCCACCATCGTCGTCAACAACGCCGCGGTCACCCGCGCGGCCGACCTGATGACACTCGGTGAAGACGAGTTCACGGACGTGCTCACCACGAACGTCAACAGCGTCTTCTTCGGCTGTCAGGTGTTCGGAGCGGCGATGGCCAGCAAGGGATTCGGTCGCATCGTCAACATGGCTTCGCTCGCGGGCCAGAACGGCGGCACCGCCACCGGCGGGCACTACGCGGCATCGAAGGGCGCGATCCTGACCGCCACCAAGATCTTCGCGCGGGAACTCGCCGCGCGAGGCGTGACGGTCAACGCGATCTCCCCGGGCCCACACGATCTGCCGGTCGTCCGCAAGACGGTTCCGGCCGACAAACTCGACGGCATCGTTGCCGGCATTCCGGTCGGGCGACTCGGCAGCGCATCGTTCGTCGCCGACACCGTCGCGCTGTTGATCTCCGACGACGCTTTCTTCGTCACCGGTGCCTGCTGGGACATCAACGGCGGCCTGTATCTGCGCTGAGCGTTCCATCCCTATCGGCCCGCACCCGTCGCTACACGAGGAGAACCTGACATGACACTCATCGACGTCATCGTCTCCGACATCACCCAGGAAACACCGACCGTCAAGTCGATCACGCTCGTGAAGGCGGACGGGTCACCGCTGGGTCCGTACCTGCCGGGCGCACACATCGACGTCGAGGGCCCGACAGCGATCACACGTCAGTACTCGCTGTGCAGCACCCCGGACGCACCGGACTCGTTCGTCTTCGCCGTCAAGAAGGAGGCGAACTCACGCGGTGGATCCGCTGCACTGCACGAACTCTCTGTCGGCGACACCCTCCGCATCAGCACACCCCGGAATCTGCTCGCCATCGCCGAAGAGGCACAGCACCACGTGCTCGTCGCCGCCGGCATCGGCATCACTCCGATGCTGAGTATGGCCCGCTACATGGACGTTCACGGCATCAGCTTCGAACTGCACTACTTCGCCCGCACCGAATCCGAAGCAGCATTCCTGCCGCTGCTGAACGACCGCTGCCCCGACAAGCTGCATCAGCATCTCGGAGTGACGCGCGAGGCCCAGGAGCATGTCCTGAAGGACGAATTCGCCGAATTGCCTCCACACACTCACATCTATACGTGCGGACCGGCCGGGTTCATGGACAAGGTCGTTGCCGTCGCGCGTGAGCACGTCTCCCCCGACGCCATCCACCTCGAGAACTTCCACGCCTCGGAGCAACCCGACGCGTCGGCGAACGCCGCATTCGAAGTCGAGCTGGACGGAGAGACCTATCGGATTCCGGCCGACAAGAGCATCGTCGAGGTCCTCCAGGACAACGGTTGCGACGTCGGCACCTCCTGCCAGGAAGGCATCTGCGGAACGTGCATCATGCAGGTCCTGGAGGGTTCGCCCGAACACCGCGACAACGTGCTCACCCGGGCCGAGAAGGAATCCGGGGAAGTCATGGCAGTGTGCGTGTCGCGCACGACAGGGCAGCGACTCGTCCTCGACTACTACTGATCGACAGTGGTCAGGCTTCGTTCGGGACCTCTACGCCGTAGCGGAGGAGGTCCCGAACGAAGGTGCCGATGCTGTCGGAGTCGGTCTTGCTCTTGATCCTAGCCCGATGGACATCGACGGTCTTTACGCTCATCCCCAGCTGGCGGGCGATATTCTGGCTCGGCAGGCCTTCGACGACCAAGGCCAGGATCTGCCGCTCACGCGGCGTCAGCCCCTGGAGTTTCTCCCGCAGCGCTACGCGTGCAGCATGCTCCGCGAAACGCGTCCGAGCGCGGTCGACGCCGGACTGGACCGCGTCGAGCAGCCGTTGCGGATCATACGGCTTCTCCAGGAAGTCCATGGCGCCCTTCTGCAGCGTGGAGACGGACATCCTGATGTCGCCGTGCGCCGAGACGAAGATGATCACGACATGCGGCGCGAACTCGTTGATCCGCTCCTGCAACCTCGTGCCGCTCATGCCCGGCATGCGCACATCGAGCACGATGCAAGCGGGATGCGTGCCGTCGTAGACATCGAGGAAGGCATCGGCACTGTGGCAGATGACCGGTCGGATGCCGATGCTCTCGAGAATCCAGTCGACGGAATCGCACAACGCTGGATCGTCGTCGACGACGTACACGGTGGCCTCGGACGCCGGCGCATCGTTGCCGGTCACATGCTCGGGCATGTCAGCTGTCCGCATCCCATGCTGCTTCGGCAGTCCAGTACGGAGCCCCGACTGCGCTTGTCTTCGGCTCCCAGTCAGTGGTGCGGTGGAGCAGGGGTTCTTCACGACGGACCGATACGTCGGCCGCTTCCGGTCCATCCGCCTCCACGGTCCAATGCACCCAGTTGACCTCGCGTCCGTACTCGTCGTGGACGAACAGGTCAACGTGATGCCATCCGTAGTTGAAGGTGTCCTCGTAGCAGGTGAGGAACATCCGATGGTGATTGACCGGGCGCGGTTTCAGCATCGAGAATTCTCCAGTCGTCATCAGGGGCATGGTCTTCGAATCACTCGTCCAGCGGGGGACTTTCGCGGAGAATTGCTTCGAGTCTCTCCCCGACCTCGAACAGGTAATCCTCCCTACCCGGCAGGCCGACGAGCTGTATTCCGAGCGGCAGTCTCGCAGTGGTGCGCGCTCCGGGCACAATCACCACGGGTAGGCCCAGCAACTGCCACGGGCGGCTGAGGATCGGCGAACCGGTCGCCGACAATCCCTTCGGTGCAGGTCCGCTCGCGGCAGGACCGACGATGAGGGATGGTCCGTCGAGAATCTCGCCCAACAACTCCCGCGAGCGATCCCGTCGGATCAACGCAGCCGTGTGGTCGGAGACCGAGATTGTCTGTCCCTGCTGCAGCAGGTCTCGGATCTGCGGGCTCAGATCGTCCCGCTGCCGTTCGAACTCACGAGCTCGGGTGCGTGCGGCCTCGAAGGCCATGATCGTCGCGTGGTCCTCGGCGAGAGTCTGCACGTGGTCGTCCCAGTCGAGCATTTCCGAATGCAGGCCTAGTCCGGCCAGAACAGACGGAAGACGGCCCAGCAGAGCGATCATCGGAGGGTCGAGATATCCGAGATAGCTTCCGCCCCAGACGAACGCACATTCCGGAAGACCGGACTGAACAGCGGCGGCTGAGCCGAGGAACGCATCGTGGACGTATCGCAGATCGGCGACGGTGCGGGTGAGCAGCCCCAGGGAATCGAGGGAGTCGCTCAGGCCGACAATTCCTGCCATCTCGGTACTGCCGTGGGCGAGAACCAGTCCGGCCGTGCCGCAATAGGACGCCGGTCGGGTCAGGGAACCCGCGGTCTGGGTACCGAGCGCCAACGGCACGGTGCCGGCACCGACCGCGGCGGCGGACCCGCTCGACGATCCTCCGGGCGTGTGCTCAGGTGCATGAGGATTGCGCGTGGGACCGGGACGGAAGTAACCGAACTCGGTCGTGACGGTCTTGCCTTGGACGACGGCGCCGAGCGAACGCAATCGTTCCACGCAGGGCGCGTCCGCGACAGCTGCCGCGGCGGATGTGACCGGCGATCCCGCACGGGTCGGCATGCCGGCGACGTCGATCAGGTCCTTCACACCGACGGAAATCCCTCGCAAAGGCAGGTCTCGGCGGTCGGCATCGATCGTCGCCACGTCCTCAGCAGTAGTGCTCGACAGTTGCACCCACGCCTGCAGTACGGGTTCCTGAGCGTCGATTGCCGTTCTGGCTCGGGACACGAGTTCCGTCGCCGTCGTCGAACCGGTCCGGACCGACCTCACCTGATCTTCGATGGACACGTCAACCACGGGCGCGTTCACATCATCCTCCTGCAGTCGCTGACCTCCCCATTCTGCCCAGTAAAAGGACGTACCGACAGTAAAGGTTTCCCTCCTACCCGAGTGACGCAAGGCGACATAGGTTTTCCACACCGTTGGGCTTCCGATCACCAACGGAGCACTCGCCGCTCACTCCAGCCCCATTCCCAGCCCACAAGAAAGGCGGCCTCTCATGGCTTCGACCGTGGCGCCGGACAAGATCATCGATCCTTCCGATCCGAAGGCATCGAAGAAGATCGACTTCGGCAGAATGAACCGCAAGGCCTGGTTGATCACTGCACTCCTCGTTCTTTTTCAGATCGTCGCGTTCGCCGACAAGGCCGTACTCGGACTCGTTGCGTCAGAAGCGATCCCGGACCTGGGAATCTCGGCCGTCGAGTTCGGTTTCATCGGCAGTGCGTTCTTCTTCCTCTACGCCGTGGTTTCCGTCGTTACCGGATTTCTCGCAGCGCGGTTCTCGGTGCGGTGGATCATCCTGACGATGGGCGTCGTGTGGGCCGTGATGCAGTTTCCCATGCTGCTCGGTGGCGGCGCCGCGATCCTTCTGGTCACCCGCATCGTTCTCGGCGGCGCCGAGGGCCCGGCCACCGCGATGTCACTGACCTCCGCCCACTCCTGGTTCGAACCCCGACGTCGCGCGCTTCCCTCCAATCTTGTCGCTGCGGGCTCGACCCTCGGTCCGGTCCTCGCCGCACCTGCCCTGGCCTGGGTCATCGGTGCTTGGGGATGGCGCTGGGCGTTCGGCGTCCTCGGTATCGTCGGTCTGGTCTGGGTGATCGCCTGGTTGATCCTGGCTGGCGACGGACCCTACGCGGGCCACGGGAAGAAGGATTCCGCCAGCAAGGATGCCCCCGAGGCGAACGCCGAGTCCGCTCACGAAATCGCCACGGATGATGTCGACAAGCAACCGGCCGTCTCGCTCTGGCGGGCATTCGCGAGCTTGACTTTCCTCGCCGCGGTCATCGGCGGAGGTTCGAACTTCTGGGTGCAGGGGTTCGTGACCACCTGGCTGCCCCAGTACCTGGGGACCGTGGTCGGACTTTCGTTGCCCCAAGTCGGGACGGTCACCACGATTCCCTGGATCCTGGGAGCGCTCGTGCTTCTCTTCCTCGGATTCCTCGGTCACCGACTGATGCAGCGGGGATACAACGCGCATCGGTCCATCGCGATCCCCTTCGGTATCGCAGCACTCGTTGCCGGTGTGTGCTTCATCCTGGTCCAGGCGGCCTCCGGTGTCGCCGCCGTCGCGTTGCTCTGCATCGCCGCAGGTTGCAGCCTCGCCTACCCGATGACCGCCTCAGCGCTGGCATTCGCGGTCGGCGCACGGCAGCGTCCGATCATGATGGCCACGCTGGGCGGTGTCGCGTCGATCGGCGCAATCATCTCCCCCACCCTCGTCGGATGGCTGATGACCCGCGCGGGGTACGTCTCGCCGCCCTCGGGCACGTCCCTCACCCCCGAGATGGCGAACAACATGGCCGTAGGCGTACATCAAGCCTTCACGATCACCGGTGTCGTCCTGCTCGTCGGCGGCGTGCTGTGCATCCTCTTCCTCCGTCCCGAGGCCCTCGGACGCACCCTCCAGGCGCGTCACCGCAAAGGCTGAACCGAGCCGGATCGATCGTCGTTCCGACCAAGGAGTGCTTATGTCCCTCGACACCGTCAGTATCGACAAGGGCCTGTTCCGCAAGGTCATGGGCCACTATCCCACGGGCGTTGCAGTGATCACCGGACGCGCGGCCGACGGCGAACTGCTCGCCCTCGTCGTCGGGACCTTCAGTTCGGTGTCCCTCGATCCTCCCCTGGTCTCGTTCATGCCGATGAAGACGTCCCGGACGTTCGACAAACTCCGGCGATGCGAGTCGATATGCATCAATGTCATCGGGGGCGAGCAGGAGGATCTTGTCGCCACGATCGCCCGGCGCTGGGAGAACAAGTTCGACGGCATCGAATGGTTCACCTCTCCGTCCGGCAACCCGGTTCTCGAGCAATCGGTCGCCTGGATCGACGCACGCATGACGAACACGGTCGATGCCGGCGACCATTGGATCGTCCTCTGCGCCGTGAGCGATCTGGCGGTCACCAACCCCGTGGCGCCTCTGATCTACTTCCAGGGCGGTTACGGCAGCTTCGTGAGTACGTCGCTGATCGCTCGGCTGCAGCACGAGATCACCGATTCGATCAGCGCGGCGGAGGCCCTCCGCCCGGAGGTGGAAGCGCTCGCCCACTCGATCGGTTGCGAGGTCGCGCTGTATACGACGATCGGTCGGGACGAGATGGTCCGAGTGCTGTCGGCCTTCGGCCCCGGCGTGGAACAGACGAACGGACTCGCACGACGTATCCCGATCGTGCCTCCGATCGGCGACAGTATCGTCTTCGACCTGTCCGAGGACGAACAGGAACGCTGGCTGTCCAGGGCCATCGGAATCGACGAGGACACGAAGGGGGTCTACCGCCGGCGACTCGGTTTCGTACGCGCCCACGGATACGCACTCTCGCTTCTTCCTCGAGAAGGCCGCACCGCCTACGAGACGATGTGCGAAGCGACGCGGCGCTACGAATCAGGTCTGCTCACACCCATGGAGGAACGTGACATCCGGACCGTGATCCCTGGGTCGAACGTCGACTATCGCGTTCACGACCTAGATTCCGACCGTCGCTACGATGTCGGGTCCCTCGTCTTCCCTGTACGCGATCCGGAAGGCCGCTGCACCTCGACCTTGCGTCTGGCTCAACTCCCGCTTCGGAGCACCGGCGCGACGGTCGCTGCATGGGTTTCGCATGCCAGAAGCGTCGCCGCAGCACTCGAGGGCTATAGACACCCCCACGGTTCGTAGGCGGTCGAATGCACCTCTTGTGCCTACATCGCTCGAGGGAACCGCTTGGGCACTGCTCGCAGTTTCATATCCGCGCCCTCGATGTGATCGGAGGTGAAGTGGACCGACCAACGGACGGACCGTGCGTGACCCGACAACCGATCACAGAGAAGCGGTGTGGTCCTCGACGATTCGCTCGGCAATTCGAGCGACGGCGACATTGAGATCCTGTGACAACGTCCGCATCATTACGAAGGCGCGGGCGGCATCGACACCGCAGCGCTGCATCAGAAGACCTTTGGCCTGGCCGATGGTGTCTCGGGTGCCCAATGCCGAGCGCAGATGCAGCTCAGCGCGTGCAGCCGTGAGCTCGGCGGCCGCCTGCGCCGCCAGTGCGGTGCCCAGCGCCACCGCGGCACCGTCGAAGGCCTGCGGTTTCGATGCGAACAGGTTCAGCGAACCGGCGATGTCGGTTCGGGTATGGAGTTGGAAGGACAACACACTCCCGACCCCGACCCTCAGGGCTTCTTCCGTGAATTGCGGCCAGCGCATCTCGGATCGGAGGTCGCTGCTGTAGACCACACTCGTGAGTCCGGCAGCATCTATACAGGGGCCACCGGCGTCGCGTTGGATCCGACCGAGTTCCCGGGACAACGACGAGGTCGCTCCGTGGGATTCGAATGTGTCCTTGCCGATGAGGACGATGTCGGCGCACTCGACCCCCGCAATCGTGGCGGCCGCAGCCGCGGTCACTGCACGCAACGCTTCACCGAGATCGTGCCGGCCGTTCGGTGGTCTTCGTAGATCCCCAAGGGCCTTGATCAAGATCTCGATCGATTCGGCCATGTCGGGAAGCCTCTTCCGCCTGTTTCACGATGCCGCGTGTCAAGGCGAGAAAGTAGCGGGCAAGGTGCCCGTACCACTCACGCTACCCGCGATTGCGGGCACGGGGGTGTGAAGAGCACCTTCTCGACGTTCGGCGGATACCTCAGGCCTCGGGTGGCCGACCGTGGATCAGAGGTCAGAGGGTGTGGCCGAGGATGTGGGTAAGCGCGATGAGAGCGGCGAACCAGATGAGAGTTCCGCCGAGTGTGACGAAGTCTGTGTACATGAGTGGTCTCGATCGTACGCCGGTTGAAGCATCAACGAAGATGTCCGCGATCACAGTCCGTCGTTCCGTTCGGCTGGAGCCGTGTTGCGCCTTTCGCCGAGAGGCGACCGAACGCACGCGGTCCCTTGATATTTCGAAATTCGATGCGGCACATACCGCAACACGGAATATTCGCTGCCGATGTCCTCCCCCGAGGAGATTGCCGGCCCGTCACGTCGCCCGACAAACACCAGGTTCAGCCGGCACTCGACCGGGTACCTCCGAGAGGACACAACGGTTCGAGAGACGAGCAAGCGCAGGAGGACATGTGCCCACCAAGTTGACCGCCACCGACCTTCGAGAACTCCTCGATTCGACGCTCGACGACCCCGCACTCGTTCTGGAGGAGGGACGGTTCCGCGTTGTCGGAGGTCAGGAGCTGACCGATCAGAACCGACCGTTTCTCGTGGTCACGAGGGAAGACCTCCGGAAGCAGCTGCCGCAGGATCGCGACTACGACGAGAGCGACCTCGAACTGCAGGCGGGCGTGCTCGACTCGACCGTCGCAAACCTCGGCGGGTGAGTACGGAGCCGACACCGGTCGTCGGATGATCACCCTTGTATCGGCTGTCTACCGGAACAGTCGGTGACACACTCGAAGAATGAGCGATGAACCCACATCCGCGCCGGTCTGGAATTACCTGATGGACATGGATGGTGTTCTCGTGCACGAGGATCACCTGATTCCCGGCGCCGACGCGTTCCTGACCGAACTCCGCGATACCGGTACGCCGTTCATGGTGCTCACCAACAATTCCATCCGCACGCCCCGAGACCTACGGGCTCGCCTCCTGCGCTCCGGCCTCGACGTGCCGGAGAAGGCGATCTGGACCTCGGCATTGGCGACGGCGACGTTCCTCGCGAATCAACGTCCCGGCGGCAGCGCCTACGTGGTGGGCGAATCCGGATTGACCACCGCGCTACACGACATCGGTTACGTCCTCACCGACAGCGACCCGGACTACGTCGTCCTCGGAGAGACACGCACCTACTCCTTCGAGGCGATCACCACCGCGATCCGCCTGGTCGAACGCGGCGCCCGGTTCATCGCGACCAATCCGGATCCGACCGGCCCCTCACGAGAAGGTTCGCTCCCTGCCACCGGAGCCGTCGCGGCGCTGATCACCCGCGCGACGGGTCGCGAACCGTACTTCGTGGGCAAGCCGAATGCTTTGATGATGCGGTCGGCCTTGCGCGCGATCGGGGCGCACTCCGCACACACGCTGATGATCGGCGACCGCATGGACACCGACATCGTCTGCGGTCTCGAGGCAGGCTTGCAGACGCTGTTGGTCCTGACCGGCATTTCCACCCGCGAGTCCGTCGAGCGATTCCCCTACCGTCCGACCCGCGTCATCAACTCGGTTGCGGATCTGGTCGGCTCCACGGCAAATCCGTTCTGACCGCAAGATTGCCCCTCCAAGATAGCCCCTGCCCGGCCTACTCGACCCGCACTCGTCCGATCCTGCGCAGCACGTCCGCCTCGATCAGCTTCCCTGGCTGATTCAGCGAAAACGGGGTACTCGGGACTCATCGGAACGATCTCCTCGGCTACTGCGGGCGTGAGGGAAGAGGTGGCGTCGTCATGGAGTCGCTGATCTTCGGAGTGATCGCCTCGAGCGCCCTGGTCATAGGCGCGCTGGTCGGCGGACGATTCACCATCCCCAAGCGCGCACTCGCCGCCATGCTGGCCTTTGCGGCAGGCGCACTGATCACAGCACTGACCTTCGAGCTGTTCGAAGAGTCGTATCAACAAGGCGGCATCTGGCGCGCAGCGCTCGGACTCGCGGGCGGCGCGGTCGTCTTCACCCTCCTCAGCCAGCAATTGGACCGGCTGGCCGAGGGCAAACACCCACAGCCCCACGGCAGCGAGAAACTCGACCTCGGCGCCGCCGCAACGGAAAAATCACCCTCCACCGCCTCCGTCAGCGGATCCGCCGGACTGGCACTACTGGCCGCGGTCACCCTCGACGGAGTGCCGGAGAACGTTGCCCTCGGCGTGTCCCTCGGCGAAGGGACAGGTGGCATAACACTGCTCGTGGCGATCTTCGTCTCCAATTTTCCCGAAGCGCTGGTCGGGAGCGCGTCCATGCGTGCGCAGGGCCGATCCCAAACCTTCATCCTCGGCACGTGGTTGATCTGCGCCCTGCTGCTCACCCTGGCCGTCGTTGTCGGCGCCGGCCCCCTCGCTTCGAGTGCGCCCGAAACTATCTCGTTGCCGCTTGCCTTCGCTGCCGGCGCGGTGCTCGCATCGCTGGCAGACACTCTCATGCCCGAGGCCTACGAAAAAGGCGGCCCGACGGTCGCGTTGAGCACCGCCGCTGGATTCGTTCTCTCCTACGTCCTTGCCACGGTGTGACGAGGTACAGTCCTCCGGTCAGCCGTCGGCGTTCTTGCGATGGTTCGCCAGGAACCGGGTCTTCTTCTCACGGTTGCCGCCGGTGTTCATGTCGCACCACCTGCGGGTGCGGCTTCGGCTGGTGTCGAAGAACACCGCCCGGCAGGTGGGCGGTCCGCACAGGGCCAGTCTGCCGTTGCGTTCACCGGTGATGACGTCGATCGCATCGGCGGCAATCGCCCCCGGGGCGTCATGCCGGAGGCCGAGCCCAATGGCCACCGACGCTCCCTCTCGGGTGTCAGGACAGCGGGGTTTCCTACAGCGCGACGATGGACTATTCCCTCGGCAAGGACACGGGGCCGGGCATAATGTGCTGGAATCAGCGAGTATCGGCCCACCCCACCGATGAAGCACCGAGTCCGAGCGAAGCATCGTGAAGGGCCGAGTCGACCGGTGGAGGATTCGTGCGCATGAGCCGTGCACCAGCTGTTCCGCGCGCCGCTCATCATGTCGGCGCACACTGGCGCGCTTTGTCCGAGGTCAAGGGCACCGGTAAGCGGTTCGCGCCGGCAATGACCGCATCCCTGCCACCTGCTGCGCGGCGCTGGATCAACCATGCCGTCGCCGAGGGCACGCCGATGGCCGCAGCCGCACGGCTGGAGATGTCCGGGGAGATCAGACTCGGCTCCTGGCGACCGTTCACCGCCGTCCAGCTCCTCGCCCCGGCGACAGGATTCATCTGGGCTGCTACGACTCGGATCGGCCCGGTGCCCGTATCGGGGTACGACCGTTTCACCGACGGGGGTGGCGAGATGCGTTGGCGGATCGGGGGAATCATCCCCGTGATGTCCGCCGAGGGTCCGGATGTCAGCGACAGTGCGGTCGGTCGCCTGGCCGGAGAAAGCATCTTCGCGCCCACCTCGTTTCCTCTCGCACGGTGGCGCGGCGACGAGTTCGTCGCCTCGGCGACCTGGACGGTGGACGGCCGCAAGGAGACCGTGCGTCTGGATGTCGCCGATGACGGGGCGTTGTGCGGGGTGCGGATGCTGCGCTGGGGCAACCCCGACAATCACGAGTTCGGCCGGTATCCGTTCATCGTCACAGTCGAGGCCGAACGCCGGTTCGGCGGCATGACCATCGCCTCGCGGATCCGCGCGAGTTGGGACACGGGTACCGGTGGGCACGGCGAGTTCTTCCGCGCCGAGATCACCTCTGCCGACTTCTTCTGACGGTCTACGAGGCCTGCCGCGGGAACCGGCGTCGTCACTCCCTGCCGGGTGTCTGTGTGTGGTCCCGCCGGTCGGCCGTCCACACCGATTGCAGCATGTGCCAGTCGGCAGGATGCGCGGCGATACCGGCAGCGAACCGGTCGGCCAGCCTCTGGGTCGTGGCGTGGACGCCGCCTGCGGTATCGATCGGTGCGTCGACGTGGAATCCCCAGCCGCCCGGAGTGAACCAGCAGTGCACCGGTAGCAGCGGTGCGCCGGTATCGATCGCGAGTTTGGCCGGGCCGGCCGGCATGCAGGCCGGTTCGCCGAAGAAGGTGACCGGCGCGCCCGTTCCTGTCAGATCCCGTTCACCGAGGAGCCCGACGAACCGTCCCTCCCGGATCCGGACGGCCAGCTGTTCGAACGGTGGGACAGTGCCGCCGGTGAGCGGGATGATCTCGAACCCCAGACCTTCACGGAACCGGACGAAGCGGCGGAACAACGATTCCGGTTGCAGCCGTTCGGCGACGACGGTCGGTGTGCCGATCCGCTGTACGATCCACACTCCCGCCAGGTCCCAGTTTCCGCTGTGCGGAAGCGCCAACACTGCGCCGCGCCCACGGGCGACGGCCTCGTGGATATGTTCGAGACCGGTGGCCGCGGAGTCGATGGTCTCGGCCAGCCGTACCGGATCCATCGACGGCAACCGGAACGCTTCGCACCAATACCGCGCGTACGAACGCAGGCTCGCGCGTACGAGTTCATCCGGTACCTGATCGGGAGTGGTGGACAACACCCGAGCGAGGTTGCGGCGTAGTTGGATCGGTCCGCCGTTTCGGGCCGCTCGATCCGCGGCCATCTCGAACAGGCGCCTCGCCGGCTCCTCCGGTAGCGCGCATACCGCCCACCAACCGGCGGCGTATGCGAGATCCCAGGCTCGATCCTTCATGCGCATCGAGTACCCCGAACACGGAGGTCGACAACGATGACCATCACGACGGGCACTGCGCGACGTTCATCTGATCGGCCACCCCGGGAGTCGTCCTGCTTCCTGCCACTTACGGTCCCACCGAGACAGTCTCTGCCGGTTCATCTCGACGTGGACGCCGAACAGCGTGAGCGCGCATGCCACGGTGCCGAGGACGAGAATCACCAGAGCCGCACCGAGCGCCGCGACCGCATTCTCGGTACCGGTGCGGGGAACCGGCATGTAGTCGCCCGTCTCGTCGACCCATATGCGGACCGTCTCTCCCGTGCGGCCGCGGCCCTCGAGACCCACTCGGCCGATGTACTCGACGCCGTCGTACTCCCACCGAGCAAGAACAGAATCGAAATGAGGCGAAGACTCGGCCAACGGGTCGGGGACCGACACGTCGTCGGGATCGTCATCGAGAACGACCGCGGGCACCTGCCTCCCTTCGGCCATCTGCTGATGCGACCGTTCGCTGAACTGCGCATACGACACGGTCCCGACGACACCGGCCACAGGCACCAACAGCAGCATGAGGCCCACCAGGAGCACGACCGCGACAGCTTCGACGCGGTCGATTCCACGCATGAGCGGATTCGCGCTCCACGGCCTCAGGCGCCACCACCGCACCGTCAGGGTGTCTTCGCGGATCATCACACTCTCCGGACATCGAGCTCCTGTCCCGAGTGTCGATCGTCCGTGCCTGTGGATGTAGAGCCGAAGGTCGTGTCACAACCGGGTCTACCTGCAGCGACCGAGGGACCTCGGTAACGAGCCACGCCCACCCCGTCCGACTTGCGAACAAAAATCCGGCTGCTTGCAGATCGCTCTGCCGACAGCCGGATTCGGTGTGCTGTATTCGCGTCGCCTACCCGGTAGGCGGGACGGCCGGTGCCTCGCGCGACAGGATCGGAAGCCGCGACGCGAACGGCAGAAGCACCACGACGACCAACGCGACCACCAACACGCCGAGCGCCATGCCCGACAGCACGTCGTGGACGTAGTGCACCCCCACCGTCACCCGAGAGAAGGCGAGCACTGCGGCGAGCGGAGCGCCCAGCCAGATCAGACGCGGAGCCGCGAGGACACACGCCGTGGCGAACGACGCCGCGATGACGGAGTGGTTCGACGGCCAGGACCAGTCCCCCACCTCGGGGCATTCCAGCACCGTCTCGATGCCGAGTGCGCGGCACGGTCGCGGTTCCGTCACCACGAGCTTGACGAGTTCGCTCGACAGGTAGGCACCCACGACACCGATGCCGCCCACAGCGAGGGTGCCGAAGCCGCGGCGATCGTTCCGCCACAGCCACGCCGCGAGCACACCGGTGAAGGCGACCAGGACGAGCAGCCCTTTGTCGGCGACGAGACCTGCGAGCGGTCCGAGGAAGGATCCCTCGACGGTCTGAGCTACGGACAGATACAGGCGGTCGCGCATCGGCACCGTCGCCGCCGCGAGAAGAGTCAGCACG
Source organism: Rhodococcus sp. 5G237 (assembly GCF_053764735.1). Classification (NCBI taxonomy): domain Bacteria; kingdom Bacillati; phylum Actinomycetota; class Actinomycetes; order Mycobacteriales; family Nocardiaceae; genus Rhodococcus; species Rhodococcus sp. 5G237. The sequence continues at coordinate 138,427 of NZ_JBSNCD010000007.1, read as the reverse complement.
AGCGCCACCCCTACGGCAGGAATGAACATCGAGCGGACCAACCGCGGGGATACAGGAGGTGAACTCTCGGTGACGACCATGACCGAATACGCTATCGCGCCACCTTGCCCGGCTGCAGACCGGCAGGTCGGGCGGGTTCCACCGTGCGTCTCACTCGGCAGGTTTCAGTAGGGCTCGACGGAACTAGGCTCACAGGCGTGTGGCGAACCTGGATCCTTTCCGCAGCGACGGTGGCCGTCGCGGCCGTCGTTCTGCTCACCGGCGCATTCGACGTGACCTCTGTGGTGACGGCAGTACTGCTGCTCGCCCTTGCCTGGGTCACCTCGCCCCTGTTCTTCCCCCATCACGTCGACGACGCGACCGCCCGTCGCGACGCCGCCGCCCGCGGCGTTCCGGTGGTGTACTGGCGCCCGGGGTGTGCGTTCTGCATCCGGTTGCGCGCCACCCTGCGCACCCGCGCGCGTCGCGCGATCTGGGTGAACATCTGGCGGGATCCCGCCGCGGCCGCTCGGGTCCGGGAAGTCAACGGCGGGAACGAGACGGTGCCGACGGTGTTCGTCGGCGATGGGTCGCATACCAATCCCGACCCACGTTGGCTTCGCGATCAACTGGTCTGACGAACCGACCCCCGACACGAACGAGGTCCCGGATCCGTGTGGATCCGGGACCTCGTCGATGCAGAGCGGTCAGCGGCGCACGCCCCGGCCGGTGACGGCCTTGACGAGGAACAGCAGGATGACCGCGCCGAGGAGGCAGGTCAGGAAGCTGAAGATCAGTCCGCCGCCTTCGACGTCCACGCCGAAGACCTTCAGCAGGAAACCACCGATCAAGCCGCCGATGACGCCGACGACGATGTTGAGGAGAATGCCCTGCTGGGCGTCGGTGCCCATGATCTTGCTACCGATCCAACCGGCGAGACCACCGATGATGATCCAACCGAGGATTCCGAGTCCGAGCATGTGCAGTCCTTTCGTGAACACTGGCTAGTTCGACTCAACTCAGATACCCAGTCGTCCCACCAGTCACACCTCTCACTTCTGACAAGTTCAGAGTGGCACGAATGCGACGCCCGGAAGGCCGGATTCGACGGTTCCGATCGTGGCACGTGCCGTCTGCCCGACGGGGACGGCTCGCGCTGGCACACTCGTGCGCATGACCCAACCTCCCGTCACGATCACCGTCACCGGTCATGCCGAGCGCACCGTCGCACCCAACCGGTGCACGGTGGTGTTGCGGGTGCACGCCGACGGCTCGTCGCGCAAGCAGGCCGCCGAACCGGTGACCGCAGCCGTCGCCACCATCACCGATCTCGTGACCGAACTGCGCAGGCGCACCCCGAGCCCGGTGAAGCGGTGGACCTTCGATCGGGTGCGCCACAGCCGGCGGCGCCCGATCAACCGCGAGGGCAAGAACCGGCCGTGGGTGTACAACTCGTCGGCGTCGATCACCGTCACCTTCCACCAGTTCGACGCTGTGGGCGCGTTCGTCGAACGGGTCGCCGAACTCGAGATGGTCACCGTGGCCGATCTCCAGTGGTGGATGACCCGCAAGGCCCGGAAGAAGCGACTCGCACAGGTCCGCGACCTCGCCGTCCGCGACGCCCTCGACAAGGCGAAGGCGTACACGACGTCATTGGGTCTCGACACGGTTCGTGCGGTGGCCATCGCCGATCCGGGCATGCTCGGCTCCCAGCCCTCACCCGTCCATGCGGGCGGCGCTCCGATGATGCGCACCGCGATGCTGCGCTCGGATGCGATGAGCGCCCCCGAGTCCGCCGAACCCGAGTTGGTCTTCGAACCCGACCGCGTCACCCTCACCGCCGACGTCGAGGCGCGGTTCGAAGCTCCCCCCTGGCGCCGGTGAAACTTCGGTGTTCCGGACCCCGCTCAGCGACGTCGAGAACACCAAACCTCGAGCGCCCCGCTCGATTCCTTGCGCGCCTTGTACAGAAGGTGGCACGATGCGAGCACGCCGCCGATCCGCGCGGCCACAATCGAATAAGGCCCGCCAGGAGTTGCAGCTCCCGACGGGCCGGATGTCCGACTAACAGGGAGTCGAACGTGGGTCAGAATACCCTGGCCGGCGGCGTGCGTCGTGGACCGCGCCTTGCCGCCAACTTCACCGTCCTCAGCAACGCCGTCATCACGGACGAGCGGCTGTCCTTCCGCGCGCGGGGCGTGCTCGCCTGGTTGCTGTCCAAGCCGGACGACTGGCGCACCCGCGCCGACTCGATCGCTGCACAGTCACCGAAGGAAGGTCGCGACGCCATCCGATCGGCCTTACGCGAGCTCGCCGACCTCGGCTACCTGGTACGCGAGAAGATCCAGAACGAGCTCGGCCAGTGGATCACCATCCAGACCATCTACGAACGTCCCGTCACCGAACCGGCGCCTGAGAATCCGACCCGCGGCAGCGCGGACATCGGAGACCCAGGCGCTCTTTCAAGTACCGATACACCAAGGACGGAAACCAACCGCACACCGCGCGTCGCGAAGGCGCCGCTGAGTCCGGCGGTGGTCGAGCTCGCAGCAGCCTGCAGGCGGGCCGGACTGACCGCAACCTTCGTCTACCTCGAACCCGAGGCGGCAGCGGCGATCGAAGCACTCGTCGCCACACACGGCGTGCCGGCTCTGGTTGCGGCAGCGAAATCCGTGCACAGACCGGGCAATCCGATGCGGCTGGCGCACGGATGGTTGCCGTTGTGGCGGTCGCTGCCGACGCCCCGTGTCCTCCGACCGAAGTGCGGCGACTGCGACGAGTACGGGTGGCTTCCCGACGACGAGCAGGGGCGTGCCGTGCGATGCGGATGTCGGGCACCGGCTGCGGCCTGAGATCCGATGCGATGGCACTCGGCCGAATTCCGTTGACCGATCGGATGGATCGGTCGTCTCATGAGAGAGCTGGCGAATTTCGAGATCCTCGAGGAGAAACACGGCGATGGCCACCACGATCGAACGACCGGACGGCACGAGCATCCACGGTCCGGGCAAACTTTCTGCGGAGCGTCTGCAGCACGAGCTCGCGCTGCGTCGACGCGCGCAGCGGATACCGGCAAGGCGACGTCACGACGGAAAAGGTGGGCGTCGGCAGCAGCGGCGTGCCGCCGCCGGAGCATGGTAACTCCGCCCAGCATCGTCGAGGCTGCGGCGTGATCTGTCAGCGGCTCAACAGCGGCGATTCCCGACGATAGTGCGCGTCCAGCACGACAGCCCCGTCCTCGACGCGATCGACATCGGACCACGGAACCAGGCAGGTCCCGCGGTGGCGCCACCGGATCCACCGAGCGAGCAACACCGGGGCACGCACATCGGTGCGTTCGAATCCGAGGTACGAGCCGCGCCGGCGAGGCGAGAGGAGAATGCCGACGACCTCCGGCGACAGCACTCCCCCACGGTCCGATTCAGGCGGACGAGCAGGGATGCGGAAACGTATATCGCACACCCACCCGACGTGGTCGCCGTTGTGCTCGTGGACAGGCAGGTCGAGCAGATCAGTCAGGAGCATGGCTGCCCCCGGGAATGCGGCCGATGATCTGGTCCCGTACCCATCGCTCGGGCCACGTCGCATTTAAGGCCTCGGACCGCACTCGTAGCCGGAGAGTGATACCGACCTCGGCAACGTCGTCCCACTTGATGCGATGCAAGCGGCTTCGGGGCAGACGGCCCCCGAAGATCCGAGTCATCAAGGTTGAGCCGGTGAGGATCGCCTCGACACGCGGTGCTGACGAGGTGACGCCGTCGGATTCGATGCCGCTGAGTTCGATGTCATCGACCGTGGCCACCGGTACGCCGTCACAGTCGAGGATCTGCCGGTCCAGCAGGTGCAGGCGGGCATCGATCAGCCGACCGTCTCGGTCGGTGCCGGCTGGGTGCTCTGATCTGCTCATTGTCCTGCTCCGGTGACGATCATCAACGGTATCGCCGCTGCCGAGGCGGCGACAATGATCACCAGGTAGACGGTACCGATCGCGTTGACGACCGGACCGTTGACATGTTCGCCCATGTACTGCGGGTCGTTGGAGATGATCAGAACCGGTAGATACGTCAAGGGCAGGGCGATCGCGGAGAACACCACCGAGTACTCGGTGACCAGGATCGGGTCCACCCCCGTCATCAGCACACCGACGGCGACGATCAACAACACCAGCATGGTCAGGTGGAAGCGTGCCGCCTCCACCGGGCGTCGGAACTTGCCCCACGACCACCCCAGGAACTGCGCCAGGGTGTAGCCCCCGGACAGTGCGGTTTCGAGCGCCGCGCCGAACGTGGCCGCCACGATCCCGAGGATGATCACCGCCACCGCCAGTTTCCCTCCCGCCTCGGCCACCGGAATCAGCACCTGCGACAGGCTGGACACCTCTACCCCACCCGGCATCAGCACGATCGCCGACAGTGCGGCGATCGCCACCGAGAGGATGCCGCCGAGGGGAAATCCGACCAGAACGTTGAGCCGGGACTTCGCCAGATCTCGCACCGTCCACTTCTCTTCCACTGCGCCGGAAGAGAAGAAGAACACCTCGTACGGAGTCATCGCCGCACCGAACAACGCGATCGCGTAGTACCAATATGCGGCCAGGTTTTCGCCGTCCGACAGGGACGGAGTGAACACCTGGTCCGCGAGCTGCCCCCAGTCCGGACCGAGAAGGAACACCGCCACTGCGAACATGACCAGGCACAGTCCGACCACCCCCGTGACGTTCTCCATCACCGAGAACTTCACCCGCCAGATCACCAGCCACACCGCCAGGGCGGCTACCGGAATCCACATCTTCGGGTTCACACTGCTCGCCAATTGCAACGCCAGCGCGATACCACCGACCTCGGCGGTCAACGTCAACAGGTTGATCAGAAACGACGCGCTCAGATTCGCCACTGCCATGCGCGGCCCGAGGCGTTCGCGAATGATCTCGAAAGTGGCTCGGCCGCTGACCGCTGCGACGCGACCGGACATCTGCGCGAATACACAGATTCCCAGCACCCCTACCGGCACCACCCAGGCCAGCGACAACCCGAAACGCGCACCCACCACTGCATTGGTGACCAGATCACCGATATCGAGGAATCCCCCGATCGCGGTGAGGATGCCGAGAGCGACGGCAAAAAGTCTTTTCATCCGGCCGCCTCGAGACGGTCTCCGAGCGCGAGCAACTCTGTACCCGCACGTCCGAGCTCGGCCGCGACCGCAGTCAGTTCGGGCTGCCCGCCGACTCCCGCAACGATGTCTCGACCCCGGATGATCTGTCCGGTAACCGTGTTCGCCGCCTGCAGGACCTCGGCGCGCAGGTCGCCCTGCTCGGGGGTGTCCACCTCTCGATCCGCGGTTGCCGAGACCGCCTGGTCGACCTCTTCGAGCATGTCCGACAGTGCGGTGTCCGTGGCGGCGGTGGTGTTGCGACCGTCGGCGAAAACCTGCAGGCTCAACTGAGCCGAGACCGCTGCCGAACCGATCTGCTGCGCTGCCCGACCGAAATCGCCTTCCACCCCGCCGCGTATCGAAGCGCACCCGGATGCGAAGACACCCAGGAGCAGCGCTGCAGCGACCACATGGAGCAGCGCACCCCTGCTCCGGCGTCTACCCGTCTCCCGCGAGACGCGCCGTGAAGACCATGCGTTCCTCACCAACCTCACGATAGAGGCCGGTTTCCGTAGCCGGTCGGTTTCGACAGTGTCGACACTCGTCGCGCTGTCGACCCGGCGCCTATCGTTGTTCCCATGGATCCGCCCGTGACGCGGTACATCCAGCGCGACGGCAACGCACTGGCGTATCAGGCCGTGGGCGAGGGGCCACATCCGATCGCGTGGTTCTTCGAAGACATGATGCATCCGGACCTGATGTGGACCGATCCACACTTCCACTACAACTTCGAACGTTGCGCCCGCTTCGCGCGTTCGTTGTTCTTCCAGCGCCGCGGATTCGGACTGTCCGATCCCGTCGAGCACGTCCCCACGCTCGAGGAGCAGGCCGACGACGTAGTCGCGGTGCTCGACGACGCCGAGGTCTCTCGAGCCACGCTCGTCGGCGCGGCCAGCACCTGCGGGCCCCTCGCCTTGGTAGCCGCTCGGCACCCCGACCGAATTTCCGGACTGATCCTCGCCGAACCCTGGGCCGACACCCTGCTGTCCGACGGCGATCCGCCACTAGGATGGACTGCTGACGAGCGAGACCGGTTCGTCGAGTCGTATCGGGATGCGTACGCATTTTGGGGTCAAGGGAAACTCACGTCCCTGACGCACCCGACCCTCGATGTCCCACACAACCGACGGATCATGGCGCTGCTCGAACGTTGCTCCGCCACACCGAGAACAGCCCAGAAACATCTCGAGTGGGCCCTCCGCGCGAACTACTCCTCGATTCTGCCGGCGATCCAATGCCCGACGAAGGTCCTGCACCAGCCGGACACTCTGTTCGCCCGAGAGGCCGGCCGCAGAGTTGCCGCGGATATTCCGAACGGCCGCTTCTACGAGCTGCCGCCGATCCCGGTCGGCGCAACGCTGGGTGAAGTGCTGATCCCTGTTCTCGACCACGTGGAGGAACTCGTCAGCGGCTCGGACCATCCGGTCGACGCGGATCGGTTTCTGGGCGCGGTTCTGTTCACCGATGTCGTCCGCTCCACCGATCTGCTCGCGGAGGTCGGTGACAGCCGCTTCGCACGGTTGCTGGGCGCCCACGACAGACTCGTGCGTGTGGAGGTCGAGGCCGGCGGAGGCACACTCGTGGGCATCGCGGGCGATGGGACCCTCAGTGTGTTCGACGGTCCCGTGGCCGCGCTGCAGTGCGCACACCGGATCATCCGAGCCACATCGACTCTCGGATTCACTGTGCGGTCCGGTGTGCATGTCGGGTCGGTGACCCGCGCCGGTCCCGGGTTGACCGGAATGACGGTCCACATCGGAGCGCGGATCGCTGCCTCCTCCGGGCCTGGGGAGGTGCGATGCTCACAGGCGGTGCGCGAACTTGCGGTCGGCGGAGATTTCGATTTCACCGACCTGGGCAGGCATCGACTCAAAGGTGTGCCCGGTCAGGTGCAGGTGTTCAGGGCGACGACCAGGGCCCGTCGTGCACAGCCTGCGCTGCCGCCACGCCCGACCGTCTCGGACCGGGCAGTACTGACCTTGGCGCGCCGGGCTCCCGGCATGCTTCGTGAACTCGCCCGCTTTGCAGACCGTCGCAACAGAGCAGGGAGGCGCCCACGATGATCGTCGCCGACTAGGCTCGGCACCGTGAGCGTGCGTGCAGGAATCATCGTGACCGGGACCGAAGTACTGACCGGGAGGATCGCCGACCAGAACGGACCGTGGTTGTCCGACCAACTCCTGAGACTCGGCGTCGACGTCGCTCACATCACGATCTGCGGTGACCGGCCCGCCGACCTGACCGCACAGCTGCGCTTTCTCGCCGAGCAGGGCGTCGACCTCATCGTCACCAGCGGGGGCCTCGGTCCCACCGCCGATGACCTCACAGTCCCCACCGTCGCGGAGTTCTGCGATCGCGAACTGTTGCTCGATCCCGAACTCGAAGAACACATCGCAGGTGTCATTCGCCGCTTCCGCCCGGACACCCCGGATCTCGACGCCGGGCCGACGCGCATCGGTATCCGCAAGCAGGCGCACGTGCCCGCCGGTGCCACCGCCCTGCCGCCCACCGGTACAGCGCCGGGCGTGGTCATCCCCGCGATCGCCGGCGATCGGCCGGTACCGACCATCGTCATCCTGCCCGGACCGCCCGGTGAGCTGCAGGCGATGTGGCCGAGCGCGGTCGCCTCCCCTGCGGTCGCCAACGTGTTGTCGCGAGCCGACGACCTGCAGCAGCACACCGTGCGTGCCTACGGATTGCACGAGGCACAACTCGCCGAGACGCTGCGCCGGGCCGAAGCAGAGATCACCGGCCTCGATCGCCTCGAGATCACGACCTGCCTTCGCCACGGCGAACTCGACATGGTGACGCGGGTCGCCTCCGGTAACGCGGGCATCTATCACCGTCTTCTCGATGTCCTCACCGAACACCATGGCCGCCAGATATTCTCGACCGACGGTTCCACCATCGACGACCAGCTGATCGCCGCCCTCGACGGCCGCACGATCGCGACTGCGGAGTCGTGCACCGGCGGACTCGTCGCTGCGCGGCTCACCGACCGTCCCGGGTCGTCGGCATATGTCATGGGTGGCGTGGTCTCGTACTCCAACGACGCGAAGTCCGATCTGATCGACGTACCGGCCGAGATGATCGCGGAGCACGGCGCGGTGAGCGAGCAGGTCGCCGCAGCCATGGCCGCGGGTGCCCGACGTCGCCTGAAGGTCGACGTCGCGGTCTCCACCACCGGGATCGCCGGCCCCGACGGTGGAACCGACGCCAAGCCGGTGGGCACGGTGTGCTTCGGCGTCGCGATCGAGGGACGACCGACGTACACGGTCACCCGCCGTTTCCCCGGAGACCGCGAACGGGTCAGGACTCTGACCACCACGGCGGCACTGCATCTGGTTGTCGCACGGCTCGGCCGGGCTTGAGCCTGCGCGGACCCTCGGCGGCCGTCAGTTCTCTCCTACCGCCTCCAAGCGGGCCCGGAGGGAATCCACTTCGGCTCGGAGGTCGTTGATCTCGTCGATGTAGGGACGGATCCGGGCGCGGACCGCTTCGTCGGTGTACTGGGGGATCAGGCTCCGTGAGCAGTTCCAGTCGAAGGCCTCGACCTCGATGACGATGCTTCGTTCGCATCGCGCCGAGATTCTCCGACCGTCTCCGAGATCGCGCAGTCGGTCGAGAAGCTGCGGGTCGTCGTCCGCATCGACCACCCGCGCGGTACCGAAGACCTTCAACCGCCTCTTCAGCGGAAAGTCCGCGAGGAACAGCGCGACCTTCCCGGTGGCCGCGATGTTCCCGACCGAGACGAACTGCTGGTTGCCTCGGTGATCCGCGAACCCGATCGTCTGCCCACCGAGGTGGTGCAGGAACCCGACGGGTCCACTGCGGTACTGGACATAGGGCCATCCGCTCGGGGTCACCGTCGCCATGTGGAACTGGAAGCTTTCGCGTACGAGAGCGAGTTCGCGGTCGCCCAACAATTGAGGTCCTTGATCGGGTTCGTCGAGGTCGGCGCCATAGGCAACGATGCTGCCTGCAGCTTCCTGACGAGCCACCGCCTGCGGGCCGAACGCCAGATGGTGATACCTCGACCCCATACCGATCTCCTCGCCGTTGTCCGTTATGTCGACAGCGAGATAGTGCATCACAGTCGGCCGCAATCAGGAAGTTGTGGGTATCGACTTCGAGGTTCGTCGAACATGAGTTGCCTGAGTTAAGATACGGAACGTGCCGTATCCGAATGAACCGCCTGCGCAACGCGGACGTCCACGCGACGCCGAACTCGAGCGTCGGATCACCACCACCGTTCTCGAGCTACTGGCCGAGGAAGGCTACGAAGGCGTGACGTTCGAGGCGGTCGCTCGACGTTGCCAGGCGTCGAAGGCAACGCTGTATCGACGTTGGCCGTCCAAGCGCGACATGGTGCTCGCAGCCGTGAAGGACGCCCCTGCGCATCCCTCGGCAGTCCCACTTCGGCGCGGCGAAACACTTCGCGACGATCTGCTGCTCCTTGCGCAGCGCCTCAGCCGCACCATGTCCGCAACCGACAGCAACGCCGCCTTCATGCTGCTCCATGCGGGACTCGAAGACCCGGAGTTGTGCGACGCCATCGAGGAGACCGTCGGCCCGACAGGCGCGCGTCTCCCCCAGGCGGTCCTCGACGATGCCGTTGCTCGAGGCGAACTTCCCACGGGCGCTCAACCATTCGCATATGAGGAAGTTGTGGGCACCGTCCTGCTCCTGCGACGAGCGAACGGCCTCACCGTCGACGACACCTACCTCGAAGCCCTCGTCGACACGGTCGTCATTCCGGCGCTCACCGCGTCCGCCGGCCGAACGGACCTGCCTGCCGGCATCTTCTCCGGCCACCCCGAAACCTCCACCACGACTACGGAGACCCCATGACCCGCTGCACCATCGAGGACTTCACCTACCGCACGATCAACGGGGACGGTGGCGTGAACCTCAATGTCGCCATCGGCGGCGAGGGCCCGGCCGTCGTCCTGCTGCACGGTTTCCCGCAGACCCACTACATGTGGCGCCACGTCGCCCACATACTCGCCGACGATCACACCGTGATCGTCCCCGACCTGCGCGGCTACGGCGCCAGCGACCGGCCCCCTGCCGACAACCCCGAAACCTATTCCAAGCGCACGATGGCGAACGACGTCGTCGCCCTCGCCCGTGAGATCGGATTCGACCACTTCGGGCTCGTCGGTCACGACCGCGGCGCGCTCGTCGCCGTCCGTACAGGACTCGACCACCCCGACGCCGTCGACTGTCTCGGCATCCTCGATGTCCTGCCCACGATGGACACCTGGGCGGTACTCCAGGGCGTGAACGCGAAGGTGGCCTGGCACCTCTATCTCATGGCCCAGCCCGCAGGGATGCCCGAGAAGATGATCGCCGCAGTCGCCCCGGAATTCTTCGGCTCGTTCCTCGACGCGTGGGACCCGACCGGAACGACCTTCACGCCCGAGGAGCGCGACCACTACGTCACCAGCTCCATCGACTCTGTCGACTCGATCGTGGCCGACTACCGAGCTACCGCCGGCATCGACCTCGACATGGACCTCGCCGACCGCGAACGCGGCACTCAGCTCACTATGCCCGTCGCGGTCATCTCCCAGAACTGGGGCTCTCAGCTGGGCTTCGACGCCTCAGCGCTGTGGCAGGCCTGGGCACCCGATTTCACCTACCAGTCCACCACCAGCGGCCACTTCATGGCCGAAGAGAACCCCGAGGAGATCGCCGGCTTCATCACCGAGCTGGCCGCCCGCACCCTCGCCGAGCACTGACGGGAAATTCACCGGAGTTTCCGACCGAGGTGAGCATGATCACCGAAAAGCGCGCATCCCTAACAGGCCGAACAAATAAGACATCGCTATTATCGGCGTCAACTGTTGTCTGTCGGGGGCACACGAGGAGAATCGCGCATGTCCCGGATCGATCGCAGACGCATACGCACCGTCGGTCTGCTCGCCGCAGGTCTGCTCACCGCAGGACTGAACGTCGCGGGTCCGGTCGGTTCCGCGTCGGCCGACCCGGTCCGCAACTGCCCTGAGCGGTACATCCTCGCCGTCGATGGAACCCGTGGCTTCGAGACCCTCGACTCGATCGATCCGGAGTCCCCCTTGGCGAAGATCTCCGCTCGGTTCGAGGCTCCCGGCACTGTGGTCGAACACATCCGTTACCCCGCAGTGGTCGTGCCGCTGCCGGGGACCGGCTCGCACGACGATTTCGACGGCATCGACGACGACGGCACCATCGCATACGACAGGTCGAAGCAGATCGGGCATCAGCGACTCCGCCAGACGATCACCGTCCGGCACAGCACCTGCCCGGATTCGGACCTGTTGGTGCTCGGCTACTCGCAGGGCGCTTCGATCGCCGGCGACGTTCTCGCCGAGATTGCAGCCGACGGGTCCGTTCCCCCCGAACGGATCTCGGGCATCCTCTACTCCGATCCCCGCGACGACCGCGGCGTCGAGACCCTGTTCCCGGGTCCCGTCGCTCCTGGCGTGACGCTCGGCGGCGGCCGGAACGACTTCGGTGAGATTCGTGTCGAGCGAGTCTGCATCGAAGGCGACGCGATCTGCGACGGTCGCACACCCGAGGACGGCAAGGACTGGCTCCGGGAGAACGTGACGGGATACTTCCAGTTGCATACGAAGTACCCCGACTACCAGCCCTGACCGAGTCGGGCCGGAAGTCGGCCGCGCGGGTGGAATCGGGTCCGACTCGGTCGTTACCGATAGCAGTAGGAGTCCGAGGACGCGTCGCCACCTTGGAGACGAACCTGGTGCGCCCGCAGACCCCGAAAGTCGTCGCCGTGTGGGAAGAAGCGGTCGTCGATCTCCATCCCGCCGCGAGGGTCGGTGCGCATCAGTGCCATCCAGGCGCCGACCCCGTCCGGGTAGAACTGATCGTCCCAGGCCCCGTACAGGGAGTTGGTGACGTAGACCCGCTTGCCGTCCCGGCTGATCTCGACCATCTGCGGACCACCGGCCAGCGGCTCGCTCGGTACCGCCGGATGGGCGCGGCGGCCGACGATCCCGCCGAGTCGGACAGATCCGGTCTCCTTCGGATGGGCAGGGTCGCGCACGTCGAACTGCTTGAGCTCGCCGGTGCCCCAGCACGAGACGTAGAGGAACGCGTCGTCGACGGACAGGTCGATGTCGGAGACGAGCGGCGGCACCGCACCGAACGGCTTCAGCGCCGGTGGCAGCAGGTCCGGCTCTGCCGGTTCGGCCGGGATGGTGATCACCTTGTCCACCGCCCAACCGTCGTCACCGCGGTGCCAGCGCCAGACCGACGCGGACAGGTCCTCGGTCGAGACGACTACGCCGACGAATCCCCACGTGGCCTCGGGGTCGTGCGACGGGCGCAGTTCGAGCGGCATCTGGTACTGGGCGCCGAGGTCCACTCGCTGCTGGTGCGCACCCGTCGAGAGGTCCCAGAAGTGGATGGCATGGCCGTACTCGTTCGCCAGTAGCAGCTCGGGCACCAACCCGTTCTCGATCATCGACGGTGTGCCCCACTCGCTGCTGATCAGCGTGTTCCGGTTGAGATGCCACCAGGCGTCGTACGCGAAATACTGCGGCCCCCGGTCGGTCTCCCACTGCCGGAGCACATCGAACGTGCCGTGATCGAGCAGGGCGATCCCGCCCGGGCCGTCCGATCCGTCGGCACCGCCCAGGCAGGTCATGAACACCCCGTCCGGCCCACAGTGCAAGGTATGCGGTCGGGAGTAACCCGCCTTGGCGGCGAGATCGGCAGCCTCCACGACTTTGGCCACGGTGGGTTGACGCGGGTCGGGCTCGGTGTCGAGCACGTACAGGGACGACGAGCGGATGCCCGGCACGATGAGGTATCTGCGTGCCAACCCCGTCATATCGTGGCCCTCGTGCTTCAACGCGCTGCTACAGGCGTTCCAACCGAAATGATGCAGTTCGTTGCCCAGCCCGGGTACCTCGGTCCAGCCCACCACCCGGCCGTAGGTGTCCGAGTCGGGATCCACGTCGATCACGCTCATGGCGTCGGGTTTGTCCGCCGCACGATCGAACGCGACCACGTAGGCCAATCGCTCCGGTGGGGCGGCGGCCGCGTCTGCCGCTGTCCGATAGAAGGTCGGGTCTGTGATCGGCTGACTCATTTTCAGCCTCCTTCGTCGAGGAGACCCCACGAGTCAGAGTACGAGGATCGCGCGAGGGACGGAACCGTGGTGAACTCACGGGAGCGCGCAGGGCTCCGAATGATGGCTTGTCCTCCCCCGCCGCCGACGAGAACAGCTACGCGCGCCAGGTCGCTGATAGAACTCCCGCTCCACACCCGGTATCCGTGCTTCCACGCGTCGCGTCGCAGGTACAGATGCGAACGCGGACTGTCGCTCACGACAACACGTCTCGGCCCGTCCGGGGCCCTCGCACTGAAGGTCCCGCTGCGTCCGCCGTGGTATCCGGTGGGTCGCCTCGCCGTCAACGTCGTCGAACACCATGCGATCGGCCACATCCCGGCCGGGAAGGTCTGGTTGCAGCGGCACGGCGAAAAAGTGACGAAATAAGGGGAGGTTCTGTGCGAGTTCTTCACCGGAACCGCACACAACCTCCCCCGAGTTTCGACGGCCGCTACTCCTCCTCGACGCCACCAACGGCCCAACGCAAAAGGGAACCCATCCTCGAGCAAGGATGGGTTCCCTCGTCGACAAGTCCCTGGAGAACTGTCGTTACTGCAATCCGTGCAGGACTGCTATGCCTGTGCAGCGGCCGGTTCCTCGACATGCTCCACGGGGCCGGCTTCCGTGATGGGATAGACGGGGTATTCCACACCCGACAGGTACTGGACGGTACGCACCACCTGGCACGAGTAGCCGAACTCGTTGTCGTACCAGACGTAAAGAATGGCGGTATCGCCGTCGACGATCGCTGCATTGGCGTCGATGATGCACGCCGCGCGCGAACCGATGAAGTCGCTCGACACTGCGTCGGTGGCCGAGGTGTAGTCGAGGTTGCGGCGCAGCGCACCGGTGAGCGACTCCTGGTGCAGGTGCTCGAGCACCTCTTCCTTGGTGGTCTCACGAGTCAGCTGGAGGTGAAGGATCGCGACGGACACATCCGGCGTAGGAACGCGGATCGAGTTGCCGGTGATCTTCGCCTTCAGATCCGGAAGCGCCTTCGCGACCGCCGAGGCCGCGCCGGTCTCGGTGAGCACCAGGTTGAACGGCGCGGAACGACCGCGACGGTCGGCCTTGTGGTAGTTGTCCAGCAAGTTCTGGTCGTTCGTGAACGAGTGCACCGTCTCGACGTGGCCGCGCACCACACCGAACTTGTCGTCCATGGTCTTCAGCGGCGGAACGATGGCATTGGTGGTGCAGGACGCGCACGACACGATCTTCTCGTCCGGGTCGATGGCGCGGTGGTTGACGCCGTGCACGATGTTCGGAAGATCGCCCTTGCCCGGCGCGGTGAGCACCACCTTGGCGATACCGGGGCGAAGGTGGTTCGACAGCCCGTCACGGTCGCGCCAGATGCCGGTGTTGTCGATCAGGATGGCGTTGTCGATGCCGTACTCGGTGTAGTCGACGCTCGCCGGATCGTTGCTGTAGATGAACTTGATGACGTTGCCGTTGGCGATCAGGGCGTTGTTCTCGGCGTCGACCTTGATCGTGCCGTTGAACTGCCCGTGGACGGAGTCGCGACGCAGCAGAGACGCACGCTTGGTCAGGTCGTCACCGCTGCCCTTCCGCACCACCACAGCGCGCAGGTTCAGGCCGTTCCCCGAGCCGGCCTTCTCGATGAGCAGACGGGCAACGAGGCGACCGATCCGACCGAAGCCGTACAGGACCACGTCCTGCGGCTTCGCGGGGCTCGTCTGAGCACCACCGACCAGGTCCGAGAGGGTCTCAGCGACGAACTCCGGGATGGACCGTCCGGCACCCTCGGCCTGATAAGCCGTCACCAGCAGGCCGAGGTCGATCTTCGACGGCTGCAGGTCGAGGTCGGTCAATGCCTCGAGGAACGGGAACGTCGCCTCGACGGACAACTCGTCGCCGCGGATCTGACGCGCGAAACGGTGCGTCCGCAGAATGCCGATCACCGACTTGTTCACGAGGGAGCGGCTGTGAAGCAAGATCGTGACCGAATGCCGGCGGTGCAGACCGCCGATGATCGGGATCATTGCTTCCGCAATAGCCTCTTGCGAGTTCCACTGTGCCAATTCCGGGGTGCTCACTGCGCTCCTCTGCCTTTCCGGCTCGTCTGACACGTCACAGGCTGTTGGGTGCAGCCCAGACGAGACGCACGTCACTCGCCGGTCGGTGTCCGGATCGGTGGAACCGTACGCGACCGACGCCGATTACGGCGTGCGTACCGCCAAGCATATGAAAGAGCTCTCACGGGTCGACGCCCGGTAGGCGAAACGTGCCCGCGCGTGCGTGAAGCTGATCGTCTCTCCCCCGATAGGAAGGCTTCGTCGACGCCCGGAGCTGTAGACGAACCGGCGAGCTGCGTGTGTCGCCAGTCACAACAATTGTGGCGGCATACGGGAAAACAGTTGCGACCTACTCGGATCGCAGCACTGAAACTGCCTCGTTCGTCGGCCATACGACCGCCAGTCCAACCATCAGAAAATCTTGAATTTCGACAAATGTCACTGAGTTCCCATATTGGTGACTTTTCGACCGAACTCCGGCCTTCTCAAAACCTTCGAACCGCCGACAGCTCTACTTGTCATTTCACACAACCGGGGCAGAGCCCAGGACTTACTCCGAGCTGCGGGAATCCGCGGCTCGCGCGTTCCGATGCCGTGACCCTGCTGCACGCGGCAAACCCGTGAGAAATGACGGTACCGAGGAAGACTTGCTTAGTGAGCGTTGCAGGTTTTCTGATCGTTTCGACCCAGTCCGCAGCCTGCGAGATGGTGCTAGTTCCTGACTGCAGCCAGAAGATGGGCGGTTACCGCATTCCAGTCGGGAAACTCGGCGCTGCCGAATTTGACCAGTTCACCCGTGAAGTCCTTCGCGCCATTGTGGTCGCGGTCGTCGACCAGAAAGTCTCCGTGATTGAGGTTCTTGTGGTGCGACAGGATCAATCGCTTGTAGGCGACGGACGTGGGCTCGATGCCGAAATGCTTCTGCACCCACAGCAGCTTGTCCGACCACGCTGATGGGTTCTTCCACGGAGCAGTCGAGAGTATGTACGCATCGAAGTGCTCGGCCAGCAGTGTGAATGCTTCGATCGCACCGTCGATGGGATCCATCAGCGCGAAGATCCCGGGTGCCTCGTCAAAGCGGTCCTGGTATTCCTGGAAATCGGCAGCGCCGAGCCGAGCGATTCCGGACTTGAAGTGAACCAGCGTGTTGTCGAGGTCGACGTAGAGGATCTTTCGACGATCAGTCACGTCGTGACAATACCTGCGGCATCGTGGGGCGGTGCGCTTATGCCCTGCGTATCAGCGTGAGTTGAGCCCATTGGTTCACAAGGGCCCGTCCGTCATAGGCCCGCATATCGACGCGAAGGCAGTCCGCCGAGTGGGACGGTTCGTTGTACTGGCCAGTCGGGTCGACCCCTGTCCCCGAAGCCTCCTGCGCCCTACTGTCGAAGCCATGACCGACAACACCCTGCCTCCCATGACCACCTCCGAGGGCGTCAACATCCCACACCGGTGGAGTGAAGACCTCATGGGAGATCCCGTCGCACTCTGGACCCTGATCGACCTCATGAGCCACGGGCCGGGGTACCCGGCGACCGTCGACGGACTACGCACCCACCCGGACACCAGCCGGGAGGAGCACATCGAGGCGCTCCAGACCCTCGAACACCGTGGATACGTAGTCAATGGGCGGCTGCGCGACTTCATCCCCGAGGACTTCAGCGAAACACCGTGACCAAGGGCGATCACGTATTTCTCCGGATGAGAACCGCTCCGAGGATGTGCGTTTCCCGGAGCCGGCAGTGAGGCTGCCCAAACCCGGGGACGTGTCATCGCACCAGTTCAGAACCGGTGTTCGACCGGCCGGGCGTTTCGGTGCTCCCGACAACCGACCGGACCTTCGCTGCCGTCGGACGGGGTCCTGGCGGCAGGCCACGCCGTGCCGATGGATCGACCTATCGAAGGCTCAGCCGACGGTGTTTCGCGGCGGCACTTTCGGCGGAAGAACAGCTCGTAACCGTGCCGGCCGGGTCGTCTACCTACCGTCTGCGGGCAAAGTGCCTGGCACGAGTCGCGCCATTGAAGACAGCCTTCAATGCGCGGTCGGCAACTGACCCGTCGGCGGGTAACAACTTGATCTGACGGGCGAATTCCATCTGGTCGTAGCGCACAGTGTTGGTGACGACGTGTCCGTTCTCGACGACGAAGTGGTCGAATCCCTCGAGGTCGATGTGTCGCCCTGTGCCGGCGATGCCCATGAAGGCTCCGACGTGCTGCCCGGTCAGGTGCCAGTGGACGAGAACATCGTGTCCGGACTCGGCGACCGAGACGATCTCGAGGGTGAAGTCGGCGAGAGCGGCGAAGACCTGTTCGAAGTAGGCCGCGATTTCGGCGTGGCCGTGGCACGTCCCGGTAGGGAAATACACGGTGGTGTCGACGGTCCAGAAGTTGCGCAGACTGTCGAGGTCCTGGGCGCTGATGCGTCCGATCGCCCACTGCACGAGTTGGGTCTTGGACGCATCGTTCGGCGGTGCGATCGGAGTCGAGGAAATGGTGTGATCGGGCATCTCTGCTCCCATGCACGGTGGTATTACTGCACGGAATCTTCCTCTCCCGAGGCTAACGCTCACCCATCCGAACGCGGACGTAAACGACCGCCCACAACGATGCCGGGTAGTGCGGGGAAGGCCACTGCTGTCCCGACACTACAGCCGCGGCGCCCGCCTCGAAGTCGTGCGAGCGCCGCAGCGTGAATCGGCTACGCGTGCAGAGCGTCCCGGAGGAAAGCAACAGCCTGCGCAACTGCGGCCTTCGCGGCGAACGTGTCGTGCAGAGAGTTGACCATGACAAAGTCGTGAATGATGCCCTGATAGCGCACCGCAGTTGTGGGAACACCGGCCTGACGGAGCTTGGCGGCGTAGGCCTCACCTTCGTCACGCAGCACGTCGGCTTCGGCCGTGATGACGAGCGCCGGCGGCAATCCGCTGAGCTGGTCGATGGTCGCACGCAACGGCGAGGCGGTGATCTGGGCGCGCTCGGCCTCGTCGGTCGTGTACCGGTCCCAGAACCATTTCATGCCCTCGCGGGTGAGGAAGTATCCCTCGGCGAACTCGTGGTAGCTGGCGGTGTCGAAGGCGGCGTCGGTGACGGGGTAGAACAGGACCTGGGCGGTGATGTCGATGCCACCACGTTCCTTGGCGAGCAAGGTCAGGGCCGCGGTCATGTTGCCGCCGACCGAGTCACCGGCGACCCCCAGGCGGGTGCCGTCGAGGTTCTTGTCGGCGCCAGCCCTCGCGATCCACTGCGCGGTGGCCCAGACCTGCTCGATCGCGTGGGGGTAGCGCACCTCGGGTGAGCGGCCGTACTCGGGGAAGACGACGGCGGCGTTCGCACCCACGGCGAGGTCGCGCACGAGGCGATCGTGGGTGTGGGCGTCGCCGAAGACCCATCCGGCGCCGTGCGTGTAGACGATGACCGGGAGCGTGCCGGTGACCCCGGCCGGGCGCACGATGCGAACCTGGACCGTCCCGGACGGGCCACCTGGGATCTCGATCCATTCCTCATCGATCGCCAGCTTGAAGATCGGTTCGTCCTGCACACCGTCGACAGCTTTTCGGCCGTCTTCGGGAGCGAGTTGGTAGAGATACGGCGGATTGGCGGTCGCCTCGACGAACGCTTGGGCGGCCGGCTCGAGGGAAATGTTCTTCGGGTTCGCGGCCATGACGGAACTTCCTTTTGATCGATGGAGCCGGAGATCGAGAACGACCGTTCTCGATCTGGTGTCGACTGTAGAGAACGACCGTTCTCAACGTCAAGAGGGAGCCGAGGATTTCGTCGGGACCCAGCCGAGGAGGCAGGACGCCGATAGTCCACGCGGTGGACGATGCATCGGCAGATCCCGTGCCGCCCCGGACCGAGGCCTGGAGAACCAGCGTTCTCAGGGTGCGTAGACTGGCGGCGTGAACGAAGAGACCCGTACCCGCATCGTCGAAACCGCCGATGCACTCTTCTACAGCCGCGGCTTCGGCCAGGTGGGCATGGACGCCGTGCGCGATGCCGCCGGGGTGTCGCTACGCGCGCTCTACAAGGAGTTCCCCTCGAAGGACGAGTTGATCGCGGCTGTCCTCGCCGGCCGTCACGAGATGTGGACGAAGGGGGTCGAAGCGAAGGTCGACGCGATCGCCGACCCGGCAGCCCGCCTGCTGGCCGTGTACGACTTCTTGAGCGACTGGTTCGCGGACCCTCACTTCCGCGGCTGCGGATTCATCAACGCTTTCGGGGAACTCGGGTCGGCGAACCCGCGCGTCGCTGAGATCGTGCGCGAGCACAAGGCCGATTTCCAGCGCTACGTTGCGCGCCTCGTCGCCGAGGCCGGTGCACCCGACTCTCTCGCTCCTCAGCTCGCCATCCTCGCCGAAGGCGCTCAGACCACCGCGGCGATCGCCGGCACGACGGATGCTGCGGCACAGGCACGTGCCGCAGCAGAAATCCTCATCAACTCCGCACTGGCCGGTAAGTAGCACCAGGCACGTCGACACGAGAACGAGCCGGGACGGAAGGCTCGGTTGAATCCGGGCCTCCAACCACGAGTAGCGAACTCAAGCAACGGTTCTCGCCTGCATCCGTGCCGGAACGGGTCCGGCGGCAACCAGGGTGAAAGGTGTAACCACTGCGAAGTCGTTCGCAAGGGACTCGGTCCGCACCCTTCGGACGATTCCGGCCAGAGCCAGAGTAGCTTCGAGCATGGCGAAGTGGTCACCGATGCAGGTACGGGGCCCTCCACCGAACGGCAGATACTGCCAGCGCGGGGGTGGCGATGATCGCTCCCGGTCGAACCGATCCGGATCGAAGCGTTCCGGATGTTCCCAGAGCGTAATGTCGTGATGCAACGCGTAAATTCCCACCGCCACATTTGTTCCGGCCGGGATTCGGTAACCGTCCACCTCGACGTTCCGCATCGCCCTCCGCGCCACTATCGCCCCTGGAGGACACATCCGCAATGCTTCATGGAGCACCCGCACGGTGTACGGCAAGCGGCCGATATCGGCTGCCCGTAGAGGACGATCACCGACTGCACTACCTTCCTCCGCCACACGATCCTGCATCTCCGGGTTACGGCCCAATTGCCACAGGCTGTACGTCAGCGTGGTGGCGGTGGTGTCGTGACCAGCGAACAGGAAGGCGAACAGCTCATTTCGAATGTCCTCATCACTGAACGGCATACCGGTCGCTGGATCGGCGAGTTGGAAGAATCGTCGAATCAATTCGGCGCTGGTCTCGGACCCGGTGCGCGCGTCCGCCATCGCTTCCTCGAGCGCTTCGGTGATGACCATCATGGACTTGTGGAACCGGTGCCGGGCGGGAGTCGGCATCCAGGCCGGGGCCCGCACAGGCTGCAATCCGCGACGGGTGACGAACTGCAGTGCTCGGGTGAGATGCGGCCCGAGGGTGTCGGCCCGCCCGCTGAGGTCGATCCCGAACAACGATCGTCCGAGCACTCGCAAGGTCAGCCTTCGCGTTTCCCGATCGAGGTCGACCGTGCCGCGCTCGAGCCACTCCGTCGCCATAGCGTCGGCAGTTTCTGCCATACGATCGGCGTAGAGGGCTACGTGTTGTTTCGTGAACAACGGTTGCAGCGCTCGTCGACGAGGCACCCACGGGTCGTGAGGAAGATTGAACACGTTCTTACCGCCCCACAGCCGTGCCTGGACGAAAAGCTCTGTCTCCTTGTCGAAGGCACCGTCGGCGCCGCCGAGCACATCGTGAGCGCCCTGCGGTGACGTGACGATGGCGAACGTCGGCGTCCATCGTCCGGGACCGGTACGAACAAGGGTGACCGGCCCTCCGGCATCACGGAACGTTTCGGGACCGGTATCGAACTTGCGAAGTGCTCGGATGCGGTTGATCCACGGCATCGACACGGTGGGCGGGAGAGGAGAGTTCTGGGCCTGTTCGGCTGTCCTGGCCATGAGTCAAGTGTCCCTCCGAACGCGCGACCACACCAGACCAAATCTCGATTTTCTTTCCGCCACATCCGATTTGACAGGTAATGAACACGAATTCGACGCGTGCAACCAGTCAATACGGGAGCACGCGTCAGAACGGCGCAGTAGCTGCGGAACCGCAACGCGGTGGCACGGTCCAAGACGTCCGCGTCCGGCTATCGCCACCGTCGGCACGATACGTAAGCGATTTCTGTTGTGTTTGCACGCATTATCTCGACGAGACAATGTGTCACCCGGGCGATTCACTGCCGCGACCCGTCGAGACCGCTCGGCATACGTCACGGACAACAATCACCGATCCGACACGGTGGCAACATGTTACGTGTCACTCCCTACGACACCACTCGCTGTCGTGCGAAAGTGCCCGACACAGAGTCTCGGTCACCCGATTTCGCCGATAAACCGAGGCGCGCACTCCCCCACATCACGCGCGCGAACATCATTGGGCGCATCAGCGACTCAGGACGGTCGAGAAGATGGGCGACCCGCGCGAACGCAGCCCCCACCTGGGGGTCGTTGACACCGGCCCGATACAGCAAGCCCAGGTAGGCGTTCATCAGCCTCGTCTGCACGGACCGATCTCCTTCCACGAAAGGCATCCGCAGATCCGAGTCTGCAGACATCGACCATGCCTCGTCGAGGATAGGTTCGATTCCGCGCAGGAAGCGGTACGCCAGCGTGTCGTTGTTCTCAGCACAACACTCACGAAGAACGAGCGCTTCCATAGCCGCGACGCTCATCCCCTGGCCATACACGGGATTGAAACTGCAGATGGTGTCACCGAACGGTAGATATCCCCTGGGGAGTCGGGAACCCGTGAAGTGCCGACGCACAGTGGAGGGAATCCGATAGTGAACCGCGGGACCGAGCGACTCGGCGTTGCGCAGTAGCTCGGCCAATTCCGGCGCAGGTAGCGAAGCCGCGAAGTCGACGAATCGATCCTCGTCGAGTGGCGGCGCATGATCACCGTAACCGGCCAGCGTCACGATCCAACTGTTGCCCTCCTGCGCCAGCAGATACCCACTTCGAGGGTTGCTCGGAGTCGCGCCGACGAGCAGACCGATATCACCCTGCAGGTGCGACGGCTCTCGTCGATAACGGCGAGTGGCGTAGGTGAGATGAATGGGCATTCGCTCCTCTTCAGGTGCCGGGAATCCCTCCAACTCCAGCAGCTTGTGCACCTTCGAACTGCGACCCGAAGCATCGACGAGCAGATCCGCGGGGATAGTCCGGCTCTTCGCACCGTCTTCTTCGTCGTACACCAACACTCCGGTCACGGTGCGGTCCACCGGATCGACAGAGATCGCGTGGACCGAACACCGGTCGATGATCTCCACATTGGAGACCGCCTCCAGCCGACTGCGTAGATGTCCCTCGAGGAACGGACGGCTGACGAGCACCGGACGGACCCCCGACCTACCTCGCGCCCAGCGGTGACCGTCCAAGACCAACCGGACGTCAGACAGCTGATCTCCGGTTGGTGCACCGTGGTCGATCAATTCCTCGACGAAGCCGGGGAACAATTCATTCATGATCTCCTTGCCTCGCACGGTCAAGGCGTGTGCATGCCAACCCTGCGGCACACATCGCCGTGCACTCGGCGCTTTCGGCAACGTATCGCGCTCGACGACGATCACTCGATCGAAGCGGTCGCTGAGCGCACGGGCGGCCAGCAATCCCCCCACTCCGGCACCGATCACTACCGCAGTCGAGTTCCTGATCTCAGTCATGACTTCAGTGTGTTGCCGCCGCCAGGTCGAGAACCATCCCTCAACCGGGGGGTATGCGATCCGATTCGAGCTCGCGCCACGGTGTAGCAACAGGGGCGTTCCGGGCACTGTCAGCAACCACGGCCGAGGGTCAATTCTCCACCGTGCGCCGCGTCGCGTCGGCAACCACATCGGTGAAGGAACCCCCGCACTCGAGGATGCGACGTTGCCGGATCGCGCCGTTGCCTCGGTCCAGGGTCACCCCCAGCGCGTCGTGCACGGACGAATAGACGTCGAGTTCCTCGAGGACGGGCCGGAGCTGAACGAGCAGACGTCGGATCAGATCGACAGCCGGAACCAACTGCGCAGAGCCGAGATCGACACCGTGCCCGGCCAGACCGTCCCGGGCCGCTCTCCAGCACGCCGCGCGCAGCAGCTCCTGATCGACCGAAGGCGCCGACTCACCGCGTTCGATCGACGCCGTCGCCTGGGCGACCAATGCATACACCAAGGTGGCCAGCGTGACGGTCTCCTCGACGGTCGCGGGGACATCCGCGATGCGGATCTCGAGGGTCGGATGATGCGCGGAGAGCCGCACATCCCAATAGACCATTCGAGGGTCCAGGATCGTGCCGGTGGTGAGCAGCGATTCGACCGCCGCGTCGTAGTGCGCAGCCGAGGCACACTGCGGGGGCAGTCCCGCGCTCGGCCAGTGCCCCCATCGCAGGTATCGCCAGCTGGCATAACCGGTGTCCCGACCGTCGGCGATCGGGGAATTCGCGGTCAGCGCCAGCAGAGTGGGAAGCCACGGACGCAGATGGTTGATCAGCTGGGCCGCGCGGTCACGATCGTCGACACCGATATGCACGTGGCATCCGCAGATCACGCCGTCGGCGACGCCACCGTAGTGCTGGGCCATGCGTCGGTAGCGCGGCGTGGCAGTGACCGAGCCGCTCGGAGGTTCGAAGATCGGGGTTCCGACCGCGACGAGCCGGCATCCTGCGCGCGCTGCGGCGTCGGCGGCCGTCGCGCGGGAGCGGCGCAGCTGTTCGCGTAGATCCTGCGGGTGTGTACATACCGCAGTGGCGGTCTCGACCTGACATGGGGAGAGCTCGACCTCGAGCTCGATGCTGAGTGCGCGCCCGGCCTCGATCACGTCGAGACTGCGCAGGAGGGGACGACCGGTACGGGGATCGACCAGGACGAATTCCTCTTCGACGCCGATCGTTGCCGCCATCCCGCCGCGCACAGGAGAGGTGTTGATCGGTCCTGTGGCGGCCATGGCGTTCTCCCCACTCGAGGTCTTTCACTCTACGAAGGAAGTGCGGCCGGCGAGGGTGTACTGCAGCCGGGGATCTGACTTACCGGACGGTACGTGCGCGTTGCCGGTTGGCAGCGTGGCGGAGCTGCAAGATTCGCAGACCGCCGGCGAGTCCGACGATCACTGCTCCGGCGATCGCAGCAAACAGCAATGCCACCCCCAGCGGCAATGAGAAGTCCCACGCGAACAATTCGAGGGTGACGCTGTCCAGGTTCTGCAGGATGAACACCAACAGCAACAGCAGGATCAACATACCGACGATCAGAGCGGTCCACAACGCCCCGGTACGGGTGCCCCTGATGCCTTTCCCACGGGCGACGTCGGGATGCAGCCTGCTGGAAGCGTCCGGATCCGGTGTCACGCCGGATGGGGGGACCGGAGTATCGCTACGCCGCGCGGACGGAGAGAAGTCGGAGTTCGAATCACCGGGGCCCTTCGAGCTGGTCGTCATGCTCGGTGGAGTACCCCTATCCCGTTGCGGTTATCCCATCCGAACTGCATCACCTACAAGGCCGGCGTGGAATCGGCGACGCGGTGGTCGGAAGAACCCCTCCGACGAGGTGCAACAAAGAGCGGTCATCTACTCGATACGAGGTCGGCCGGATCGGTATTCGCTCCGCAAAGAACTGCGCCGGACGCGATCGTGACGCCGGCATCGGGCAGGGATCCCTGTTCACGGTGCGCCCGGATGAAGTCCTGCGCGCCGCGCGCTGTGAACGATCCGGTGTGCTGCATGACCTCCAGTGCGAAATACAGATCGTAGGAGGAACCTTCGGTATTCGTGTCCACAGTGATACGCGCGACCGTCGCACCCCACGCAAGTTTCGATGGCTTCAAACGGCGCGCAGATACGCGAGAGGTAGCTGTCGAAGACGGGACGTTGGGCTCTTCCTCGATCCGCAAAGTGCGCTTATCGTCGTGTAATGGACATCACCTCCGCTCTGGAGGGGAAGGTCGCACTGGTCACGGGAGCGGCCAGGGGAATCGGTGCGCATACGGCGCGCGCTCTGGCCCGCCAACGCGTCCACCTCGTACTGGTTGATCGCGATGCCGAACCGTTGCGCGAACTCGAAGCCGAACTCGGTGCGGAGAAGGTGGTCGCCGCGGTTGCCGACGTCTGCGATCTCGACGCTGTCGAGCGGGTGGTGTCCGCCGGCGTGGATCGCTTCGGGGGCATTGATCTGGTGTTGGCAAACGCCGGTATGACCAGTTACGGCTCGGTGGCCCAAATCGATCCGGCCACTTTCGCTCGCGTGATCGAGGTCAACCTGATCGGGGTCTTCAACACCATTCGCGCTGTGCTTCCATCGGTAGTCGAGCGTCGAGGCTACATCCTGGTCGTGTCGTCCGCCGCTGCTTTTCTGCCTGCTCCAGGAATGGCCGCGTACGACGCGAGCAAGGCCGGAAACGAGCACTTCGTCTCAGCGCTTCGTCTCGAGGTCGCGCCGTACGGTGTCGAGGTCGGCTCGGCACATATGGGGTGGATCGACACTCCGATGATCCAGGACATACGAGCAGACTTGCCGGTCTTCTCCTCGATGCTCGCGGGCTTGCCTGCTCTTCTTTCCAAGACTCTGCCCGTCGAAGTGTGTGCGGACGCGTTCGTGTCAGCGTTGGCGACACGCAAGCGGCGCGTGTACGTGCCGCGGTGGATCGCGACGATGCGTTGGCTCAAACCGATCGTGTCGTCCCGCCCCGCCGAGCGAGTGATGCTGGCAAGGTACGGATCGTTCCTGGCGACCATGGACCATCAGGTCTCCGAACTCGGTCGCAGCACCAGTGCTCGCACTACCCCGCCCGGATCCGCTTCTCCCGCCGGAGGCGAATCCCGGATGGACGGGACGCGCTGACCTTCGAATCGCCGTCGCGTCCTCGGGTGACACGACGTCACCGAATGTCCCACCACGGGCGCCGCTTCTGCAGGAACGCCGTCATCCCCTCCGCGGCTTCCTCGGAACCGAACATCCGTGCCGAACGTGCTGCCAGGTCGTCTCCGTAACGATCGAAGTCCTCGAGGATCCGCTGCGTGACCAGACGTTTCGATTCGGCCAGACCCTGCGGTGAGCATGCACGGATCTCCGCGAGCAACTCCACCAGGACAGCTCCGGTATCGGCCACCGACAGGGTGACGAGACCCTCGGAGCACGCCTCCTCGGGACCGAACCGTTCGCCGGTCAAGAAGTACCGTGCCGCCGCGCGCGGCGACAATCGCGGGAGCACGGTCAAAGAGATGATCGACGCGGCCAGACCGAGCCGTGCCTCGGTAAGTGCGAACGTCGACGCCGGCCCGGCGACGACGATGTCGCAGGCCCCGATCAGACCCATACCGCCGGCGCGGACGTGCCCGTCGATGCGGGCCAGGACCGGCTTGGGGAGCTCCAGGATCTGCCGGAGCAAGGCCGTCATGTCGCGGGTACGTGCGGCAGCCGTCTCCTGCGCGGATCCGGAAGATCCGCTCAGATCCGCTCCGGCGCAGAATGTTCCACCGGTATGGGTGAGGACGACCGCGCGGACGTCGGGATCGGCGGCCGCGTCGACGAGTCCGCGGCTCAGTTGGGTCAGCAGCGGTACCGATAGAGCGTTGCGGTTGTGCGGTGAGTCGAGGGTCAGTGTCGCAGCGCCGTGGTCGACGGCGTAGCGCACCACCACCGGATCGGGTTCGGTCATGACAACTCCTCGATGTGGTGTCCCCCTTTACCGTCGGGGCTCTCGACCGGTGCGGACTCGCCGTGGGGCATGACGACAGCGAGGACGGCACCGACGGCGACCTGATCGCCGACCTCGACGGCGAGCGTCGTGACGGTGCCGCCGGTGGGTGCGGTGACGGTGTGCTCCATCTTCATCGCTTCGAGCCATACGAGAGGTTGGCCCGCGTCCACCACATCGCCGACGGCAGCGCCGAGCCTGATCACCGATCCCGGCATGGGCGCGAGTAGTGATCCGGCAGCGATCCGGGCGGTGGGGTCGACGAAGCGCGGCGCCGCGGTCAGGCGCACCGGTCCGAGCGACGAGTCGACGTACACCGCGTCGCCGTACCGCGCCACAGCGAAATGCAGGCGGACACCGTCGACGTCCAGAACCACCCGGTCCGGTGTGAAGCCGACGACGCCGAGGTCGTCACCGCCGTCGACGTGGACACCGTCGCGCGTGATCCGGTAGCGCACCTCATGGTCGCCGTGCACGCCGGAGAATCGTTTGACCTGCGGCTGCGAGGGCAGATTCCGCCATCCCGAGGGCAGTCTCGCATTCACCGCGGCAGCGGCGCGGTTGGCAGCCGACTCCGCCAGAGCAGCGGCGATCGCAGACACCGCTTCCGCGTGCGCGGAGGCGAGCGGGGCCGACAGTTCCGCGAATCCGTGGGTGTCGAAGAAGGCGGTGTCGGTCTCCCCTGCACCGAAAGCGGGATGCCTGAGCACCGCGACGAGGAGATCGCGGTTGGTGACGATGCCGTGGATCTCGGTGCGCGTCAACGTCGACGCCAGCAGACGCACAGCGCGGTCGCGGGTCGGCGCGTACGAGATGACCTTGGCAAGCATGGCGTCGTAGTGGACCCCGACCTCCGATCCCGCGATGACACCGGAATCGACGCGCACACCGGTGTGCCGGAGCACGTCGAATTCACGTGCCTCTTGCGGCAGCGCGAAACGGTGCACGGTGCCGGACTGCGGTTGCCAATCCCGGGCCGGATCCTCGGCGTAGAGCCTGGCCTCGACGGAGTGACCGTGCACGGGTGGTGGTTCGGGGTCGAGAGGGTCACCGTCGGCGATTCGGAACTGGAGGTCGACGAGATCGAGCCCGGTCGTGCATTCGGTGACGGGATGTTCGACCTGCAGCCGCGTGTTCATCTCCAGGAAGTGGAACTTGCCCGAGCGGTCCGCGAGGAACTCGACGGTGCCGGCGCCTTCGTACCCGATGGCCTGAGCGGCGCGCCGCGCGGCGTCGAACAGGCGTGGACGCATCCCCTCGATCCTGTCGACGAGTGGCGAGGGTGCCTCCTCGATCACCTTCTGGTGGCGACGTTGGATCGAGCATTCGCGTTCGCCCACCGCCCACACCGTGCCGTAGCGGTCCGCGAGGATCTGGACCTCGATGTGCCGCCCGTTCTCGAGATACCGCTCGCAGAACACCGTCGGGTCGCCGAACGCCGACCCGGCTTCCCGGCGGGCCGCGTCGAGTTGCCTCTGCAGGTCGGCCAATGTCCGCACCACCCGCATTCCGCGCCCTCCACCACCTGCGGATGCCTTGACGAGCACCGGGAGGTCGGCGTCGGTGATGTCGGCGGGGTCGAGTTCGGCGAGAACAGGGACACCGGCGTCGGCCATGATCTTCTTGGCTTCGACCTTCGAGCCCATCCGTTCGATCGACTCGGGAAGCGGTCCGATCCAGATCAATCCCGCCTCGAGCACTGCGCGCGCGAATCGTGCGTTCTCGGAAAGGAATCCGTAACCCGGATGGACCGCGTCGGCACCCGTCGCCAACGCAGCGGCGACGATCTTCTTCCCGTCGAGGTAGGTCTCGGCGGGAGTGACTCCCGGAAGTCGCACGGCGGCATCGGCGTCGCCGACGTGCGGACTGTTGGCGTCGGCATCGGAGAACACGGCGATCGCCCCGAGTCCGGCCCGACGGCACGACGCGAACACGCGGCGGGCGATCTCGCCGCGATTCGCCACGAGCACCGTGGTGATGGTCGATTCGGTCACGGGAACCTCACATCCGGAAGACGCCGAAGGATTCGGCACCACTGATCGGGGCGGTGGCAACGACCGACAAGCACAGTCCCAGCACGGTGCGGGTATCGCGGGGGTCGATGATGCCGTCGTCGTAGAGACGACCGGACAGGAACATCGGCAGCGATTCGGCTTCGATCTGGTTCTCGACGGCCGCTCGCATCGCCTCGTCGGCGGCTTCGTCGAAGGCCTGGCCGCGCGCCTGCGCAGCTGCACGGCCCACGAGGGAGATGACCCCGGCCAATTGGGCACCGCCCATGACCGCAGATTTGGCGCTGGGCCACGCGAACAGGAACCGCGGATCGAAAGCCCGTCCGCACATGCCGTAGTGACCGGCACCGTAGGATGCGCCGATCAGTATGGAGATGTGCGGCACCGTCGAGTTGGCGACCGCGTTGATCATCATCGCCCCGTGCTTGATCATGCCGCGCTCCTCGTATTCTCGGCCCACCATGTATCCGGTGGTGTTGTGCAGGAACAACAGCGGCGTATCGGCACGGTTGGCGAGTTGGATGAACTGGGCTGCCTTCTGGGATTCCTCGTTGAACAGCACGCCGCGCGCGTTGGCGAGGATCCCGATCGGATAGCCGTGCACCTGTGCCCACCCGGTCACGAGCGACGACCCGTAGAGCGGTTTGAACTCGTCGAAGTCGGAATCGTCGACGACGCGAGCGATGACCTCCCGCGGATCGAAGGGCTGCCGAAGATCCTCGGGGACGATCCCGAGCAGCTCCTCGGCGTCGTACCGGGGTTCGCGTACGTCCGCCTGGGGCGCCGGGCCGGCCTTGCGGTGGTTGAGGCGTCGCACGATGCTGCGACCGATACGCACCGCGTCCTGTTCGTCGACCGCGAAGTGGTCGGCCAGACCCGAGATACGGGCGTGCATCTCGGCGCCGCCGAGTGACTCGTCGTCCGATTCTTCTCCGGTGGCCATCTTCACCAGCGGCGGACCGGCGAGGAACACCTTCGACCGCATCTCTATCATCACCACGTGGTCGGACATACCGGGGATGTATGCGCCGCCCGCGGTCGAATTGCCGAACACCACCGCGATGGTGGATATGCCTGCCGCCGACAACCGGGTCAGATCGCGGAAGAGCCGGCCACCGGGGATGAACACTTCCTTCTGCGTGGGCAGATCCGCGCCGCCGGATTCGACGAGGGAGATCAGCGGCATCCGGTTCTGCAGGGCGATGTCGTCGGCACGCAACGTCTTGCGGAGCGTCCACGGATTGCTGGTTCCCCCGCGCACGGTGGGGTCGGTGGCCACGATGACACATTCGACGCCTTCGACCACACCGATGCCTGTGACGACGCTGCCGCCGACGGGAAACTCGGTGCCCCAGGCCGCGAGCGGTGACAGTTCGAGGAACGGCGAGTCGGGGTCGAGGAGCAGTTCGATCCTCTCCCGCGCAAGCAGCTTGCCCCGGTCGTGGTGGCGCCGGACGTACTTCTCTCCCCCGCCGGCAAGGGCCTTGCCGTGTTCGATGTCGAGTTCGGCCAGACGAGCACGCATCGTCTCGGCGGCCGCGGCGTATTCGGTGGAGCCGGGATCGAGGGTCGAGATCAAGGTGCTCACGAATGCTTCTCCAGCAGGACGGTGGGGATGTCGATGTATCGGGCGCGCAACCATTCACCGAGGCCCTTGGCCTGCGGGTCGAAGCGGGCACGGGAGGCGACGCCACGACCGAGAATTCCCTCGATCACGAAGTTCACCGCCCACAGATTCGGAAGCAGATGACGCGTGACGGACAAAGGTTCGATTTCGGGGAGCAGTTCCTTCAGTGTGTCGACGGTGAGAGTGTTTGCAAGCCATTGCCATTCGTCGTCGGATCGGACCCACACCCCGATATTGGCGTCACCGCCCTTGTCGCCGCTTCGGGCACCGGCGATCGTGCCGAGCGGAACGCGGCGAGTCTGTCCGGGCGACAGCGGCGCGGGCACACTCGGGTCCGGCAATGGTTCGAGGGCCCGGGTGGTCGCCGCGGCCGGGATGTCGACGCGGGTGCCGTCGGACAGCACCGCGATGTGCGGCACACGCGTCGCCTCGACGTACTCGGCCGTGTAGACACCGTAGGCGGTGCCTGAGCCGGGCGGAGCGGTGACGAAGAACCCGGGGTAGCTTGCAAGGGCGAACTCGACCGCCGTGGAGGTGAATGCGCGTCCGACGACGTCGGGATCGGGATCGCGCGCAGTGCAGCGCAGCAGAGCACTCGCGGTTTCCTCCGTATCGGCATCGGCACGGTCGGTGCGAGCGAGAGCCCATTCGAGTTCGGCAGGCCGTCTCGGCAGACTCGATTCCATCTGAGATCGCACCAACTGGGCCTTTGCGTCGATATCCAGTCCGGTCAGGACGAAGACGACCTCGTTGTAGAACCCGGCAAGGGCGTTGAGACACACCTTCAGAGTCGGTGGGGGCGACTCGCCCTTCACACCGGTGATACGGACACGATCGAGTGCTTCCCGGCTCAGCGTGACGGTGTCGAGGCGCGCGGTGACGTCGGGGTTCGCGTAGCGTCCGCCCGTCACCTCGTACAGCAGTTGTGCGGTGACCGTACCGACGGTGACGGCTCCTCCGGTGCCCGTGTGCTTCGTGATCGTGGCCGCGCCATCGGCCTCGATCTCGGCGATGGGAAATCCCGGGCGGACGAGATCGTCGAGTTCGGTGAAGAACGCATAGTTTCCGCCGGTCGCCTGGGTACCGCATTCGATGACGTGCCCGGCGACAACAGCACCCGCGAGTGCATCGACGTCTTCAGGAGCCCAACCGAAGTGGGCGGCGGCGGGACCGACGATCACCGATGCGTCGGTGACTCGCCCGGTCACGACGATATCGGCTCCGGCGTCGAGGCACCGCGTAATGCCCCACGCACCGAGATACGCGTTGGCGGTCAGCGGGCGCGGGTCGGCCTCGAAACCGAACTCGTCGATGCGAGCGAGGAGATCGTCGCCTTCGACATGGGCGATGCGTGGTGACAGACCGAGCCGATCCGCAACCGTGCGCAGCGCCGCGGCCAGACCCGCAGGGTTGAGACCACCGGCGTTCGCGACGATCCGCACCCCCTTGTCGAGGGCGAGCCCCATGCAGTCCTCGGCCTGCCGCAGGAACGTCTTGGCGTAACCGAGTTCCGGATTCTTCAGACGGTCACGACCGAGGATGAGCATCGTCAGTTCGGCGAGGTAGTCGCCGGTCACATAGTCGAGTTCGCCGCCTTCGAGCATCTCGCGCATCGCCGACAGACGGTCGCCGTAGAAACCGGAGCAGTTGCCGATTCGCACGACGCGGTTCACGCGATCCCTTCCTGGACCGGTTTGCCTGCCCGTTGAGGAACGAGCGGAGAGAGACCGTCGAGAAGTGCACGCGACTCCACCATGTGGTCAGCGTCACATGCCGCTGCTCTCGGAGCAAGCACTCATGACTGTTTCGCGCGGCCCTGGCCGTAACCCGGCGGGCCAAGAGTGGAATCACCGTCGTGTGCGGTGACGACGCCTCCCATCCGGCACGTCGGATCGCCCGGCCGGCTCTGCGGCTCCTCGCCTGCTCCCGAACTCGACGGCATCTGCGTCCGCACATCGGCCGATCCGTGCCTGCACCACCATCTCGAGGTCGCGCAGCGTCACCTCATCGGCCAGCGAATGGTCTTCTTCATCTCGAACGGAACGGGCCATGACAACTCCTGACAGAAGAACCACCGACCGCACCGTCGACCGTCACAACACGAACAGAACCATCGCCCCACGAACCGGCACCGGCAAGGCACCGGGCCCGACATCATCGGCAGGCCTGCGACACCGCAAGTCCAAGCCCGCCCGGAGGTACTCTTCGCCGCGATCGGTCGCGCGCACGTAACTTGCCAGGACGACGAACCTCGAAATCGTCACGACTCCTCGTTCACGACTCCTGCCTACCTCGCGGCAGATACCGTGGATGCATACTTCACCGAGGTCAGGAGTTGCCGTGCCGAAGCTGGAGATCAAGCAGAAGGCCGAACTTTCCCGCAAGCAGGCGTCCGAGCGGTTGATCGCACTCGGCCGCGCCTTGGCGACGGGATCCGAAGTGGAACTGGACTCGGGCGGTGACACCATTTCGCTCGTCGTCGCCGACCGACTCGAATGGGAACTCGAGATCGAGGTGGACGGCGACCAGGTCGAGATTGAAGTCGAATTCAGTTGGCGCGACGCCCCATCCGACAGTCCACAAGCCGATGCGGACGAGGAGGAGGACGAGGAAGCGGACACCACCGAAGGTTCGGATGAGGACTCGGATGAGGATGAGGATGAGGGCGAGGACGAGGACGAGGACGAGCCTCAGCAAACCGAGCCGCGACGGAGAGCCCCGGTCAAGAAGACGGCGCGGCGTGGTCGGCCGCGTAAGCGCGCCGCCGACTGATCGATACCCCGAATGAGGGGCTTCCATATGGGTCACGTAGAAGTGGCAGGACTTGATGTCGGCCCTTCCTCAACACTCTGACATCGGCAGAGTTCCGTTAGTACCTTTCCTGTTTCAGAGAATGTCTCATTCGGCGAGTTTCTCGAAGCAGGTCGACGCCGCGGCGAGTCGGAGGAAGGCAGCGAAGTTCTCGCCGTGGTG
Source organism: Rhodococcus sp. 5G237 (assembly GCF_053764735.1). Classification (NCBI taxonomy): domain Bacteria; kingdom Bacillati; phylum Actinomycetota; class Actinomycetes; order Mycobacteriales; family Nocardiaceae; genus Rhodococcus; species Rhodococcus sp. 5G237. The sequence continues at coordinate 104,846 of NZ_JBSNCD010000007.1, read as the reverse complement.
CTCGTAGCGGATGGTCAGTCGGCAACGCCGCGGCGGGCGATGCGTGGGACGCGGCGGACCAGTCCAGGTCCCCGCCGGCACCGAGCCGATCGAGGACCCGGCGGTGCAGCTCGTCGAACACCCCATCCTTGACTCAGGGCGTGAACCGACTATGCGCGTTCGGAGCACTGCCCCCGAATGACGGCGGCAGGTGCCGCCAGGCACAGCCCCTGGTGAGCACGCAGACGATAGCGGTGAACAACGGCGAGATGTACAGATCCTTCGCCGCCGCCGGCACGTCCGGCTTCGACTTCACAGGTGATCAGCACCAGATCGACATCAGCGGCTTGCTCCGAGCGTTCGGTCACCGTCTTCAGTTCCGCTCTGCTGGGCACCTCGACCACAAGTCGCGCGTTCTTATCCGTGACGGCGCGAGAGAAGGTGACCGTCTCCCCCAACTGAAGCTCACTGAGGGTGAAGCCGGCCGCTCGCCACGCGTCGACTTGGGGCCGGTCTCCCGACCACCAGATGCCCACTCGAGACGGCTGAGGACGCCGGTAGCTCCGAGCACCGCACCAACCACGCCGAAAATCGCCAGTGCACATACCGCCGGGGACCTGTGGTGTCGCCGCGCCTTGGCGCAGTGGTCGGTATGGCCGGTCGAACTGTCGCTGGTTGCGAAATGCGGCGAGAAACCCGGCGACACCGAGCGTGCCAGACCACCCACACCCTCCCCGGTGAGCAAAACTGGGTGCCAACGATCGACCTTGCCCCGATTCGAAGGAGTCCGATGTCTCGCCATGTGCCAACCTGGATGACGATTGTGGTGCTGTCACTGTGCGGCATGGTCTCAGCGTTGCAGTTCACCCTGGTCATTCCGCTGCTGCCGGAGTTCCCCGGGCTACTGGACATCTCCACCTCGAACTCCTCGTGGCTGGTCACCGCCACCCTGCTCACCGCCGCCGTGAGTACCCCGGTCGTGGCCCGGATGGCCGACATGTACGGCAAGCGGCGGATGTTGTCGGTCGCATTGGGGGCGATGATCGTCGGCTCGGTGATCTGCGCCATGGAGGTCTCCTTCCTGACGATGATCGCCGGGAGAGCGCTGCAGGGCTTCGGTGCCTCGCTGATCGCAGTGGGGATCAGCCTGCTGCGCGACAAGCTCCCACCAGAGCGCATCGGCAGTGCGGTAGCGTTGATGAGCGCGACGATGGGCATCGGTTCGGCGCTCGGGCTCCCCCTGGCGGGCGTGTTGACCGACTGGCTGGGTTGGCACTCGATCTTCTGGTTCAGCGCCGTCATCGGAACGGTGCTGGTCGTGGCGTTGCTCGTGGTGGTCGAGGAGTCACCGGTGCGCACACCGGGCCGCTTCGACGCAGTCGGGGCGCTGGTGCTCTCGGCGGCACTGGTATGCCTGCTGCTGCCGATCTCCAAGGGCAACACCTGGGGATGGGGCCAGCCGCTGACCCTCGGCCTGTTTGCCTCCTCGGTGCTGCTGTTCGCAATCTGGACGCCGCTGGAGCTGCGCGTCAACGAGCCCCTGGTCGACCTGCGCACCAGTGCGCAACGACCGGTGCTGATGACCAACCTCGCCTCCATCTTCGCCGGGACAGCGATGTTCGTGAACATGCTGGTCACCGTCCAGGTTCTCCAGCAGCCCAGTGTCAGCGGCACCGGGTTCGACCTGGGCGTCAGCGCTGCCGGTCTGGCGATGGTGCCCTCGGGGTTGGCGATGGTGGCCATGTCACCGCTGTCCGGGTGGTTGCTGGGCCGATGGGGCGGCCGCCTGGTGCTCCTGTCCGGCGCGGCACTCATGGCACTGGCCTACGCCGGCCGCCTCGTCTACGCCGAGTCCGTGACCGCGGTCGTGATCGGCTCGACCCTGGTCGGAATCGGCACCGCGCTGGCCTTCGCCGCGATGCCGACACTGATCATGTCCTCGGTACCGATCACCAAGACCGCATCGGCCAACGGCCTGAACTCACTGGTGCGCTCGGTCGGCACCTCGTTGGCCAGCACCCTGGTCGCGGTCATCATGGCGACCCACCAGGTCGAGATCGCCGGTAACTTCTACGCCACCGACACGGCATTCCAGCTCGTACTCGGCCTCGGCGCCCTGGCAGCAGCGACCTGTGCCGCGGTGGCGGCCCTGATCCCCAGAGACCGCCGCACCCACCGCGAACTGGAACTCGCCCGCGCCCAAGGCCAGGAGAAACACGAAGCGGTCGTGCGGGGCCAGATCCGGCTGGCCCGCTCCGACAACAACGCCCGCGGGATGATGCTGGTATCAGTGCTCGACATGCACGGCGAACAGCTGGACTGGAGCCGGGCCGACAACGACGGCCGCTATGCGGTGGTGCTGCCCGGCCCGGGCACCTACGTGGTGGTCGCGAACACCCTCGGCTGGGCACCGTCCGCCACCGTGATCGACTTCGCCGGCGGCGAGATCGTCCAGGACATCACCCTCGACGACGAACTCACCGTCTCCGGCACCGTCACCTGCGACGGCCGACTCGCCCCCGGCGCACTGGTTGCGCTCAGCGAGGCGATGGGAAAACATATCGACTCCACCCACTGCGACGACCGCGGCCGCTACTCCTTCCAGCTGCCTCCGACCGGTCGCTATGTATTGATCGCGTACGACGCCCCCACCGGGCGCGCCCACGCCCGCAAAGTGTCGTTGACCATCGAGTCCGAGGTCGTCGACATCGCCATCCCACTCGCCGGCACCAACCGGTCGGCTGACCGTCGTGACTCCGACGCTGTCGCGGTGTTGCCCTGGGAGGCACCGGCAACGCACACATGAACAACCCGACTGCAGCTGAACTCAGCGCCGACAGGTGCGAGAGCATCTGAAAGCTCAGTGTCCGTCGGCTCGACATATAACGAACCCCGTAACAGCGATGCCAAGCACCACTGCGACCGCGAACCGAATCCGCGCTCGGCGTCCCCGCCCACTAGGCGGTCGGCGCGTAGGTCGAAAGCGACGATGTCCTCCTTGCCTTCACCGACACGCGGTACATCACAGGTGGCGTCTGCCGGTCGACCGCGGGATGATCGAAGTACTCCGACACTTCAACCGAGGTTCGACCTGACGCACAGAGGAGAGAACTGTGAGATTGAGTCATCTTCCCCTCCGTCTGACAACCGGCGCGTTCATTCTCAACTCGGGCCTTGGAAAGCGAGCATTGTCCTCCGAAGCTGCCGCCGGGTTACAGGGCATGGCCGCCAACGCTGTTCCCGCTGTACGCACGATGCGGCCGGAGACTTTCGGAAAGACGGTCTCTGCAGCCGAAACGACCCTCGGTGTAGCACTGCTCGCGCCGTTCGTGCCCTCTGCGCTTGTTGGGGCCGCACTCGCGGCCTTCAGCGGTGGATTGTTGACCATGTACTGGAAAACCCCGGGCATGCACGAGCACGGCTCGATCCGACCCACCCAGGATGGCACCGCCGTGGCCAAGGACGTGTGGATGTTCGGCATCGGTGCAGCCCTCGTGATCGACGCACTGGATCGCAGACGGCAGACAGCGGTCGTAACTCCGTAGAAACCTACATGGCGCGCGGGAACCGCGCCGCTTTTCGATGAAGTGATCGGCGTCGGCGGGTTCACCCGAGAGCGCAAAACCGCGCCGCCCTCGGCGCGCGGCACCGGGCCCGACGCCTTCTACGAACTCGCGCTCAGGTTGCGCGCCGCATTCGAAGATCTGAGGTACGAGATCCACCACGCCGTTACCGAGTGGAATCTCGTCACGGTGAACTCGACGATGCACGGACACCACACCGCACCGATCGCCTTCTACACCGAAGACGGCACGCTCGACACCGTCTTCCCTCCCACGGGTCGAACATTCGCGATCACTCGATCTCATCGGTGCCGAATCGAAAACGGCAAGATCGTCGAGCATTGGGCGAACCGGGACGATCTGGGGCTCGCCAAGCAACTCGGGTGAGTCCCGCCGACGCCGGCCTATCTGACCCGGATGGCGCGCGCCGAGCGCCACGCCCAGCGCATCCGCCGCCGGGTAGCGGGGGAATCCGAGATGTCGAGGCACACGACCGACCGCGCAATACCGTCGATGCGGTTCTCGCACCGCTGATCGCCTGCTCCCTCCGCAAGGACCTGAAGACGGTTGCGAGCCGTCGTCGACGTCGAGTATCTCGGATCGGAAATGCTCATCGGCATCCGCCTCGACGCCCCCGGTGGTGCAGTCCCCGAACGGGTCACCGTGCGCCGCTTCGGTGTCACCACTCTCGATCCGGGCGACCGCGTCGGCATCCGGGTACTCGGCGCCGGCGTGGCATACCCGGTTCAGTCCTTCGAAGCGTCCTCAGGCCCGAGGTAGCCACCGCCGCGCAAGGACAGTGGGCCGCCGAGTGGGGGTGAACGCGGAACACGCCCCACACGGGTTGCACGGCGATGACCGAAAGTCTTTCCCGATCCCTATACAGGTAGCGACTCGACGAAGCCGATTCGTACGAGGTGACGTGCAGCCGGCGATCAGAGAGCCGACATGCTCGCGGAGTCGGATTCCGCTGCTGCGGATTTCGGTTGGAGAACGACGACAGCATGCACTCGTTCGCCCTGAACGATGGTCGGGAACGCCGATGCCGATCAGCGGACGCTCACGACACCGTCTTCGAAGTAGATCGAGCCGCGCTCGAACGTACTCACCTTCACCCCGTCGACGTCGATCTCATCACTGACCGGGTAGCCCAATGCGCCCTGGCTACCGCCGAGCTCGTTCCACTTGTTGCGAATCTCCCCCACACGATGTACGGAGGATGACCGGTCTTCTGGATGACCACACCACCGACGAACCACCGATACCCGAGCACTCGTCAGCGGCGGACGTTCCCTGACCGGTGTCTGCCACGGGTGATCCCACTCGACGCTACCGCCCGCCTTCGTTCTCGGCGCAGTCACCTTGATGGCGTCTCCGTCGATCCGCCCCGTCGGCAGGGCTCCCCACTTCAGATGTAGTCGGTGCACCCATTCTCCGGGGCGTACCAGCGTTCCTACCGTGAACCGTCCGCCGTCGCGGATACATACCTCCGTCGACGAAAGAGTTCGGCATCGCCGTCGGCGCCGACAGAATGAATCAGGGGGTGAAATCGAAACACAGGTACCGACAGGGGCGTAACAGTAGCGAGCCGGACGGCAACCCACGATGCACTCCGCACCCCGACGGGGTTTCGAGTGGAAAAGCCCTCGTCCGACAACCTCATGCCATCAGGCCGGCCGCGAAACGCCGGGGATTTCGGCCGATTCATCCGGCGGCGTCTTCTCCCGTGGCTCGCGGGCGTAGACCACAGATGCCGGGAAGTCGGCTGAAATGTTCGGATACGCTCTCGATGCTGCTCCTCGGGGGGTCCGAAAGAGCAGCACGCGTCGATACGGTGGGGCACGCCGCTGCCGAGCGCGAGTGCTCGGGCGTGCCGTATGCAAGGAAAACGATGACGCACGAAATACATCATTTCGATTTGGGTCTGTGGGTGCTCTTCGTCGCCTACGGGACATCGATTGCCGGGTCCTATGTCGGGCTGTCCTGCGTCCGGCAGGCCCACACCCGTTCCTCACGGACGGCTCGGTGGGCGTGGTTGTTGTTGGGTGCGTTGTCCCTCGGAGGCGTCGGTATCTGGATTACGCATTTCATTGCCATGATGGGCTTCGCAGTGCCCGGTTCGTTGATCCGTTACGATCCCGTATTGACGGCGCTGTCCGCGGCAGTGGCAGTAGCTGCAACTTTGTTCGGGTTGTGGCTCATCGATATTCGGGCCTTGTCGGCGGGCCCCCTCGGACGGGCAATCGCATTGTCCGTAGGCGGAGTAGTGATGGGACTGGCGGTCAGTCTGATGCACTACAGCGGTATGGCCGCGATTCGGATCAGTGGCACACTCACCCATGATTCGCTCTTCGTCATGGTCTCGATACTCATCGGCATCGGCGCTTCCACAGCTGCATTGTGGCTGGCCCGCAGAGCTGCACGGCTTGCCACGCGCGTGCTGGGAGCGGTGATCATGGGCGGTGCCGTGGCAGCGTTGCATTACACCGGCATGGCCGGTCTGCACGTCGACATGTCCACGGAAGCACCGGTTCCTGACGGTGTGCCGATCATGACGCTGCTGCTCGCTGCCTTCGCCGTTGGCACGCTCGTGCTCAGCGCACCGTTGATTCTGTTGGTGTTCGCCTCACGAGCTGGCGAGGCGCACCTCGATGAGGCGGTCGAGCAGTGGGTGACCGATCGTCACGGTGACCCCGCTACGTCGTGGAGACATCTCGACGGAGAGGCCGGTGTTCGTCAAGGGCGGCGGGGTGGGCACTACCGCTTTCCCACCGCGCCACCGCGGATGCGCAGCACGCCCTCGTACTCCGAGGATCGCCACTAGAGCGACCCGCGGCAGCAGGACCGAAGGACAACCCTGTCCGTAGTAGACACCGTCGAGAGGACCGTAGCGGTCGACAAGGGTCTCGACGCCGGCGAGGTCACCGATGAACAGGCGACCTCGTGCACTGTCGACGACGGATCGCCAGAAAATCGGCGAGTCGGTGACGCCCACCCCGCGCGTTGCCGAAATATACTCTCGCACTTATTTCTTGCCGAGATCGATCGTCGATCTCGTCAACGTTCGTTCGTTGCAGATCGCACACGGTAGAGCTCCTGCTCACCGCTGAACCCCTTCAGCTGGTACGACCCCGCGAAATCGACCTCCAAGAGGGATGCATCCAGACGACTCATCGTCTCGCTGTCGGCCAGTATCTCCAGTGGCTCCGCAACCGCAACGATCCTGCTGGCGCGATTCAATGATTGCCCCACCCAGTCACCCGCACTGTGCACTACCGCACCCCATGCGATGCCGACATGAAGCGGCGGAAGTCCCTGGTGCCGAGCGGAATCCACAAGTCGCACAGCCGCCCGAGCGAGCGCGGTCGGATCGGGCGAGATCAACATGACCGCGTCACCGATCGTTTTCACGAACCGAACCGGTTCCTCCACCAGATCGGTGGTAAGACTGTCCAACCGGTCGGCCAAGCCTCCGAGCTCGGTCGGCGAGAGCTGTTCACCCAACGGGGTGAATCCGACGAGATCCGCGAAACACACGGCCACGTCGTAGACGTCCGGCGAAGGGCGATCGGTCCCGCTGATACGGACCTGATGGCTGAGATGCTGACGAAGCCGCGTCGTCACAGCCTGACTGAGCAGGCGGGACTGAACGGCAGCGAACTGCCTCAGGTCCTGAGCAAGCATCAGAGCAGCCTCGGGCCGCTCCCGATACACCTCCAACTGCTTCTCCAGGAACGGCCTGCTGACATCTGCGAACATCGAGGCATTTCTGCCGACCACCCGAGCAAACGCAAACAAGGTGGCATCGTCACTCCCGAGCGCACGGTACTCCGTCAACAACCGCGCCAGACGCAGATCATCTTCACTGTAATCTGCCGCCTCCGTCGTGGACACACCCCGACCCATCGACCGAAACCATCGCTCCACATCGGCCGACCGAACGCCGGTCTGCTGCGCAATCTGTTCCAAGGTGTACATCTCCCCGCGCGGCGCCAACGCATCATCGAACACCAGATAGGCCAATTGACCGGCGCTGGTCGCCCGACCCAACTCGGTCATGCTCACTCCATGATCGACAAGTTGGTGCAGGACCGCGATCCGGGAACGTCTGGCTGCCCCCGTCAAGCCGTCCAACAGTCCGGCCCGAGCGAACGCACGCACACGACGGGGACGCGAAAGTACACGGGTGAGCCGGGACACCAGCTGTTCGACGGTGGGAATCTGCACTCGGAAATTGTCGCAGGTACCCGAGCCACCCGAATTCGATCCAAGGCAAGCTCGCGAGGACTGTAGCGGTGATTGTCGGCACCGGGCGAGGCAGAAGGTGACATGATGCGGATGCCCCGAGAAGAGGCGCCGCTCGGATCGGGACACAACGGACCTCAACATGCGAAAGTCGAGAATGCCACCCGGTACCGTCTCGTGAATGACGAACTCGGATCATGGAAACCCCGGCGACGCCCCCACGGTGCCGCCGCCACTGACAGAGATCGTGAACGCGACACGACCCTCTGCCGCCGAAGAAGCACGGACGGTCGCAGCGTCGACGAACACCGGCACTCTCGCGACCCTCACCAAGGACGGAGACCCCTGGGCTTCCTTCGTGACGTACGGACTGGTCGGAGGCTCTCCGGTGTTGTGCGTGTCGCACATGGCAGAGCACGGCCGTAATCTTGCGCGCGATCCACGCGCGAGCATCGCGGTCGTCGCTCCTGCCCCGCAGTCCGACCCGCTCGCCAGCACCCGCATCACCCTCGCGGGATATGTCGAGCGGCCCGAGGGCGAGGAGTTGGCGGCGGCACGGGAAGCGCACTTGGCCGCTGTCCCCGCGGCACGCGTGTACATCGATTTCAGCGACTTCTCGCTCTGGATTCTGCGGGTGCAGCGCGTGCGCTGGGTCGGGGGGTACGGGCGGATGGATTCGGCCACCGCCGAGGACTACGCCGAAGCACTGCCGGATCCGGTTACCCCGTCGGCCGCTCGTGCGATCGCGCATCTCAACGACGATCACGCCGATTCGTTGCTGGCAATGGCCCGGAAGCTCGGCGGATTCCCGGATGCCACAGCAGCAACCTGTGTCGGAGCCGACCGCTACGGCCTGGACCTCGATGTCACCACGCCGCGCGGTCGAGCCATGACGCGCGCCGGTTATCTGTCGCCACTCGATTCGCCCGACGAATTACGAGCAGCAACAGTCGCTTTGGCTCGCATGGCACAATTACCGTAACCACGGTCCACGAAGACGAGGCACTCTGCCGACCCCGAACACCAGGTTGTTCGACCAGTGCGGACGCAGGACGAAGACATCATCGCTATCGGTACCATCCGAACCGTGAGCATCCGAACGGTGACCTCCGCGCTGGTCCTTGCTGCCGCCCTGACCGGCTGCTCGAGCACGGACACCGGAGCCGGCACCGACCCGCTCGACACGGCCACGAGCACGCCTGTACCGAGCGCACAATCACAGATCTATTCGGCTGCCCTGCACCACCTCATCCTCGTGGACAACCCCTTCGCGAAAGCACCGACTCCCGTCGGGTACATCTACATCGTCGACGGTCCCGCATCACGCAGCTCGGAAATGTCCATCGCCGCCGATGGACCGCAGTTCGACACCGATCTGAAGAACGAGATCACCGCACGAGCCGCCGATCTGCCGCCCGTCGAGTTCGTCGCAGACCCTCAGCTGCATACGGAGCCCGCACGACAGGGCTTGACCGGGGTCGACAACGACGGCGTCCTGGTCGGACTGTCCCCCCTCGGACGGCAGGACGACGGAACGGTCCACGTCGGCGCCGGACTGTGGTGCGGCAGGGACTGCGGACTCGGCCTCACCTACGTCCTCGATCATGTCGACGGACGGTGGGCAGTGACAGGAACAACTGGGCCGGTCGTCATTTCGTAACAGGACGACTCTGTAGGAGAAACTTCCAGGATCGGACCCCACCGCGATCCGGTGCGTCCCGCTACACGCGAGCCGACATCGGTGAAAGCGACCGTCGACGACGGATGGTGACCGATCTTTCTCGCCGACGCCGACGGCAGCGTGTCACAGCAGCTCACCGACCCCAACGGTCGACAGCACCGATGACCGATACAGCACCATCCTGGGCCCCTACTTCGACAACTTCGTGTACCCGGAGGGGTTGGTCGTGCACACGGTCGAGGTCTCGAATAGTCTGTGCTGTGCCCCCGTGCTCCCTGACGGAGGCACAGTTCGCGCGCTCTCCCCCCCAGCGCGTGGACGAAGGTCCGTCGGCGCCGTATGCCGACGGAACCTCGCAGGCCGGTGATGGTGAGCACCCCTCGTAACTCTCACCATCACCGGCCTGTCAGCAACTCGATGCACATCACCCGCCGATGCGTTCGAACACTCCCCATATTCATCCACATCGATGCCAGGCCGGGCAAACAATACCATTCGACCGGTATTGCAGCCGAATAGAGAGTACCTCATGTCCAGCGCACAGGGAACGTCTTACCGATACATACCCGCTGCACGGTCGGTACGCCCGGAGAACCCGGCGAACGCCATCCACTTCGGGACGTCCAGAGCACCCCTACGGTGAGTGGGGACTCAAGACCTCCGGCGAGGGATCGAGTGCAGTATCAGCCCAGACTCGGGTGCTGACGTAGTGATGATCGTGCCCGATCAGATCGATATGACGTGCGGACAGTCCCCGCTTCCGACCTATCCGCAGTGCCTCTTCGAAGTCGACGGAGTCGATCGGTGGGGTGAGAAGTCCTTCTGCGGCGGCGGCGTGCACGAGCTCGCGGACGGTCACCGCGTTCGGATGAGCGAGATGACGCATGCCCCCACGCCACGCAGTGTGTAGCGGCCGCGCCGCAACCGCGGCGGTAAGTCTGCCGACGTCCCCGCGCGAAATCACCGATTGCCGTGCGACGCCGTCGTCGATCCATACCCCGAGAGTCGCAACGAGGTGCGCCAACCCGGGTAGGAACCACCGGTCGCCGGGTCCGTGCACGAATCCGGAACGCAGCACCAGACCGCCATATCGGCGTACATGGTTTTCGGCGGTCAGCCGACTGGCGCTCAGCGCAGTCACCGGAGCCGGAGCAAGTTCACCCTCCATGACGTTGCGATGCGGTCCAGGTCCGTAGACGCCGATCGTGCTCAGATACACGATGGGCTCGATACGGTGGTGGGCAGCGGCCGTCACCAGATTCTCGGTACCGAGAGCGTTGACCTCCTCACATCGGGCTGTGTCGGAGCCCGTATACGAGGCCGCGTGCACAATCACGTCGACACCGGCCAGCGCGTCGGTCAACGATTCCACATCGAGTAGATCTGCCGCCACCACCCGCATCGCCGGTCTCGAGGATGCGAGCGGACGGCGCGCTATCGACGTGCATGCCACCCCCATGTTCCGGAGAGCGTCGAGCACCGCCCCGCCGAGGAAACCGCTCGAACCCACGACCGCGACGTGCAACGAGGATGTCGACGGCGCCGAGGCGTGGTCCGCAATGTCGTTCCGGTCCGGTGGTACGGTTCGCCTCAGAGGAGGCAGAGGGCCGAGATGCTCCACGACTCGCCTTTCGGTAGATCATCGAGTAAAGGACACGGGGTGTGGCCAAACAAGCTCGGGCAGTAGAGACCCGGCAGCAGATCGTGGCAGCAGCGGCCGCTACGTTCGATCGGCTGGGATTCGACGGTGCCAGCCTCGGGGCGATCGTCGACGCGAGCAGTGGGCTCACCAAAGGTGCCCTGTACTTCCACTTCAAATCGAAGGACGAACTCGCACACGCCGTCGTAGAACAACAACACGCCATCTCCATCGCCGCAGTCGGCGCGATCGCCGCCATACAGGCCTCGGCGCTCGAGCAGATCGTGATGCTCTGCCACGAGATGGGACGGCAGATCGTCGAGGATCCGATCGTCCGCGCCGGCATCCGGTTGACCCTCGAATTCAGCGCCGGCGCCGAACCGAACCAACCGGGACCGTACCAGGACTGGATCGAAGCCTGCCGGCACCTCGTCGAAACCGCGATCGACGAGGGCGACCTCCTCCCCACAATCGACCCCCCCGACCTGGCACGGTTCGTCATCTCTGCGTTCACCGGGGTCCAGATGGTCTCGAATGTCCTCGATCGGCGCATCGATCTCGAACAACGCATCGACCAGATGCTTCAGTTCCTGTTCAACGGCATCCTGACCTCCGACTGCCGCCCAGACAGCGACAGGATCCGCCACGCCCGCTGGAGCAACACACACCAACCGGCCTGACACGCCGCTACCCGCCGCATCCCGGTCCCGGCACACGAGTTGCACGAGCGGCCCACCTCAGCGTGGCGGTAGCCATTGCCCTCCCCTGCTGCTCGAGCACGACATGGGCACCTGCGCTCCCCTCTTCGAGTCCCGAGACCACCATCTCCGCCGGAACGTCGAGTTCGACGAATTGGTGAAACTGCACGCTCATCGACACCGGATCCCCCTCCGGGTCCCCGAGCTCCGCTCGTGCCGCCTGACGGGCAGCCTCGAGGACGAGCATGCCCGGCAAGTGATCGGACGGATGGTCGAACAACACCGGATGCGACAGGTCCGGCAGCACTCGCCAGCGACCCGGCCGTACCGTCGCACCCACCACCACATCCCCGACGACCGGCACCCCGATCACGTCCGGATCGACCGGCACCCCCCTCGGTACAGAGCCGAGCGCACGTGGCCCGCCCTCACCCCAACGAACGATGTCGTACTCCTCGGCCGCGAGAACCACGGTTCGGCCCCTTCCGGACCCGACACAGCGACCAGCGATCGCGAACTCGAGTGCGGCGCTCAAGGCGGTGACCTGCGAGCCACGACGTCGCACATCCGATACCACCGCAGTGACGGCGACCTCGGCGGCACCGGCACCGATCACCAGGCGCTCGAACTCGGCGCTGATGTCGATCTCCTGCATCACGAACCGTTGACCGAGAGAGACCCGATACCGGGTGTGTGCCAGATAGATCACGCATTGCCGCAGCGTCTCTGCGAGCAGCATCGGGTCGTAACGACCGGACCGGCTGCGATAAAAACCGTGCAGACGCGGCCACTGCGCACCCAGAACGAACCGGTCCGGTCCGGGACCGCGAACGCAATCGGTGAGGAAGACCTCGGATACCGCCTGGCGGTGGACATGCCTGCGCGGGACCGTCGACTCGAACGACAACACCGCGACATCATCCCCCGAACCGGACGAACCGTTCACTACCTCCATACCGCAAGTATCGCCTCACGGGTAGGACGTGACCGCACCCGCTGTCATCGAGACGTCAGATGTCGCTTGCAGGGCATGAGCGCAGCAGTCTGCGCTCACCCGCGCCGGCGAACACATTTCCGGAGGCGACAGGCACGAACCGCCCGGTGCCGGTCCACAAGACGACTGCTCGACTCCGAAAACGACTTCCGACAAGAGACTCGACGACAAAAGAACTCATCGACAGTGCGGCCTGCACACCGACCGGACCTCACGGGCCTGGCGGGGCAATCACGCTCCAGAACCGGTCGGACATCGGTGGCCATTTGTTGTTCCGTTGCCTGCTCTCGTCCGCTCGCACGTCCTCGAGCAGCGCCACCAGGTGCGGTCCACCGTCGAGCAGGACACGCACGATACCGAGCGCGACACACTGGACAGTGATCGTTGCGAGCAGCGCTTCGGCCTCGTCGGTGCGGTCGGCCGTGGCCAGGCTGTCTACCAGCAGACACCGTGCCTGCAACAACGCCCGCGGACGGCCGGCATCGACGAGGAGGTCCACCCATTCCTGCGCCCACCTGCACGCCGTTTCCAGCGAGTCCGGTGTGCCGTCGTCGAGGAGGGTCCGAATGCCGACGGACTCGTCGAATTGAGCAATGGTCGCGTCGATCCCGTGCACGGGTCGGCGCCGTTCCGCATACGTGGGCGGCAGGCGGACGGGAATGCCGATCGTCGCAGGTAGCCGCAGTCGCGCACGTTCGTCCTCGATCTGGGCTCGCAACCTGAGCAGCTTCAATGCGTGCGCCGCCCGGGCGCCCGCGTCGAGGCGTTGTGCGGCGGCGGCACGATTGCCGCGCGCCGCCTTGATTCGAACACCGGCCGTATACCGGACCGTCTTCGAGTCCACTGCACCGGCTTCATATCCCAACAGGAAGCTCTCGTCGAGAAGCCGATCTGCCTCATCGAGACGGTTCTGCTCGTAGAGCAACCCACCGAGCAATGCACCGACGAGTCGCACAGCGGTCGAGTTCCCATTGCTTCCGTTACGTGCCGTTCGCAAAGCTTGTCGGAACTGCTCTTCCGCAGTCGAGATCTCCAGTCGTTCGTGCGCGATGATGCCCAGGCAGCAAGAACTGTGCATCCGGGCATACGGTCCGCGATTTCGACTGTGGTAAGGAGCGGCCCATTCCTGAAGTTGCTCGGCGGCAGGGAAATCGAAGCGGTGGATTGCAGCCATACTCGCGAGGTTGGTCGCTGCCGACACGACCCACGGAGAAAGCGCATCGGCTCGAGCCAGAGCCGGACGAACGAGTTCGTCCGTCGAGTCGTAACGGTCGGAACGGGCTGCGACGAGGGCGCGGATCACACCGATCTCCGCGTTGACTTCCTCGGTGTCGTCGACAGTGACGGTCGCATCCGCCAGAAGAGCTTCGGCAGCGGCAAGGGCTCGTTCGGCGGGTCGAAGGCGATGGAGGAGAATGTTGCTCCACGCCACCATGAGCTGCAGGCGGGGCCGGCCGGCAAGCGCCGACTGCGGCAGCTTGTCGAGCAGTACCAGTGCCGAGGCGGCCTGAGAGAGCTCGAGCAAGTTCGTGCCGTGCCGTTCCACCAGGTCCACGGCCATCTCCTCGTCCCCTGCTGCCTCGGCATAGGTGACCGCCTCTCGGATGAACCCGTGGTCGGCGAACCATTGTGCTGCGATGCGATGCAACCGGCTCAGGCGTTCGGGGCTCTCGCGTTCGATCCAGCGATGGAGGAACTCGCGGAACAGATGGTGGTAGCGAAACCAGGTGCGGTCCTGATCCAGTCGACGAAGGAACAACCCTCGGTCTTCGATCTCCTCGAGCAGAGCCTGGCTTCGGGTCGTTCCGGTGAGCGCGCCGGCCAGGTCCGCGCAGATGTACTCGCAGATGCTGGTAGCGAGCAAGAAGTCCAGAGTCGGGGCTTCGATGGAACTGAGGACGTTCTCGGCGAGATAGTCCTCGATGGCGTGGTGGCGACCGGTGATTCCGCGGATCAACCCTGCGGGGTCGTCGCTGGCGCGTAGTGACAGTGAAACCAGGTGGAGCGCGGCCACCCAGCCTCCGGTCGCGCGGGTCAGCGCGGCGATGTCCTCCTCGGTCGGACGTAGCCCGGCGACATCGACCAGCAGTGCTCGCGCTTCCGAAAGGTCGAACCTCAGTGTGGCGGCGTCCACGTCGATCAATTCGTCGCGAACGCGCATACGGCTCAACGCCATTCCGGTGCGTGCCTGACTGGTGACGACAACTCTCAAGTTCGCTGCGTCGGCATTGTCCAACAGGAACGCCATCGCAGCGAGGGCGTCGGGGTGGGAGATCCGTGCCAGTCGTCGATGATCAGGACGACTTGTTCGGCGGATTGCTGAACGTCGTTGATCAGCGTGGCAAGCATGTAGTGCATGGCATCGTCGCCGTGCTCGTCGAGCACCGCGACGAGTTCGCGAGCCAACATCGGTCGCACCTGTCGAAGGGCCTGGATCAGATGCGACAGAAACCATACGATTTCATTGTCGTCGGTATCGACGGACAACCACGCCACATGGATGCCTGTCGCGGTCAACTCGCGCGACCATTGCGCGGCAAGGGTGGTCTTGCCGAAGCCCGGTGGAGCAGTGATCGCCGTCAGGATGCGCGGCCCGCCCTCTCGCAGTATCTGCAGGA
Organism: Rhodococcus sp. 5G237; assembly: GCF_053764735.1. NCBI lineage: Bacteria > Bacillati > Actinomycetota > Actinomycetes > Mycobacteriales > Nocardiaceae > Rhodococcus > Rhodococcus sp. 5G237. The sequence continues at coordinate 89,429 of NZ_JBSNCD010000007.1, read as the reverse complement.
GGCGCTCGCGCACCACCAATGGTCGGGTCGTCGTCGGCGGGCGTAACCGTGTGGCGGGTATCGGAAGGAGCAACCGACCGGATCCACTACGTCGTCGAGGGCCGAGATCACCGGTCGTGGTCCGGGCAGGCACGGCGGTGTCGGCGGTGTCGGCGGCGTCGGGCATCGGAAGTCGGTCCACCGGCAAGTCGTGGTATTCCGCGACGGCACGTAGTTGTTCACCGAATTCGACGGCGGTACCGGTACGCGAGACAGGGTCTCGGTTCATCGCGCGTTCGATCACTTCGCCGAGGTCGTCCGGTATGCGGGCATCCTCACAGAGGTCCGGCACCGGACCGCGGGTGATCCGCAGGAACTGTGCAACCACCGATTCACCGCGCTGTCGCTCGTACACCGCGTGTCCGGTGATTGCGCAGAACACGGTTGCACCGAGTCCGTACACGTCGGCCGAAGGGGTGGGGGCCTGCCCGGCGAGTACTTCGGGTGCGGTGAATGCCGGAGATCCCGTTACCTCGCCGCTGGTGGTTTCGAAGGCTCCGGCGACGCGCGCGATTCCGAAGTCGGTCAGTTGCGGCTCACCGTAATCGGTGAGCAGGATATTGGCCGGCTTGACGTCCCGGTGCAGCATGCCCATCCGGTGCGCGGTCTCCAGAGCGCCGGCAATCTTGACGCCGACTTCGAGTGCGTCCTCCCAACGCAGTGGGCCCTGCGTCCGAATCCGAACTTCGAGTGAGTTGCGTCGGTGATACTCCATCACGATGTAGGGCTGACCGGATGCAGTGGTACCGACCCCGTACACGGTGACGATGTTCGGGTGGCCGGAGAGACGACCCATCGCACGCTGTTCGCGCAGAAAACGCTCGACGTTGTCGGGATCCGGTCGCGCGGTCAACAGTTTGATCGCCACGGTGCGATCCAGCTCGGGCTGCCGACCTCGAAAGACGACGCCGAAACCACCGCTGCCGATCTCGTGGAGGTCCTCGAATCCCACCGCGCTCAATTCGGCCACAAGGTGGGACCGATCGTCCCGCTGTGTCGCCATCGGATCGATGTCAACCATCGGCGGCCTCGTCCATAGCCGGGTGGAGTCGAACACCTTGATCATATCTCCGTGGGAGCGGAGGCGGGGTGGGCACCGTAGGGATCGACCGCAACGGTCGTCCGACCCCGCGTCATCGTGTCCGACGTCGTGCGTCGGTCAGGTGCTCGCTTCCGGTCGTGTCTCGGCCTCTACCGCCCGGGCAGACCGGTCTTCTCGAGAATGGTGCGCACTTCGGCTTGCACGATTGTGTGGTCGCGCTGGGGGTGATCGGCGTGTGCCAGGTACAACATCGCCCCTTCGACTGCAGCCACCAGTAGACGGGCGAGTATCGACGTGCGAATCGACGGTCCTCGCTCAACCGTTTCGACCGGCTCGAGCATGGTCGCGATACTGTGCAGGAGCGGTTCCTGAGCTTTCCGGATATCGATCCACCCGAGGACGGCAGGTGCTTCGATCAGCAGCAATCGACGCGTCGCCGGGTCCTGAGCGGAGGCGAGAGCAGTGAGCACCCCACCGATGAACGCCTCCCACGAAGCATCGACCGGCTCTGGGGGCACAAGAGCTTCCGCGACCTCCCGTTGCGCGCGCTCGATCACGGCTCGGAACAATTCGTGCTTGTTCGCGAAGTGATGGTAGAGAGCTCCTCGGGTGACCCCCGCCAGTGCCACGATCTCCTCGGTCGTAGCTTTGCTGTACCCGTCTCTGAGAAAGACCTGGAGCGCTGCATCCAGCAACGCGGTCTGTGTCCGAGCCGCATTCCGAACGTGTCCGACTGTCTCTGTCGTTCTCTTCACCAGTGCCCCTCGGGATTACGATTGTATGCAGAAAAGTTCATGCGGTTCGAGATGTCCACGCTGCCGAGGCCCCACTCGATCCCGAGAGGGACAGCGCAGCTGGAGAATCCGGGAGCGGCTGCCTCTCTCTACCCCGGCTACGACGTACCGGGTCCATGGGCCGGCCGGATAACTCGGATACCGCACGAGGCATCCACGGTGTCACTTGTCGCACTACACAGCGCAGCCCTACGGGCGCGTTGTGCTTCACGGACCGGTGCACAGCGAAAGCTGTGCGGCGGTCAACGGTTCCGCCATAGGGGCGGTCGTTTCTCGGTGAATGCCGCGGCACCTTCCAACGCGTCCTCGCTGGCGCACACGGCATCGGACTCGGCTGAATTGACTTTCCAGACAACGTCTTCGAATCCGACTGCGTGTGCGTGCGACATGACCTTCTTGCTCGCGCGTACCGCGAGGGGTGCGTTGTCTGCGATGACGTGAGCCAGACGTAATGCTTCGGGCAGTACCTCCGAGGGCGGAACTACCGAATTGACCAGCCCCCAACGCAGGGCCACCTCGGCCGAAAGAGGTTCTCCGGTAAAGACCGCGTGCGCAGCGATTTTCGGTGGAATCTGCCCCGGAAGACGTACGAGACCCCCGCCTCCAGCGATGAGACCGCGTTTGACCTCCGGCAATCCGAGCGTGGCCTCGGAGCTGAGCACGGCGAGATCACATGCCAGCACGATCTCGGTGCCACCGCCGACCGCCACACCGTTGACAGCGGCGATGAGCGGCTTGGACACGTAGTGCTGGACCAGGCCGGCAAAACCCCACTCCGGATGGTTCGTCGGCAGAACGGATCCACCAGCGGCGAAGGCCCCGAGATCGGCGCCGGCGCAGAACGCCCGTCCCGCTCCCGTCAAGACACCGACCCGCAGATCGGGATCACGATCGATCTCGTCGAGGGCGGCGCCCAATGCATCGGACACAGCGGCGTCGACGGCGTTGAGAACGTGAGGCCGGTTGAGGGTGATCACTCCTACGGGCCCGTCTCGGTGGAGCAGTACGACCTTCTTCTCTTCGTCTTGCATCGTCGTGTGCGCACCTTCGGACGCAGGAGTTCGAGCACTGTCCCGCCCGACTCCGCGCCCAGCGCCGGTCACCGAAGCACCTGTGCCGTCCGCCGCACTCATCCGATCGTGTCCCTCCCTCGGCATCGAATCTCGTCACGACATCAGGGGGCACGTTCGGGTGGCAACCCCACTCTTGAAGACCGGGACCGACACGACCGCAGCACGGTCGCTGCAACGTTCTCCCCGGAACGGACAATTCCGGCGAGACTCGCTCGCTACGGGACCTGGGCACCTACGCGTCGCGATCCGTTCACATCCAGCTCGGCAGCACCCCAGGAGGCATGCGGCCGCATCCCCCGAGAGCGGCAGCCCTACCGCCTCACGTGTCCCGCTTCGGGTGGAAGTCGACTGGGCACGACAAACGGTCCGACATCGAGACCATGTGGATTGCCCGAGTCGGAAATGCTGCAAACCGGTAGGCATACCCCTCCGGCCCGGATACAGTGGACAGCGAAGACCCCGGAGCGGCCTCTGCACCCTCGGTGCACGTCCCCGGGGTTTTAGCATTCGTCGCCCGCACCTGCGCGCCCAGAACCGGCTCCGCGCCCATCTCGAAGCACACATCTCCGATACGTACGGTCCCGAACAACTCCTGTCGGCCCGACTCGTCCCCCACGCGAAGGAGGAGCGATGAGCGACCCTCGCGACTCGGATTCGGCGCGCCCCCTCTGTCCGGAGGCGCGGGGACGTCGAGGACCGCACCGACCGCGCTCGTTGTTGCCGACGGTCTCGGCCTGGATGGGCGTGCTGTCCCTTGCCTTCTTCTGGCTTTTCGAACTCGGCTTCATCCTCGGGATGATCGCGGCCGTCTGCGGGGCGCTGGCCGGCTCGCGGCCGACGGTCGCCGAGGACGAAGCCGCTTCCCTGCGAGCCCTGCTCGCAATCGTCACCGGAATCGCGGGAATCATCGCCGCCTGCGCGATCGCCGTGTTCCCTACCATCCAAGCTCTGTGACCCCGCCTCCCCCATTTCCCTCCATCTTCAATCCGGACCACTTTCCGGTGTCGTCGGCCGGGGAACCCACCTGCGGGTGCGGAAGGGCCGCGACGGGGTCGGCAGTCCCACCGAGTTCGACGACACTGCGATGAGCCTTTAGTTGACATTTCAACCATCTGCACTACAGTGGCAACTAGTTGACATCGCAACTAGTTGCGTGTTTCGGAAGAAGTCCCGACCGAGCGGGTCGCGACTCGACGAAGTGCGGTGTCCGCCGACGCGTGCGCGGGAGAACCGCCCAGATCCTGCCCTGCGCACAGGCACATGAGCATCGATCAGGAAAGGACCGATATGACCAATCTGTCGATCATCTACTACTCCGCCACCGGCCACGGCACCGCGATGGCCGAGCGACTGCGCAAGGCCGCCGAGGCCGCCGGCGCCGAGGTCCGGGTGCGCCACATCGCCGAGACCCGCGACCCGCGACCCGGCTACCTTCGCCGAAAACCCCGCCTGGACTGCAAACTACGAGGCCACCAAGAATCTGCCGGCCGCCACCGGTGAGGACATCGTGTGGGCCGACGCCGTCATCTTCGGCTCACCGACCCGCTTCGCCAGCACCGCCGCACCCTTCCAGACGTTCATCGACTCTCTCGGCGGTCTGTGGGCACAGGGCGAACTCGCCGACAAGGTCTACGCCGCCTACACCTCGAGCCAGACCGCGCACGGCGGACAAGAGACCACCCTCACCGGGCTGTACACCTCGTTGATGCACTTCGGCGGCATCATCGTGCCACCCGGCTACACTGATCCGCTCAAGTTCGCCGATGGCAACCCCTACGGAGTCGGGCACGTCACCGGACCGAACAACCAGAACGAACTCGACGACGCCACGATCGCGGCCCTCGACCACATGGCCCACCGCGTCGTGACCGTGGCCTCCAAATTCGCGAACTGACATCGCCCTTCCCACCACAGAGCGGAAGGACGACCGAACCTGGCGACGGGGGTCGTCCCGTCGAGATCGACTGCAGTCCTGACGAGTACATTCGGTTCTTCCCGCCGATCGGCAACGGAAGGACCTCACGGCTGCGGTCGATATCGGATCATCGCCTGGGATGCACACCACGATCGTGCAACAACACACGTCGAGGCGACACCCGAGACTCGAGGACGCGACCGCGCGAGTGCCCCGAGCCGGGCACACCACGTATATCGATGCTGCGCGGGCTTCTGGGCACGCTCCGCCTCCGCTCGGATCGGCGCTGCCGTTCGGACATCACAGAGAAACGTCAATCTTGTTGATTTGACAGTCAATACGGTATTCGCGCTTGCACGACGAAGGCGCACCGAAAACTGAAAGGTTGGAGGATCATGATCGGTAATTCGACTCGGTTCACCGGCTCCATCGGGACGGTATCCCAGAACGGCATCCCGCAGGAAGTGGACGTCGCGGTCGTCGGCTCCGGCGGAGCCGGCCTGATGGCAGCGCTCACCGCGGCCAAGGAGGGCGCACGAGTGCTCGTGGTCGAATCCCGCGAACTCGTCGGCGGCGCCACCGGCATCTCCGCAGGCGCCACATGGATACCCAATCACGGCTTCTCCACCGACGACCTGAAGATCGACGACGATCTCGACCAGGCCCGTCGTTACATCTACGGCGAGGGACGCGACAAGGTTCTCGACCACGACATGATCGAGAAGTTCCTGGAAAGCGGCCCCCACGTTGCCCGGTACATCGAAGAGCACACCTCGTTCGGGTGGATCCCGACGATCTGGCCCGACTACCGCTCGGACATCGACGGTGCGTCCGTCGGCCGCGCCTTGTTCCCCGGTCCGTATTCACCCCAGGGACTCGGCGAGGCTGCGAAGTACGTCCGGCCTGCCCTGACCACCGGCATGGCCAAGAACCCACTGCCCTTCTGGCTGCTGGGCGGCATCGGCATCGATGAGATCTGGCTCGCCGGCCCCGCCCTGATCGGCGCGCTACTCGAAGCGAACCTGCGCAACGGCGTCGACGTGCGCGTCGAAGCGCCCGCCACCCGGCTCGTGATCGAGGACTCCGCGGTCACGGGCGTCGTCGTGACGTCCGACGGGGTCGAACACACCGTCCGCGCCACCCAGGGTGTTCTGCTGGCCAGCGGCGGATACGAAAGCTCCCCCGAGCTGACGACGACCCATCTCGGCGCTCCGTTCGGCGTGCAGGTCTCCCCCAAGGGCCACGACGGCATCGCCGTGCAACTGGCCGAGGACGTCGGCGCAGACCTGACCGGCATGGAAGACGCCTGGTGGATGCCCGGCGTGCAACTGCCCGGCGAAGAGCTCGAAGGCCGACCCCTCAGCCGCGTCTTCCTCGGCGAGCGTGCACTGCCGCACAGCATCATGGTCAACAGCACGGGCCGGCGGTTCGCGAACGAAGCTCTGGCCTACGACCAGTTCGGGCAGATCATGCGTGAGGTGGACCCCCAGACCGGCACCATGCCCAACGCCACCGCCTGGCTGATCTTCGACCACCAGTACTGGACGAAGTTCGGCATCTTCGGCGTCACCCCCGGCGGTGAGGTTCCCGAATACCTCCACCAGGCCGAGACTCTCGCCGAGTTGGCGAACAAGATCGGGGTCGACGAGGTCGGATTGCTCCGCACCGTCGACCGGTTCAACCCCGACGCCGCCCGCGGCCGCGACCCGCAGTTCCACCGCGGCGACACCCTGTTCGACCGCTACTTCGGCGCGTACTACCCCCGACTGGGCAGATACTCCCCCGACAATCGCTTCCCCGCCGCCACCGCCAAGGCCCGCACGATCCTCGCCAAGGCCATCGGTCCGGTGGTCGACAAACTCGCAGGACGAGTCGCACGGAAGAACGATCCGGAACGTCTGCGTTCCCTGATCGTCGGCCCGCTGGCCAAGATCATCCGACCGGTATTGAACAGTCCGAAGTCGAGTGTTCTCGGCCCCATCGACACTGCGCCGTATTACGCACTGAAGGTCGAAGCCAGCGCACTCGGCACCGTCGGCGGCCCGAAGACCGACGCCGACGGGCGGGCACTGGACACCGAAGGCAAGGTCATCCCCGGCCTGTACGCGGCGGGCAATTCCGGTGGCGCGCCCACGAAGGGCTTCTACGGCGGCGCCGGCGGAACCATCTCGCTCGGACTCGTGTTCGGTTACCTGGCCGGACGTGCCGCTGCTACGCCGCAGAACAACGCATAAGTCCGGTCGTTCGACCGTGCCGCAGCCGAGCGCGACGTCTTCGACACCGACGCCCGATCCCCCTCCACGAGGTTCCGGCATTCGACCCGTCGGCTCCGCACGGTCGAACACCCGTGTCCCCGGCCCGGACCGCACACCGTGCGGCGTATGTGCACGTGCCGGGGCGCTGGACCGGGAACCGTGACCGCGGACGCGGTCGGTCTGAGACCCCTCCGGCCGGTAGTCGACGTGACGATGTCTCACACCCGAATTTTGACTGATCACCGCCAGTATTGAACACTGTTCAAGTGATCGACACCGAAGTACTCGTCGTCGGCGGCGGACTCGCCGGACTCGGCGCCGCCCACTACCTCACCCACCGCGGACGGACCGTCCACGTCCTCGAACGCAGCAGCGGCCCCGGTGGCACCTGGCGCGAGAACACCTATCCCGGTTGCGAATGCGACATCCACCCGGCTCTGTACTCCTACTCGTTCACCCGGCTTCCCAGCTGGATCAGTGGACAGGCCGATCATCACCAGATCCTCCGCCACAGCCGACTCCTGGCGGACCGGATACACCGCACCGCTCGCGTCGACTACGACACCGAGGTCACCGCCTGCCGTTGGAACGACACCGACGCGCGTTGGTACGTCCACACCCGCACCGGAGCACTCCACCGCGCCCGCTTCCTCCTCCTGGCGACCGGCGCACTGAACGTCCCACGCATCCCCCGTTTTGCCGGCTCCTTCGCCGGTCCGGTCCTGCACACCGCCCGCTGGAACCACGACCTCGACCTGAGGGGCGCCCGCGTCGGCGTCATCGGCACCGGCGCCAGCGCCGCCCAACTCGTCCCCGCCCTCACCGACCACGCCTGCAGGGTCACGGTGTTCCAACGCACCCCCGCCTGGGTCCTGCCCCGGCCACGCACCCGAGTGCCGCTGCCCTACCGTGCACGCCGGACCGTCGAATACTGGCGCAACGAAACACTTCTCCCCGCCCTGATCGGATCGCAGCGTCTCCGCACCGCCCTCGAGGCGCGGGCCCTGCGTCACCTGCACGCCCAGATACCCGACCCCGTCCTGCGCCGAGCACTGACACCCTCGTACCGGATCGGTTGCAAACGCATCATCTTCTCCGACACGTTCTATCCCGCCCTGCGCCGACCCACCACCATCCTCAAGACTTCCCCCATCACAGAACTCGCAGCAGACGCCGTGCACACCGCAGACGGCCGCCGGCACGAGATCGACGTGCTCGTCCACGCCACCGGATTCCACGTCTCCGCCGCCTTGATGCGCATGCCCGTCCACGGCCGAAACGGAATCAGCCTGCAGGAGATCTGGGCGCGTGACGGTGCCGCAGCGCACTTGGGAACCACCATGGCCGGCATACCCAACGCATTCGTTCTCGGAGGACCGAACACCGGCGTGGGACACACCTCGGTGCTGTTCATGCTCGAAAGCCAATTCCGCTACATCGCTGCCGCGCTCGAGGAAACCGACCGCATCGGCGCCGATGCACTCGTCGTCCGCGAACAAGCACAACACCGATTCACCACACGCATCCACCACGACTCGGCTGCGACGACCTGGACCCGAGGCGGCTGCCACAGTTGGTATCTCGACCGCGAAGGAATCAACCGCTCCCTGTGGCCTGGCCCCACATGGCGATATCGGTTACACACCCGCACATTCGATCTCCACAACTACACATCGATCCGGGCGTCCGCCGGGGGCAGCGACGGCGTCGATCCAGTCGAGCCCGGTCACCAAAGGACCGGAACATCGACGGCGACCACCTTCGACTGAGACGACGAGGTTCGGTATGTCTCGTCGATCAGAGTCGAGCACGAGGTCGTGCTCGAACACCACAAATGCCGGACCATCACCGAAAACATGCCAACCGGTCGCATTTACAGCAAGATCACATAGGTACTCCCTTCATTCGACTGTCAGGAACCTCGATGCGATCGATCATTCGTACTGCGGTACTCACCACCGCCGTTGCTGCCTTCACCGTGACCGCCCCTGCCCTCGGGTCGGCTGCCACCGCCGACGAAGTCGGTTACGCCTTCGGCGTCGACGGCACCAGCGTGACCAACACGATCATCAACACCACCGACGGCGTGCTGACATGTACGACCTCGCTCGCCACTGCGCCCGGCGGGGTGTTGCCTCCCATTTGGGAGGTCACCGGCCCCGGTCAGACGCTGTACGCCTCGGACCAGGTCCAGCCCGGGACCACCACGCAGACCATCACCGAAGTACCGGACGGCTCCTATGTGGCGCTGGCAACCTGCGTCAACGCCGACAACACCGCGATGTGGGCCTCGGACTACCCCGGGATCGGCGACATTCTTGCCTTGTTCCCCTTGACCGCCTTCGCGGTCCAGCAGTCCTCCACCGTCCTCACCGTGCCCACAGATGCTCCCGCTCCCCCGGTTCCGGGACTCGGACTTCCAGCCTTCGGCAGCAGCAACTGACGCACCCGATCGAGACGCAGCTCGTGGGCCTGCATCGCCATCGGTACAGGCCCTCGAGTCGGCCGACAATTCCTCGACGCCAACGGACCGGGCCTGCGGGGACAGTTCGTCAGGGGTAGGTGCACCGTTGGCAGGCGGCTGCCCGTGCGCGCAGAACGCAGGTGTAAACGTGCAGGTGAAGCACTCGAAGTGACATCCACCCGAGCGTCGGCGGTCTCGTCGCGGTCGAAAATCCTGGGGCGCACGTCAACGCCCCTCGGTAGTCGACCAGCTACGCGATCGCGCGCCACCATCGATCTTCTTCCTCCTGCTTCTCCAGTGCGACAGAATATTCTGCGGCACAGTCAGCCGAGCACAAGCCATCGTGCCCGCCAGCGGTGATGTACTGCCGACATACTGCACATCGGGGAAACGGATCACCAGCAGGAAATCGGGTGATTCTCAGCGTCGCTCCGACGACGATCAGCACTGCCCCAGCGCAGCCGAACGCGACGGCGACACTGTGATCCCGGAACAGGACGGCAGCCACTACACACATGACGGCCGCGAACACGACGGCGGCCGGCGCTTGGTGAAGGTTCACGAATCATGGGTCGAATCAGCGGTCCCGCCTGTTACCTGTAAGCAGATGGGACGCGAAGTCGGGGCGCACGGCGGGTGGTTCGACCCACGGATCCGGTTACGCACGGCGTATGTGCAGCTGTTCGCGGTGTCGCCGTCTTCGGTGTCGAGAGCTCGGCATTTCTGCCGGGACATCAACTTCAGAGACCCCCCGTCGGCGCGGCGACGGCCTCAGCCGCGCCGACAGAGGGGGGTCCGACGCGCCAGGGGCAGCATCGGGACCCATGCCGATGCGGGGCGGGCATCGACATATCCGCGCCCCGGCATGGTGTCGACGTCGGCCGGGAAATGGACCGGCGACACGGCGGGGCGCGCATTCGGGTGACTCGTGCACTCCCCTGCAGGAGACCACACCGAATGTTCAAGACATTACCTTGACTAGGCAAAGAACAGCAATAGGACTCGGGGTGCCGAGCGCGAGACCTCCACCAGCTCATCCCCGCGACCCGAAGGAACAGGGTCGGCGACATCTGATTCCATGAAAGATGCTGGTATCCAAGGTATTCGGAGTTCAGAGGATAGAATCGAACGACGTGCCCCTCCCCGCCCTGCGACCGTGCGTCGTATGCGCGGAGGGGCTCATCCCCCGTCGGTGATCGTCGAGAACTCGGCCGAGGATTCCCGCAAGAGTTGCGCCACTTTCCGACTGTTGCACCACACGAGCCTTGAACCCCGAGATAAAATGTGTATTGCGTTTTGCATTAGACAGATGGGTCTGTGCGGGTTGTCGGGGTCCTGCGCGCATCCACCGGACGGAAGTCGAGGTTCCCGACAGTGCTGGACAGCCACACGTCCCCGCGCGCTCGGTTGTTCGCCACCTTGTCGAGCACGACACTTCTGGTCGTCCTGCAAGACAACCGGTTCGCGGGAAAAACGGTTCTGGCACGGTCGTGGCTGCTCAACGGAGCAGAGCCCGACGCGATCGTCGTACCCATGACTGCTCCCGCGGGCACAAGCACCCCGGACGAGTACTGGACGGACGTCCTTTCGGCGGTACACGCCCGAACCGGCGCCACAAGACCGGAGCGCGGCCCGCCCCGTTCCAGACACTGTGCTCCCTCTTCTCCGCACTGCAGCACCAGATCGTGTTGATCCTCGACGCAGTCGATCGCATCCACGGCATCGAACCACACGTCGCCGCTCTGCTCGACCTCTGCCCCCACCTGCGGATCCTCGTCACCACCCGCACGACCGGAAAGTGGCAACAGGTGGCCGACACGGCCGCCGACCGCGCCATCCTCTCTGCGACCGAGCTTGCATGCACCGACGTCGAGACCGCCACCATCCTGAACGCAGAGCATCAACTCTCGCAGAACCGCCGATAGAGTTTGGCTAGAACTTGTTCCTCTGCAATGGAATACAGCGATTATGAACCAATCCGGCGGGCATCCCGAACCTCGGTCCGCCCACCGCGACGGGTGCGACGACAGCAGCGACCGCGTCGGGCACGACGTGGGTCACCAGGTAGTGCAGCGACAGCGTGTCGTTCTGGACGACGTGCTTGACCTGCCCGAAGTCGGGCGGTGAACCAGCCGAGCGGGACGGTCGACAGCGTGCCGAGCAGACGGAGGTCCACAACCGAAGAATGAGGCTCACAACCCTGGTGGTCGACCCTGTGGGTTGCGAGCCGCACTTCTGCGTTGTGAGCCCCTGCCGAACACGCTCTGCGCGGTCAGTCAGCGGAAGTGGTCTCGCACACCGACCCCGGCGACCGGCGACCTGCACCCTCCTCGCTACGCTCCAGCTCATGAGTGAGCCGACTTCGACCTACGCCAACGTGACGCTCGACCCGCGTGCCAACGTCTACTTCGACGGCAAGTGCGTCAGCCACAACTTCCATCTGGCGGATGGAACCCGCAAGTCGGCCGGCGTGATCCTGCCCGCGACCCTCAACTTCGGCACGGCCGCTCCGGAGGTCATGGAACTGCACAGCGGCGCGTGCCGCGTCCGGTTGGCCGGCGGCGAGGACTGGACCTCCTACGGTGCAGGCGACTCCTTCTCGGTGCCCGGCGACTCGTCGTTCGACATCGAGGTCACCGAAGCCGTCAGCTACGTCTGCCACTACGGCTGACCGCACTCCTGAGCGAACGAGAACGCTCCCACCGAGCCAAGCTCGGTGGGAGCGTTCTTTCGTTCGTGGCGACCAGGCCACTGACGCGAACCCGGCTCAGCTGGTGACCTCTGCGCGATCGGCCGAAGTGCCGGCCTGCGCCTTCCGCTGCGACGAGGCGTGGCCGACGAACATCGCCGACGCCACGATCCCGATGATCAGGACCGAGGCGGGCAAAAGCATCGATTGGCTCAGCGCGGTGCTGAACTTCTCGGCGATCTGCTCCGGGAGAGCGGTTCCCATTGCTGCTCCGCCGCCCTCGCCCGCCTGCACCTCACCGAGTCCCTGCGCGGCCATCAAGGACGAGATCAAGGCACCGATCGCGGCGCTGCCCAGCACCGAACCGACCTGCCGGGTCGTGTTGTAGATGCCGGCACCGGCGCCCGCCTGGCGGATGGGCAGGTTGTGCGTGGCGGTGGAGGCCAGCGGTGCCCAGATGCACGAATTGGACACGCCGGCGATACCGGCGATGAGCAGGAACAGCACGATGGGGCTGTCCGGCGTCATGAGCACCGCGAACCCGAAGATCGACGCGGAGAAGAGTGTGAAGCCGACGGTGGGCAGCACCCGGGGCGGCATCCGGTCGGAGAACTTGCCGATGAGCGGCGCCGTGAGACCGGTGACGATCGCCATCGGGGCGAAGATCAGGGCAGCGCGCGTGGGTGAGAATCCGCGGACCGTCTCGAGATAGAAGTAGGCCGGAACCATCAGTGCGGTCATGGCTGCGCCCATCGACGAGATCGCGATGTTCGACATCGAGAAGTTCCGGTCGCGGAACAGGGCCAATGGCACGAGGGGTTCACCTTTGTTACGCGCCTGGTTGAACACGAACAGCACCATCACCGCGATACCCGCGACGATCATCGTCCAGGTCCAGACGTCCCAGTCGCGGCTGGAACCTTCCTGGATTCCGAAGACCAGCAGGAACAATCCGACGCCACTGAGGATCACGCCGACGACGTCGAACTTGTGCGGTTGGGTCTCGAGGCTGGGCACGAGCCATGCCGCCAGCATGAAGGCGATGATGCCGACCGGGACGTTGATGTAGAAGATCCAGTTCCAGCCCTGCCAATCGACCAGTACACCGCCGACGAGAGGGCCGAGCAGCGAGGCCAGACCGGCGACGGCGCCCCACAGACCCATGGCCGCGCCTCGCTTGTCGGGCGCGAAGGTGCGGGTGATGATCGCCATCGTCTGCGGCGTCATCAGCGCCGCGCCGAGTCCCTGGACGGCGCGGGCGGCGATGAGCATCTCGATGGTGCCGGAGGTCGCGCACCACAGCGACGCCGCGGTGAACACCACCAGGCCCGCGAGATAGACGTGCTTGGGGCCGAACCGGTCGCCGAGACGACCGGTGAACAGCAGGGGCACCGCATAGGTGAGCAGATAGGCGCTGGTCACCCAGACGACCTGATTGATGTCGGCCTGCAGGTCGGCCATGATCGCCGGGTTGGCCACCGCGACGATGGTCAGATCCAGCAGGATCATGAAGAACCCGACCACCAGGGCCGACAGGCCCCACCACGGATTACGTTCAGTTTTCATCGATTTCGTTCCTGTTCGTACCGGTCGAGCGCGACCGGCGATCTATTGGGTCAAGGTGTCCCGGTTCGGTCGATGCACTACGGCCGACCGGGACCACTACTTCCCGCACCGCTCCTCCGCAGTTCGGCGAGAGTCTCGTCCGTCAGCGCAGCACCCCAGTCGCGACCGAGATCATGGGGCGGGTCCGGAAGTTGTCGATCGGCGGCATCGACGCTCTGCCACACCAAGGACCCGTCGCGGATCTCCTCGATCAGTCCACGAAGCCACTCCGCTTCGTGGGCGGTCCTGTCCCGGAGGAAGTCGACGGCCACCCAGTAGCGACGCGGCACGCCGTTGTCCGCGGCCCACGTGCGGATCGCGTCGAATTCGACGAGCTCTTCCTCGAGCCGGTCGATGCGTTCTCCGAGAAGGACGACGACCTCGTCTGCCGGAAGGTTGTGCGATTCGGCGAGACCGAGAGGGAAGATCGGATACTCACGGACGGGCCGTCGGATGATCTCGGCGAGGCGGGCCCGCACGGCCGCCTCGCCGGCCGCGGTGATGCTGTAGGTTGTCCGCTCGGGCCGATTACCTGCGCGTTCGGTGCCTTCCTGCCGGATCAGTCCGCTTTCCGCGAGGCGGGAAACGATGTGGTACAGCGAGCTCGGTCGCAGCTTGATGAGGTTGTCCTCGCGACGCTTGAGCAGAAGCTGGTGCATCTCCTAGGGATGCATCGGCCGTTCCTCGAGCAGCCCGAGTACCGCGACGGCCATAGGCGTCAGGACGGGGATGCGGGGCTGATCGGACACCGGTCTCGATTTCCTTCGATCGTCGGGAGGCGTTGCGATTCTGCGACTGGTTCGCTTCGAATAGTCGGCGCCGAATATACGGCGTCGAATAGCAGACGGACAAGCGCGTGAGGTCGCTCGACATCGCAGATCCGCACACTCGGGCATCCCCGGAATCGGTCCGTCCGGGTGGCAGACTCCCCTCGTGGATAGTTGCGTCGGATTCGGTGTCATCCGAAAGGAGGGTTTCGAGTGGTCGACTACGCATGATTCCGCAGCACCCGAGCGTGATGCTTCATTCGAAGCTGTTTCCGGCTCAGGAAAGGATCCGTCATGGCCGACCTGGACTCCCCGTCGACCCGCGAGGTCTGCGGAACGATGGCTGTGCACCACAAACTGCTGTTGCAGAGCCCCAGCTACAAGCAGCGCTGCGAGATGTTCGAGAACCGGGTGTTCGCCTACCGGACAGGACGGCGCGCACCGGCCCCGACAGGTGTCGTGACCGTTCCGGTCGTCGTTCACGTCGTGCACGATCCCGCGTCGCCCTCCCAGAACATCGGTGAAGACCAGATTCGGAGCCAGATCGACGCCCTCAACCGAGACTTCCGCGCCACCAACCCCGACCGCACGAAGGTGCCGGAGGTCTGGAAGGACCTCGTCGCCGACATCCACGTCGAGTTCCGACTGGCGACAGTCGATCCGGACGGCGCCCCGACCGACGGGATCACCAGGACCCCGACGACGAAGGAGTTCTTCACGGCGGACGAGGACGACATCAAGTCGTCCGACACGGGCGGCGCCGACCCCTGGCCGAGCGACGACTACCTCAACATCTGGCTGTGCAACGACCTTCGCGATTCGATCGGTCGCCAGATCCTCGGCTACGCCCAGTTCCCCGGCGGACCGGCAGCAACCGACGGTGTCGTCATCGTCCATTCGTGTTTCGGGACCACCGGCACGGCGCGACCTCCCTTCCATCTCGGTCGCACCGCGACACACGAGATCGGTCACTGGCTGAGCCTGCGCCACATCTGGGGCGACGACGGCGACGGATGCTCGGGCACCGATTTCGTCGACGACACCCCCAACCAGGCGGGCCACAACTTCGGCAAGCCGAGGTATCCACGAGTGACCTGCAACAACGGTCCACACGGCGACATGTTCATGAACTACATGGACTACACCGACGACGAGGCGATGTTCATGTTCACCGCCGGGCAGGCGCTCCGTATGCGGGCGTGCCTGGAGGGACCGCGGGCGTCGTTCCTGCTCGGGGCGCTGGAACCGGCCCGGACGGAATCGCTCGCACTCGGCCCGACCGGCAACGGTGAGACGCGAACCGACACCTCGGCGCTTGTGTCGCTCGACCGCGAGGTGGACGAGCTGCGACGTCAGATCGCGTCGCTCCGGTCGCTCCTCGACCGCATCGGCGGAATCCTGGACCGTGTCGGTTGACCACCCACCACGGACTCGTCAGGACGCACTGTGAACGACCCGTCTTCGATCATCGGTACCTGGTTCCATTCGTACGAGGAGGACACCGACACCGCGAGGGTCTACCGCCCTCGCGGGTTTCCGTTTCCTCGCTCGCGCGGACGACCCGGATTCGAGTTCCGGCAGGACGGCACCTACGTCGAATACGACGGCGGTCCCGACGATCGTGGTCGCGCGCGTGTCGGACAGTGGCAGGACCTGGGCCACGGTCGTGTCCGCACCGTCCTTCCCGAGACGGACCCGAATCCACATGTGCACACGGTGCTCTCCGTCGACGACGAGATCCTCACGTTCGAATCGGGGCAACCATGACTGACGTGACACGAGAAACAGGCGGCACGATGCCGCACCTCCTCGACACGGTCGTGTTCGAGGGCGCTACGAGCTCGAACGTGATCGCCGAGCGACCGGGTCGCGGCCCCTCGCCCAGGAGCGTCGTGGTGGTCACCGCTCACCTCGACTCCATCAACATCGCGGGCGGCCCCGCTGCTGCCGCCCCCGGAGCCGACGACAACGGTTCGGGCAGCGCGGGACTGCTGACGATCGCCGAGACGCTCGAACACCATGTGGCAGAGCACGATCTGCGTCTGATCCTGTTCGGAGGTGAAGAGCAGGGACTGGTCGGCAGCCTCGCCTACGTCGCCGGCCTGTCGACTGCAGAACGGGAGCGCATCCGAGGCGTCGTCAACATGGACATGATCGCCTCGCTCAATGCCCCGCAGCCCACCGTTCTTTTCGAAGGCGCGAGCCTGTCGCAGCACCTGATCGACGAACTTGCCCGGGCCGCCGCGACCTACACGACGCTGGCTGTGCAGACCAGCCTGCATCCGCTCAACAGCGATCACGTGCCGTTCCTCGAGAAGGGCATCCCCGCGGTGCTGACCATCGAAGGAGCCGACAGCACGAACGCGAACATCCATAGTGCGCGCGACACGCTCGATTCCATCGACTACGACCTCGCACTCGAGATCCTGCGCATGAACGTTGCTGCTACAGCACGCCTGCTGGGATCGGCATAGACGTGGATGAGGGGTTCCGGCCGGTGCGTCGCATCGGCCGGAACTCCTCGCTCGAGTACGGTCACGATCTGTGCAGCCACACTCCGGCGCTGCCGAACCCGATGATGTCGGCGCGACCGTCACCTGTGGTGTCCGCCAGGAACCGCGGATGCTGGTCGACCCGCCACCCACCGGCGTCGTAACCGAAGTTGGTGACGATCAATCCGGGCGCGTCGAACCCGCCGTTGCCCAGTGCCCGCGACACGTAGACGCCGGCATTGCCGAATCCGACGATGTCCGCCCGGCCGTCCCCGGTGGTGTCGGCCAGGAACCGCGGGTGCCGATCGATCCGCCATCCTCCGGCGCTGTAGGCGAAGTTGTCGACGACGCGCGTGACCGGCCCGTACGTCCCATCGGCTCGCGCCAGGGAGACATACACGCCCGCCTCGCCGAATCCGACGATGTCGGCCCGGCCGTCCCCGGTCGTGTCCGCGAGGAACCGTAGATGCCGCTCCACGCGCCATCCACCCGCGTTGTATCCGAAGTCGTCGACGACGCGCGTGACCGGCCCGAACGACCCGTCCGCCTGTGCCCGGGACACGTACACCCCCGCATCACCGAAACCGACGATGTCCGCACGACCGTCACCCGTGGTGTCGGCCAGGAACCGCGGATGCCGCTCCACCCGCCAACCACCCGCGACGTACCCGAAATCGGCGACCACCCGGGTCACCGGCCCGAACGACCCATCGGCCTGCGCTCGAGACACATACACCCCCGCATCACCGAAACCGACGATGTCCGCACGACCGTCACCCGTGGTGTCGGCCAGGAACCGCGGATGCCGCTCCACCCGCCAGCCACCGGCCTGGTACGCGAAGTCCTTGACGACGAGGCGCGGTGTCTCGAAGCGTCCGTTGGGCTGAGCGCGCGACACGTACACACCGGCATCACCGAATCCGACGATGTCGGCCCGGCGGTTGCCCGTGGTGTCGGCGAGGAACCGCGGATGCCGATCGGTGCGCCACGATCCGGCGTTGTACCCGAAATTGTTGACGGCGAGCTGCGGCGCCCATCCGAGGTGCCCGGGAGTGAAGCCGCAGACGGTGAACGTGTTGCCCTTCATCAGGCACGGGACGCCACCTTCGGCCGCGCAGTTCTCGCAGTTGCCGTTGGCGAGTCCGTATCGTCCGAAGGCACCGCCGCACGTGCATCTGCTGTCCGCGTACTCGTCCGGGCAGCCGAAGATGTGCCCGGTCTCGTGCGCGAACACCCGGTCGATGTTGTCCGGGCCCCAGCCGTCGTTGTTGTAGTCCATGACGACCCGTGGCGCACCCGCGTACGCGAAGTGACCGAGTGGATACTTCGTGAAGAAGGCGCAGTAGGTCCAGCGGGTTCCGTAACGGCTGCGGATGTCCTCGACATAAGCACCCACGCCGTTCCAGTCGGCACTGTATCCCAGCGCGCCCATCGCCGGATCACGCCAGTGCGCCTCGAGGTCGGCGGCGGACGGATCCGCCGGCACACTCAGGTTCACGTTCTGGATGTCGTACGAGAAGGAAATGCCCGCCAAGGGGTTTGCGGTGGCGAGCCAACCCAGACCGTTCTGGACCTCGGCGACCACCTTCACCACCTCGGCCTCGGAGAAGCTCAATGCCGCAGTCGGTCCCTGAACGATGACGATGCCGACCGCCACCGACCCCTCGAGATAGGAACTCGTCGGTCCCGCTTCCTGCTGACTGTCGCGCTCTGCCACCTGGGGCGGGACGGGCACAACCGACGTGCAATCCCCCATGTCCCACTCTTGACCGTCGCGGGGTCGGTTCTCCTTCGCACGACGGTAGTCGGCGGATTGGCGCAGCCGTTGCGCCGCGAGGCCCAGTGTCTCGACCTCGGTGGGGTCGTCGACGAGGTCCCGCATGTCTCCGATCTCCGGGACGGATTCCTCCGCGGACTCCCCCGGAGCGGCAAGGATGGCCATCCGCCCGTAGCGGTGGATCGTTCGTTCCTGTGCCTCGTCGCTCGGATCGGCTGCGCGTACGTCGTCTGCACGCACGACGCGTTCCGTGATGTTCAGGTCGCCGGCCATGTCATGCTCCTGATGTCGAAAATGGTGTGCAAACCGGTCCGGTAAGTCACCGGCCGGGGATATCCGGCGGTTCGAACCCGGGAGTGTCCCAGTTCGAGCCCTCGCCGGGGCGCGTCTTCGGCGCGCATCGGGCGACCCAGGCGTCCACGAACAACTGTTCCTCGGGCGACAAACCGAGTGGTTCCCTGTCGGGGGCGGTGCCGTAGACACCGAGGACGCCGGGGATTCTTCGAATGTTCTCCCTCGCATCGGGATCCGTGAGGACGAGGAGCAGCCGTGGCCGGAGCAATTGGGTCACCGGGGCCGCTGCCTCGATGCCGGCAAGGGCCGCCTCGGCCTGCGCGGAGGCAAGGACGACCAGGTGCTCTCGGGGTGTTTCCACCATGGATGTCTCCCCGTCCTCCGAGGTGCCCCCTCGTTGCGGATTCGTGGCGTCGTGCGAGCAGGCCGTCACCGACACCAGGACTACGACCGACAACACCGCCAGGACGACGGAGGCCTTGCGCATCGGGTACCGACTCACGGTGCGGTGGCCAACCCCGCGCCCGCATCGGTCTGCGGCAACGGCAGCACCTCGGCCCCGTCGACCAGCGTCTTCCAGAGTTCCTTCCCGGTCTTCGCTGTGCTCTGCACGATGAGCGCCGCCAATCCGGCCACGTGCGGCGTGGCCATGGACGTGCCGCTGATCGTGTTGTAGCGGTCCGGCATCGGCCACGACGAGTACACATCGACACCGGGTGCGGCGATGTCGATCGCGCCGCCCGGGACCACGGTGGCCCTGGCCGAGAACGCCGCCATCCTCAGGTCGGACGCCAGTGCCGCGACCGCCATGATCGACGGCGAGTTCGCGGGACTTCCGACGAATCCGGGGTCCGCCGGCCGACGAGCGTTGTTTCCCGCAGCAGCGATGATCAGCGTCCCGGCGGCCAGTGCGCGCTGGCCGACGGCCTCGTAGGCCATCACCGGTTGAGGAACGTTGGCGCCCAGCGACATCGAGACGACCTGGCATCCGTTGGCCAACGCCCACTCGATCCCGGCAAGGATCGTGGAGTCGGACCCACTGCCCTGATTGCTCAGCACCTTCCCGACGAAGATCGACGCCTTCGGCGCGACGCCGTAACCCCGCGCGTTCGGTAGATTCCTCGGTCCACAGGACGTGCCGACACAGTGGGTGCCGTGCCCGTTTCCGTCCTGGACCGCCTGGCCTGCAATGAACGATTTGCTGATGATCGTCCGGCCCGCGAAGTCGGGATGGTTCAGGTCGAATCCGGTGTCGAGCACGGCCACTCGAACACCGGAGCCGTCGAACTGCGACGCGAGCGCACGGGTGGCCTGCAGACCCCAGGTGTGCCTGCGGCCGTCCGCCAGATGTGTCTCCATGGCGAGTGGTGCCGCCAGGGTATGGATGACATGTTCGGGTTCCACGGCCACGATCGCCGGATCCTGCCGCGCGACTTCCTCGAGCGATTCGACCTGCGACCCGTCGACCGCGGCGACAGCCACCCCGAGTCGTTCGAAGATGGTCGCGTCGGCGGATTCGAGTTCGTCGGCGGGTACCGCTTCCGGTCCCGTCTCGTCGCTGGACGCGATCGAGGTCACGCCGCCGATCGATTCGAGTGCGGCCACCCGTTCCTCATGGGTGCTGTCCTCGGTGAAAGTGATGATCTGCCGGCCCGTGGTCTCGGCTTCGACGGGGCCGTCGACATCGTCCGTCATCATGATGGTTTCCTCTGATCCGAAGGGTGACAAGAGATGCGGGAGAACCCCGCGGGATCAGTATGGGAACCGGCCGATACCGGCGCCTGCGTAGACGACTACCCCATTTCGACGGGGTGGGCCGCGCCGGCCGTGCGTAGCCGTTCTCGATTTCGGTGTTCCCGACCGCGCTCAGCGATGTCGGAAACACCGAAGATTGCGTGCGCTCAACGTTTCAGGTGTTGCAGCCGTTCGTGTTCCGACAGTCCACCCCACACTCCGTGCGGTTCGCCGCTGAGCATCGCGTGGGTGCGGCACTCGACCAGCACCGGGCAGTTCGCGCAGATGCGTTTCGCGACGACCTCGCGCCGCCTGCGGATGCTCGGTGGCTCGCCCTCCGGGGCGAAGAAGAAGTACTCGTCAGAGGTCCGGCAGTTGGCATGCTGTTGCCATCCGAGTCGTGGCCGGACACGCTCGGTCAGCACGGTCATCCGATCATCACCACCTCCAGGGTGCGGGGGCCGTGCACGCCCTCGACGCGTTCGAGTTCGATGTCCGACGTCGCGGACGGTCCACTGATCATGGTGATAGGCCGTTCCGGGACGAGCCGGGCCAGCGCTTCGGGCACTCCCACCTCGACGTCGCTCATCGCCACGACGCACACGTGCAGGTCGGGCACCAGCGTGAGCGCGCGTCGCCCCTGGTCGGGGCTGCCGTCGAGGAAGATCGTGCCCGTCTCGGCGCAGGTGACGGCCGAAGCGGTGACGACCCCGTCGAGATCACCGAGGTCGGCTGCGGGCCGGTCGATGGAGTCGACCACCACCTCGCCACCGAATTCCGCCAGCCACGACCGATCCAGGCCCTCCGGGATCCCGACGCGGCGCACCCCACGAGCCGTGAGGATCTTCGCCAGCACAACATGCAGATCCTCCGGTGTGCTTTCGTGCACGTGGGCCTTGTAGTCGACCAGCCGGTCGACCAGCAGCTCACGGCGTTCGGCGTCCGGCAGGGTGCGTCCGAGACGGTAGTCACGCGGTACCTCGACCGGTGTCGGCGGTGCCAGAGTCTGCGCCGAACGGATCCGGCCGAGAATCGCGTCGCGGCTGCTCATCGCTGCTGTCCTTCCTCGCGTGCCTTCGCGAGTGCGGCACGTCCTTCGTCGGAGGCCCACCATTGCCGGAAGGTCTGTTTCGGCGGGGCCGGCATGTCGCGAGCGTCGGTCCAGCCGGCGAGCGGACCGGGCAGATTGGTGATTCTCCCCTTCTTGCCGGCGAGGACGCGGCCGAGTCCGGCGGCCTTCTGCGCGGCCGTCCAGCGTCGAGAGGACGACATGGCCAGCGACGCGGCCTTCATCGCCGCGGCCTCGGGTCCGAAGCGGGCGTGTTCGACCTTCTGGTGGCGCAGTTCCACCAGCAACGAGGGGATGTCGATCTTGACGGGACAGGCGTCGTAGCAGGCACCGCACAGGCTCGATGCGAACGGCAGGCTGGCGTTGGGGTCGTCGGGTTGGTCCATCCCGGCCAACTGCGGGCTGAGGACGGCGCCGATCGGGCCCGGATAGGTCGAGCCGTAGGCGTGGCCTCCGGTGCGCTCGTAGACCGGGCACACGTTCAGGCACGCCGAGCACCGGATGCAGTGCAGCGCTTCGCGTCCGATATCGTCGGCGAGCGCGGCGGTGCGGCCGTTGTCGAGCAGCACGAGGTGGAATTCCTGCGGGCCGTCGCCGGGGGTGACACCGGTCCACATCGAGGTGTAGGGGTTCATGCGCTCCCCAGTCGACGAGCGCGGCAGCAGCTGCAGGAACACCTCGAGGTCGCGGAAGATGGGCAGCAGCTTCTCGATGCCCATGACGGTGATGAGTGTCTGCGGCAGCGTCAGGCACATGCGGCCGTTGCCCTCGGATTCGACGACGGCGAGGGTGCCGGTCTCGGCGATGCCGAAGTTCGCGCCCGACACCGCCACCGGCACCGTCATGAACTTGTGTCGCAGGAACTTTCGTGCCGCGGCGGCGAGATGGCGGGGGTTGTCGTCGAGGTCGGGGTCGACGTCCGGCATCTCACGTAGGAAGATCTCGCGGATCTCGGCGCGGTTGCGGTGGATGGCGGGCACGAGGATGTGCGAGGGCTTGTCGTGGCCGAGTTGGACGATGAGCTCGGCGAGGTCGGTCTCGTAGGCCGCGATCCCCTGTTCCTCGAGGTACTCGTTGAGCCCGATCTCCTGGGTGGCCATCGATTTGACCTTGATGACCTCGTCGGATCCCGTCTTCCGGATCAGCTCGGTGACGATGGCGTTGGCCTCGGCGGCGTCGGCCGCCCAGTGCACCACGCCGCCCCGCGCGGTCACCGCCTCCTCGAGCTGGGTGAGCAGTTCCGGGAGGCGGTTGAGCACGTCGGTCTTGATGGCGGCGCCGGCGTCGCGCAGTTGTTCCCAGTCGGGCAGTTCCCCGGTGACGTTCAGTCGCTTGGCGCGGATGGTGTGGGTGGCCTTGCCGATGTTGCGCCGCAACTGGGGGTTCGCGAGTTCCTGGTGCGCCGCGTCGGGAAACGCCTTGATACCGCGCAGATTTCCGGATCCTCGTGGCGGGACGACGGGCATACCGAGTGCGGTCACGCGGGCACTCCCTTGGGGGCGACGGCCGGTTCCACGGAGGCGAGGATCTCGGCGAGGTGGATGGTGCGGGTACCGGTGCGCAGTCGTGTGAGACCGCCACCTATGTGCATCAGGCACGACGAGTCGCCGGCGCTGCAGTATTCGGCGCCGGTGGCGGCGACATTGCTCAGCTTGTCGGCGAGCATCGCGGTGGAGGTCTCGGCGTTCTTGATCGCGAAGGTGCCGCCGAAGCCGCAGCACGAGTCGGCCTCGGGCAGTTCGACGAGGTCGATCTCGCGCACGGCACGCAACAGCTGGAGCGGCTTCTCCCCCACCCGCAGCATCCGCAACGAGTGGCAGGTGGGGTGATAGGTCACCCGGTGAGGGAAATACGCACCGACGTCGGTGACGCCGAGGACGTCGACGAGGAATTCGGACAACTCGTACGTCTTGGCCTTGACGGTGTCGACCCGCCCGCACAACGACGCGGAACCGTAACGGGAGGCGACGATTTCGTGCTGGTGACGGACGGATCCGACGCACGATCCGGAAGGGGCGACGACGGCGTCGATGCTGCTGTCGTCGAAGGCGTCGACGTAGTTCTCGACGAGCGGCAGCGCGTCGGGTTGGTAGCCGGTGTTGACGTGCATCTGGCCGCAGCAGGTCTGGCGTTCGGGGAAGACGACGTCGTGCCCGAGCCGGGTGAGGAGCAGGGCGGTGGCCGAAACGGCCTTCGGGAACATCGTGTCGCCGAGGCACGTCGCGAACAGGGCGATTCGCATGGAGATCTCCGCATCGGGGGTGTGGTCTGACCACATTGAACCACACGTTCCGGAGATCCGCCGCACATTTTCGGACAGTGACCGCAAATTCCGTCACGGGTCGACTGTGACGCGGACCATGGTGTACTTTCACGTGGTCTGACCACATCGGTCGAAATCAGATCCGCCGCCAACAGCGGCGCAACCACAGGAGTTTCGTGTGGCAACCCGGATATCGGCGGTGACATTCACACCCGCCACTGACGCCATCGCAGGCAGCCTCACCGCATCGGCTCTCGTGGGCCTTGCGCCGCTGCTGACCTTCTTCGTCCTGCTCGCCGGCTTCAAACTCAAGGCCTGGTATTCCGGACTCGGCGCCCTCGTCGTCGCTCTCGTCGTCGCGATCATCGGCTTCGACATGCCCGCGCCGCTGGCCGGCCTGTCCGCCCTGCAGGGTATTACCTTCGGGCTCTTCCCGGTGATGTGGATCGTGATCACTGCGATCTGGTTCTACGAACTCACCGTCGTCAGCGGCCGGTTCGAGGATCTGCGGCGCATCTTCAACTCGATCGGTCACGGCGACATGCGGATCCAGGCGATGCTCATCGCCTTCTGCTTCGGCGGCATGCTCGAAGCACTCGCCGGATTCGGCGCGCCCGTCGCTATCACCGGCGCCATGCTCGTCACCCTCGGCATGCCCGCCCTGCGGGCCGCGGTCACGGTCCTGATCGCCAACACCGCACCGGTCGCCTTCGGCGCCATGGCCATCCCGATCACCACCGCCGGCGCCCTGACCGACATCCCCGCCACCGAGATCGCCGCCGTCGTCGGCCGTCAGACACCGATCCTGGCTCTCTTCGTGCCGTTGTTGCTGCTCTTCCTCGTCGACGGTCGTCGCGGTGTCCGGCAGGCCTGGCCGATCGCACTGGTCACCGGCACGACCTTCGCGCTCGCCCAGTTCTGGTGCTCGAGCCACTTCTCGTACGAACTCACCGATGTCGTCGCCTCGCTCGCCGGTCTCACCGCCGCCGTACTGATGCTGCAGGTCTGGAAGCCGCGGACCCCCGAGGGCCAGCTCTCGCGCACCCGCACCGATACCATCGCGGTCCAGGCCGGCAAGGAGGGCCCCGGAGCCGCTCGTGCTCCGCAGCGTCCCGTCGCCGACGAGTCGCTGACCACCTCGCGCGTCGTCATGGCCCTGTTCCCGTACCTGCTGGTCATCACCGTGTTCGGTATTGCGAAGCTGTGGACCGTCGGTGTCGATCTGCCGGAGCGTCTCGCCGCCACCGATGTCAAGATCGAGTGGCCCGGCCTGTACGGCAATCTGCTCACAGGCAACGGCGACGCGTCGAGCAGCGCGGTCTACACCTTCTCGTGGTTGTCGTCGCCGGGAACACTGCTGCTGCTCAGCGGCGCGATCGTCACCCTCGTCTACGCGCGGTGGGACAGCGGCGGCATGTTCCCGCTGACCGTCCGCCAGGCCGTGGCCACCTTCGGCACCACCGTCGTGCGGATGAAGCTCGCCATCGCCACGGTGGCCACCGTCCTGGGCCTGAGCTACGTGATGAACCAGTCCGGCCAGACCGTCGCGATCGGCACGTGGCTCGCCGGCACCGGCGCGATCTTCGCCCTGTTCTCCCCGATCCTCGGCTGGCTCGGCACCGCCGTCACCGGCTCGGACACATCCGCCAACGCCCTGTTCGCCCGCCTGCAGCAGGCCGCCGGGCAGACCGCCGGCATCGACCCGACCCTGCTGGTCGCGGCGAACACCTCCGGTGGTGTGGTCGGCAAGCTGATCAGCCCGCAGAACCTCACCATCGCCGCCACCGCCGTCGATCAGCCGGGCAGCGAATCGGTGTTGTTGCGCAAGGTGATCGGCTACAGCGTCGCGATGCTCGTCATCCTCTGTGTGCTGGTCTACCTGCAGTCCACGCTGGTGTTGTCCTGGATGCTCCCCTGATCCGGAATCGACTAGGCTCTGAAGTCATGTCGTCGTCCGAGGGTCGTGCGTGGGAGCAGGTACTGAACCACTTGGAGCAGATGCTGGTCTCGGGAGAACTCGGCCCGGGCCAGCGTCTGCCCCCGGAGCGCACGCTCGCCGCACAACTCGGCGTCGGCCGGTCTTCGGTTCGTGAGGCACTGCGGGTGATGGAGGCCCTCGGGCTGCTCAGCACCCACACGGGGTCCGGGCCGAACGCCGGCGCGATGATCGTCTCGCGACCCACCGGCGGGATGTCTATGCTCATGCGTCTGCAGGTCGCGGCGCAGAACTTCCCGGTCTCCGACATCGTCCGCACACGTCTGGTACTCGAGACGGAAGTGATGCAGACGCTGGCCAACCGGACCCCGGCACCGGAACTCACCCCGGCCGAGGAACTGCTGGACGCGATGGACGATCCGGAGTTGGCTGCACCCGAGTTCCTCGTTCTCGACGCCCAGTTCCATGTCGCGATGGCCGACGCGGCGGGCAACCTCGTCGTCGCGGCGATGATGGCCGGTCTGCGCGACTCCATCGAGAGCTACGTCCTCGCGGGCGCACCACACACCGATTGGCCCGCGACCTGCGTGCGGCTGCGTCACGAGCACCGCGGTCTCGTCGACGCGGTCCGCGCCGGCGATGCCACGCTCGCCCGCAAGCGCATCGTCGAGCACATCCGCGGTTACTATGCTCAGAGTTTCGGCGCCGACGCGTTCTGACGCCCTGTCCGAGCGATGTCCACCGAAGGGTCTGTGACCGGTTCGGGGACGCGTGCGGATCGTCGGCGATCGACCAGCACCGCGAATATCACGATGAGCAGCAGCGACCAGCCCAGTGTCGGGCGCATGTACTCGGCGTACCGGCCCGCCTGCACCCATCTGCCCGAATACCATTCGTCGGCGCTGAGGAAGCCGTACACCGCCAGCCATGCCGGCCAGTTCCGCATCACGGACTGCGGCAGGACCACGCTCATGAGCAACGGGAACAGCAGCATCGAGTAGTACATCTGCCCGAGCGAACCGAGCAGAAACGATGCGGTCATCAGCACACCGGCACCGGTGACGACGAAGAACACCTCCTCGTGCCGGTGGTAGCGGTGGAGCAGATACAGCGTGGCCGCGGCGAGGAACGCGAAACCGATGCGCAACGCGAGGATCAGGGGTTCGGGCAGACCGTAAAGGTGCCGTTGCCGGTGATCGAACTGTTGAAGTAGTCGCGGGACTGCAACAGATACGGAACGGTGCGTTCGACGAACTGCCACGGATCCGCAGCCCACGGCCACGCGAGTGCGGTGAGCCCGACCGGCACCGCTGCGGCGGTCAGGAGAGTCTTGCTCTGGCGGCGCAGCACGGGAAGCAACAGCAACGGCGCGAGAATCGGTTTGATCGCGAAGGTCACCCCGATCGCGGCGCCGGCCCAGAGGTCCCGCCGCGCCAGCAACAACGTCAGGAACGCCATCTGACCGAGTAGGACCACACCGTTGATGTTGGTGAACACCAGGGTGTTGATCACCGATTCGGACGCGAAGGCGACCGCCACCGCGATCGGGAACGCCGCCGATCGTGCCATGTACCCGAACATCCGCACGACCAGGTACACGGCAACGAGGACGGCCGCCGCGTTGACCCCGATGAACGCCCATCGTGAGACTTCGTGTTCGAGGGCCGCGAACGGTGCGATCAGCAGCGAACCCGACGGCGGGTAGAGGTAGTGCGGGTCGACGTGTTCGTACGTCGCTGTGTAGACCGGTTCACGGTTCCAGAAGGCGACGGCTGCGCGGTAGACACCGGTGAAGTCGTCCGTGCGTGCACCGTCGACAGCGAGGATCACCGTGCGATGGACGACGAGCATCACGGCGACCGGCCAGAAGACGCACTTCAGCAGGGCCTGCGGTGACCGCACGGTCGGCTGGACCCACCACGGCCGACCGTCCCGACCGCGATCCGAGGTATCGATCATCGCTGATAGACGTCGGGAATCCCGTCGCCGTCCTCGTCGACCTGCTCGGCCGCCCTGATCGTGCGGTAGGCACGGTTACGGGCGACGAGAACAGTCGAGGCCAGAGCGGCGCTGAGCAACGATCCGCACAGCACGGCGACCTTCACGTGATCGGCCGCGACGGTTCCTGCACCGTAGGCGAGATCGCCGATGAGCAGGGACACCGTGAAGCCGATACCGCCGAGCAGGGACACACCCAGCACGTCCACCCAACTCAGCTCGTCGTCGAGATGTGCTCGGGTGAAGCGCGCCACCAGGTAGCTGACCCCGAAGATCCCGACGACCTTGCCGACGACCAGACCGGCGATCACCCCGGCGGAGATGGGATCGGTGAGGGCGTTCGCCAGGCCGGTGAATCCTCCGACGGTGACGCCGGCGGCGAAGAAGGCGAAGACCGGCACGGCAATACCGGCGGACAGCGGCCGGATCCGGTGTTCGACGTGCTCGGCGACCGGAATCGTGCGGTCCCCCACCTGCCGGGCGACGGGAACCGCGAAGCCGAGCAGTACACCGGCGATGGTCGCGTGCACACCGGATTCGTGGACCAGCCACCAGGTCACTGCAGCCAACGGCACCAGGAGCCACCAGGAACCGAAGCCGCGTCGGAGCGCGATGCCGAACAGCGCCAACGGGATCAGCGCCCCGCCCAGGTAGAGCAGGTTCACCTCGTCGGTGTAGAAGACCGCGATCACGGTCACGGCGAGCAGGTCGTCGACCACGGCGAGGGTGAGCAGGAACGTTCGCAGCGCCGACGGGAGATGACTACCGATGACGGCGAGAATCGCTACGGCGAACGCGATGTCGGTCGCCGTCGGGACCGCCCATCCGTTCAACGCGTCGGCGCCACCACGAAGATTGATGACGGCGAAGATCACGGCCGGGACGATCATGCCGCCCAGGGCGGCGGTCACCGGCATGGCGGCACGCCGCAGATCCCGCAGACTGCCTTCGACGAATTCCCGTTTGAGTTCGACGCCGACGACGAAGAAGAACACGGCGAGCAGGCCGTCGGCCGCCCAGGTGCCCAGGGTCAGGTCCAGGTGCCACGATGCCGGACCGATCCGGGTCTCCCGCAGGGCATGGTAGGAATCCGACCATCCTGTGTTCGCCCATATCAATGCGATGACGGCGCCGATGAGCAGCAGGACACCGCCGACGGTCTCCTTGCGGAGGATCTCCGTCACACGGCGTGTGTCCTGCCATGTTCCGCGCGAGAGGAAGGGGACTCCGGAGAAGATGTTCGGCATCACAGGTCCTCGGAATTCTCGACGGCACGCGGTGCGCGAACGGGGACCGGCCGGGGCGGATGCAGCCGATCCGCATGGGCGGCAGGACGTTCCGATCCCCGGAGTGGGATCGGGTACCGAAAACTATGGCATCCCTGCGATTTCGGTGTCGGACGCCGACACGCGGCCGGGAGGCCGATGCGACCTTCGGCGCTGCGGTGGACGTGCTCCGCGAGGGTGCCGGTCACTGCGCCGGCTGCAGGGCTCGGGCGGGACGGGTGGCGACGGGACATATGGGTACAGACACGGGTCCTCCGGTTCGACGACGTAATTACTTCTGCCGACCAGACTTCCCGGCGCACCGAGATCGACCATACCGTATCGGGTCAGGTCGACGCGGTGCCCGTCACATTCTCCTCGGGAGCGACCCGAACTGCGACCGTGGGTTCGTTCGCACCCGCGTCCGGCGAGACGACGGTGGGATCGACGACGAGCACAGGCACATGAGAGTGTCCGATGAGGTATTCGGCGACGCTACCGAGCATTCGGGAGGACATGCCTCGTCCGCGGCGTCCCACGACGAGAACGTCGGCGTGGTGTTCCTCGGCGAACCAACCCAGGCATCGACCGGCCGGGCCGGCGAGGACGGCATATCCCACCGAAATATCACCCATCGATTCGACGGCCTGCTCGAGTCGTCGTCGCACCGTGGCGAGGAGCTCGGAGTCGGGATCGCCGGCGTCGTCGTAGGAGATCACGACAACGAGTTCGAGCACTCCTCCGGCCGGGCCGAACAGTCGTCGCGCCGCGTCCAGCGCATGCTTGGCCTCGGTGGATCCGTCGTAGCCGACCATCACGCGGAGTCCGCCTTCATCGGCCTCTCCGGCGTGCTGCCGGGCCACCGTCGTCACTTCGACGGGCCGGGGAACACGCTCGATGCGCTCGAAGGCGATGGGGACGAACAGCGGTCCGAGGATGACGGCGATGATCGTCCAGCGAGGGTCGTGGCCTCGACGTGCCATCCACAGACCGGTCACGAGTCCTGACAGCACCCATACGACGAGGAAGGCAACGAAGACGGCCCAGTTCATGGCGTACCCCCAGGTGCGTGGGCCGAGAAGAGGTGTACCGCTGCGTTCATGTCCCCTCCGGGGTCGTCGAAGAAAGCTGTTCCCGCCGACCAGACTTCCCGGCACACCAGGGGAGACGATACCCGACCCGGCCGCGTGATCTCACCTGTTCCGAGAGGTCTGCGCGCGGAGGACGTCGCCGCGAGATGGCCCCGTCAGCGTCGTTCCGGGCCCCCTGCGGCATCCGGCCGATCACCGTCCTGCAACTGCCGGATGGCGTCGACCAGCGGCGCGAGGACGGGTTCGGCCGCGGCTTCGTCGAGCGCCTCCCGCAAGGCGGCGTTGCGGGTGGGCCGGGCCTCCTCGAGCAGGCGCCGGCCGGCGTCGGTGACGTCGGTGTAGATGCCGCGGCGATCGGTGGGACACAGATAGCGCGACAGCAACCCGCGGTCCTTGCAGAAGCACGTCCTCGACCATGCGCACGGCGCCCCGACCCTGGCGTCCGCCGCCAACATCGGTGCCTTCAATCTCGGCAACGCTCTGGCCGCCTGGCTCGGCGGCATGGTGATATCCGCCGGATTCGGGTACACGGCACCCAACGCCGTCGGGGCCGTCCTGGCCGCGTCCGCTCTGATCCCGAACTACGCGAACACCCCCGAAGGAGCACCACCTCGTGACATCGTCCACGATCCCCACCGTCACCCTGAACAACGGCGTCGAGATCCCCCAGCTCGGCTTCGGCGTCTTCCAGATCCCCGAGGACGAGACCACCGCGGCCGTCAGCGCCGCACTCGAGACCGGTTATCGCCACATCGACACCGCCGCGGCCTACGGCAACGAGGCCGGCGTCGGCCGCGCGCTGGCGGATTCCGGACTGTCCCGCGACGAGCTGTTCATCACGACGAAGGTGTGGAACTCCGATCAGGGTTACGACGCCACCCTCCGCGCCTTCGACACCAGCCTTGCCGCGCTCGGCCTCGATCGTCTCGACCTCTACCTGATCCACTGGCCGACTCCGGCCCGCGATCTCTATGCCGACACCTGGCGTGCGCTCGAACGCCTCGTCGTGGAAGGACGCCTCCGCGCTGCGGGCGTGTCGAACTTCCAGCCCGCCCATCTCCAGCGCCTGCTGGACGGCAGCTCGCTCGTCCCGACGATCAACCAGATCGAACTGCACCCCGGTCTGCAGCAGAGCGAACTGCGCGCCTTCCACGCCGAGCACGGCATCGCCACCGAGGCATGGAGCCCGCTCGCCCAGGGCGCCGTGCTGGACGACGAGGCGATCACGTCGATCGCCGGACGCACCGGCAAGTCGCCGGCCCAGGTGGTGCTGCGCTGGCATCTGCAGCTCGGCAACGTCGTCATCCCCAAGTCCGTCACGCCGTCCCGGATCCGGGAGAACTTCGAGGTCTTCGACTTCGAGCTGACCGACGAGGACATGTCGACCATCGCCGGTGCCGATCGCGATCTGCGCACCGGACCTCATCCGGACGAGTTCAACTGACAGACCTCGCGGCTCCGGGCGGATCCACCGCCCGGAGTCGGTAAGGCGCTCGAAGAGCTGCGTTCAGGTGTATTCGACGGTCATCCTGTCGATGCTCCCGTCGAACGGGAACGGTGCGCGGTCGAAGTAGTCGAGCGAGACCGGTGAACCCAGGCAGGTGCCGATGTCCAGGCAGTCGTTCGCCGTGAACAGCAACGGCGCACTGACCGGTACGACGGTCTCCCCCACCGACTGCCCGTCGACGGACATCCGGACGTTCAACGGACCACCGGGGCGCGCTTCGGCGTACTTGGTGACCACCTCGACGAGGTGGTGTCCGGGCGCGACGCGGCTCTCCGAGCGCATCTTCGTCCGCATCAGGATGAACAGGTTGTACTCGTAGCAGAGGTAACCGTCGTCCGCGAAGCACGTCAGACCACCACCGTTGGCCCCCAGCGCGTACAGGACGCCGTGCGCCCGCTCCGGGAAGGTCACCTCGATGCAGACCCGGTTGTTCTTGTTTCCCAGTGCAGGAGCACAGAATTCGGGCATACGGGTGACGTCGCCGGTGAAATCCCAACTCGTGTACGGCGTGGTGATGCGTTGCTCCGGATGGATCGCCGCGACCCAGAGCCCCCCACCGATGGGAAGAGCGTTGTTCTTGGCTGCTTCGATCGCGAACATCTCCCGCATCTGGGCCAACTTCTCGGGGTACTGCTCGGCGAGGTCGCGGTTCTGCGTCCAGTCCTCGTCGAGGTTGTAGAGCTCCCAGGTGTCGTCGTCCGGGCTCCAATCGCGGATCCCGCCGGGCAGACCGGGCAACCACGGTGCGCGGGGACCGAAAGCCGACGCCATCCATCCGTCGTGGTAGATCGCTCGGCTGCCCATGACCTCGAAGTACTGGGTGAGTTTACCCGCCGGCGCGTCACGGTCCACGAAGGTCCGGGCGAAACCCGCGCCGTCGATCGGATCCTGCGGAATCCCGTCGACGATCCGCGGCGGTGCGATGCCCAGCAGCTCGTAGAAGGTAGGCACCAGGTCGTTGCAGTGCAGGAACTGGGTGCGAGGGGCGCGATCCGGCGTGATGCGCGCAGGCCAGCGCACCACCATGGGATTGCGGGTTCCCCCGAGATGGGACGCGAGAAGCTTCATGCCCTTGTAGGGCGTGCTGCCCGCCCAGGCCCACCCTGCGTGATACATGTTGTCGGTCTTCGGCGAGCCGAGAACATCGAGTCCGCCGAGCTCGTCGAGCGCCGCGATGTGCTGGGCCGTGGTCGTGGGGATCCCGTTCTGCGCGAGCAGTTCGCTGATGGTGCCGTTCTGGCCTTCACCGGACGACCCGTTGTCGCCCCAGATGTAGAAGACCAGGGTGTTGTCGCGGTAGCCCAGCCGGTCGAGTTCGTCGAACAGCCGCCCCACCTGGACGTCGCAGTGTTCGGCGTATCCGGCCGCGACCTCCATGAGACGACGCTGGAAGGGCTTCTCGTCGTCGGGGATGTCGTCCCACGCCGTCATGGTGGGGTGCCGCTCGGTGAGTTCGGCCTCCGGCGGGATCCAGCCCTTCTCCTTGGCCCGCTCGAACACGCGCTCGCGGTAGGCGTCCCATCCGTCGTCGAATTTGCCCGCATACCGGTCGGCCCACGGCTTCATGATGTGGTGCGGCCCGTGCAGGCACCCGCTGGCCCAGTACATGAAGAACGGCCGGGACGGATCGAGTGCCTTGTGGCGGCGCAACCAGCCGATCGCGTCGTCGGCGAGGTCCTCACTGAGGTGGTAGCCCTCCTCGGGACTCTTCGGGGGCAGGACGACGGTGGTGTTGCGGACGAGATTCGGCTCGTACTGCGACGCCTCGCCGGCGAGGAAACCGTAGAAGTAGTCGAAACCGACTCCGGTGGGCCAGTTGTCGAAGGGACCCGCTGCGGTGGTCTCCTCCGCAGGAGTGTTGTGCCACTTGCCGAAAGCCGCTGTGGTGTAACCGTAGTGGCGCAGCACCTCGGCCCCGGTGGCGCTCGATTTCGGGATGTGCCCGGAATATCCGTCCCAGTCGTTGGCGAGTTCGGCGATCTGCCCGTTTCCGACGCGGTGATGATTGCGTCCGGTCAACAACGATGCGCGGGTGGGCGAGCACATCGCCGTGGTGTGGAAGCGGTTGTAGCTGATGCCTTCGTCGAGCAGGCGATCGAGGGTCGGTGTGCTCACCTCGCCGCCGAATGCGCTCGGCAGACCGGGGCCCGCGTCGTCGATGAGGACGACCAGGATATTCGGGGCGTCGTCGGGAAGGCGACGGTGTTGTGCGCGTGGGCTGTAGACCGATTCCTGCATGGTCCGTCCTGCGATGCTTCCTGACGGCACCGGTGGGAACGGCAGAGTTTCTCCGCCCGGGATCGGATCCGGACGCAGATCCTGGCTCATGGTGGATGCCTCTTCTCACCCCATCCGTTCCCAGTACACCACCGGTATCGGGCCGCACACACCCCTGATCAGGGTGAAACCTGCCCTGTTACGGGCGAATGATGCAGCGGAATCCGATATGGCACGTCGCGGTCTCCTCGGTGTCACCCTGGCGGGCCGCGGGTCGGTACCGCAGGCAGTAGTTCGGGGCGCACAGATGCGATCCGCCCTTGATGACACGGCGCGGATACGCCTCGCGCGGATCGTGTTCGGCCTTGTCGACACGGGGATTCGTCGGGATGCAGCACGACGACGCCGGCGCGACGTTCTTACTGCTCGAAGCATGGTTCGCGGTGAAGTAGTCGGCGGTCCACTCCCACACGTTGCCCGCCATGTCGTGGAGCCCGTATCCGTTCGGCCGGAAGTGTCCGACAGGTGAGGTTCCGGCGAATCCGTCCGTTTCGAGGTTCTGCCACGGGAACTCGCCCTGCCAGACGTTCCCGCCGGGTCGGCCTTTCGGTTCGTGTTCGTCCCCCCATGTGAAGGCCGTGCGGTCGAGTCCGCCGCGGGCGGCGAACTCCCATTCCGCCTCCGTCGGCAGCTCCTTGCCGGCCCACTCGGCGTAGGCGCGGGCATCGAACCACGAGACGTGGGTGACGGGATGGCGTTCCCGCCCGCCGACGGTGCTGCCCGGCCCCTCGGGATGGCGCCAGTCGGCACCCGGGACGAACGACCACCAGCGCGTGTAATCGTCGAGCGGTACCGGTCCCGGCGGAGGCGTGAACACGAGCGATCCGGGCACGAGCAGGGACGGATCGGCGCCCGGATAATCGGCGGGGTCCGGCGCGACTTCCGCGGTGGTGACGTATCCGGTGTCCTTCACGAAGCGCCGGAACTCGGCGACGGTCACCGGGTGCGTGTCCATCCAGAACCCGTCGACCGTCACCTGGTGGACCGGTCGCTCCTCCGGATAGAAGTCCTCGGACCCCATCCAGAACGTGCCTCCGGGAACGAGGGTCATGTTCTGCGTCGCGGCACGCGTCATGACGTCAGCCTCGCACGGCCCGGGTCGCGGCGCGAGGGACGCACCGACGGACGAGACCGCGCATTCTCCGGTCCCGTCCCGGCCCCGTACCGCAGACTCGGGACATGCCCTCCACGACGACGGAACTGTCCCCGATGCTGGCGACCCTCGGTCCGCCGCCGACCGGGAACTGGGCGTTCGAGATGAAATGGGACGGCCAGCGCACCCTCGCCACGGTGGCCGACGGGCAGTGCCGGCTGACCAGCCGCACCGGCAACGACATCACCCGGAGCTTCCCCGAACTCCCCCGCCCGCTCACCACTGCGACGGACGGCCGGGACTGCATCGTCGACGGTGAGATCGTCACCCTCGACGCCGAGGGTCGGCCCTCCTTCGCCCGGTTGCAGCGCCGCATGCACGTCCACCGCCCCACCGAGGAGCTACGTGCCGAGCTACCGGTCCTGATCTACCTGTTCGACGTCCTCGCTCTCGACGGACAACCCACGACGGAGTTGTCCTATCTGGAGCGCCGCGCCGTCCTCGAAGATCTGATCGTCCCCGGACCGCGGGTTCAGCTGTCGCCTTACTGGACCGATGTCGACGCACCGACCATGCTCACGGTCGCGCGCGAACACGGCCTCGAAGGGATCGTCGCCAAGGACCCGGACGCACCGTATCTACCCGGGACCCGCAGCGACGGCTGGATCAAGACGCCGCTGCGTCGGAACACCGAGGTGGTCGTCGTCGGGTGGCTCCCCGGTTCCGGCAAGGCCGCCGGCGGTATCGGTTCACTGCTGCTCGGCGCCCACGACGACGAGGAACGGTTGGTGTTCATCGGCCGGGTCGGGACGGGATTCACCGCCGCGACCCGACGTGAGCTGCGATCGCAGCTGCGTCCCTTGGAGCGGCCCACCACCCCACTGGCGGTTGCGCCGCCGGCACGGGAGACCCACGGCGCCCACTGGGTGGAGCCCATCCTCGTCGGAGAGGTCGAGTACCGGGAGTACGCAGGCGGAAGCCTCCGGCATCCGAGCTGGCGAGGACTACGCACCGACAAGACGGTGCCGGAGGTCGATCTGCCCGGCCGACACTGACCGTCCGGTTACCGTGAGGCGCATGGATGTCCGTCGCAGTGTCGCCGATGCCCGAGTGGCCCGCCTCGCCACCGCCGACGGGTCCGGCGAGCCGCATCTCGTCCCGATCGTGTTCGCCCTCGACGGCGACGTGATCCACACCTGCGTCGACGACAAGCCGAAATCCACCCGGCGCCTCCGTCGACTCGCCGATATCGCCGAGAACCCGCGGGTGTGCGTGCTCGTCGACCACTACAGCGACGACTGGTCGCAGCTGTGGTGGGTCCGCATCGAGGGCATCGCCACGGTCCACGACGCCGATACTCCCGAGGGAACTGCGGGCATCGACGCGCTCGTCCGTAAATACTCGCAGTACCAGGCGAAACGACCACCGGGACCGGTGATCACCATCGACAGGCTGCGCTGGCGGTCCTGGTCCGCCTGAGCAACTACCGATCCAGCGTGAGCATCGCCTCGGCGATCCCGTCGACCGCCGCCACGGGGACCGCGGTGCCGGCATCGCCCAGGACGAGCAACCGCGCTCCCGGGATCTCGCGTGCGATGGCTTCTCCGTTGCCGACGGGGAAGAACGCATCCCGGCGACCGTGCACGACGAGGGCCGGGATACCGACCTCGGGCAAGCGTTCTCGCCAACGGGGCGTGCAATCGAGCCTGGAGAAGACCATCCCGAGCTGATTCGCGGAGTGGGCCGACGGTTGATCGTTCGGGGTGCGGTCCCAGATGCGCTCGGCGACCGCGCGCGCGGCGACCGGATCGTCGCCGAGGATTGCTGCGCGGGCAGCGGCGAACTCTGCCACGGCCGTGCGATCG
Source organism: Rhodococcus sp. 5G237 (assembly GCF_053764735.1). Lineage (NCBI taxonomy): Bacteria > Bacillati > Actinomycetota > Actinomycetes > Mycobacteriales > Nocardiaceae > Rhodococcus > Rhodococcus sp. 5G237. Next base: position 52,125 of record NZ_JBSNCD010000007.1, on the reverse strand, counting down.
GCCCACTCGGGCATCGGAAGTGCGAACATGCGCTTCATCGTCGCTGCGTCGTGATCGGGAAGGTCGCGGTCGCACGGGCCCGGGGCGACCGGACGCGTCCCGACCAGAGTCAGGGCCCGGAACGTGGCGGGATGGTCGAGCGCAGCGACCTGGGCGACCATGCCGCCGACACCGATGCCCGCGATATGCGCCGGCCTGCCATCGAGCGCATCGACGAGGGCTGCCGCGTCGTCGGCGAGGTCGCGCAGGGTGTAGCCGGGCGCGTCCGGGTCCTTCGTCGTCGACTCTCCGCAATCCCGCAGGTCGTACCGCACGACATGACGCCCACCCGCCGCGAGCCGCTCACACAGTTCGTCGGGCCACGAGAGCATCGTCGTCCCGCCGACGAGCAGGACGAGTGGAGCGTCGTCGTCGCCGAAGAACTCGACGCCGAGGTCGACCCCGTTGGCGCTGACGGTGGTCACTGCCGCTCAACCTCCAGTGCGGCGACGGTCGGTGCGGTCTTCGAGTAGCGGAACGCCCGGTCGAACCGGTCGATCACGTCCTCGGTGGCCCTTGTGGTGTGTTGTGCCTGTCCCATGATCTCGGCTCCTTCTCGATCGGGATTCGGTCCCGGCCGCTTCGGTGACGCGGATCGGTGTTACTCGGACAGACCGGTGCAACTCCCCGATCTCATCGGTCCCGACTGTTGACCTCGAGTCGACTCGAGGTGCTGTGCTGTCCGCACAACGACACTCGCGGAGGGAACCATGATCGCTTTCGGACCCCAGCTCATCGGCCGCACCGAGAAGGCTCTCAACGCCCTGCTGGCCGTAGCTCTTACTGACGAGGACCTGGTCGAGACACAGTGGGTCGCACTGCGTATCGCCGAACGTTCCGACGGTTCGCGGGCGCTCGCCGCGCTGCTCCACGACACCACCTACGCACCGGACACTGCGGAGGTCGTCGATTCCCTGATCGCTCGCGGGCTGGTCCGCGACGACCGGCTCAGCGCATCTGGACGAGATACCGTGTGGCGAGGATCGAACATCACATCGAGGTGCTGACGTCCGGTATCTGGGATGCTGTCGACCCGGCCGATCGTGCCGCCGCCGAACGCGCCTTGAACATCGTGCTGGCCCGCGCTCGATCGGTCCTCACGACTCGGTAGTTGCCGGCGCATCCGTACTGGCGGCCGCGTGACGCTGATCGGTAAGGCCGTCGGCGCACTGGGCTGACGTCCGCGACGGATTCCGATACCGCTTTCCTCGAAGGATGATTCACCCTGGCACCGTACTTACCTTAGCGCTAAGATAAATGACACCGTGCCCCGCAACCAGGAGTGATCACGATGTCCCTGACCACCGTCAGCGCCCACCATCCCTACAGCCCCGCCTTCGTCGCCGGCGATCTCGTCTTCGTCTCCGGCGCCCTGTCCGTCGACCCCGAAGGCGTGGCGGTCGAGGGGCGCGACGAAGCCCTCGACGCCGCGATCGACCGCATGACCGACCGGCTCGCCGTGGTCGGCGGCAAGCTGGAGGACGTCGCCAAGCTCACCTACTACGTCACCGACCTGTCGCTGCGCGAGGAGGCGAACCGCCAGTTCGAGCGACTGTTCGCCGAGCCGCGACCGGCCCGCACCTTCGTCGAGGTCAGCGCCCTGCCCTACGGTGCGACCGTCGAGATCGACGCGATCGCCACCGCGACGCGCTGAGACCCGAACTCCCCACACGCCCCGCGTTGCCCGTATCGTGAAGGATGTCTTGGCGCTCAACCACTGAGCCCGGATATTTCCGACAGCACGAGGAGGGCAACGTGGGGCGCGACAGGGTTCCCGACCGTGACGCCGTCGACGACATCGTCGACCAGTGGGCCCGCGAGTGGCCCGGACTGGACGTCACTCCCCTCGAAGTGCTCGGACGCCTCCACCGCACATATCTGCGGTATCAGAGCGCGATCGGCCGCGTCTTCGACGAATACGGCATCAACATGGCCTCGTTCGACGTCCTGGCCGCACTGCGCCGCGCCGGAAAGCCGTACCGCATGACCTCGGGACAGCTCGCGGAGAGTTCACTGGTCACCACCGGCGGGATCACGCTGCGCATCGATCGCCTCGAGAAGGCCGGACTGGTGCGGCGCGAACGCGACGCGGAGGATCGGCGCATCGTCTACGCCGAACTCACTCCTGCCGGAAAGAAACTCATCGACGAGATCGCTGTCGCGCACTTCGAGAACGAGACGCGCATGCTCGCCGAGCTGTCGAAGAACGATCAGGCCGAACTCGTGCAGTTGCTGCGCAAGCTCGAGCACTCCCTCGTCCGGCACCAGGGCAGCTGACCACGGATCGTCGATACCGTTGCATGCCAACGGATCACACACCCCACATATGCGAGAGCGGCGGAGACCGAAGTCTCCGCCGCTCTTCCGTTCGTCAGCCGGCCATCTCCTTGGCGAGTTCGTCGGCACGGGAACGGTACAGGCGACGCAGGCGCATCACCCCGAGGTCGTGCTGGTAGAGGTTCTCGGCCTGATCGGCGTCGGGAGCCATGCCCTCGAGCATGATGCGGTCCTGTTCGAGGACCTCCCAGTGACGTTCCTCGAGCACCGTGCGGTACAAGAACCGCCACACGTCGCGTTCCCAACCCTGCACCCGGCGGTAACGCCAGAAGAAGACCGCGGTGGTCTCGGCGTCGATGGGGGTTCCCATGCCGACGATTCCGAACGGTCCGCCCGGGCCGGCCGTGGGCGGATACGGGATCTCGAGGTCCACCCAGTCGACTCCGGTGCGGCAGTACTCGACCCAGTCGAAGTTGACGCCGCGCTGATCGGTTTTCTCGAAGAAGAAACCGCGATCGGTCTCGCGGATACGGAACCGCGCGGAGGTCTCGCCACCGAACATCGAGTGCGATTCGTGGTGCAGGAACGCACCGTGCATGGGGTCGAGGAGGTTCTCGAGGGCGAACCGCCACGGTGCTTCCCATTCGGCGTAGCAGAGGAATGCCGAGACATCCTCGTCCACCAGTGGATCCGGAAGCTCCAGCGGTGCGGGTTCGACGTCGGGGTCGGTGCCGAACCACGCGAGGATCGCGCCACCCACCTCGCGCACGGGCAGGGAGGTCACCAGCTTCTTGCCTTCGAGGTTGCAGCCGGGCATACCCGGAACCTTCGCGACGGTACCGGTGCCGTCGACCTCGACGCCGTGGTACTTGCAGGCGATGCGGTCGCCGAGGTGCACACCCTGCGAGAGCGGTGCGCCGCGGTGCGGGCATCGGTCTGCGAGCATGCGGACGGTGCCGTCGGAGCCGCGGTAGAGGACCCAGTCCTCTCCCAACCGGCGCAGCTTGCGGATGCTACCGCGTTCCACGAAGTCGGAGGGGCACACGGCGTGCCACTGCTTGCGCATGCCGGTCGCGAAGATCTCGTCGGCGGTGAGGGTGCGGTGCAGTCGATTGACCATGGTCAGGCTCCGATCCGGCGCATCTCGGCGGTGAACGATTGGGCGGTCCATTCCTGCGCGTCGGGCGCGTGGATACCGGAGGCGTTGAGTCCGCGGACGAGTCCGTCGAGGTCGTGGACGCCGGATCCGAAAACGGCTTCGATGGCCTTGGCGAGTTTGATCTCGTAGGGGGTGGGGTCGGCCGTGCGGGCCTGATTGATCACCAGGTACCGATCCATCGGGAGGTCCTTTCTACAGATCCAGCACCAGCTCGGCGGAGCGGGCGCGGGAGACACAGATCATCATGGTGGCGCCGGACTCCTGTTCGGCGGCCGAGAGCAGCGAGTCGCGGTGGTCGGGGGTCCCACACAGGACGCGGGTCTCACAGGTGCCGCAGATTCCTTCGCGGCACGAGTTCGGTACGTCCACACCGGCTTCCTCGAGGGTGTCGAGGACGGTCTTCTCGGGTGTGACGGTGGCGGAGATTCCGGAGCGTTCGCACACCACTGTGAACGACGCGTCGGCGGCAGCGTCGGTCTCGCGTTCTTTTGCTTTGAACCGTTCGAGCCGGACGGCCTCGGCCGGCCAGCGGTCCGCGAACGACTCGACGGCGGTGAGCAACCCGTCGGGTCCGCAGGCGTAGACGAGGGTGTCGGGCTGGGCGTCGCCGAGGATCGACGGCAGGTCGAGCATTCCGTCGGCGTCCTCGGCGACGAGGTGCACCCGGTCGCCGTAGGGGGCGAGTTCGTCGAGGAAGGCCATCGTCTCCTTCGAGCGGCCGCCGTAGTGCAGCTCCCAGTCGGCGCCGGCGCGGTCGGCTTCGCGGACCATCGCAAGGATGGGGGTGATACCGATGCCGCCGGCGAGGAAGATGTAGCGCGGCGAGGACAGCAGTTCGAAGTTGTTGCGCGGGGCGCTGACGGTGACGACATCGCCCGGCCGGATGGTTTCGTGGACACGACGGGATCCGCCGCGGCCGGCCTTCTCGTGCAGTACGGCGACGCGGTAGCCGGTCTTGTCGTCGGGGTCGCCGCACAGGGAGTACTGCCGGATGTGACCACCGCCGAGGTGCAGGTCGAGGTGGGCGCCGGGGGTCCAGTGGTCCACGGCCGCTCCGTCGGGTCGCTCCAGGCGGAGCGAGAGGACTCCGGTGGATTCGACCCGCATCTGACGGACCATGAGGTCGACGGTCTCAGCAGTCATGATCACCCTCCGAGTAATTGATTCAGTGCTCATTATCTTAGCGCTAAGATATGACTCGCGCCACAGTCGAGCCGAGATTTCTTTTCCGGCTCGGCTACATGCCCGGCACCGTCACCGGCGGCGTGAACGGCGCCGGCATCTCCCCGTACGAGGCCAGGTCGACCTCGACGATCACCGGGGCCTGCAGCGACACTGCGCCGTCGAGCACCGGGTGCGCCTCCGCCGCCGATCCGATGCGGCGGTATTCGACCCCGATGGCCCGCGCGAGCAGCGCGAAGTCCGGGGTGGTCAGGTCGACGGCGTATGGCTGTTGCCCCGAGCCGGTCTGCATGTTGCGCAGCACCCCGTAGCCGCCATCGTTACAGACGAGCAGCACCAGCCACGGCTTCTCCTGCGCCATCGTCAGGACTTCACCGAGGTGCACCGCCAGTCCCCCGTCTCCGACGAGCGCCAGGGTCGGCCGGGTCTCGTCGGCCAGGGCCGCGCCGATCGCCATGCCGAGGCCCTGCCCGATGCCGCCGCCGCGCGGGAAGATGTTGCTACGCGGGTCGTAGACGGACAGGAGTCGGTTGCCCCACGAACTCGACGCGATCGTCACGTCCCGGGCTATGACGGCATCGTCGGGCAGCACGGCGCGCACCGCGTCGCACAACGCGGCATGGTCACCGAGACCGGTGCGCTGATTCTCCCGCACACGCTCGCGGGTTTCGCGCGCACGTTCCGTCCACGCCGCCTCGACGACATCGCCGAGTCCATCGAGTTCCAGTGCTGCCGCGAGGAATTCACCGACCTCACCGACGACCGGCAGATCCGCGGCGAACACGCGGCCGGGCGCGGCCGGATCCAGGTCCACCTGCACGTGCCGCGGAGGCATCGGGATCGAATAGTCGCCGGTCTCGTTGGAGCGGAAGTGGGTGCCCAGCGAGACCACGAGGTCGGCGTCGGCGAGCAGTGCCCGGCCGAGCGGCGAGGAGCCGTAGTTACCGATGCACAGCGGATGACTCTCCGGCACGGCGCCGCGACCGGAGTTGCTGGTCAGCAGCGGCACACCCCAGCGGTCGACGAGGGCGGTCAGCGCGTCCCCTGCCCGCGCTGCTCCGCCGCCCGCCCAGATCACCGGACGCCGAGCCTGCGCGATCGCAGCGAGCGCCGCCTCCACCTGGGTGCGGTCCGCGCTGCGCGGCGTCCCAAGCGTCACCGGTGCCGGTTCGAGGGTGTAGTCGTCTGCGTACTGCAGGTCGATCGGCCATTCGATGCTGGCCGGTCCACCGGGCGTCGACAACGCGTGGGCGACGGCTTCGCGCAGTACTTTTCCGGCGCTGCCGGTGTCGAGGATCGTCGCGGCGTGCGCCGAGACCGCCTCGAGCATGCCGAGCTGATCCTTCGTCTCGTGGATGAACCCGCGGCCCGAGCCGAGGAAGCGCGACTCGATCTGGCCCGTCACGTGGAGCACCGACGTTCCGGCACTGAGGGATTCGATGAGGGAGCCAGCGGCGTTGCCGGCCCCCGTGCCGGTGCTGGTGAGGGCACAGCCGAGTCCTCCGGTGGCACGGGCATATCCGTCGGCGGCGTTGACGGCGGTCGCCTCGTGCCGCACGGGCACGAACCGCAGGTGGCGGCTCACCGCTTCCACGAGCGGCTGGTTGTGCACGCTGACGATGCCGAAGACGGTGTCGACACCGGCCTCGCGCAGCACCTGGACCAGCAGATCCCCACCGTTACCCGAGCGTGCGGTCATGACATTCCTTTCAGACATAGCGCGCGACACCGCCGCACACGTCGATGCTGGTGCCCGTCACGTACGACGAGCGGGGCGAGAGCAGGCCGACGATGTGGAAGGCCACCTCGTCGGCGGTGCCGAAGCGTCCGAGTCCGATACCGCGGTCGGTGGCGATCTCGGCCTCCCACTCGTCGAAACTCCCGGCGTAGCCGGAGTTCTCGTAGCGTTGACGCCACTGTCCCGTATCCACGAGACCGAGGGCGACCGAATTGACGCGGATCCCGTCGCGGGCCAGTTCCAGCGACAGCGACTTGCTCAGGTTCAGCAGTCCGGCCCGTGCGGCGCTGGTGGTGACCAGTCGGGTCTCGGGCTGACGCGCGAGCACCGCGGAGATGTTGACGATCGACGGCGCATCCGATTTCCGCAGCAGCGGCAGCGCCGCGTCGACGGTGTTGAGCACGCTCGAGAACTTCAGGTCGAACTCGTCGCGCCAGTCGTCGAGGGTGGTGTCGGCGCGGGCCTTCATCCGCGAGTTGCCGGCGTTGTTGACCAGGCCGTCGAGTCCGCCGAACCGCTCGTATCCGCCCTGGACGAGGGCCCCCACCGCGGCGGGGTCGCGGACGTCGCAGGCCGCGGCGTGCACCCGGTCGCGGCCGGGCAACGCGTCGAGCGCGGTGTTCAGTCGCTCGAGGTCGCGGGCGCAGGTGACGACATTGGCACCTTCCGCGAGCAACATGGCGACAGTCGCGAGGCCGATACCGGAGCTTCCGCCGGTGATGAGGTAGGTGCGGTTGTTCAGAAGCAGGTCCACGACCCGGTCCTTCCGTGAGATCAGTGCAGGACTCGAAGAGTCAGTGCAGGACGAAGCCGCCGTCGACGACCAGTTCCTGCCCGGTGATGTACGACGCCTCGTCGCCCATGAGGAAGGCGACGGCGCCGACGAGATCGGCGGGTTGCTGCGGCCGGGTCAGCGCCCGGTTCAGCCGGTACAGATCGTGCCGGTGTTGCGGAACGAACTGTGCCGATTCGCTTTCCGTCAGGCCGGGCGAGACGGTGTTGACGGTGACCCCGTACGGGCCGAGGTCGCGGGCCATGGTGCGGGTCAGCGCCGACACTCCGCCCTTGGAGGCGATGTAGTGCGTCAGGCGCGGCGATCCGTATAGCGCGGCGTCGGAACCGATGGCAACGACCCGGCCGGTGCCGTGCTGCTCGGCGTAGTCGAGGATCGACGGGACGAGGGCGCGGCTGACGAGGAAGGTGCCCCGCAGGTTCACGTTCAGTACCCGGTCCCAGTCCTCGACGGCCAGTTCGTGCACGGCCTTGCCGCCGACGCCGTCGGCGAGTGCGGCGTTGTTGACCAGTCCGTAGATCGGCCCGTCGGCGGTGACCCGCGCAGCGAAGGTGTCGACGGAGTCGGCGTCGGCGAGGTCGACGTGCACGAACCGCGCGGAGATGCCGTCGGCGCGCAGTTTCGCGGCGGCGTCCTCACCGTGGGGGTTGATGTCGGCGATCCAGACCGCGGCGCCGGCGTCGCCGAGGCGGCGCGCGATGGCCAGTCCGAGGCCGCGCGCCGCTCCGGTGACGACGATCGTGCGGTCGTCGAGGGTGCCCACGCTCAGTCCCGGGAGATGCCGAAGACGGCGGAGGTCTCCGGGTAGGTCGGGACCTGCGGCTTCTGCGTGCCGATGATGACGCAGAACAGGGCGTCGGTGGTGCCGGTGTTCTTCAGGCTGCGCGGCACCCCGGCGGGGACGACGATCATGTCGCGGTAGCCGAGAGTGCGCTTCTCGACGACGCCGTCGCGGTGGATGCCGACCTCGACCTCGCCTTCGAGGACGAAGAACGCTTCCTCGGCGTCGTGGTGGGTGTGCTCGGGGCCTTCGGCGCCGGCGGGCAACAGCATGTTGGAGAAGGTGAAGCCGCGCGACGGGATGGTGCGGTTGTCGTTCTCGTGGTTGCCGGTGGCGCCGGAGCCGACGTAGCGGATCTGGGCGCGGCGGAACCGGTCGCCGGCCTTGGCCTGGAATCCGAGGGTGTCCCAGTCCTCGTGGCGGGTGCCGCGGGTGAGGATGAGCGAGTCGGTGAATTCCTTCAGGTCCGAGGTGGTGTAGTCGAGTGCCATGGTGATGCTCCGTTCCGGAATCGATGCGGGTGGGGTCAGACGTGCGCGGGGGTGTGTTCGCGCAGGCGTTCGGTGATGTAGACGAAGGATTCGGTCCACGCGTTGAAGGCGTCGGGGCGTTCCTGGTTGGCGAGGTGCCCGGCGCCGCGGAGGGTTACGAAGACCGCGCCGGGGATGCCGCCGGCGAGTACCTGACTCGCGGGGACACCGGTGACGGTGTCGGCGTCGCCGCACAACACGAGAGTGGGGACGTCGATGTTCGCGAGGTCGCCGGTGTGGTCGGTCGCGGCCATCGACGCGGCGGCGTGGCCGTAGCCGGGCAGCCGGATCGAGCCGGCCATGATGGTCGTTGCGCGGTCGACGAGGTCGGCGGGTGCCTCGGGTGAGAGCAGGCGCGGTGCGCGCCGCGCAGCAAAGTCGGTAGGGCCGTTCGCTGCGAGGTCGGTGGCCCGGGATCGCATCGCCGACGCGGTGTCGGCGTCCGTGCCCGAACCGACGGTGGAGTCTCCGAGGATCAGGCTGCGCACGAGGTCCGGATGGCGCAGGGCCAGGCGGGTCGCAACGACGCCTCCCCACGACATGCCGAGGACATGGGCGCCGTCGTCGCCGCAGTGTGCGCGGATGACGTCGGCGGCGGCGTCGGCGTAGTCGTCGAGGTCGAGCGGGCGATCGGGATCGTCGCTGCGGGCGTAACCGGGCGCGTCCCAGGCCAGGATGCGCAGGGAGTCCCCGAGGCCGGAGAACTGCGGGGCGAAGCTGTCGGAGCTGCCGCCGATGCCGTGCAGCATCAGCACGGCCGGTCCGGTGCCGTAGTCCGCGACGTGGATCATGACGCCTGCCCGAGGTCGTAGCGTTCGAAGGCACCGGGGTCGGGGATGCCGGCCATGTGCTCACGCACTTGACGCGAGGGCGGTCCGGCGGTGCCCCACAGGTCGGACAGTTCCGGGACGCGTCGCCACACCCGGCACAGCCAGCGGTCCTCGTCGACCTGCGCGATGCCGGAGGTGTACTCGCACACCAGGCCGGCGGGGTCGGCGAAATAGGAGAAGGTGTTGTCACCGGGGCCGTGCTTGCCCGGTCCCCACAAGGGCAGTTGGCCGTGGTGGCGCAGCCGGCCGATGCCGCGCATGAAGTGGTCGACGGTGGGCATCTCGTAGGCAACATGATTGACCGAGGTCCACTGCGCCTGGTTGAAGGCGATGCTGTGGTGGTCGGAGTTGCAGCGCAGGAACGCCATCTGGTGTTCGGACCAGTCGGAGACCCGCATGCCGAGCACGTCGCAGTAGAAGCGGACGGCGGCGTCGATGTCGACGGTGTTGAGCACGACGTGAGTGACACCGACCGGGACGGCGTCCTCACGCCCGAGGGCGGGGACGGCGAGGGTGTCGGCGACGAGCTCGAGGACGCGTCCCTCGGGGTCGACGATGCGCAGTCCGTATCCCCCGCCGACGTCGTCCAGGGGTCCGGGACCGAAGACGACGGGGATGCCGCGGGCGGCGACGCGTCGTGCGGCCTCGTCGACCTCGGCGGGAGTGGAAACCGCGAAGCTGATACGGCCCAGCCCGTTCCGCTCGGCCTGGGTGAGCTGCAGGGCGTGGTGCTGGTCGCCGGTGCCGCGCAGCCAAGCGCCTTCGCGGCCCTGTTCGACGACACGCAGGCCCCACACCTGGGAGTAGAAGTCGGTGGATTCGGCGGCGGCGTGGGTGCGGAGCTCGACGGAGCGTAGGCGCCGCAGTCGGGCGATCGGTTCGTTCATGACGATCCCTCCAATGTCTTACAGGTCACTATCTTAGCGCTAAGATATTTAGGTGTACAGAGGCGATTCCGGCCGGGTGGCCGGGGATCAGTCCGCCCAGGCGTCGGGGCCGTCGTCGAGACCGAAATACACGCTCTTGCATCGCGAATAGGCGGCGATGCCGTCGCGGCCCTTCTCGACACCGAGACCGCTCTCCTTCACCCCACCGAAGGGGGTGGAGATGCTGAACCGCTTGTAGGTGTTGATCCACACCGTGCCGGCGTCGAGGCGCCGCGCGAGCCGCCACGCACGGCGGTAGTCGCGGGTCCAGATCCCGGCGGCCAGGCCGAACACCGAATCGTTGGCCTGCGCGACGAGATCGTCCACACCGTCGAACGGCAGGGCCACGAGCACCGGGCCGAAGATCTCCTCGCGGCACACGCGGGCGTCGTTGTTCAACCCGTCGACGATCGTCGGGAGATAGTAGGCGCCGTCCGCGAGGGTAGGATCGTCGGGAGCCGCTCCCCCGCACAGGACGCGTCCACCTTCACCGCGGGCCAGGTCGACATACGAGGCGACCGAATCGCGGTGGGCGTGGTGCACGAGCGGGCCGACCTGGGTGCGCGGATCGCGCCCGTTGCCGATGCGCAGGGCGCGGGTGCGGTCGACGAGCCGCGCGACGAACGGTTCGTACAGGGACCGATCGACGAACAGCCGCGACCCGGCGATGCAGCTCTGTCCGCTCGACGAGAAGATCCCGTACATCACGCCCGCGACGGCCTGGTCGATGTCGGCGTCGTCGAGCACGATCGTCGGCGACTTGCCACCGAGTTCGAGGGAGACGGGCATGAGCTTATCGGCCGCGGCGTGGGCGATCGTGCGTCCGGTGCGGGTGCCGCCGGTGAAGGTGACCTTGCCGATGCCCGGGTGCTGCACGATCGCATCGCCGACGATCGAGCCCTTGCCCGGCAGCACCGACAGCAATCCTGGGGGCAGACCGCTGTCGTCGATGATCCGTCCCAGCGCAAGCGATACGAGTGGTGTCCATTCGGCCGGCTTGAGGACGACGGCGTTGCCGGCGGCAAGAGCGGGTGCGATCTTTTGGGCGTCGCTCGCGACGGGCGAGTTCCACGGGGCGATCGCCCCGATCACACCGATCGGTTCGTGCACGCTCATCGACAGGTAGTTGCCGCGCGGCACGGTCAGGTCGTCGTCGCCGGATTCGAGGACGGCCGCGAAGTACCGGAAGGTTCCCGCCGCACTGCCGACGAGGGCGGTGGTCTCGGCGAGCGTCTTGCCGGTGTTGTAGCTCTGCAGCAGTGCCAGTCGCGCGGAGTCCTCTTCGATGCCGTCGGCGATGCGGTGCAGGTAGCGGGCGCGCTGGTGCGGAAGCAGTCCGCGCCAGGCCGGATCCTCGGAGGCGACCTTCCCGGCCGCGACGGCGTCGTCGACGTCGCCGGCGACGGCCTGGTGCACGGTCTGCAGGACGCGTCCGGTGGCGGGGTCGGTGACCTCGAATGCCGGGCCGGTGGCGCGGCGCCAGGTACCGGCGACGAGCATCTCGTCGGGGACGGGCACGAAGTCGAGATCGGTGTCCGTGAGGGCGGGGTGGAGTGCGGTGGTCACTGGGAGATCTCCTCGAGGGTCTTCTCACGGGTTTCGGTCGCGAACAGGCCCACGACGATCGCGCCGACGAGAGCGACGAGTCCGAACAGCCCGAAGACCAGGGTCAGGGTGCCGCCGGCGTCGAGGATGCCGCCCAGGACGAGCGGGCCGACGATGATGCCGAGGCGGCCGGCGGCGCCGCCGATCGCGCAACCGATAGCGCGCATCCGGGTCGGGTACAGCTCGGCGGTGTAGACGTACAGGGCCATGTTCACGGCGAAGACGAACAGTGCCGCGCCGGCCGACCACAGCAGCACCGTCACGGCCGAACCGGTGCCGGTACCGGCGAGCAGGAACAGCAGCGCCGCGCACAGAACCATCGACGACGTGATGCAGATGCGACGGCCGAGATTGTCGATGAGGAACGCGACGGCCAGGCAGCCGACGAGACCGGCGACGGTCGTGAAGATCGAGTAGTGCAGCGCGGTGTCGACGCTGACCTCGAAGACGGTGCGGTAGAGGGTGGGCAGCCAGGAGGCGATGCCGTAATTGACGAAGTAGGCGCTGCCCCAGATCGCGGCGAGCATGAGGGTGCGGCGCAGGTACACACCTTGGAACGCCTCGATGAAGCGGCCGCGGGAGGTGTCGACGGCGACGGCGGAGACGATCGGGCGGGGTTCGGGCAGTTCACCGTGGCGACCGGAGATCTCGGTCTCGATCCGGCGCATCGCGGCGTCGGCATCGTCGAGGCGTCCGCGCGCGGCGAGCCAGCGGGGCGACTCGGGCAGCCGGAACAGGGCCGGCAGCAGCAGGATCGGGATGGCGCCGAGGGCGAAGAGGATCTGGTAGCCGAAGCGCGGGACCACCCAGGCGGAGACGATCGCGGAGGCCACGAGGCCGACGGGGAAGATCACCTCGTAGAGCAGCACGAAGCGTCCGCGCTTGTGGGCCTTGGTGATCTCGCCGATATAGGTGGCGGCGACGGGGACTTCGGCGCCGAGTCCGATGCCCTGGACGAAGCGGAAGACCAGGAAGAGCATCAGCGAGTCGGTGAACGCCATGCCCAGGCTCATCACCGCATAGAGCGCGAGCGAGGCGATGATGACGTTGAGGCGGCCCATGCGGTCGGCGAGCCAGCCGCCACCGAGTGCGCCGACGAGCATGCCGATGCCGCCGATGGCGATCACCCACGCGACGGAGGCGGGGGTGAGATTCCATTTGGGGATCAGGACGGGGAGGGAGTACGCGATCATCAGCTGGTCGAAGCCGTCGAAGAAGGTCACGGCGCCGACGGCGACCCGCGCCTTGATGTGCCACCGGCTCATCGGCAGCCGTTCGAGGCGTGCACTGATCATTTCCGCACTACTGGACATGGTGGTCGATACCGGTGTCATGGGGTCCTCGGTTTCGTGTTCCAGTTACTTAAGCCCTAAATGGCTTACCGCTAAGATGTAACCTGCAGCACTCGACATCCGTCAACCGTTGACTTTCCGTCCCGCATGACCTATGCGGGCACAGGCACCGTCGGGTCACCTCCTCCGTTCGAGCGTCGGGCCCTTCGAGGGTGCCTTCCACCTTGGCACGCCCGCACTACCCGCAGGGCAGATACCAGGGCGCGGCAGCGGTCAGTTCACATGGGCGCGCAGCACATCCACCACCCGCCGGACCGCCGGTGCCGGGTTGTCGCAGCGCCACGCGAGCGCGATCGGCAGCACCGGACTGTTCCGCAGCGGGACGTATCGCACGCCCGTCACGGTGATGTCGGTGGTCGACGCGACGACGACCGCTACCCCCACCCCGGCTCCGACGAGGGCCAGCAGGCTGTAGGGATCCGGCGCCTCCCGGGCGATCACCGGGGTGAATCCGGCGGAGTGACACACCGTGAAGGTCATCTCCCGCACGCTCGACCCGTGGGCGGCGGGATACACGACGAACCGCTCGCCGATCAGATCGGCGGCATCGAGTTCCTCCCGCGTTGCCAGCCGATGGTCGGCCGGCAGCGCGACCATGAGCGATTCCTGCCGCACCGTCACCAGTGAGGCGATGGAGATCCGGTGTGGCAGCGGCTACATCGAGGACCGCGTGTTCGCCCGCCTCGTCCGCGACTCGCATCTCGGATCGCTCTGGGAGGGTTCGAGCAACGTCATCGCGCTCGACGTGCTGCGGTCCATGCGCAAGAGCGGCGCACACCGGGTCCTCGCCGACGCGCAGCGCACACTGCTCGACGTGGCGCATCCGGAATGCGCCCCGGTCGTCGCGGCACTGCGGGAACGGTGGGACGTGCTCGAGGCGCGCGGCGAAGACCTGCTCGCCGGCGACGACACGCACGCGCAGACCCGCTGCGCCGCCTACACCGACGATCTCGCGCGGACGGTGATGGCCACCCTGCTCGTGGACCTGGCGTCGCACCGCATCGAACACGGTTTCGGCCACCGGTCGTTGCTCGTCGCCCACGCCTACCTGAACAGCCTGGCCGTTGAGCCGAACGCCGTCGCTCTCGACCACCTCGCCGCGATCGCCGACAGCACCGACGTCGACCCGTCCGTCGCCGCCGAGGCGGCACCGACGGCACTGACAGGAGTTCACTTATGAGCACGAATCCCACCGGTCCGGCCCCGCTCGCCGGCGTCAAGGTCCCCGACCTGTCGAAGATCCTCGCCGGACCGTACGCGACCATGTCGTTCGCCGACCTCGGCGCCGATGTCACCAAGGTCGAGCACCCCGACGGTGGCGACCCTGCAGAAGACCTTCGACTACCGCGCCCTGTCCGAGCAGTATCCGCACCTGATCGTGCTGCACATCTCGGCCTTCGGTGACGAGGGTCCGCTGACCGACCAGCCCGGCTACGACATGGTCGCCCAGGCATCCGGTGGTCTGATGTCAGTGACCGGGAACCGAACGGCGCGCCGATGAAGGCCGGGTACGCGATTGGCGATCTCGGTGCGGCATTGTTCGGGGTGATCGGGTGCTCGCCGCGCTGGTCGAACGCGCTCGCACCGGTCGCGGCCAGTACGTCACCACGTCGTTGTTCGAATGCCGGCTGGCGATGCACGTCAACTGGGCCACGAACTATTTGCCACCCGGGAGCGCCCGCACGCTCTGGGCTCCGCGCACCCCAATCTCGCGCTTTACCAGTCGTATCCGGCGAGCGACGGTTACTTCGTCGTCGCGGTCGGGAGCGACGGACTGTGGGAGAAGCTGTGCGCGGCACGGGAAAGACCGGAACTTGCGACCGATCCGCGGTTCCTCCGCAATCGTGATCGCATCGAGCATCGCAGCGAACTCGACGAGGTCCTCACCGCGGCGTTCGCGACCGGGACGGTGCAGCACTGGTGCCGCGTCCTGGAGGACCACGGCGTGCCGGTCTCCCCCTCCGGCACCTCGACGAGATCTACAGCGATCCGCACACCGCCGCGATCGGCATGGTCGGCGCCGCCGCTGCTCGGGGAACACACCGACGAGATCCTTGCGGGATATGAGGAGGTCTCCGTTCCGTCCTAGCGACGAACGTCTCGAATATCGCTGACCTGCGGCCGTTTCCGATCGATCGGAAACGACCGCAGCGCTGTGCGGGCCCGAACCGCAGCGGAGACATCTCGGTCCGGGGGTTGTCGCGTTCACTCAGTGCGGCAGCACTTCTGAGGTCGACGCGGCCGGATTTCTCCGCGATACGCGGGAGTAACGTCCGCGAAACAAGAGCCGCGCATGATCGGCATCGATTGCACGACCGCCGACTCGCACGAAAGAACGACATATGCAGCTGACTCCCGCCGACACCGAGAAACTCCTTCTGGCCGTCGCCGGCATGGTGGCGCGCGACCGGCGGGACCGCGGCGTCCGACTGAACTATCCCGAAGCCGTTGCCCTGTTGTCCACCTGGGTGATCGAACGGGCACGCGAAGGCGCCGACGTCGCCGACCTCATGGTGAAGGGCCGCGAGGTCCTCGCCCGCGACGAGGTCATGGACGGTGTCGCCGAGATGTTGACCGACGTGCAGGTCGAGGCCACTTTCCCGGACGGACGCAAGCTCGTCACGATCCACCACCCGATTTCCTGAAAGGAGCTCCGACATGGCATCCGGACCGACTTCGGGACCCGGAGCGATTCGCGTCGCCGAAGGCTCCCTCACCCTCAACGCGGACCGCTCCGACGACGAGCGCATCACCCTCGTCTTCCTCAACACCGGTGACCGTCCCATCCAGATCGGCTCGCATATCCACCTGCCGGACGCGAACGCGGCCCTCGAATTCGACCGCGAACGCGCGCAGGGCTTCCGACTGGACATCCCGTCGGGGACCTCGCAGCGCTTCGAACCCGGCAGCAGCCGCGAGCTGGGTGCCGTCGCCCTGCGCGGGCGACGCGTCGTGCCCGGCATCCAGGTGCGGAATCAGGAGGACTGAGAACGTGGAGATCACACGCGCCGAGTACGCGGCACTGTACGGACCGACGGTCGGCGACCAGATACGCCTGGGCGACACCGACCTGTGGATCCAGATCGAGGAGGACCGCACCTTCGGGGGTGAGGAAGCCGTCTTCGGGGGCGGCAAGTCCATCCGCGAATCGATGGCCCAGGGCGTGACGACCCGGGCCGAGGGTGCTCCCGACACCGTCATCACCAATGTGATCGTGCTGGACTGGTGGGGCATCGTGCGCGCCGACGTGGGCATCCGCGACGGTCGCATCGTCGCCCTCGGCCGCGCCGGCAACCCGGACATCGCCGACGGCGTGCACCCGAAGCTGCAGATCGGCCCGTCCACCGACGTCATCTCCGGTGAAGGTCGCATCCTCACCGCGGGCGCCTTCGACTCGCACGTGCACCTGCTGTCGCCGTCGCAGATCGTTGAGGCGCTTGCCACCGGCATCACCACCATCGCCGGCGGTGGGACCGGTCCGTCCGAGGGATCGAAGGCCACCACCGTCACGCCGGGTCCGTGGCACCTGATGCAGATGCACCGCGCGCTCGACGTGCTGCCGGTGAACGTGCTGCTGCTCGGCAAGGGCAACACCGTCTCTGCGGAGGGGCTGCGCGAGCAGGCCCTCGCCGGTGCCGCCGGGTACAAGGTGCACGAGGACTGGGGCTCCACACCGGCCGCGATCGATGCGGCGTTGCGCGCGGCCGACGATCACGGACTGCAGGTCGCGCTGCATTCGGACTCGCTCAACGAGGCGGGCTTCGTGGAGAGCACCCTCGCCGCGATCGGTGGTCGCTCGATCCACGCCTTCCACGTCGAAGGCGCCGGTGGCGGGCACGCCCCGGACATCCTGAGCATTGCCGGATTGCCGCACATCATCCCGGGCTCGACCAACCCGACGTTGCCGCACACGATCAACACCGTCGACGAGCACCTCGACATGCTGATGGTCTGTCATCACCTCAACCCCGCCGTCCCGGAGGACCTCGCGTTCGCCGAGTCCCGGATCCGGGCCACCACCATCGCGGCCGAGGACATCCTGCACGACATGGGCGCCCTGTCGATCACCTCGTCCGACGCCCAGGCGATGGGCCGCATCGGTGAGGTCATCACCCGCACCTGGCAGGTCGCGCACGTGATGAAGAACCGGCGCGGGGCGCTCGACGGCGGCATGCCCGCCGACAACGAACGGGCTCGTCGCTACGTCGCGAAGTACACGATCAACCCCGCGATCGCGCACGGCGTCGACCACGAACTCGGTTCGATCGAGGAGGGCAAGCTCGCCGACCTCGTGCTGTGGGATCCGAAGTTCTTCGGTATCCGGCCGTCGCTGGTCATCAAGGGCGGATCGATCGCCTGGGCCGCGCTCGGCGACCCCAACGCGTCGATCCCGACTCCGCAGCCGGTGCTGCAGCGACCCGCCTTCGGCGATGCGCTCGCCCCGCACACATCGGTGTCGTTCGTCTCCCCCGCCGCCCTCGACGAGGGCCTGGCAGAACGGCTCGGGTTGCGCCGCAGACTGCTGCCGCTGCGGCCGACCCGGCACATCGGCAAGGCCGACATGAAGCAGAACGACGTGTTGCCGCGCATCGAGATCCGTCCCGACACCTTCGACATCGACATCGACGGCGAGCGGGTCGTTCCGGCGCCGGCCACCGAACTGCCGCTCGCGCAGCTGTATTCGATGTTCTGATGTTGCCCGACACTCTGTCCCCTACCACGGTGCTGCTCCTCCTCGCGGACGGGCGCGCGCCGGTCGGCGGGAACGTCAACTCGGGTGGGCTCGAGCCCGCGCTCCAGGGTGGGATGTCACCGACCGAGGTGCGCCGCTTCCTCGTCGCACGGTTGCGCACCTCGGCGGCGGTCGAGGCCGGTGTCGCCGTGGTGACCCGGCACGCGGTGGACTCCGCCGCCGGAGCGGCCCTGGCGCTACGGATCGACGAGATCGAGGACCACTGGGCGGCGCGCACTCCGGGCCCGGCCCAGCGCGACGCGTCCCGGTTGCTGGCCCGCGGCTATCTGCGACTGGCCCGGAACCTGTGGCCCTCCACCGTTCTCGACGATCTCGACGCCCGGACCCCGCGGCCCTCGCGGGGACTGGTCGTCGGGGCCATCGCGGCGCTCGCGCGCATCCCGGCGATCGACACCGCACGACTGGTGCTGTACGAGGAGGCGCAGGCGATCGTCGCGGCCTTCCTCAAACTGCACCCCACCGACCCGGCCACCGGTTCGCGATGGGCGCTCGAGGCATGCGCTCATCTCGAACCGCTCATCGCCGAGCTATCCGCTCTCACCGATCCGGCGGACATCCCGGCCACCGGTGGTCCCCAGACCGAACTGTGGGCCGAAGCCCACGCATCCGCTCCAGAAAGGCTGTTCCGTGCCTGAACACACCACCACCCGTTCGCTCCGTCTCGGCGTCGCCGGTCCCGTCGGCACGGGCAAGAGTTCGCTGATCGCGACGATCTGCCGCACCCTCGCGTCCGAGCTGCAGCTCGGCGTGATCACCAACGACATCTACACCGACGAGGACGCCCGCTTCCTCCGCTCGGCGGGCGTGCTCGATCCCGAGCGCATCCGCGCGGTGGAGACCGGTGCGTGCCCGCACACCGCGATCCGTGACGACGTGACCATGAACCTGCTGGCCGTCGAGGATCTCGAACGCGACTTCGCGCCGCTCGATGTCGTCCTGGTGGAGAGCGGCGGCGACAACCTCACCGCGACCTTCTCCCCCGCGCTCGTCGACGCGCAGATCTTCGTGCTCGATGTCGCGGGCGGTGGCGACGTCGCCCGCAAGGGCGGTCCCGGCATCAGCCGCGCCGACCTGCTCGTGGTGAACAAGACCGATCTGTCCCCCTATGTGGGTGTCGACGTGCCGCAGATGGTCGCCGACGCCGAGAAGGCCCGCGAGGGCGGACCGGTGTTGGCGCTGTCCCGGACCGACGCCTCATCCGTGCAGGCGCTCGGCGACTGGGTGCGCGAGATGCTGGCAGCCCACCGCGCCGGGTCGCACACCCCGGTCGATCCCGGTCCGATGGCTCCGCACTTCCACGCCGACGAGGACGATCACAATCACGGCCATGGGCACGGCTACGGTCACGGGCACGGGCACGGGCACGGGCACGGGCACGGGCACAGCCACGATCACGCCGTCGCACACACGCACGACTGATCATGTCCCGCACCACGATCCGTGTCGACCGCGCACCGGGCCGGGCACGCCTGACTCTGCGGGCGGGCATGCTCGTCCCCCGCACTGTCGAGGTCGGTCCGGACCACGCGCGGGTCGCCCTCGTCGCTGCCGGCGCGTTGTTGCTCGGTGGTGACGCGGTGACCGTCGACGTCCACGTCGACGTCGGGTGCACACTCGAACTGCAGGACATCGGGGGCACCGTCGCCTACGACGCCGACAACCGGCTGTCCCGGTGGGACGTGCGGATCACCGTCGCCGAGGGCGGCACCCTCGTCTGGGACACCTACCCGTTCGTGATCGCCACCGGCGCCCGCGTGCACCGCGACACCCGGATCGAACTCGCCTCCGACGCCGCCGCGAGCATGCGGGAGACCCTCGTTCTCGGGCGCCACGGAGAAAGCGGGGGTGCGATCCGCAGCCGTACCTCGGTCACTCTCGATCGTCGTCCCCTCTTCGTCGAGGAGTTGTACGCGCACGGCGCGTTCCCCGAGCCCGGGATCCTCGGTTCCGCCCGGGTGCACGACGTCATCGCAACCTACGGGCGACGCGCCGAGGGCGACGGCGTCGTCCAGCTCGAAGGGCCCGGCAGCCTGCTGCGGTTCCTCGGTGCCGACGCCCACTCCTCGCCGCTCGAGTCGACCTGGCGCTCCTGGCGCTCCGCACACGTTCACCCGTCCACCCTCGAAGGGAGTCTCACCCATGCACGTCCCTGACCATTTCCTCCCCATGAGCGCCACCGCGCCCGCCGCGGCGATCGCCACCGGTGCGGTCGTCCTCGCCGCCACCGCCGGGCGGCCGCGCATCACGAGCCGGGACACCCTTCTCGCCGGAACGACCGCAGCGATGATCTTCGGCGCTCAGATGGTCAACTACCCCATTGCCGTCGGCATCAGCGGCCATCTCATCGGCGGCGCTCTCGCGACCGCGCTTCTCGGGCCCCGGCTCGCGCTTCTCGCGATGACCGCCGTCGTCGGTGTGCAGGCATTGCTGTTCGGGGACGGCGGGATCAACGCCCTCGGGGTGAACGTGCTGCTGATGGCGGTGCTGCCCGTCCTCGTCACCGCCGGTGTCCGTACCGGCGCCGAGCGACTGGGCCTCGGGAAGCTGACGCGGACCACCGCCGCCGTCGGCGCCGGTCTGTCCGTGCCGGTGAGTGCCGCGGTTCTCGGCGTCGCGTACTCGGTGACCGCCGGAACCGGCGCCGCAGCAGCGTTCATCGGCGATCTGACGGCGGTCCACCTCGCCATCGGTCTAGGTGAAGCTCTCATCACCGCCGCTGTGCTGAGCGCCGTGATGGCGTTCGCGCCAGGCGTCGCCGCGTGGGACGCACGGTCCTCCGTCACTCCTGTTGCCGTCCGACGTGGTCTCGCCGCGATCGGCGGTCTGGGCGTGGTCAGCGCCTGTGCGCTGGCGCTCGTCGCGTCCGGAAGCCCGGACGGTCTCGAGCACATCGTCGGTGCCTATTCGCTGCCGGTCGGTGACGCCACTTTCGCCGGCCTTCCCGGACTCGCCGACTACGGCACGCTCAGCGGCACCGAATTCCTCGCGGCACTGGTCGGGCTCGCCGCCACCGCGCTGCTCGGCGCCGCCCTCGCCGCGATGGGTCGTCACACGCCGGTCCGTCAGAGCGCGTAACGGTCCTCTCGGAACCCCTTCGAACGGTGCGGTCGCTGATGCGGCCGCACCGTTCGGCGTTTCGCGACCGATACGATCACCGACCGTTGCAGCTCCGTGACCTGGCGTTTCCACCGCCGATCAGGAATCTCGGAATTTCTTTCGATTCGGCGGGAACCTTTCCGCCTCCACGTCCCTCTTACCTGTGTCAGCCACCGAGACACCGAAAAGAGGCACCGACCATGGCTACCAACTTCATCCCCGGCAGCAGCTCCTCGAACGCCGAGCGGGCCGCATCGCAGTCCACCGCCAGCGACCGTGCGGACTCGTCGTACGGCTCGCAGTCTTCCTACGACGGCAACTCCTCCTACGGTTCGTCCTCGGCCGACCAGTCGGGATCGACGAGCTACGAGTCCTACGAGCGGTACGAGCGGTACGACAGCTCCGGCTCCTCGAGCTCGGACTCGTCCTACGGCTCGGCGAGCAACTCGGGCGCGTCGAGCTCCGCCGGATCGGCCTCCTCGGCTTCCGATCGCGCCGCCGCGGAGAACGCCGAGTCCACCTCGAACGTGACCTCCGGCTCCGCCTCCACCGAGCCGGTCGTGCTCGACGAGTACACCCTCGGTGACGGCAGCCGCGTCGCCGACGTCGACGTGGACGGCGACGGTCAGGTCGACCTGTCGCTGGTGGACTACGACGGCGACGGCCGGACCGACGCGCAGATCAGCGACTCCGACGGCGACGGCAACGCCGACCTGATCGAGTTCGACCGCGACGGCGACGGCTACATCGACGCCGCCGCCGGTGACCTCGACGGTGACGGCCGGCTCGATCTGGCCGTCTTCGACGAGGACGGTGACGGCGAGGTCGATGTGGTGGTGGACCTGCACTCCGGTGCGGTGGACTACGACGGCGACGGCATCGCCGACGACTACGTCGACGGCTCGGCTTTCGACAACGGCTCCGAGTCGACCGACGCCGGTTCCGATCTGGTCTGACACCCACTCCGACCGATCCGAGATGAAGGGCAAGCAGGTGATGTCACCGCAGATCCGTGAGCGGATCGATGAACTGATCGCGGCGGCGGACGTCGCAGCGGACGGGAGCGAGCGCGCCGCCGCGACCGCACGACTCGCCGAGCTGGGCGTCGAACGTCTGGCCGTCGAGCCCGGGACACGGTTCGATCCGAGCCGTCACCGCGCAGTGGCGGTGACGCCGGCAGCGGCACCGGCGGAGGAGAACCTGGTCGCCGCGATGATCCGGCCCGGCTGGTGTCACGAGGGGCAGATCCTGCGCTATGTCGAGGTGCGGGTGCAGGTTCCGCCGGCGCGGTGCCCGGCTCCGGGGGCGTCGTGACACCCGCCACCGGGCGACGACCGGTCGCCGCTATAGAGTCCGCGACGGTCATCGCACCGTCCATGCAGGTTTTATGGGTTCGCATTCGAGAGGCACGATCGAGATGAGCTGGGTTCTGGCGGTCGATTTCGGCACGTCCAACACGTCGGCGGCGCACCGGATCGGCCCGGACCGGGTCGAATCACTGCCGCTGACCCACACGTCCAACCTCATGCCGTCCTCGGTGTACGTCGACCACACCGGGGCGATCACCACCGGCGACGTGGCCATCAATCAGGCCACCGTGGATCCGGCCGGCTTCGTCGCCTACCCCAAGACCCACGTGGCCGTCGGGTCGGTGATGGTCCGCGGCCAGGACGTCCCCGTCGCCCACACCATCGCCTCGGTCCTGCGCACCGTCTACAACCAGGCGCTGCCCCGGCACAACAACCGCCCTCCGGCGGAGGTCGTGCTCACCCACCCCGAGGCCTGGTCCCAGCGCGAACTCGACGTGCTGCGGCACGCCGCGTCCCTGGCCGGTCTCGGCGGCAGCGTCTCGCTGATCTCCGAACCCCGCGCCGCCGCGTTCTACTATTCACGTCAGCACGACGCGAAGATCGTCAAGGGCTCGACGATCGCGGTGTTCGACTTCGGCGGCGGCACCCTCGACATCGCCGTACTCACCGCGACGAGCGAATGGACCTTCGAGGTGATCCGGGCCGGCGGCGACAACACCCTCGGCGGCAAGAACCTCGACGCCACCGTCGCCCGCTGGGTCGACGAACGCCTGCGCGACGACGATCCGGATCTGGCGGCGTGGTTGCGCACCCCGGACGGGCTCGATGCCCGTCGCACCCTCGACGATCAGATCCGCCGCGCCAAGGAACTTCTCTCCGAGCATCCCTCGGCGACGATCCGGGTCACCGGCAACGGCGCGGATCTGACCTTCACCATCACCCGCGACGAGTTCGAGCAGCTCATCGAACCGCAGGTCACCCGAGGCGTGCAGCTCGCCGCCCAGGTGCTGCGCGATGCCGGGGTGGACCGGTCGGGTCTGCAGGCGCTGTATCTGACCGGCGGCTCCTCACGGATTCCGTACGTGCATCGGCGGCTGTCCGAACTCGGATCCATCGCCACCCTCGACGACCCGAAGACCGTCGTGGCCAAGGGCGCGGCAGGGTTCGTCGCCGGCGGACGCTCCACCGAACCCGCCGCCGACCTCGACACCGAGGTGCTACGGCCGGACACTCCCCGCCCGGCAGCACCGCGACCCGGCGCTCCCCGTCCGGGTACCCCTGCAGCACAATCGAACCCGGCACCGACAAGCGACATCGAGCGGTCACGACCGTCTCGGCCCCTGCTCATCGCCGGGGCCGCCGTGCTGGCGGTGCTCGTCGCCGCAGGGGCGGTCTTCGGACTCACCCGTGGGGACGCGGACGACGGAGCGACGGCCGGCGCCGCAGCCGCCCCCGCTGTGGCCAAGGACAGGTCGGACACCGGAGCACCGCCCCCGGCGACGTCGGATTCGGTCTATCGCAGCGAGAGCACCGACGAGGTGGTCGAACTGCTGCCGACCAAGTTGCTCACCGGGTCGAGTTCGTGCGAGAAGTCCGGCTTCTCCTCGGAAGGTGCCATGCAGGTGCGGTGCCAGATCAGCCCCAACTCCAACCTCGGCAAGGCGCTGGGCATGGAACCCAGCGACTACGAATCCGTGTCGGCGTACCGGGACGATCAGTACGCACGCTCGAACTTCATCCGGCTCCGCGACGCCAAGAACGACAACACCAGGATCGTCTCGGCGGACGGCACGCGTATCGCCGACTACGACCACCCACCGGGCGGCAACTCGTACTTCACCGTCATCGACAAGTCCACCGGACTCGTCGCGCAGTTCTCGACGACGACGGAGCGCGGCGAAGCACTGCTCACCGAACTCGGTTGGAACGCCTGACCTGCCTTACCTCCCATACCTTCCTCTTCAGGAGTCCTCTTCTCATGCACATCCCTCGAACCGGCCGTCTCGCCCTGGCCCTGGCGGCCGTCACCGTCGTCACCGTAGCCGGCTGCTCGTCCGACAGCGACGCCGCCGCCGTCGACGACACCACGACCGAACAGACCTCTGCCGGTGTAGATCTCGACTCGCTCGATACCGGTGACTACAACACCCAACCGCGCGATTTCGTTGCGCTGGGCATGGCGGCCGAGGATTTCGGTCCGGCGGTGGAAGGCCAGCGACTCGCCGAGTTCGTCGTCCACCCGCACACCGTCGACCCGGCTCTCTCCGTCGGCGGATCGACCAACGGCGTGTTCCTCGGCGGCACGGGCAACATCTTCTCCGGCAGCGAGAACGAGATCCTGAAAGAATTCTCGATCATCAACGCCTTCACCAGCTTCCGGAGCACCGACGACGACAGCCGCGAGTTCGGTGTCAGCGTCTGGCGATTCCCCACCCCCGAGGACGCCGCCGGCGCCGCGCAGGCCCTGTACGAGTACAAGCTCGGGCCCGCGGACGGTCCGTTCGTCACCGGTCCGGAGACCCCGACGACGCTGCCGGAACTGCCCGACACACTGGCCACCACCTACTCCTGGCCGGAACTGGCCACCACCTCCCTGAGCACGCTCACCACACGCGGCATGTTCGTCGTCTACACCTACAGCGGCGACGACAGTGGTGGGACCGAGTGGATCACCGATACCGCGACGCGCGGTGTGCAGCAGCAGATCGCGCTGCTCGACCGGTTCCCGGCCACCCCCACCGACGAGATCGCCTCGCTGCCCATCGATCTGGACAAGGTGATGGCCCGGGCCGTGGGATTCGTCGACAGCGAGTACTCACGTAACTCCGACTCGGCGGTCTACGGACCGGACGGCTGGTTGCACTACGACTCCGCTCCGGCCGACACCGAGGTGGTGTTCGAGCAGACCGGCACCGATCGTGTCGCGAAGGTCAACAGCGTCGTCTATCGCACCGCGGGCCCGGACGAGGCCGAGGTCCTGAAGGACGCGTTCGCTGCACACACGGCCGAGACGTATCCGGACCTGGTCGAGGACCCCTCGCTGACACAAGGTCTTCCGAACACCACCTGTTGGTCGGGCGACGTCGCCGACGGCCGAGCCGCCGCGTGCCTGATGACCTACGGCCGCTACGTGGCCGAACTGTCCGGCTTCCGCTCGATCGGCAACGAGAATCCCGACTCCGACACGCTGCGCACCGTGCCGCAGCGCGTGGCCACTCAGTACGTAAAGTTCGTCCGCGCCGAGGAGATGGGCCTCGGCGAGAACTGACCTCCTCGCGGTCCGGTGACCGTCGGTGCACGACACCTAGGGCGGTCACCGGACCGCTGCGCGACGCGGCCGGGTAGGTTACTCCGCGTACAGATGGGGGTGCCATGCACGAGACGGAGTTGATCGAACGGTGCCGGTCCGGCGACCGGGCCGCGTTCGCCGCACTGGTGGAACCGTCGCGCACCCAGGTGTGGGCGGTATGTGTGC
Source organism: Rhodococcus sp. 5G237 (assembly GCF_053764735.1). NCBI lineage: Bacteria > Bacillati > Actinomycetota > Actinomycetes > Mycobacteriales > Nocardiaceae > Rhodococcus > Rhodococcus sp. 5G237. The sequence continues at coordinate 26,279 of NZ_JBSNCD010000007.1, read as the reverse complement.
AGACCACCGGCAACCGCCACGACGCCGAGGACGCCCTGCAGGACGCGTTGATCGCCGCCTGGCAGAACCTGGACAAATTCCGGGGCACCTCCCGCTTCGGTTCCTGGCTCTATCGCATCGCGAGTAATGCCGCGCTGGCGATCGTGCGCAAGCGCCGTGAGATCCCCGACGACGAGATCGACCTCGGTCGGGCCTCCACGGTGCCGGGACCGGCCGATCGCGTCGTCGACACCGACGCGGTGCGTCACGCGCTTGCCCAACTCCCGGAACAGTTCCGCGTCGCGGTGGTGCTCCGCGAATACGCCCAGATGAGTTACGCCGAGATCGCCGAGCATCAGAACGTGCCGGTCGCGACGGTCAAGACCCGCATCAACCGGGGGCGAGCACAACTCGTCGAACTGCTCGATCCCACCCGCCTCGATCCCGCCGGTCTCGATCCCTGACCGGTAGATTGGGACGTGGCAGGAACATTCCGGGGCCCACACGACTCCAACCTGAAGACGACGGACAACGGGGGAAGAAGGAAGAGCCCATGACAAGCGATGAGACCGATCCGCTGCCCTCCCTGGGGGAGCTGCTCGGTATCGATGTGCTCGCCGGCCTACCGGAACTGCCCGATCAGGTCTGGGAGCGCGCGCTCGACATCGCCACCGACCCCGGCACTGCCGCGGTCGACATCTCACTGATCCCGGACGACGACGAGATCGACCCCGAGGTGGTCACCGTCGGCTCTCTCGACCTCGATCCTGTCCTCGACTCCGACTCCGACGCCGACCTCGCCAGCGCAGGTGGAACCGATCCCGCCCTCGACGACGACAACAGCGAGCCTTCCTCGGACGACGAGGCCGCCCCGTCCGACTTCACCGACAGCGTCGACGAGCCCGATCTCAACGCGTAGACGCGTAACACGCAGGCCGGGTCAGTAACCGCGGGCGATCACCGTATAGACGTGCGTAAGCGCTGTCAGGGCCGTGTCCTCCGCCGCAGACCGCGTCGACACGCTCTGTGCCTGCACCGCGACAAGCTTCTGTTGCGCCATCGCTCGGATCTGCTCGGGTGACGCCGTCGGCTCCAGCCTCAGGGCCTCGGCGATCGTGACCCCGCGCAGCACCTGGACCAGTTCGTCGACCACCGGCGCGCTCGGGTCGGCCTGCAGCAGAGATCGTAACGCCCGCAACAACTCCACCGGCACCAACGCCGGATCCGTGCGCAGCGCCGAGACGATCTGCCGGATGGCGTCGCGCGCCGGATGCGAATAGACGAGGGCGTCGAGTTCGGCGAGGATCCGGCCGGCGCGATGCAACACCGCGAACCGGCGCAGCGACTCTTCGAGCACCGTGCGCAGCGGATGGATGCCGGACACCCCGGACAGCCACTGGTTGACCTGGTGCGCCCCACCCGTTGCCTGCGCGCGGGCGTGCACGAGCCCGTACTCCCCGATCAGCTCCAGCAGGCGCCACACCTGTTCGCGCGGCACCGGCAGCGCGGCGGGATCGGCGTCGAGCAGATCGAACAACTCCAGCGGCGCCAGCGGGGCGAGCGCCGCGAGTGCGCGGGCGTCGGCGTCGGTGAACGCACCGGTATGGGAGGTCTGCGCGAGCAACCCGGCGACCGGCACCACCGTGCCGACTTGTCCCGCCAACCGCCGCGCGAGCACGTTCGCGTGTTCGGCGGCGTGTCCGAGCGGATCGCGGTTGCCGAGCACCCCGCGCCCGAAACCGTCTGCGCGCGAAAGCACTCCGAGTGTGTTCAGCGGCGTGAAGCCGAGGCGCTGCAGGAATTCGACCTCGTCGGTGCGCGGCATCGAGTCGAACAGGAACGCCGCCGCGTCGGCGTCGACGGACGCCGAGCGGGTCTGCTCGAATCCGTCGATCAGGGCGCGCTCAGTCGCGGCGGCGTTGGTGACGGTCAGCGTCGCCAGGCCGGGGGTGTCGACGAGTGTGATGGTACTCAGCGCGTGCGAGGGCAGATACCGGTGCACGTACGCGACCTGTGCCGGCGGTACCCCGACGTCGACCGTGGTCCCGAGGGCCAGCGGCACGGGCCGGCGTGTGCCGTCGGTGAGCACGACGTCGGCGCGGGAGGGGGCGCCGTTCTCGTAGACGGTGACGACATTGGTGGCCTCGAGCGCCGCGGTCTCGGCGACCGGCGCACCGATCAGCGCGTTGACCAGGGTGGATTTGCCGGCCTTGAGCCGTCCGACGACGACGATGCGCGGCGGTGACCACAGGATCGCGCCGATGCGGTTGGCGTGCGCAACGAGATCGCCGCCGAGCGCGGCAAGTTGGTGCAGGGACGCGTCGATGCGCTGGTGTACCGGATCCGGTGCTCCGGCCTGCAGTGGGGAGTGCGGGGCGCTCATGCGGCACCTCCCGTGAGAGCCGTCTCGATCGGGGTGATGCGGGCGCGTGTGATGCGCAGGTTCTTCTCCAGTCGTTCGGTGTTCGCGGAGCGCGTCGCGGCGTCCGCCTGCGCGGCGCGCTTGGCCTCGTCGATGCGCTTCTGCAACTCGGTGATCCGGTCCTGCAGGTGCTTGCGGCGGCGCAGCACGATCTCCGGGCGGGTGGTGGCCATCGCGGCCTCGAGCATGCGGGTGGTGACGGTCCGCACGGTCGCGAGGGTCTCGCGCAGCCAGGTCGACAGGTTCGTCTTGCCGGTGCGCATCGCCTTGAACCCGAGATTGATCGCCACCCACGCGACGCCGGCGATGGCACCGGCCCCGATCACCGCGCCGAGCATGGTGGTGCCGATCATGCCCATCGTCAGCACGCTCGGATCCAGCAGCCCTTGGCGTTTCGAGCCCACTTCCCCGGTCACCAATGGATCGGTCTGCAGCGCCTCGAGGGTGATCTCGCGGATGTGCTCCCACTGCTGCGGGTCGTCGAACAGGTCGGTGACGATCTTCTCGAGGTCGTCGAGGAAGACCTGCGCGGTGGTGGCCATCGCGTCGAGCAGGTCGGCCTGGATCTGGGCGGTGAACACCTGCGGGGAGCGCCGCAGCACCTGCATCGACGACTTGTTGATGCGCGTCGTCCAGTCCTCGCGCACGCGGGCGAGCTCCTCGTCGAGGCGGGTGATCGCCCGTTGCCGCGCGAGAGTGAGGTCGCGCTGCAGATGCTGTTCCCACTGCTGCGCCTCGTCCTTGAGACCCTCGAGCCGTTCCATCTCGGCGGTCAGGTCCGGGATCGCGGATTCGCCGTCGCGCACGACGGAGAGTTCGTCGCTGATTCCGGTTTCGATGCGGCGCAACCCGTCGAGGGCGACGCGCAGCGCGTCGGCTTCGGGGCGGTGCCGTGCGGCGGCGACCCGCTCGTCGAGCATGCCCCACAGCTCGGGGATCCCGGAGCAGGCGAGGCTGCGCTCGCGCACCGGGGAGGGTGGTAGGGCGGTCGCGGCCAGGGCACGCACACTCGAGACGGCGACGACGGGGATGTCGCGGCCGACGTGTTCCGCGACGGCGCGGCGGTTCTCCGCGACGATCTGTTCCCAGCGGGTGAGGTTCTTGTCGGTCTTGGTGACCACCACCAGCACGTTCTCCACCCCGGCGGCGCTCTCGCGCAGGAACCGCATCTCCGGTTCGGTCAACGGGGTCGACGCATCGCACACCAGCACGAGCACGGCGGCCCGATCGGCGGAGCGGGCGGCCATCGCGGCATGCCGGGGGTCGAGGCCGCCGATGCCGGGAGTGTCGACGACCGACGCGTTCGCGAGCTTCTCGGACGCGATCGGCACGAGCGCCGCGACCGGCAGCACCTCGACGGTCGGGTCCTGGACGTAGCGGCCGCCGGTGGTGATCCACTCCCCCAGCTCGGCGCGGTCGATGCGGCGGCGCCCGTCGGGGAACACCAATTCGGCGGTGCCCTCCCGGAAATCGTCGGTGGCGGTGACGAAACGGGTTGCGACAGCGGTCGAGCGCTCGACGTCGTCGAGAGCGGCGCCGTCGCGGCCGATGAGCGCACTGACCAGCAGACTCTTGCCGCGCTTGATCTCCCCCACCACCACGATCGACGTCGGCCGGCCGGTGTCGGCGAGTTTGCGTTCGGCGCGGTCGGCGACCTCGTCGTGCTTGTAGGCGCGCAGCACCTTGCACGCGCCGTCGATCAGGTCGGCCACAGACGGATCAGGAGACACGCGACGACACTACATACCGGCCGGTACGGGACCGTGCTCCACTCCGGCGTTCGCATTCGTGGCCGCGTCCACGATGATTTCCGGCTCCTGCCCCGGTCAACATTCGTGAACGGATCCGTCCGACTCCGGGAGACGTCATGACCCAGCAGACCACCCGCGCCCTTCCTCCGATCGTCGACGAGCAGACATGGCGGTCGGCGCTCGACGACCTACGGCGACGGGAGAAGGCCGCCACTCGCGAACTCGACGCCATCGCAGCGCAGCGCCGCCGGCTGCCGATGATCGAACTGCCCGACCACACGCTGATCGGCGCCGACGGCCCGATCCGGCTCGTCGATGTGTTCCAGGGCCGCTCGCAGCTCATCACCTATCACCACATGTGGTCCGACGGTGCCGAATGGCAGTGCGGCGGATGCACGAGTCTCACGACACAGTGGACCCGGCTCGGCATCCTCGACAACTACGACGCCCGCATGGTCATCGTCACCAACGGGCCGATCGACGAAGCCCTTGACTACAAGGCGAAGGTGGGCAACACGATGGAGTGGTACTCGTCGTCGGAGAGTTCGTTCGGCGCCGACGTCGACGCACCTCCCGGCGGAGGGTTCGCGGTCAACGTGTTCCTGCGCGACGGCGATAAGGTCTACCGCACCTGGCACACCACCGGTCGCGGCACCGAACAGCTCAGCTACACCTTCGCCCTGATCGACCTTCTTCCGTGGGGTCGTCAGGAGGAATGGCAGGATTCGCCCGAGGGCTGGCCGCAGTCGCCGACCTATTCGGGGTGGCTCGATTCCCCCGATGTGGCGCGGCTCTACGGTCCCGGCACCGGCGCGCAGTGAGGGCCGGGTGACATGGCGGACTCGACACCCTCGCGCAGCGGACATCTGCCCATCAACGGTCTGAGCCTGTAATTCGAGGTGCACGGCGAACTCGACGGGTCCGCTCCGCTGCCCCTGCTGTTGATTCCCGGCGCGTTCATGAGCACCGAGTCGATGCCGTCCTGGGTGACCGCCTTCGCCCGACGACGCCCGGTGATCGTCTTCGATCAGCAGGGGCACGGTCACACCCCGGACACCGATCGTCCGATGTCCTACGAACAGTTCGGCGACGATGCGGCGGAGTTGCTGCGGGCTCTCGAGGTCGAGCGCGCGGACGTGATGGGTTATTCGCAGGGCGGCGGGGTGGCGTTGCAGTTGGTGCTCCGGCATCCGGACCTCGTCGGAAAGCTCGTCACACTGTCGGCCACCTACCGGCAGGACGGTTGGTACCCGTCGATGCTCGAGGGCATCGAACATCTCGATGTCGAGGTGTTCGCCGGTACCTCCGTCGAGAAGGCGTTCACGCAGCACACGCCCGACCCCGCGGCGTTCACCACCTACGTCGACAAGATGAAGGTCCTCAACATCGAGGACCAGCAGATCACCGACGAACAGATGCGGTCGATCACCGCGAACGCGATGGTGATCGTCGGCGACGCGGACGGCGTGAAACCGGAACATGCGGTGACGATGTTCCGGTTGCTCGGTGGTGGGGACGAGGAAGCAGCGACGACGGGGATGCTGCAGAAGGTTCCCCGGGCACGCCTCGTGATCCTCCCGGCGATGTCACACCTCGGCATCTCCGGAGAGGCGGACGTGCTGGTGCCAATGGTGACGGCGTTCCTCGACGACGTGCCGCCGGTGACGCCGGAGCTCTTCTGAGCGGCGGCCGGCGGACTTTCAGTCGGCGAGATAGCGGAGCATCACGGCGGTCGTGAACTGTCGTGTCTCGACCAGGCGCAGATCCACGCGCTTCTCGAGGGGCGGGAACATCGGTGTCCCTCCACCGAGCAGGACGGGTGAGACGAACACCTGGTACTCGTCGATGAGACCGTGCGGGATCAGCGACGCGGCGAGGTTCGCCCCACCGACCTCCATGACGCCGTCTCCCTCGGCCTTGAGCCTGCGCACCTCCTCCACCGCGTCGTCGCCGACGAGACGACTGTTCCAGTGGACCTCGGTGAGGGTGCGGGAGAAGACGACCTTCGGCGTGGTCGTCCACAGTTCGGCAAAGTCGCGTTCGATGGGCGAGGCGTCCTCGGGCAGGTGAGGCCAGTACTCGGCCATCAGCTCGTACATCCGCCGGCCGTGCAGCGAAAGCTCGAGCTGACGGAACCGGTCGTTGTGGAACTGGTGCAGTTCGTCGTCGGGGTCGGTCCAGTCGATATTGCCGTCGCGGTCGTTGATGTAGCCGTCGAGGGACACGCCGAAGTCGTAGATCAGTTTTCTCATGCTCCGATAGACCGCCGGCGCACCCCGAACTCATCGGCCCGGTGCGACCGTGCCGGGCTTACGGCTGGAGCAGCACGTCCAGACCACGCTTGAAGTCGTCGATGCGGCGACCGAGGGCGTGGTGACCGCCGTTGACGAGCTCGGACACCCGGACGATTCCTGCGGTATCCGCGACCTCGTTGAGGTTGCGCGACGTCCAGTACCAGGCAGCGGTGGTGAAGGCGTTCTCCGGCGCAGCGAGCAGCTCGGGGTGCGCGACGAAGTCGACGCCGATGTGCTCGCTGACCTTCTCGTAGTTGTGGCGGCCCGTGATCTGGATCGCGCCGCGACCCTTGTAGCGCTCACCGTCGCCGGGATGGGTGTTGCCGAGATCGGCACGCCCCTCGTAGGCGCGACCGGACGCGTACTCCTCGAAGGTGCGGAAGGAGTCCGATTCGACGGCCAGCTGGGCGATGAACGCCGCCTGACGGACCGGGTTGTCGATGCCGCTGCGCGCCATCGCGTCGTTCAGCGGTGCGATGAACTGCTCGACCTTCTCCGCCGGGATGCCCGGCACGATGCGAGCCAGCTCCTCGGGTGTGACGGCGGGGGGCGGCGCGGGAGTCGTCTCGGCGACGAGTTCGACCACCTCGGTCGTCTCTGCGGATTCGGCCTCTTCCTCGTCGTCGGTCACGGTCCAGCCGTCGGCGGCCAGGGCGTCGAAGTCGAGCGCCCGGAGCAGGTCGCGGGGCTCCTGGAAACGGGTCTGGGTGGGGGTGGTGGGTGCGGTGTCGGCGTGGGCGGCGGAGGTGCCGACGCCGAGCGCGGCGGTGAGGACGGCCGCGGTGGCGACCGCGGCACGGAAACGGCGCAATGATGAAACGGACAAGGGTCGTGCTCCAAGATTCGCCGAAGCTGGGTTCGGCCTTCGAACGGGGCCGCGGGCATCACCGGCGGGATCGTTACCACCGCACGGAGGGCCAACACGCGACCATCAGGTCACAACCAGGTAACGTCGCAGGTCGAGAGGTTTTCAAGCGATCGTGGCCGACGCCATCTGAACCGAAGCAAGTGAGCCACGCCATACTCGAAAGTCGATCATTGCGGCCCTCGCATTCGGCCGGCCCAGCGAGAACCTTCCGCAACGGCACCTGGCCGATCCTGTCCCTCGTCCACGGAGGATCGACGTGCTCTCACCGAATTCCCTGCGTAGCAACACCTTCGATGACACGACCGCACGCGCCGAAGGTTCGCCCCACAGATGATCGAATCGAGGCCGCGATGGGTCGCCCCCTCGAGAACAGACCAGTTCGATTCGACCGAGAAGGTGTACACCCCCGAGCCGGGTCGTAATCATTTCGTGTCCGACGACACACCTCGATAACGCGCTGCCGTGAGCAGAAGAGTCCATCCGCCTTCACGGTGCAACGGACCCGAATCGGAAGTACCGACCGGTATGTTCGCGCAGGTCGAAGACCCGACCGTTCGGTCAGGGGCGTCCATGATCAGCGCGCCGAAACGGGGTCGACGCGGCGTGTTGCGGTAGCAAGCCCCGGTTCATCGCGCGAACTGCACTGACTGGTACCGACCGCCCTGTACGCCGCGCCGAGAACTTCAGCGGTCGCGGTAATACGCCCGGATCGCGCGGCTCATCACCTTGATCTCGCGGGTCCGCTCGTGCCGCAACCGGGCATCGGACCGGGCCGCGATCCATTCGTTCTCACGCCGCAGTTTGCGATGACTCTCCACTCGCCGGGCATCGAGGTCGCCACAGTCGACGGCGGCGTGGACCGCACATCCCGGCTCGGTCTCGTGCGAACAGTCCGTAAAGCGGCAGTACTGAGCGAGCTCGTCGATCTCGGGGGAAGGCGGAACGGTGTCGACGTTCGCGGGGAGAACCTGCTCTCCCGAACGTCCCGACGCGTCGGCACGACGAATCGCGCCGGTACGCGGCAGCACCGCACAGACGGTGACCGACCCGCACGATCCGGCCGGGAGTTCCCTGGATATCGTTGTTCGCGAACCGTTCCGCGATCTGCTCGGACCAGCCGTACTCGACCAGCGGATCGGTTCCGGGTGGGACATCCGGGTGCACGGTGACTCCTGGATCATGACGAGGCACGGGTGGTCCGCTCCGACAGATCCGATGGTGAACTTCGCACCCCGGCAATGCAATCGAATTTCCGCGTGCATCCTCAACCGCGGTGGGCCGACAGCAACCAGGCCGGGAGCATCGAGCGACCCTTGTCGTCCCGCGGCCACGCGGCAGCATCCTCGTCGCCGAGAAACGCGTGGATGAACGCCGGCCGCACGTCGTCGACGGTCCAGAACTCGGCAACCGCGTCGCGCAACTCGTCGTACGTCACCGGATTGGGGCCCTGCCCCTCTTCCGGAAAGGCGTCCTTCGAGAAGGCAAGGACGAAGAAGGACGCACTCGGAGCAGCGGCACGGGTGACGGCGCTCAGGTAAGCGCGACGCCGGTCCACGGGCAGCGAATGGAACAAGGTGCTGTCGACGATCGTCGCGAACCGGCCGTCGAACCCCGTGAACGAAGTGATATCGGCGACCTTGAAGGTCGCGGTAGTCAGACCCCGCTCCGACGCCGCGGCCCGAGCTGCCTCGATGGCGGTCGGCGACAGATCGAGACCCACCACCGTGTACCCCCGTGCCGCCAGATGGAGGGAGGTCTCGGCATGTCCGCAGCCCGCGTCGAGCACGTCGCTGCGGAATCCGCCCTCGTCGATCAATCGGGCGATCTCGGGCTGGGGTTCGCCGATGTTCCACGGTACGGGTCCCGAAAACCCTTCGGCGACGCCCCGGTAGATGTCGTCCCACGGTGCAACCTGGCCGTCCTCGGTCATGGATCCGACGGCACGCCCGCCGCCGGATCCACCGCACCGATTCCGAATTCGACACCCGTAACCGGTTCACTCGACCGGGTTCGTGAGGAAGGATCGACAAGCGCCACCGCTCGAGAGGGGAACTCACTCGTGATCGAAACTGCTGCATCTGCACCCGCCGGTCCCGGCCGGGAACGTCAGGGGGTCGTGTACCGCAACGGAGCGCTGGGCCGGCGTCCGGCCGTTCCGACGTCCTTCGGCGACCTCGAACGCGCCGCGCGGCGTGCGAGTTCGAAGCGGGCCTGGGCGTATGTCGCGGGCGGTGCCGGCGAGGGACGCACGATGCGCAACAATCGGCGCGCGTTCGATCGATGGGCGATCGTCCCGCGCATGGCCCACGGTGTCACCGAACGCGACCTGCATACGACCGTGGCGGGCACGTCGCTCTCCTCGCCGCTGCTGCTGGCCCCGATCGGGGCGGGAGCGTTGATGGCCGCCGACAGCGACCTGGCGATCGCGCGGGCGGCCGCCGCGACCGGCGTGCCGTACATCTTCTCCAATCAGGGCTGCAATTCCATGGAGGACTGCGCTGCCGCAATGAGCTCTGCGTCCCGCTGGTTCCAGCTGTACTGGAGTTCCGACGAGGATCTCGTCGACAGCCTGCTGCGACGCGCCGAAGCAGCCGGCGCCGAGGCCGTCGTCGTCACCCTCGACACGACGATGCTGGGATGGCGTCCGCAAGACCTGAATCTCGGGTCGCTGCCGTTCGCGCGCGGCGAGGGCATCGCCCAGTACACCTCGGATCCCCGCTTCCTCGACATCGTCCGGCAGCGGATCGACGCCGCCCGCGAGATGGTGACGGAGCGACCCGACGTCACGCTCGGCGCGCTCCGCACATTGCTGTCGATGACCCGCAACCATCCGGGTCGATTCCTCGACAACCTCCGCTCCCCCGTGCCGCGCGCCGCCGCGGAGACCTTCCTCGACATCTACTCCAATCCGGGACTGAGCTGGGAGCATCTGGCGACGTTGCGGGATCGGACGCGACTTCCCATTGTGCTCAAGGGAATTCTGCATCCCGACGATGCGCGTCGCGCCGTGGACCTCGGAATCGACGCGATCGTCGTGTCGAACCACGGTGGACGCCAGGTCGACGGATCGATCGCCTCGCTCGATGCCCTGCTCGACATCCGTGCCGCGATCGGCCGGGAGCTTACCGTGCTGCTGGACAGCGGGATCCGAAGCGGTGCCGACGTCTTCGTCGCGCTCGCGCTCGGCGCGGACGCCGTGCTGCTCGGCCGGCCCTACATGTACGGATTGGCGATCGCAGGTCGACAGGGTGTCGAGGAGGTGATCCGCAACGTGATCGCCGAGTTCGACCTCACCATGGCATTGACCGGCGCCCGATCGATCGCCGACATCGACGAACGGTTCGTCCGGCCGAATCCCTCCTTCTGAGACAGGGTCAGGCCTTGCGCGCACGCACCTTGCGGTAGGGAGTCTCGTCGATGCGCGTGGTGATCTCGGCGACCATCTTGTCGTACGACTCGTTCTTACGAGCGATGCCGATGAGCCGCTTGGTGGTGCGTGCCGCGGCGCGCAGATTCATCGGGCGCCCCTCGATTCCGTACATCAGGCGCGCCCACTCCGGCAGCAGCGACAGCATGCCGTCCTGCACGACGACGAAGGTGAACACCTTCACCGGATTGCCCCACAGGTTCGGCTTGCGGAGCGCGTGCGTCACCTCGGCGGCCGCGAGCGACAGCGACAGCCAGTGACGCTGCTCGTCGACGTACGCCTCGAGGTCGGCCCGGGTAGCGGGCAGGCGGGCCGGGTCCGCACCGACGAGTTCTGCGGCGATGTGCTGTTCGACGACGAACTTGTCCTGCTCGGCCGGGGTCAGGTCGAGGCCGAAGGATTCCGCACCGCGCAGCAGCGCGAACGCGAGGGCGTTGTGCGTCCAGTCGATCCACGCGGGCTCGTCGGCGCGCAGTGTGGTGCCGGTGTGCGGGTCGTCCCAGACGGCGTGCGCGTGCATGCGGCGCACCGAGGCTGCGGCGGCATCCGCATGGGCCTTGTCACCGAACATGACCGTGTCGAGATAGCGGCCGGTGCGCTCGTCCCGCCCCTTCGGATCGACGTACGCGGCCGACGCGTGCTCGAACAGCCGCATCATCCCGGGGTTGAGTGCCTGCAGCAGCAGACCCGCCATGCCCGCGACGCGGGAGGACGGGTCGGCGTACACCTTCCACGAGACGGAGCCGGGGCCGAAGTAGCCGTCGTCTTCACGCGGCGCGTTCCGGGCAGGGTGGGGGGTGGTTGCGGTCACGGGTGAGGGCTCCTTCAGCACCGGGGGGAGTGCATGTCGGGAGGATGTTATTTCCGTATGCGAAGTTTCGCGGCGCCGCGCGCGCCCGTCACCGCACATTCACCCCGGAAGATCACCTCATGTCTTCAGGTACGCCAGCGCCGACCGGGCGGCGTGGTAGCCGCACATGCCGTGCGCCCCGGCACCCGGCGGAGTCGCCGCCGAGCACAGGTACACGCCGGGAACGCCGGTCGCGTACGGGTCCAGTGCCGGGCGGGGCCGGAGCACGAGCTGCACCGCACTGTTGGCTCCGGTGACGATGTCGCCGCCCACGTAGTTCGCGTTGTGGACGGACATCTCCGTCGTCGTCCGCACGTGCACGGCACGAATCGTGTCGCGGAAGCCCGGGGCGAACCGTTCGATCTGAGTGGTGATCGGCTCGGTCGCGTCGCCGGTGTATCCGTGCGGGACGTGCGCGTAGGCGTAGAGCGGGTTCAGGTTCCCTGCGGAGCGCGACGGGTCGGCGAGGAACTGCTGGCCGACCAGGACGTAGGGGCGATCGGGCATGATCCCCCGGTTCACCTGGCGTTCGGCTGCCGCCGTCTCGGCGTACGAACCGCAGACGTGGACGGTGCCGGCGCGGCGGGACGGTTCGTGCTGCCAGGGCACGGTGCCCTCGACGGCGTACTCGACCTTAAACGCCCCCGGACCGTGCTTGTACCGACGGTAGGCACGGGCGGTGCGGCGGGGCAGCCTGTCGCCGACGATCCGCACGGCGTCGGCGGGTGAGGTGTCGAGGAGCACCAGGTCGGGGTTGCCGAGTTCGTCGAGGGACTCCACGCGTACCCCGGTTTCGACGGTGCCGCCGTTCTTCTCGATCAGTGACGCCATCGCTGCGGCGATGGCGCGCGATCCGCCCTGCGCGACCGGCCACCCGTAGGCGTGCGCGGCCGTGCCCAGCGCGACGCCGATGGCCGAGGACATCGGCGAGCCGAAGGGCCGCAGGGCGTGGGCCGCCACCCCACCGAAGAGGGCGCGCGCCTCGGGTGTGGACCAGGCGCGTGCGAGCACGTCGGCGGGCATCGCGGCGAACATCCCGAATCTGGCGAGTAACACCGGATGGACGGGCACGTGCAGCATCGGGCGCAGGAAGTCCTCGGTGATGCCGCCGAATCGTTCGGTCAGTGCGCCGAAGATCCGGTGCCACCTGGCCCCGTCGGTCCCGAGTTCCGCGGCGGTGTCGGCCACGGATCGATAGGCCGCGCCGCCACGTCCGCCGTCGAGCGGGTGGGTGTACTGCACCTCGGGCCACGACCAGCTCAGCCCGTGTTCCGCGAGGTCGTACTCCCGGCTGAAGGGTGTGTCCACGGCCAGCGGGTGGAAGCCGCTGCATTCGTCGTGGAGCAGGCTCGGCAGGGTCAGTTCGCTGCTGCGCGTACCGCCACCGATCGTCTCTGCTGCCTCGAGCACTCGTACCCGTACGCCCTCGGAGGAGAGGACGACGGCGGCAGCGAGCCCGTTGGGCCCGCTGCCGACTATCACCGCGTCGGTCATGCTCCAACCTTGACACGATCGGGCCGGACCTGCGGGTGGAGGTAGGCCGTCCCGGCCGGTTCGTAGCCGGCCATCCGCCAGGTGACGGTGTGCGGGATCGGGCCGTCGGGCAGCCACGGCTGCGCAGAGACCGCGTCCTCGATGTGATAGTGACCGCGCTCGACGACACCGAGCGCCGCGTCGATCACCTTGTAGTCCAGCGTCTTCCGATGGATCGGCTGGGACTCGATCCACACGATGACGCATTCTCCCGGTTCGAACCGGCACCGTTCCTGCACCGCGCTGATGGTCTGCTCGTTGTGCAGGTGACCGTCGCCGAACTGCCAGCCCACCAGGGTCGTGCAGGTGAACTCGCCTTCGCGGATGCGGTAGTTCTCGAGCTTGTCGAGGTGCCGCATCATCAGCGACATCAGGCCGCGACCCTGGCTGTGCATGGTGCGCCATGCGACTGCCTTCTGCATGAAGATCTCGGCGACCTCCTTGCCGAACGCCCCACTCAGCTGGTCGATCTGGTTGTCGTTGAACTTGGTGAGGTTCTCGTTGAGCTTGTTCTCCGCCTCGTCACCGCGGAAGGCCCACAGGGCCGACGCCCAGTTGCCGGCGTACTGACGCATCGACGGCAGGAAGGAGACGAGGTCGGGGCGCAGGTTGCCGAGGATCGGGAACAGCAGGAAGGCAACGAGGATCGGCGCGAGGATCCAGACGGAGCTTACATCGCCCACCCCGTAGCCGGCGCCGGCGGGGAATCCACCGAAGAGCCAGACGGCGGCGAACATGTAGAAGACGTTCCACTCGAGCGGGACCGCCAGCGGGAAGGTCGAGGTGATGAAGATGTGGAACATGACCATGCCGATGATGGCGAGCCAGGTGATCGTCGTGTTCGTCGAGAACAGCAGCACCAGCGGGACGACGAGTTCGACGACGGTGCCGCAGACGTGGGCAAGGAACCAGCTGACCTTCGACGGACGAAGATCCTGCGGGAAGTTGCGGTAGAGCGAGCGCTTGAACCGCTTCGAAGTGATCCACGGGGTGTTGCTGAGCATCGGCGGGATCACATTGGTGAAGTGGTGACCGAATTTGGAGACACCTGCGCCGAACCACACGGTGACCAGCGCGATCTTGGCGGCCAGGATCATGTCGACGTGGTTGCTGAAGATGCCGAAGAAGAACATGACGGCGACGTACTGTTCCGAGCGTGCGGCCAGGAAGACCACGCGGTCGCGCAGACCCATGACGACGATGAGGCCGACATAGGTCAGCAGCGCCCACTGCGGGAGCAACCCGACCTCGCTTCCCGGCAGGGCAGCGGTCGTGACGCCGGGTCCGAGCAGTAGGAACAGCAGCGTGGCCAGGAGCGCGAAGTAGATCGCGACATCGACGACGGTGCGATGGTCACCGCGGGTGAACGGCACCACCTTCGGCCAGGGTGGGAGCCGCAGGGTGCCGCGGCGGGTCCAGTAACGCCAGCCACCCGTGAACGGCTTGAACTTGAACGCCAGCGGGCCGGAGGACGACGCGTAGCCGGTGATCTCGAACAGGATCGTCCACACCATCAGCTTCTGGTAGACGATCGGCTCGCCCCACCAGTCGGCGAGATCGGCGAAACCCAGTCCGGGCGTGGTGAGTCCGACGACCGCCACCCCACCGAGAACGTAGAAGATCAGCTTGTACACGTAGAGCATGTGCATCTGTTTGGGGCTGCCGAAACCGTATTCGGCCCAGTGGGTCGCCAGCACCCGCATGCGCTCCATGAAGGGCATGTCGTCGTAGGTGGCCGGGTCGACCGGTGGCATGTCTGCCGTCTTGAATCCCATTGTGACTCCTGAAGGTGGGCAGGGCTCATCACCGCGAGGGGCACTCGCGTCGAGGTAGGACGAGGGATGAGGGTCAGGCGTGTTGCAATGCGCGCCTGAGTGAGGGTTTGTCGATCTTGCCGACGGGGTTCTTCGGTAGCGCGTCGAGGATGTCGATCCGCTCGGGCACCTTCGCGCGCATCAGGTGCCGCCGGCAGTGCTCGAGGAGGTCCTCGGCGGTCGTCGTCGCATCCGGGTACAGCACCACGTAGGCGACGGGAACCTCGCCGAGGACCGGGTCGGGCCGCCCGACGACCGCGGCTTCGAGAACGTCGTCGACCGAGGTCAGGACGGTTTCGATCTCCTTGGGATAGATGTTCTCGCCTCCGCGGATGATCATGTCCTTGACGCGGTCGACGATGCGCAGATAACCGTCCTCGTCCAGGATCCCGATGTCCCCGGTGTGCAGCCAACCGTCGCGGACGGTCTCGGCGGTCGCATCGGGGCGATCGAGGTAGCCACGCATGACCGTCGGTCCCGCGATGACCACCTCCCCTGTCTCGCCGGGTGCCAGCAGCTCACCCTCCGGGGACATGATCCCGATCCGCTGTCCGGGCAGTGCAGGTCCGACCGTTCCGAGTTTGCGGACACCGTCGACGGGATTGCAGGCGGACGCACAGGTCGCTTCGGTGAGTCCGTACCCCTCGACCATGACGAAGCCGAAGCGGTCGTGGCACCGCTGCAGCAGTTCCTTCGATACCGGCGCGGCGCCGCACACCACGAACCGCAGCGACGAGGTGTCGGGGCTCACGGTGTCGGGCAGCGCCGCGAGCATCGCGTAGATCGCGGGTACAGCGGAAAAGTATGTGGGACGGAGCTTTTCCACGTGGTCGAAGAACCGGGTCGCGGAGAACGACCCGACGACACTGAGCTGTCCGTGCGAACGCCAGACCGCCAGTGCACTCACCATGATCGCGTTGACATGGAACAATGGCAGGACGAGCATGCAGTGGTCGTCGGCGGTGAGACGGAAATGCTGCGCCATCGTCGACGACATCGCCTCGGCGTTGTCGTGATCGAGCATCACCCCCTTCGGCCGTCCGGTGGACCCGCTGGTGTAGATGACCAGGCTCGATTCGTCGCCGCGCAGGGCCACAGGGTCGGGGCCGTCGCCCTCGTCGGCGAGATCGTCCACTGCGATGCTGGGTCGGCCGCCGGCCGGTGCGTCGACCGAGTGGTTGACCACCAGGACAGCGCGGGAGTCCGAGATCTGATACGCCGCTTCCGATTCCGTGAACGCCGGATTGACAGGTGTCGCAGCAGCACCGAGACGCCACGCCGCGAGCATCGCGACGAGCAGTTCGACCCGGTTCGGCAGCATGATCGCGACGATGTCGCCCGCGCCGACGCCGTGCCGCGCGAACTGTGCTGCGACAGCGCGGGTTCGGTCGTCGAGCTGAGCGTAGGTGAGTTCGAGCCTGTCGTCCCGGACCGCCGTACGAGAGCGATCCTCGGCGGGGACGTTCCAGGGGAGGAAGGGAAAGCGGGAGAAGGGCATCTACAGCTCCTCGGTCCGACGAGCACGTATCGGTTGTGATGCACGACACTATGCTGCCGGCGTGATCCAGGACACGTCCCCGCGAGACCAACTTCGACGCTTCTCTTGTCGATTCTGCACAAAAATCGGGTCAGCGGCCGGACGAACGCTTCTCCTTGGGAATCAGCACGGGTCGTCCGAGCACGTGACAGACGTGCAGAGCCAGCTCGAGATCCAGTCGATTGTCGGAGATCGGCCGTCCCCGTTCGTCCTCCGCCTTCTGCAGCCGGTACTTCACGGTGTTCCGGTGGAGGATCAGTTCCTCGGAGGTCTGCACATAGCTTCCGCCGGTCCGCAGGAACACTCGCGTCGTGTCCCGCAACCGCTCCGCGGCCGGGCTGTCGATCGCGAGCCGCCCCAGCGTATCGGCGACGAAACGCCTGGTCGTCGCGAGATCGCGCGCCAGCACCGCCGTCGCGGACATGCCGTCCTCGCCGTAGTACACCGCTCGGCTGTGCCGAACGGTCGCGGTGCTCGCGACGATCCGCACCGCCTCGGCCTGCTCGTGACTCCGCCGGAATCCCGCGACCCCGACCGCCGGCTTCCCGAACGCCACGCGCAACCCGGGGACGGCCTGCACAGCCGTCCGAAGGCGTGACACGTCGACGACGGTGCCACCGGCCGTCGTCGTCCACAACCAGGCCGTGCGCCGATCCACTGGTACGAACAGGGGTGAGCCTCCCCCACCGGCCGCGACGGTGAGAGTCTCTGCCGCCACCGCGAGCGCGGGTGTCTGGTCCGCGCCCTGGGCCGGGCCTTCGATCCACGCGATCGCACCGAGGTGGGTTCCGTCGAGCCGGTAACCGGTCTTCGTCGCGAACTCCTCGGTATCGAATGCACCGCCGCTCAACACCTGCTCCACCAGCGCCGACGTCACGTTCTCGGACTGCTGGACCAGCACCCGCTGCTCCTCTTCGTGCGCGTCGAGCACGACGCGCGTCATCCAGTCCACGTACTTGTGCATCCACCCGGCGAAATGATGGAGCAGCTCGAGTTTCAGGTCGGGTGCACAATCGAGCTGCTGGATCTCGGCGAACACCTGGTTGAGCAGGTCGTCGGAGCCGATGTGGTACGCCCGCCGCAGCGCCGCCGCAGGAACGCCGTGCCGCGCGAGCCTCACCGCATACTCCGTGGCCGCGGTGATCGGCTGAATGCGATCGAGCGGGATGTCGTGGCTGATCATGTGCAGGATCGTGGCGACATTGCCCTCCACACTCGCCCGCAGCATGTCCGTCAGTTCGGACTCGCCGAGATCCTCGACGACCGACTCGATCGCCGCGTCCATGCTCGCAACGATCTCGTCGGACCGCCGTTGCAGCCGCTCACCGACCACCACGACGAGTTCCTGCACCTCGACGGCACGCGCATCCTTCGGCGGAGTCCCGCCTCGGGCGTCATCGTCCATTGCACTCGTCTACCAGAAAACTCGATCTGCAGGTCGTGCTTGCGCCGAACGGCATCGCCGCCGGGAACGGTCAGAAGGCGTATGCCGCCGGCACCACCAGCACGGACAACGCCAGCATGCCCAGACAATTGACCCAGAACGACCGTCCCAGGAACCCGGCCCGCACGTGCGCAACCGCAGCGCACACGAAATAACCGACCACGGCGACCGCGGCTGCGGCTCCGATTCCCGGATATGCCGGCCCCACCAGCAACCCGGCAGCCGCCAGCAGCTTCACCACTACGAGAGCCCACCACCAGTCCCGGGGGAATCCCACCCCGTCCAGGCACTCGCTGATGAATCGTGGCGGGTGGATCGACAACAGCGCATCCCCCACCAGAATCGCCGCCAACACCACCGACAGCCACCACCACGCGGTTGTCGCGATCATTCCTGTCCCCCTTTGTCATCCGTTGGATCGGTCGAGCACGAGCTCGATGACCTCACGCAGTTGGTCCACTTCGGATCCGCCGACGGTTGCACTGTTGCCCGCGGTCAGGAGCAGACCGAGGTACGCGAAGTACACGATGCGTGCGCCACGTCCGGCGTCGGGCGCGTCCAGTCCGGCGCGACGGAAGGTGTCTTCCAGCTCCGAGACGAGTGCCACTGCCAGCCCCTCGAAGATCTCCGATTCGTGTCTACCGCGCACGATCACCGCCGCGTATTCACGTGAAAGATCCTGGTCCTGAACGAAGTACGCGACGAAGGGCGCGAACAACTCCAGAACGGCCGTGACCGCGGAGGGCGCATCGAGTTCGTCCTGCGTCGAGGCCTCCCGCCGTTCCCGGTGCACCCCGGCGATCCACTCGTCGAACACTGCGACCAGCAACGCATCCTTGTCGCCGACGGCCATCACGGTTCCGACGCTCACCCTTGCCGCGGATGCGATCTGCCGAACGGTCGTCGCGGCGAAACCCTGTTCACGGAACAGTGTCTCTGCGGCGGCGAGTACCACCCGCCGGGTGACGTCCCGTTTCTCGGCACGAGACTGAACACGTTCAGTGAACATGTTCACGATCATGTACGGCGGTGCGCTTCACGTCAACAGGTACGTGAAACGGAATCCGGCGAAAGTCGTCGCGTCAGCCGGTGGCTTCGTCCCGGCATGCCGCATAGCCTCCGGCGACGAAGGTCGTCGCGGAGCAGTACACGGCCTCGGGATAGTACGGACCCATCACCGTCGCGGGATCGGTGCCGGTCGCCTGCGAGGCCTGGATCGACTGCGGGTAGAAGGCCGACGACGGCAGCATGTAGCGCAGGAACAGCACCTTCTTCGGCACAGTGGCATCGCCCCACGGCAGCACGGTCACGGTCGGGTCGGCGACCGAGGGAAGATCGGCGGGCGCAGCGATCACGTACGTGTAGTAGCCCGACGCGTCGAGCGCGGTCTCGAAGTCGCCGGCACACGCCACCACCGGATACGGCGAGACCAGATCGTTCTGACACATCGACCAGTACCGCACCTGCTGATCGGGAACCGTGACCGGCACTCCCGCACGGGTGTCGGGGAACAGTGGCGCCTTGGCCCGCACCACGACGATCCGCCCCGGCTGGTAGGTCAGCGCCGTTCCGAGATACTTGTTGTCGCCGTTGGGGAACAGGCCCGACGAACTCGCCGGGTTCACGAACACCGTCTCGGGTGCGCCACCGGGGAACGCACCGCTCGCCGCACCGGCGATGACCTGGTCGAAACCTGCCTGCGCGAACTGTGCGACGGGTCCGGTGTAGGAGTTCGGGTCGAACGGTTGCTCGCACGGCTGCCTGAGCATCGTCGCCCCACCGAGGCGCATGGTCACCTCGGGCAACGGCACGCCGCCGCTGACAGATGTGGCGTCGTCGGGCACGTACACGCGGATGATCAGGAAACCCACCGGGGTGCTCTGCCCCTCTGGAACCCCGCGGATCTCGTTGCGCGCGTGGTCCGCCGGACCGGGTACCACGGTGGCATGCCACTTCTGCTGTGACGGAGGAAGATTCCGCGCCGCCGCATCCGCGAACGGGTTCCCGCTGCCCGGATCCGGCACGATCATGTCGTCACGCAGCGTGTCGACGGTGTCGAAGTTCGTGCCGTAGGTGTTGAGCGAGAAGTATCGTGCGGCCGGATAGGTTCCGGACACCTCGATCGAGTCGCCCGGCCCCAGCGCATAGGGCAGCACCCAGTAGGTGGCGTTGACGTCGGGGAACGCCACGTTGAGCACCGTCTCGTTCGACATGAACCGCCACGCGCACAAGGCCGGTTCGGCGCCGGCGGCCGGGGGCACGGTGACCGTGATGCTCGCGCACAGGAACGCGATCGCGGCGACGAGGCGAGCGCGGAGGGCTCGGGACGAATTGCGGGACACGGAGGCTCCGTTCGTCGCATCCACGATAAACGCAGGTCACCGCCTGTGGAACGGATTCGGTGGACGAGATCGTCGATTTCCCCCTCGCCGCGTCAGGCGAGGAGCGCGGCGTCGAGCACTCGGCGCGCCGCTGCGGCATCGTCGATGTGGATCGCGAACCGGCTCACGAGCGCCGGACGGCGGCGATGTTCGAAGAATGCCGGCAGCAGGGCCTCGACGGGTTCCGCGAGGACGAGGTCGAGATTGGTGCCGTCGGGACCGGGCAGGAACAGCACCTCGCCGTCCACGCCCGTCTCCGTCGGCTGGAAGCGATGGCGCGGGATGCATCGCTGCAGGTTGTCGGCATCGATATGGGCCACGACCTGATGCCCGGAGCGCAGGACCAGGCCGTCCCGCGTCAGAAGATGCGGGTTGACGACACGATCCGCGAGCCACCCCACGAGAGGAAGAAGCGAGTACACCGACACGATCAACAAGGTCCAGCGCAGCCATTCCCAGGGCACGAGTATGTGGACCACCGCGATCTCGATGACCGACGCCACAAGCCACGCGATCGGCACGCTCATCGTGCCGCGGGTGTAGCCGATCGTCGTCACCCCGGGGCCGGCGCCGACGCGACGTCCTCGTATCAGGAACCACAGTGCGCGGTAGCTTCTCAACTCCGCGCGCATCAGGGTCGCGGGCACGCGGCCGACGAGCTCGTCGAGCACCCCCGCCCACGGTATTCCGGATCGGCGTAGAACTCGGACGCGCAGTGCGCCGACGATCAGCACCAGGATCCCGAGAGGTAACTCGAAGCCGAGCCAGACCTTCACTGCTGTCGCCGGTGTGAAGACGCCCAGCGCAGCGAGGACGGCGTTCGTACAAGCCACCGCCACGGTGAGGACGAGGGCGGCTCGGTGGGCGAGCCGGACGGTGCGCCCGGTCATGCCCGCGTTCCGTCCTGCTGCCGTCTCGACTGTGCGGCGACGCGCCGGACGAACCCGATCGCGACGGCCTGCTGGGCCGGGTCCGGAAGGAACTCGGCGAGCACCTCGGTGTTCGATTCGAGGGCAGTTGCCGCCTCGGCCGCCCACGAGCCGAGCACCTCCGCCATGATCGGGATGTCGTCGAGCAGCGCGGTCATGCCGTCGATGACGGCGGTGATCTCGTCGGCTGCCGCGGTGGGATCCTGTCCGGCGAGCGCTCCGAAGCGTCGGTAGACGGCGACCATCGCGTGCCGTTGTTCGGGGTCGTCGAGCAGGGTTCGCATGGCGTCGAGATACTCCGGCGATGCCTGCCCGGTGAGTGCGAGCATCTCCCAGCTGTCGCGTTCGCGGACGAACAGCGACCGGGTGTGCGGGTCGTCCTCGCCGTCGATGAGTTCGTCGAACGCGTCGACGATCGGTGACGGCAAGGGCGAGAGCCGGTCGCCGGCGCGGTGGCGTTCGAGGATCGCGGCGAGAGCATCACGCTTGACCTGCAGGGTCCGGATCTGAACATCCGCCGCCTCGAGCAGCGATTCGAGGTCTGCGGTGAGGTCGGACTCGGCATCGCGGTCGGCGCCGTCGGTGAAGTGGCCGCCGAGGACGGTCGCCACCGAACCCAGTGGAACACCCGACTGGGCCAACCATCGGATGCGCAGCAGGCGCACCAGGTCGGCGAGTTCGTAGTCGCGGTATCCGTTGGGTGTCCGTAGGGGTTCGGGCATGAGCCCGAGCCGGTGGTAGTGCCGGACGGCGCGAACGGTGGTTCCTGCGGCCTGGGCCAAGTCGCTGATCCTCATGGCTTCAGCATCGACCCTGACGCTACGTCAGGGTCAAGTCGTGGATGCGGCGCGCCTCGGCTGGGAACAACCCGAGGAGGACGGAGGTTGAGTGCAGTAAGGTAGTTGACAAATCAACTACATGCCTGAGAGGGGTTACCGTGCCTGCCGTAACTGTCGACAACGTTCTCACTCTTCCCCGCGTGGAAGAGCCCGCACCCGACGCGCTCTCGCGTCCCGTCCTGTCCGTGACCACCGCACCGCGCGGCTTCGAAGGCGAAGGCTTCCCGGTTCGCCGTGCGTTCGCGGGCATCGAGACGAAGTACCTCGATCCGTTCATCCACATGGATCAGATGGGCGAGGTGAACTACGCGCCCGGCGAACCGAAAGGCACACCCTGGCATCCGCACCGCGGCTTCGAGACCGTCACCTACATGATCGACGGCATCATGCAGCACCGCGACTCCCACGGAGGCGGCGGCACCATCGGTGGCGGCGATACCCAGTGGATGACCGCCGGCAGTGGCATCCTGCACATCGAAGCCCCACCGGAACATCTCGTGGTCAGCGGTGGACTGTTCCACGGCGTGCAACTGTGGGTGAACCTGCCCAAGGCCGAGAAGTTCGTCGCCCCGCGGTACCAGGACATCGGCGGCGGCGAGGTCGCCCTGCTGTCCTCGGCCGACGGTGGCGCGCTCATCCGCGTGATCGCCGGAGAACTCGACGGGCGCCGCGGCCCCGGTTCGACGTACACGCCGATCACCCTGCTGCACGCGACCGTGGCACCGGGAGCGAGCGTCACCCTGCCGTGGAACCCTGAGTTCAACGCCCTGGCATACGTGCTCGCCGGTGATGGCGCGGTCGGACCGGAACACCGTCCGATCCGGACCGGACAGACCGCCGTCTTCGGCAGGGGTGAGAGCCTGACCATCTCTGCTGCCGCGACGCAGGATTCGCGCACCGACGCCCTCGAGGTGTTCGTGCTCGGAGGCAAGCCGATTCGTGAACGCGTCGTCATGGCCGGTCCGTTCGTCATGAACACCCGCGCCGAGATCATCGAGGCGATGGAGGACTTCCAGGCCGGGCGATTCGGTTCCATTCCCGCCGTGCGCGGCTCGAACGAGAAAGGCCTGGACCGATAGTTGTGATTCGGGTGGTTTCGACCCCGGAAGCGAGGTCGAAACCACCCGAATCGTCTATCCACTGTGGTCCACGAAGCGATCGCCGACGAGCACGGGCACGGTCGCACTCTGATCGACCTCCGCCGCCACGGCGACATCGGATTCGTATCCCATGTCGATCAGCTCCCGACCGGATGCGCATGCTTCCAACGACGAGTTCACATTGCCTCGAACTGCATGCCAGGCGGCCACTGCCATCTCGGCCTCGGTCGACGCGGCCAGTTCCGGACGCCGAACCAACACGTCGGCAAGCACCGCGCCCGCACCCCACAGATCTTCGACGCACGGTCGCAGAGACCCGTCGGGCCACTTCTCGCCGGCGGCGATCACTGCCACGGTCGCACCCTCCGACAGCACG
Source organism: Rhodococcus sp. 5G237 (assembly GCF_053764735.1). Taxonomy (NCBI): domain Bacteria; kingdom Bacillati; phylum Actinomycetota; class Actinomycetes; order Mycobacteriales; family Nocardiaceae; genus Rhodococcus; species Rhodococcus sp. 5G237. The sequence continues at coordinate 2,735 of NZ_JBSNCD010000007.1, read as the reverse complement.
TCCGCGATCCATGCTGCCACCGCAGTGGCATTTCGCAGGCACGCTCCGACGACGACAGTCGACGACGTAGCCGGCAAGTATGCGATCGACGACCCGTTCGGCGAGGGCAGAACGAGGCGATGCAGGTTGTCGGCGTCGCGAACGGTGCGCGGAGACAGACTCACCTCCCCCGCCTCCGCTCGGCTACGCCCGACCGCCAGGACGGCATCATGTCTCGCGGCGTACTAGGTGGCCGAATCGTCTCTCGCCCAGTACGGCAACACCTCGATTCCACGATCCGCAGCGACCGACAGCGTCGTGGTGAACGACAGCACGTCCACCACGACCGAGATGTCGGAGGCCCCGAGAGCAACCGCTCCGGACAGGCCCCACTCGAAGCGAACAGAAGCATGCGACTGCTGGTGCGCGGGGTTCACGCCCCTACCCTCACACATGCCACGAATCCGGTGTTCCCGACCGCGCTGAGCGCGGTCGAGAACACCAAATTGTCGGCCGCGCCGCTTCTACGCCAGTGCCAGCGTCACGAGCGCGACCAGCGACGGCACGCTCTGGCACAGCGACCCGACGACCCCGGCCCCGCGTGGACGGCTCATGGCCACCCGGTCCGAGGCGAACAGTGCGATGCCGGCCAGGAACATGAACGAGCACGTGTAGACGACGAGGGTGCGGCCCGGCGTCTCGTGGCCGGTCCACCACAGGATCACGCCGGCGAGCGCTCCGGATCCGAGGAAGAGGTTGTAGAAGCCGACGTTGAACGCCCACATCCGCACCGGCTGGACGTCCTCGGTCGGGATGCGGAACACGTCTCGGTGGATGCTCGGACGGCGGAACAGGATCGTCTCCCACACGAAGACCAGCAGATGCACCGCGGCAGCGACCAGGGCCGCGAGTTGCGCAACGACGATCATGGCGAGACCCCCTCGGCGAATCGGATGCCGTAACGGGCGGCGATCTGCCCGAACCTGCTCATCAGTGCGTCCTCGGGCAGGTGCTCCTCCCCCAGCGCGTCGAGGTCGGTGAAGAAACCGCTCATCCCGGTCCCGTGGCAGACGAGGAGAAAAACCGCGTCGTCGGTGAGGACCGAGAAGCTGTTCGTCGTTCCCGCCGCGATGGTGAGCGTGTCACCGGCGGCGAGTTCGCAGCCCTCGCCGCCGAGGAGGACGAGGATCCGGCCGCGCAGCAGGTGGTAGGTCTTGGGCCAGGGCTCGGTGTGCAGCGGCGGTGGGCTGCCGCAGGGCGCCTCCACCAGCATGAGCTCGTAGGCGTCACCGGTGTGTTCACCGGACGACAGCACGGTGACGACGGCATCCGGCACCGACAATCGCCTGCCCGTACCGGCACATTGGAGATGAATCGTGGACACAACTGCGACGCTATGGATCCGGAAGCAGCCGGACCATCCCCTGAATCGGGGATGCTCCCGTCTTCCGGATCCGGCGCATACTGGGTTCATGCTCGAAGTGCGGGCGGAGCGGCTACGCCGCGAGATCCTGGAGTTCGCGGGCACCGGTGCCGGCGTCACCGCACTGCACCAGCGTGCCATCGAACTGGTCGATCGCACTGTACGCAGCGACCTGACGTGCTGGGCACTGTTCGATCCCCTGACCCCGGCATTCGGTTCGATGACCAGTGGGCGCAACCGCATTCCCTCCGAATACGAGCCATTACTCGCCGAATCGGAATGCGGTGGACACGATCCCGCGACCTTCGCAGACATCGCCCGCAGTGGACGAACGGTGGTGCGGGCCTCGGATCTACCGTCGACCGAAGTCGCCCACAGCCTTCGGCACGCTGCGGTATGGGGCCCGCTCGGACTCGACCGTGAGGTGCGGGTCGTCTTCACAGCGGACGGGTTCTGTTGGGGAGCAGCGGGTTTCGTCCGTTCGGGACCGGACTTCACGGAGCGGGAGCTGGAGTTCCTGACGATGGTCGCGCCGGCGGTGGCGGTCGCGACCCGGGCGGCCGCCGTCCACACCCTGCACGCGCGCCCCGGAGCCGATCCGGGACCGGCGGTGATCGTGACGGATCCAGCGGGTGAGCCGGTCTCATCGACGGTCGCGGCGCGGGCATGGGAGGAATGGCTCGCCGGTCCCCTGCGATTGGCACTGCTGTTGCGGGCGGCAACGTTCGGGGCTCGGGCGAGTCCGACCGGAGTGTTCCGGGCGCGTATCCGCAACGACGGTGGAGGCTGGATCGTCGTCCGTGCGGCGCCGTTGAGCACCGACGGCGACGAATCCCGCACCGCGGTCACGATCGAACCCGCGGCCGGCAGCGAGCTCACAGACATGCTGTTCGCTGCGTACGCGCTGACCGCCCGCGAGTGCGAGGTGTGCACCGACGTGCTGAGCGGACTGTCGACGGCCGAGATCGCTCGGCACCGGGGCATCACGCCGAACACGGTGCACGACCACCTCAAATCCGTCTATGCGAAGACGGGAGCGGGTAGTCGCGCGGAACTCGTCGCTCGGTTGGCCGGCCGGCAGGTGCCCCGGCCGTCGCTGTCGTCCCCTATCTAGCGCAGCACCACCGGGATCAGTTCGGTGGGCGCGTCGGACCCCGTGAACGCCGCGATTCGGGGCTGAGAATCCATGTCCTCGAGGATGGCGTGCTGGGCGGCCGGGGGCAGAGTGTGCAGGATCGAGCGCACCCGCTCCTGCCGACGCGCCACCGCCTGCCGCTCCGGCATCCCCGGCGTGGCCTGCATCTGCGGCACGATCCCCTCGACATCATCGACA
>NZ_JBSNCD010000006.1:0-544943 GCF_053764735.1 Rhodococcus sp. 5G237 | reverse complement strand
CGAATTTCGTCGCGGCCGGATCCGACTCGATGTCGACCTCGGTGTACGCGATGCCGTTCTGGTCGAGCTGGGTCTTCAGCCGCCTGCAGTAACCGCACCAGGTGGTGGAGTAGACGGTCAGGGCGGGGGCGTCGGTGGTCGTCATGTCTTGGAGAACATCACAGCCGCCGAACATGTTCCGCGACCGGGGTGAGCTGTGGTCCTCACCACAGCGGGCGGGGTCACCGGGGGCTGCGCTGTCGGCGGTCGCTGTCATGATGGAGGCCATGTGTGCGGATGTGGTGGACGGTCTCGACCCCGAGCAGGCAGCAGCGGTACTCGCCCCACGCGGACCGGTCTGCGTGCTTGCCGGTGCCGGCACCGGCAAGACCCGCACCATCACGCGCCGCATCGCCCACCTCGTCTCCGCCGGTCACGTCTCCGCCGGCCAGGTCCTCGCCGTCACCTTCACTGCCCGCGCGGCAGGGGAGATGCGCTCACGCCTGCGCGCCCTGGGCATCGGCGGCGACGGCACGCAGGTGCAGGCCCGCACCTTCCACGCCGCCGCCCTGCGGCAGCTGCGGTACTTCTGGCCGCAGGTCGTCGGCGACACGCCGTGGCAACTGCTCGACCGCAAGTTCGCGGCGGTCTCGCAGGCCGCGCACCGGTGCGGCTTCCCGACCGACACCGACACCGTGCGCGACCTGCTGTCGGAGATCGAATGGTCCAAGGGCACGCTCGTCGCGCCCGAGGACTATCCCGCCGCGGCCGCCCGCGCCCACCGCACCCCACCGGCCGATCCAGAGCGGGTCGCGCGCGTCTACGAGACCTACGAGCAGCTCAAGACCCGGTCGGGCGACGGGATGTATCTCGACTTCGACGACCTGCTGCTGCACACCGCCGCGGCCCTCGAGGACAACCTCGCGGTGGCCGAGGAGTTCCGCGACCGCTACCGCTGCTTCGTCGTCGACGAGTACCAGGACGTCACTCCGCTGCAGCAGCGCGTGCTCGACGCCTGGCTCGGTGAGCGCGACGACCTCACGGTGGTCGGCGATGCCAACCAGACCATCTACTCGTTCACCGGCGCCACCCCGAAGCACCTGCTCGACTTCTCCCGCCGGTTCCCCGACGCCACGGTCGTACGCCTCGAACGCGATTACCGCTCCACCCCGGAGGTGGTCGACCTCGCCAACCGCGTGATCGGCGCGGCGCGGGGCCGCATCGCCGGCACCCGGCTCAAGCTCGTCGGTCAGCGTCCGTCCGGACCGGAGCCCACCTTCGCCGAGTTCGACGACGAGCCCGCCGAAGCCCAGGCGGTCGCCAAGGCCGTCGCGAAACTGATGGGCAAGGGGGTCCCGGCAGCCGAGATCGCGGTGCTCTACCGCATCAATGCCCAGTCCGAGGCCTACGAGCAGGCGTTCACGCAGGCGGGAATCCCGTACCAGGTGCGCGGAGGTGAAGGCTTCTTCAACCGCGCGGAGGTCCGGCAGGCGGTCAATGCCCTGCGTCAGGTGGGTACACGCGACGACCTGCCGGAGGACGCCGGTCGCGGTGCCGGGCTGCTCAGCCTCGTCCGGGCCACCCTGGTGCCGCTGGGCCTGACCGACACCGAACCGGTGGGTGCGCAGGCACGCGAGCGCTGGGCGTCGCTCGTCGCGCTCGTGCAGCTCACCGAGGAACTGCTCGAGCACGAACCCGACCTCGATCTGCAGGGCCTGCTGCGCGATCTCGCGGCTCGTGCCGAGGCGCGTCAGCCACCGACGGTCCAGGGCGTCACGCTCGCGTCTCTGCACGCGGCGAAGGGCCTCGAATGGGACGCCGTCTTCCTCGTCGGGCTCACCGACGGCACCCTGCCGATCACCCACGTCACCGGCGACAAGGACACCCCGCCCGACGAGGCCGGCATCGAGGAGGAACGGCGGCTGCTCTACGTCGGCGTCACTCGTGCCCGCGTGCACCTGCAGTTGTCGTGGGCGTTGTCCCGCACGGCGGGCGGTCGCCGGTCGCGGCGACGCTCCCGCTTCCTGCACGGGCTCATCCCCGACAGTTCACCCGCGTCGAAGATCGCCGAACCGGCCTCCCCGCGGAAGAAGCGCCCGCAGTGCCGTGTCTGCGGCAAGCCGCTCATGGGCACCACCTCGACCATGCTCGGTCGCTGCGAGGGGTGCCCGTCCGATCTCGACGAGAATCTGCTCGTCGCGCTCAAGGAATGGCGCCGGGAGCGCTCGAAGGAGATGAAGGTTCCGGCCTACGTCGTCTTCAGCGACAACACCCTCGTCGCGATCGCCGAACAGCAGCCGCGCGACGATCGGGCGCTGGTCGCCATCCCGGGGATCGGGGCGAAGAAGCTCGAGCAGTACGGCGCCGACGTGCTCGCCCTCGTGCGGGGGGAGCGCACCGTCGACACCCTCGACCTCTGAGGACTACGCGGCCGACGTCTCGGCCGGGTTCACTCGGCGCACAGGCAGAAGTAGTGCCCCGCCGGGTCGCGGAACACCCGGAAGGTGCTCTTGTTCGATCCGTCGTCGGCGCGCAGCGCGTCGAGCCCGAGGACGAGACGTTCGGCTTCGTCGAGATCGGGCACGTGGAAGTCGAGATGGGCGTGCACACCGTCGGCGGGCCAGTGACGCGGCGTGAAGTCGGGATCGCGCTGGAACGCGATGGCGGTCGAGTCGTCACGGGCGAGTTCGACCCAGTCCTCTCGCTCGTTGGTGATCGTCCATCCGAGCAACCGGCGGTAGAAGTCGGCGAGCGCGCGCGGATCCGGGCAGTCGAGGACGGGCAGGAATCTCGTGGTCGCGAGGGACATGCCCTCCGACTGTAGTGCCGGGACGAAGACCGCGACACGAAACCGCAGGTAGAAAATAACTTGTGCCGATCGTGTCCACGAATCTAGGCTGGATGACGATGTCACGGGAGACGGCCCGTGCGCGACGAGAAAGTGAGGTGGCCCCGATGCTCGGCTTCGATGCTCGTGCAGTGGCAACGGCCCCTCGTGTCGCTGTGGCAGTAGCAGCTGCCCCTCGTGTCGCTGTGGCCGCCGCTACCACTCGCACTGCCACATCTGTGGCTCCCGCAGTGGCCGCCGCGCCGCGTGCACGCCGACGTGTGTACGCCGCTGCCGTCTCGTCCGTGGTCGGAAGTCGATCGGGAAGTATCTCCCGGTAGACCTTCGTCTCCTCCAGGCCACGGACCCCGCCCAGCGGACCGTGGCCTTTCTCGTTCTCCGGCCGGGTTCGCATCGCATTCCACCGAACCAACGAAGGAGCTCACGTGCCGAGCGAATACCCGTCGAGCCTGTCGAAACGAACGGAAGGAGACGAGGTGCGTCGTACCGACGACATCCTGTCGCGCAGCGACACTTTCGCGGTGTCACGCAACGACCGCGACCGCGACACCCTGCCGTGCCACGACAACGACCCCGACCTGTGGTTCGCCGAGACCCCGGCCGATCTCGAGTACGCCAAGACGCTGTGCGCGGGCTGCCCGGTGCGTGCCCAGTGCCTCGACGCAGCTCTCGAGCGGGAGGAACCCTGGGGCGTGTGGGGCGGGGAGATCATCGACCGTGGTGTCGTCGTGGCCCGCAAGCGGCCGCGGGGCCGGCCGCGGAAGAATCCGCTGCCCGAACCCCGCAAGGAACTGGTCTGTGCGTGAATACGGTTGCCCGGCTTCGTCACTCCTCGACGAAGCCGGGTAGCCATTCACTGAGGATGCGCATGTACGGCGCTTCGGCGTCGAGTTGAGCGCAGATGCCGACCGAACCGAGCAGCACCCGGAACACACCCACGTACTCGGGCGGAAGATTCAGTGTCCGGGCCGTCTTGAAGGTCGAACTCGAGAAGTCCGTGGCCGTGCCTGCCACCCGCTGCAGCCATGCGCGGGTGAAGTGGAACGACTCGGTGTGGATCGGATCGGTGAACGGCCGGAGGTAATCGGCGATCTCCTCGTCGGTGACCGTGCGGCCGGGCAGCACGAACTTGTTGTCGTAGAGCAGCCGGGTGAGTTCGTCGAAACGTTCCTCGAGTGCGAGCCGGACCATCCGCCCGAGCACCGGCGGGAAGCCGTCGGGCATCGCCGCCGTGGCGCCGAAGTCGATGACCCCGAGACGGCCGTCGTCGAGAAGCATGAAATTGCCCGGATGCGGGTCGCTGTGGAGCAGACCGGCGCGTGCGGGCGAACAGAAGTGGAACTCCGCGAGCAGCGCACCGGCCCGGTTGCGCTGCTCTCGCGTACCACCGTTGATGATCGCCGACAGTGGTGTCGCCGAAAGCCATTCGGTCACGACGACCTTCGGTGCACTTGCGACGACACGCGGGATCAGGAACTTCTCGTCGCCGGCGAAGGCCTTCGCGAAGGCCCGCTGGTTGTCGGCCTCGATCCGGTAGTCGAGTTCTTCCTCGGTGCGTGCGGACAACTCGTCGAGCAGCGCACGCACGTCGGCGCCCGGCATCATCGTGGCGAACAACCCGGCGAACCGGGACAGCGTGCGCATGTCGGCGCGCAGCGCCTCGTCGGCGCCCGGGTACTGGACCTTCACCGCGACCTCGCGTCCGTCCGACCACACGGCCCGGTGCACCTGGCCGATGCTGGCCGACGCGACGGGCACGTCGTCGAACGACTCGAAGCGCTCACGCCACTTCGTGCCGAGTTGCTGGTCGAGCACGCGGTGCACGGCCCGGGCGGGCAGGGGAGGGGCCTCGGCCTGCAGTTTGGTGAGCGCCTCCCGATACGGTTCGGCGAACTCCTCCGGGACGGCGGCTTCCATCACGCTCAGGGCCTGGCCGAACTTCATGGCGCCACCCTTGAGTTCGCCCAGCACGCTGAACAACTGTTCGGCGGCCTTCGCCGTCATCTCGGCGTCGATCTCCTCCCGATCTCCACCGGCGAGCCGACGACCGAAACCGACGGCCGCGCGCCCGGCGATTCCCAGGGGAATGCTCGCGAGCTTGGCAGTGCGGGACGAGCTTCTGCGAGGGATGTCTGGCACGCCCCCCATCATGCCTGACCGACCGGAGCGATGGCCGAGCAGTCGCACCGGGGATGACGGAACCATCGACGCGTGACGATGCAGTGGGTTCGCAGGTCCAGTTCGAGCGTGCGGTCGACCGCCGGAGTCACCGACGGATCGGCGGAGAGGAACGCCTCGATCTGACCGACGGCCATCGCCGCGGTCGCCGACGTCACCGCCCGACCGGCGTGGCCCTGCCGCCCGTACAGCTGACTCGCCAGTCGCGGCCAGGACGGATCGAGATCGGTCCGTACGAGATCGGCGCAGCGCAGGCAACTGCTCCGGCCTGGGAGTACGAACGGACCGACGATGCCGCGTCCGTCCCGGATCCGCACCGCGAGATGAGGGATCCCGGCCCGCACGAGCATGTCGACGAGGTGGGGGTCGGGCACCTGCCCGTCGGCGAGGACGACACAGTCGGCCGGACCCTGCGGTTCGTCACCGGACGACGAGCGCACCCACCGCACGTCCCACACCGGGAGATCCTCGACGATCGCCGACGCGAGCGGACCCGAGCCGTGGACCCGCACCCGCCGCGGTCGCGCCGGACCGACCGACGACGCGGGGACCTGCCTGACCGCGCCCGTCGCAGTGAGCTCGTCGAGCACCTGCCGGACCCGTCCGGACGGAAGACCACGCTCCGCCACGACGTCCAGCACTTCGTCGAGGGTGAGCCGGCCGTCGAGCAGCCGGACGAGAACGCCGAGGTCGAAGCTGTCCATGCCCTCGGGTGGCAGGACGACGGTCGCGGTGTCGGGACCCCAGCCGAGCTGGATCGAGCCGTCGGACCGTTCGAGCACGGCCAGTTCCGGATCGACCCGGAGAACCGCCGTCTCGGGCGGCGCGGGATTCGTGGTCGTCTCGCGCGATGCGGTGATCATGGAGACAGACTGACAGCACCCGCGCCCGTGGACGGCTCACGAGGAGCAGTTGTCCACAGGCGCGGGCACCGTTATCGGGTCGTTCTAGGAGGTGCTGTCGTCCCCGGGACGATCCTCGTCGGATCCCTCCTCGGCGGCGCGATCCCGTTCGGCCTGCTCGCGTTCCATGGTCGCCTGCAGCTGGGCGATCGGATCGTCGAAGGCTCCGGTGCCGCCGCCGATCACACGGTCGACGAAGGCTGCCGGGTTGTCGAGATCCGACGAGTCCGGCAGCAGGTCGGGGTGCGCCCACACGTGGTCGCGGGCCTCGGTGCCGGCGTCGGTGGTGAGACGCCGCCACAGCGCGGCGGCCTCGCGCACCTTCCGGGGCCGCAGTTCGAGGCCGACGAGCGTGGCGAAGGTCTGCTCCGCCGGCCCGCCCGTGGCGCGGCGACGGCGCAGGGTCTCGGTCAGGGCCGAGGCGCCCGGGAGCCGCTCGCCGAGCGCGTCGGCGACGACCGTCTCGACCCAGCCCTCGACGAGCGCGAGCATCGTCTCGAGTCGTTCGAGTGCGGCCTTCTGCTCCGGGGTGGTCTGGGGTTCGAACGCGCCCTGCTTGAGGATCTCCTCGAGCTTGGACGGGTCGGTGAGTGCCGACGGATCGAGTCCCTGCGCGAGATCCTCGATCGACGACATGTCCATGCGGATGCCGCGTGCGTACTCCTCGACGGTCGCCAGCATCCGCTGACGCAGCCACGGCACGTGGCTGTAGAGGCGCTGGTGGGCGGTCTCGCGTGCGGCGAGGAAGACGAGCACCTCCTGGGCGGGCTGCTCGAGTCCTTCACCGAAGCTCTCGACCGCGGCCGGCAGCAGAGCAGCGGTGCCCTCCGGGCCGAGCGGGAGACCGATGTCGGTGGAGGTGAGCACTTCCTTCGACAGCTGGCCGAGGGCCTGACCGAGCTGGGAGCCGAAGGCGACCCCCCCCATCTGGGAGAACATGCCGAGCATGGGCCCGGCCATCGCGCGGGCCTCCTCGGGCAGACCGTTCAGCATCATCCCGTTGACCTGCTCGGCGATCGGATCGCACAAGCGCTTCCACGTCTCGAGGGTGTTGTCGAGCCAGTCGACGGGTGTCCACGCCACGACCTTCGACGCACCCGCGGGCAGCGTGGTGGCCGCGTCGAGCCACAGTTCCGCGAGGCGCGCGGCGTCGGTCACGGCGTCGGCGGTGCGGGCCGAGACCGGGTCGACGGACCCGATCTGCTGTCGTGCGAGCTTCGTCGCGATGTCGTAGTTGACCGGGCCCGAGCCGCCGCCGGAACCCATGGCGCTACCCATGCCGGCGAGCATCTGGCCGAACTGGCTGAGCATCTGACCGAACTGCGCGGGATCGAAGCCCTGACCGCCGAACGGGTTGTCGCCCCCGCCGCTGCCGGGCAGTCCGAATCCGAAGGGGATACCGCCACCGGAGCCGCCGCTACCGGAACCCTCGTCCTTCCTGCGGTCGGGGTCGTCGTCGGGATTCGAGAATCCGAAGGGCGTGTCGCTCATGTATCCAACGGTACAAGGCGGCCCGGGCGGGGACCGGCATCGTGGTCACGCTCATGGCGAACACGGCGTGGTACGCCATCAGATGGGCGTGGTACGCCATGAGCGACACAGCACGGTCGTGGTGCGGGGCATCGTCGGCCGACCGCTACCCTGGCCGGGTGAATCGTCGCTACGTCCTGCCGCTCGCGCTCGTGCTCCCGATCCTCGTCATCGTGGTCGTGGCGTTCAACGTCCGGGCGCCGTACGTGGCGCTCGGCCCCGGCCCGGTCTTCGACACGCTCGGCGAGATCGAGGGCACCCCGGTCGTCGCGCTCGAGGGGATCGAGGCGGACGAGACCGAGGGCAGTCTGTTCATGACGACCGTCGGGGTCACCGACAATCTCACCCTCGCGCAGACCTTCACCGCCTGGATCAGCGGTCGCTACGGCGTCGCACCGCGCGAGCAGGTCTATCCGCCCGACCGCAGCAAGGACGAGGTGCAGGCCGTCGACCAGGCGCAGTTCGCCCAGTCGGAGCGGTCCGCCGAACTCGCCGCTCTGCACTATCTCGATCTGCCGGTGACACTGCGGATCGCCGAGGTGGGCCAGGACGCTCCCGCCTCCGGGTTGCTCGAAGCGGGCGACCGGATCGTCGCCGTCGGCGGCGAGGAGATGCGCACGGCCGGCCAGGTCCAGCGCGCGGTCGGCGACGTGCCGCCCGGCGAGTCGGTGGGCATCACCGTCCTGCGCGGCGATGCCGAGGAGTCGTTCGACGTCCCCGTCGGTCCACGGCCCGGCGACCCGGACAAGGGCTTCCTGGGCATCGCCACCGAGGAGGTTCCCGAGGTGCCCTTCGAGGTCACCTTCAACCTGGCCGACATCGGCGGCCCGTCCGCCGGCCTGATGTTCAGTCTGGCCGTGGTGGACAAGCTCAGCCCGGGCCTGCTCAACGGCGGCCTGGACGTCGCCGGGACCGGCACGATCGACTCGGACGGGATGGTCGGGCCGATCGGCGGGATCACCCACAAGCTCACCGCGGCGTCGGAGGACGGCGCGACCGTCTTCCTGGTGCCCGCCGAGAACTGCGCGGAGGCGCAGAGCGGCGCCCCCGAGGGTGTGCAGCTCGTGAAGGTCGAGACGCTCGAGGGCGCGATCGACGCGCTGGCAGCGATCGCGGACGGACGCGACGCGCCGACCTGCAGCTGACCCATCCGCCGCCGAGGGAGCGACAGCGCGGTGGCCGACAGCTCAGTAGTCGTCGTCGCTCGCCTCCAGGGTTACGTACAACGCCGCCACGACGTGCGGGGCGAGGTTGTCGTAGGTCCGCAGCTCGGCACCCGCGAACGGATCGTCGTCGTCGAGCGGACGCAACTGCAGGAGCGAGAGCGACGGCCCGTCGCGCAGGACCGCGGAGATGAGGCGGGCGGCGCGTCGTTCCGGGTGAGTGTGCGCTGCGAGTCGTGCCGCCTCGTCGGCCGCGTGGGTGTCGGCGAGCAGCGGCGCGAAGGCGTCGTCGAGTTCGTTCTCGGCGCTCGGCGGCAGCACCACCACCTCCTGCACGAGCGCGCACCCGGCGACAGAGCCGGGCCAGGTGGTCGTGGCGAGGAACTCCTCGAGTGCGGGACTGCCGCCCTCGACGTCGTCGGGGAAGTCCTCCTGCGCGATCGGGGTGTACTCGTGTCCCTCGTCGAGCTGGTCGGCGAGGGTGGGTTCGGCGGCTGCGAGGAGCACGGTCGGGACGAGCGCGAACATCACGGGAGGGCGGTCCCAACCCTCCGCATCCGCGAAATCGATGATCTCGTGGACGGCGCGCGCGAGTCCTTGTTCGGAAGGTACGGGAAGACGTTGGTTCACCGGCCTATCCTGGCACCCGTACGCGGGTGTGCGCTGCCGGACCTGCGTCGTACGACCCCCGGTAGGAGGATTCCGTAGAGTGGGGCGAAACGGTCACTCCGTGACAACGAGGCGCGTTCGTACGCGTTCGTCGAGCGCGAGATGTACAGATGCGGTGCGATCGCGCCGCCGGACGAGTTGGGAGCGTGGCACGTGGGCATGAGGCCCCCGACCGGAGTACCTACATTGTCGAAGCGGAGCAGAGTTCTGCTGATCCTGGCAGTGGTGGCCGCAGTGCTGCTGCTGCTCGGACCACGGTTGGTGGACACCTACACCAACTGGCTCTGGTTCGGCGAGGTCGACTTCCGGGACGTATACGTCAAGGTTCTCCTGACCCGGATCGCACTGTTCCTGGTGGTCGGGTTGTTCATCGGCGGTGTCGTCTGGCTGGCGATGCTGCTCGCCTACCGGTCGCGCCCGGTCTTCGTGCCGACCACCGGACCCAACGATCCGGTGGCGCGCTACCGCACCACCGTGATGACGCGCATGCGCGCCTTCGGGATCGGCATCCCGGTCGTGCTCGGTGTGCTCTCCGGTCTGGTCGCCCAGGCGGGCTGGGTCACCGTGCAGATGTTCTTCAACGGCGGCGACTTCGGCACCACCGATCCGCAGTTCGGTCTCGACGTGGGCTTCTACGCCTTCGACCTGCCGTTCTACCGCTTCGTGCTCAACTGGTTCTTCGTCGCGATCGTGCTCGGTTTCATCGCGAACCTCGTCACCCACTACATCTTCGGCGGCATCCGTCTCGCCGGTCGCGGTGGAAGCATGTCGACGGCCTCGCGTGTGCAGCTGGCGGTCCTCGCGGGCCTGTTCGTCGCGTTCAAGGCGTTCGCCTACTGGCTCGATCGGTACGAACTGCTGTGGAGCAGCCGCAAGGAACCCACCTTCACCGGTGGTGGCTTCACCGACATCAACGCGGTGTTGCCGGCCAAGCTCATCCTGCTCGCGATCGCCGTCATCTGCGCGATCGCGTTCTTCGCGGCGATCTTCCTGCGCGACCTGCGGATCCCCGCGCTCGCGACGGCGCTGCTCGTGCTGTCGTCGATCCTCGTCGGTGCGGTGTACCCGCTCATGGTCGAGCAGTTCTCGGTGCGCCCGAACGCTGCCGACAAGGAGAGCGAGTACATCGAGCGCAACATCGCCGCGACCCGCGAGGCGTACGGCATCACCGACGACAAGGTGGCGTACGAGGACTACCCGGGCGTGGGTACCACCTCGCCCGAGAACATCCCGGCCGACATCACCACGATCGCGAACGCCCGCCTGCTCGACCCGAACGTGCTTCCCCGCACGTTCACGCAGCAGACGCAGCTGAAGAACTTCTACGGCTACCCCGAGTCGCTCGACATCGACCGGTACGAGCTCGACGGTCGTATGGAGGACTACATCGTCGCGGCGCGTGAGCTCTCGCCGACGAGCCTGACCGGCAACCAGACCGACTGGATCAACCGCCATACCGTGTACACGCACGGCAACGGTCTCGTCGCGGCGCCCGCCAACCGCGTGAACGCCGCCGCGAGTGCCTCGGCGGAGGAGGCCGCCAACAGCAACAGCGGCTATCCCGTCTATTTCGTCAGCGACCTGGCGTCGCTGGCCGCGGAGAACCAGGTCATCCCCGTCGAGCAGCCCCGCATCTACTACGGCGAGGTCATCGCCGAGGCCGATCCGGACTACGCGATCGTCGGCAACAGCGCCGACTCGTCCGGGCCGCGTGAGTACGACACCGACACCGAGAAGTACACCTACACCGGCTCGGGCGGCGTCGACATCGGCAACTGGTTCAACCGGCTCGCCTTCGCCGCGAAGTACGGCGAACGCAACATCCTGTTCTCGAGCGCCATCGGCAGCGACTCGAAGATCCTGTTCAACCGCGACCCGCGTGAGCGCGTGACGAAGGTCGCGCCGTGGCTGACGGCCGACGGCGACGCCTACCCGGCCGCGATCGACGGCCGCATCAAGTGGGTCGTCGACGCGTACACCACGCTCGACTACTACCCGTACGCGCAGCGTGCGTCGCTCGAGGGCCTCGTCGAGGACAGCATCGACCAGAACACCGGCCGGTTGCTGCCCCGCAAGGAGGTCTCGTACATCCGAAACTCGGTCAAGGCGACGGTCGATGCCTACGACGGCACCGTCACGCTCTACCAGGTCGACGATCAGGACCCGGTCCTGAAGGCGTGGATGGGTGTCTTCCCCGACGCGGTGACCCCGCAGGACCAGATCTCCGACGAACTGCGGGCGCACTTCCGCTACCCGGAGGACCTGTTCAAGGTGCAGCGCGAGATGCTCGCCAAGTACCACGTCGACGACCCGCGCGAGTTCTTCACCAACAACGCGTTCTGGTCGGTGCCGGCCGATCCGACGGTCGACACCAGCGCGAACCAGCCGCCCTACTACCTGCTGATGGGCGATCGTGAGACGGCGGATCCGCGGTTCCGCCTGACCTCGGCGATGGTGGGATACAACCGGCAGTTCCTGTCGGCGTACATCTCGGTCGAATCCGATCCGGAGAACTACGGCAAGTTCACGATCCTGCAGCTACCGACGGACACACAGACCTTCGGTCCGGAGCAGACGCAGAACGCGATGATCTCCGACACCCGAGTGGCTTCGGAGCGGACCCTGCTCGAACGGTCCAACCGGATCCAGTACGGCAACCTGCTCACCTTGCCCATCGCGGACGGCGGCATCCTGTACGTCCAGCCGATGTACACCGAGCGCAATGCCACGGCGGGCAGCACGTCGACCTTCCCGCAGCTGTCGCGCGTGCTCGTCAGCTACCGGGAGCCGGGTGCCAGCGGTGGCGTCCGGATCGGTTACGCGCCCACTCTCGCCGGTGCGCTCGACCAGGTCTTCGGTCCCGGTGTCGGTGACGCGGCCACCGCTCCCGGTGGCGAGGCGCTGCCCACCGCCGAAGTCGAGGACGAGACCCGCGGTGAGGCGATCGGCGAGGGCACGGAGGAGCAGAACCAGCCTTCCGATCAGCAGCAACAGCAGCCCGCCTCGCCGGCGCCGACCGCTCCCGCGAATCGCGATGCCGCGGTCGCGGAGCTCGATTCGGCACTTGCGGAGCTGGCCAACGCGCAGACCAGCGGCGATTTCGAAGCCTACGGTCGGGCGCTGCGGCGGGTGCAGCAGGCGGTCGATGCCTACGAGTCCACCGGCGGCTGATCCGGTAACGGAATCGGACACGACGAAGGCCCGCGGTTCGCACCGCGGGCCTTCGTCGTGTTCGTGGAGGCGGTCTGCGTCAGCGACCGGCCAGCGTGATGTCGACGATCTGCGCGAACTCGGCGCCGAAGCCGTACTGCTGGGCGAGCTGGTTGGCGGTGTCGACGGCCTGGGTGACCTGGGCCGGCAGCTGGGGGGCGGCCGGAGCCGCGGGTGCCGGAGCCACGGGTGCCGGAGCTTCCGGAGCCGGCGCGGGAGCCTCGGGCGCGGCGGGAGCCGGCGCGGATTCGGTGGTCAGGTACTGACCGCAGACGGGCCACGCACCGGGGCCCTGCGTCTGCAGGACGTTCTCGGCGACGCGGATCTGCTCCGCCTTCGAGGCCTGGTCCGCGCGGCCGCTGCCGCCGTTGGCCTCCCAGGTGCTCTGCGAGAACTGCAGGCCACCGTAGTAGCCGTTGCCGGTGTTGATGGCCCAGTTGCCACCGCTCTCGCACTGGGCGACGCCGTCCCAGTTGTGCTGGGCGGCGGACGCGGTGCCGGTGGCGAGCGCGAACGGAACCGCGGCGAGTGCACCGGTGACGACGGCAGTGCGGAATGCACGCGTGCTGAAGTTGGTCATGCTGTGGAGTCCTTCCCGCGCTCGCGGAGCGCGACGGCCCTCGTCGATCTCGGCCGACGGAGAATGTCTCCGTCCGGATCGGGGACCATGTCGGTCGCGTCCCTGCCCCTCGGGTCTTCGTAGGCACCGGATCCCGCGGGGCAGACTGGCGGCGACGGGCCGGTGGTGGCTCGGCTGTTTCGAGCCGGGACCGACAGTACAAAGCGTGTCGCGGCCCGTCACCCCCGTGCCGAGAGAGGCTCCCGTCCACCTGGTGAGATGACGCCGAAGGGTTTTCGCAGCTCAGGACGGTGATAACGGGGATCGATGCAAGATCGTTACACCTCCGTTATGTGTCGATAGTCATGGTGGAAATGTGAACCGGGTCACCCGGAAGTAGCGGTGATTCCGGTTGTCGTCGAGAAGGATCCGCGTCCGACGAGGCGATTTGCATTCCGTTTCCGCGCTCGTGTAGGTTCGTTCATGCAACGCGGGGTGGAGCAGCTCGGTAGCTCGCTGGGCTCATAACCCAGAGGTCGCAGGTTCAAATCCTGTCCCCGCTACCACCACGAAGGCCGGTCGTCTCGGACGACCGGCCTTCGTTCTTTTCGGGAGGGTCACCCCCGGGCGGCGGTGTACCCCTTCCCGGGATCCTCGGGCACATCCATCTCCACCAGCACCCGGCGCAGCAACTTCCCGGTGGCATTGCGCGGCAGCTCGTCGAGGAAGACCACCTCCCGCGGGACCTTGTACCGGGCGAGATTCGCCTTCACGAACGCCCTGATGTCCTCGGCGTCGCGGAAGGAATCGGGGGAGGGGACCACGAAGGCCCGCAGCCGCTGCCCGAACTCGGAATCGGGGACACCCACCACGGCGGCGTCGAGCACGTCCTCTCGTTCGGCGAGCAGGTTCTCGACCTCGAGCGGATAGACGTTCTCGCCGCCGGAGACGATCATGTCGTCGTCGCGGCCGTCGACGAAGAGCAGGCCGTTCTCGTCCCAGTGCCCGATGTCGCCGATCGACAGCAGCCCGTCGATGCGTTCCTTGTCGCGACCGTCGGTGTAGCCGGCGAAGGACAGGCCGCTCGAGACGAAGATGCGGCCGGAGACGTGCGGGTCGGTGATGCGGTTGCCGTCGTCGTCGAACAGCACCACCCGGCAGGTCACGGGAGGACGACCGGCCGTGCCGGGCGCCTGCCGGATGTCGTCGGGGGTCGCGACCGTCGCGACGGCGCATTCGGTGGATCCGTACAGGTTGTACAGCACGTGCCCGAAGGCCTCCGTCGTCCGGCGGCACACGTCGGGTGAGAGCGACGAACCCGCGGAGAAGACGATCTTCAGGCTCGAGGTGTCGTACTCGGCGATCTTCTCCGGTCCGAGGTCGAGAATCCGCTGCAGCATCGTCGGGACGACGACCAGCACATTCGCGCCGTGCTGCTCGACGAGGCCCAGGGTGTCGACGGGGGAGAAGCGCCGCATCATCACCACGGTCTGACCGAGCGCGAGGGCGAGCGCGAACTGAGAGACGCCGGTGCCGTGGAAGGCGGGGGCGGCCATGAGCATCGTCTGTCCGGGGCGCAGCGGAACCCGGTCGAGGAACTGGGCCGACGCGAACGGCGACGTGCGGCCGCGCGGCGCGCCCTTCGGGGTGCCGGTGGTGCCGCTGGTGAGCAACACGAATCCACCGAAGACCTCCGGGGCGGGCAGGGACGAGCCGTCCATGCCTTCGATCGAGTGCTCCAGTGTCGGGACATCGGGGACCTCGTCGTCCACCCAGGAGACGTACCGGCGCACGTCCTCGGGGAGCGCGGCGGCGACCTCGGCGAACTCGCTGTCGAAGACGAACGTCGAGACCTGTTCGCGCGCGGCGACGTCGACGAGTTGCCGCGGGGCGAAGCCGGTGTTCATCATGACGAGCCGCACGCCGAGCTTGGCGGTGGCGAGCATGGTCAGCACGAGACCGCGGTGATTGCGGGCCATGATGCCCATGACCGATCCCGGTTCGACCCCGGCGCGCTGCCACGCACGCACGAGGGCGTTGGAGCGGGCCTCGAGTTCCTTGTAGGTGACGTCGCCGGCCTCGTCGATCAGTGCGACGGCGTCGAGGCCGCGTTCGGCCTGCGCGTGCACGGCACCGGCGAAGGGCCCGTACTTGTTGGCCGCCATGATCGTCCCGATGCTGTGGTCCACGCGCGGGAAGTGCAGCAGACCGGCGCGATGGAGTACCGCGAGTGATCCGACGGTGTCCTTGACCTGGCCGATCGTGTCGTCGAGCGTGATCCGCCCGCCCGTGATCCTGCCGAAAATGTCCTGACCGAGCATCCGTCCCCCTGGTTGTGTGTCGGCGTCAGGACACACAGTAGCCGTGACGTAGCTCACATTCCAGGCAAACTTCCTCGAACGGGTAGAGCCCTCGCCGCGCCTGCGGCGAGGGCTCGTCCCCCGATGGATCCTCCGAAACGCCCGGTACCGTCGCCGGCCCCGGTCCCATCCCTCCGGGGCCCGCGGACGGACCCCATGCCCGGGTGTTATTTCAGTTCGGAGGACGACTTTCCGAGCACCCGTCGAGCGACGATGAGCTGCTGGATCTGCTGGGTGCCCTCGAAGATGTCGAGGATCTTGGAATCACGTGCCCACTTCTCGAGCAGCGGCCGCTGCGAGTACCCGTAGGTGCCGGCGAGTTCGACGGCCTTGAGCGAGACCGCGGTGCCGGTGCGGCCGGCCTTCGCCTTGGACACCGACGCCTCGAGGGAGTTGGGCTTCTTGTTGTCGGCCATCCACGTCGCGCGCAGCGCGAGCAGGTAGGCGGCCTCCCAATCGGCCTCGAGCGCCAGGAACTCGGCGGCCGCGGCATGCTGGTTGTTCGCGGGGATGTCGTAGGAGACCTCGACGCCCGCCTCCTTCAGGATCGTGCGCAGTTCCTCGAGCACCGCGCGACCGAGACCCACGGCCATACCGGCCACGATCGGACGCGTGTTGTCGAAGGTCTGCATGACCCCGGCGAACCCCTTCTCGGTGTTCACCTCCGGGGAACCGAGGATGTTGTCCTTCGGGATGCGGCAGTTGTCGAGCACGAGCACGGCGGTGTCGGACGCCTTGATGCCGAGCTTCTTCTCGAGGCGGGCGACCGAGAGTCCGGGAGCGTCGCGCGGCACGACGAACGACTTGATCGCGGCGCGGCCCTTCGACCTGTCGACGGACGCCCACACGACGATGTGGGTGGAACGCTCACCGGCGGTGACGAAGATCTTCTCGCCGTTGAGGACCCACTCGTCGCCGTCGAGCACGGCCGTGGTGGTCACGGCCGCCGAGTCGGATCCGAAGCCCGGCTCGGTGATCGCCATGGAGGCCCACACCTTGCCGAAACGTTCGAGCTGCTCGTCGGTGGCCACCGCGGCGATCGCGGAGTTGCCGAGGCCCTGGTAGGGGATCGAGAGGGTCAGACCGACGTCGCCCCAGCACGTCTCGATGACGTTGAGGAGACCGGCCATGTTGCCGCCGTTGGCGTTTCCGGCGGGGCCGTCCTGCTTGGCCTTGCTGTCGCGGCCGAGCGTGGCGCCCGCCGCGCCCTGACCGGAGTCGTTGAGTCCCTCGACCATCGCGGCCATCGTGTCGAGTTCGACGGGGTACTCGTGCTCGGCGAGGTCGTACTTGCGGGAGATCGGCCGGAAGATCTGCGCGGCGACCTGATGGGCCTGGTTCGCGGAAGCCTTGAGCTTCCGGGGAAGTTCGAGATTGATCATCACAGGTTCCTTGTTCGGGTCGGGCCGATCAGACGAGGACGACGCCCTCGGCGACTCCGATTGCTCGCAGGTCGCGGTACCAACGTTCGACGGGGTGTTCCTTGGTGTAGCCGTGGCCGCCGAGCAGCTGGACGCCGTCGAGGCCGAACTGCATGCCCTTGTCGGTGGCGAGCTTGCGGGCCAGGGCCGCCTCGCGAGCGAACGACAGGCCTTGCTCGGCCCGCGACGCGCCGCGCAGCGTGACCAGGCGCAGACCGTCGAGCTCGATCTTGATGTTGGCCACCATGAACGCAACCGCCTGGCGGTGGCTGATGGGCTCACCGAAGGCCTCGCGCTCGTTGACGTAGGGGACCACGTAGTCGAGCACGGCCTGACCGGTGCCCATCGCCAGAGCGGCCCATCCCAGGCGCGACAGGCGCACGGCGTCGGCGTACTGCTCGGCGCGGACGTCGGCGTCGTCGTCGCCGAGACGTGCCGATTCCGGCACCGCGACGTCCTCGAGCAGCAGGCGGCCCAGTCCGGCGGCGCGCAGGCCCATGCCCGGATCGGCCTCGATGACGACGCCCTTGCTCTTCGCCTCGACGAGGAAGAGGGACGGCTTGCCGTCGAGTTCGGCTGCCACGACGAAGAGTTCGGCGCTGCCCGCGGCCGGGACGAACGACTTCACGCCGTTGAGCCGATAGCCGCTGGGGGAGCGCACCGCCTTGGTCTGCAGCGCGAAAGGATCGAACAGGGCGCGCGGCTCGGCGATGACGACGGACGCCTGGGGGACGTCGTCGCCGGCGAAGGCCGGCAGGTAGGTCTTCTGCTGGTCCTCGGTGCCCCACTGCGTCAGCGCCACGGCCACACCGCTCGGCGCGAGGATCGGCAGGGCCAGACCCATGTCGCCGTGCGCGAGTGCCTCGGCGACCAGCACGTTGGTGACCACGCCGCGCTCGTCGGCGGCGCCGTCGAACGCCTCGGGCACGTTGACCATGGTGATGCCGAGTTCGGCTGCGCGCCCGAGCAGATCGGCCGGGGCGGCGGCGGCCTCGTCGGCGTCGTGCGCGGCGGGCCGCAGGATCTCGGCGGCGAACTCACGCACCGTCTCCGTGATCATCTGCTGATCGTCGGTGGGGGTGAGGTCGAAGAAGTCGGCGTTCTTCGCGGTGGCGAGACGCTGCGGGCCGCTCGCGCCGCCCGACACCTTCTTGAAGGTGCGCGTGGCGGCACCGAGGGTCTTGAAGCCCGTCTTCGTGGACTGATACGTGATCCGGTCGATCGTCTCGCGGAACTTGTACCGGTCGGCCAGTTCGGAGCCCGTGATCCGGGTGAGCACGCGCATGGCAGCGCCCATGGCGTCGCGTTTGATCGGATTGAGGCCGACGGCGGACGTGTCGCGAGGCGTGTGGCGGGCCACGCTGTCTTGCTTGCTCATGATCACCAGATGTCTCTCGATGCGGCAGCGGACGCTCCGATCTTACTTCTGAGTAAGGTCAGTGTCTACTGCGCGGTAAGTTCCGCGGGTCGACCCCCTCACGCGACCTCTCACTTCAGCCGACCGAGCACCTCGTCGTGCAGCGTCCCGTTGGTCGCGACCGCGCTGCCGCCGTGCGGACCGTCCGCGCCTTCGAGGTTCGTGAACCGGCCACCGGCCTCGCGCACCACTACGTCGAGGGCAGCCAGATCCCACAGCGACACCTCGGGTTCGAGCGCGATCTCGAGGGTGCCCTCCGCGAGCAGGCAGTAGGAGAAGAAGTCGCCGTAGGCGCGCACCCGCCACACGTCGTCGGTCAGGGCGACGAACCGATCCCGGATGCCGCGCTCGTGCCAGCCGCTCAGGCTCGAGAAGCTCAGCGACGCCGATGCGAGATCGGTCACCTGCGACACCGAGATGCGCCGGGGCTCGGCGCCGTCGTGCGACACCCAGGCACCGCCGCCCGCAGCAGCCCACCACCGACGGTTCAGTGCCGGGGCGCTGACCACGCCCACGACGGGCACACCGTCCTCGAGGAGCGAGATCAGGCTCGCCCAGACCGGCACGCCGCGCACGAAGTTCTTCGTGCCGTCGATCGGATCGACGACCCACTGCCGTCCACGCAAGACCGCGTCGCCACCGAACTCCTCACCGAGCACCGCATCGTCCGGTCGCTGCTCGCCGAGCATCTCGCGGATGGTGCGCTCGACGGCGAGGTCGGCGTCGGAGACCGGGCTCAGGTCCGGCTTGTCGTCCACCTTCAGGTCCAGCGCACCGAAGCGGTCGCGGGTGATGGAGTCGGACGCGTCGGCGAGTCGGAGGGCGAGGTCCAGGTCGGCCGTGTAGTCGGTGGTCATGACGGAAACGCTAGCCGCCGTCGCTCGGGGCCGAGCAGCTTGCCGTCCACTCCGGGTCGGCGATGCTCGACCCGGCTCGGGCCCTGCCCGTGTCGATCGCCGCCCACGGCGGGCCCGTTCGGCGCTCCGGTAACCTGTTGAATCGTGCATCCCGATGTTTCCGCAGCCCTGACCGAGCTCGACACGACCCTCCGCACCGTGGAGTCGGTCCTCGACGTCGAGGAGCTGCGACGGCGCATCGACGAACTCGAGCACCAGGCCGCCGATCCCGAGCTGTGGAACGACCAGGAGCACGCCCAGAAGGTCACCAGCGAGCTGTCGCACGCACAGGGCGAGCTGCGCCGGGTCGAGGGTCTGCGTCAGCGACTCGAGGATCTGCCGGTCCTGTACGAACTCGCCGAGGGCGAGGAGGGCGAGGCCCGCACCGCCGCCATGGCCGACGCCGACGCCGAACGTGAGAGCCTGCGCGCCGACATCGAGGCGATGGAGGTGCGCACGCTGCTGTCGGGCGAGTACGACCAGCGCGACGCACTCGTCAACATCCGCGCAGGAGCCGGTGGCGTCGACGCGGCCGACTGGGCCGAGATGCTCATGCGCATGTACATCCGCTGGGCCGACAAGCACGGCTACGGCGTCGAGGTCTACGACACCTCCTACGCCGAAGAGGCCGGCATCAAATCCGCCACCTTCGCGGTCAAGGCGCCCTACACCTACGGCACCCTGTCGGTCGAGATGGGCACGCACCGGCTCGTGCGCATCAGCCCCTTCGACAACCAGGGACGCCGCCAGACCTCCTTCGCCGAGGTCGAGGTGCTGCCCGTCGTCGAGACCACCGACCACATCGACGTCGACGAGAACGACGTCCGCGTCGACGTCTACCGTTCGTCCGGCCCGGGTGGCCAGTCGGTCAACACCACCGACTCCGCCGTGCGCCTGACACACATCCCGACCGGCATCGTCGTCACCTGTCAGAACGAGAAGTCGCAGCTGCAGAACAAGGTCGCGGCCATGCGCGTCCTGCAGGCCAAGCTCCTCGAGCGCAAGCGCCAGGAGGAGCGCGCCGAGATGGATGCGCTCAAGGGCGACGGCGGCAGCTCGTGGGGCAACCAGATGCGCTCGTACGTGCTGCACCCGTACCAGATGGTCAAGGACCTGCGCACCGAGTACGAGGTCAACAACCCGTCGGCGGTGCTCGACGGCGACATCGACGGATTCCTCGAATCGGGCATCCGCTGGCGTATGCGGGAAGAGCAGAAGTCGTGATCGGAAACAGGAGAGGGCCCTGTGCCGTTTCTTCCCGGAGCTAGACTGCTCGACTGGTTGTCGACGAGCGGGCTGCTGATCGCACTCACGATCCTGGGCGCGGTTCTCATCGCCCGGTTCGTCTCCTGGATCGGCAGCCGCATCACGCGGCGCATCGACGAGCGCTACACGCAGTCCGACGACCTCGTGCGGTCCGAAGCGACGAAGCACCGCCACTCGGTCGCCCAGGTGGTCACGTGGATGGCGATCTCGTTCGTGTACATCGTCGCCACCCTGAAGGTGTTCGACTATCTCCAGCTGCCCATCGGCAGCCTGGTCGCGCCGGCGACCGTGCTCGGCGCGGCGCTCGGCTTCGGTGCCCAGCGCATCGTGCAGGACATCCTTGCGGGGTTCTTCATCATCACCGAACGCCAGTACGGCTTCGGCGACACGGTGCAGATCTCCGTGACCGGTGCGTCCGAGGACGCGGTCGGCACCGTCGAGGACGTCACACTGCGTGTCACCCGGGTGCGCAGCACGGCGGGCGAGGTCATCACCGTCCCCAACGGGCAGATCAACAAGGCCGTCAACCTGTCGAAGGACTGGGCGCGCGCCGTGGTGGACGTGCCGATCCCGGTGACCGCCGACATCGCCGACGTCACCGAGATCCTGCGCGAACTGGGTGTCGCTGCATACCAGGAACCCCGCCTGCGGGAGCTGTTGCTCGACGAACCGAGCGTGATGGGTGTCGAGAGCCTCGAGGTGGATCAGCTCAGCGTCCGCATGGTCGCGCGCACGCTGCCCGGCAAGCAGTTCCAGGTGGGCCGTCTGCTGCGTGCGCGGATCGCGCGAGCGCTGCGTGAACAGGGCATCACCGTCACGCCCCAGCTCGACACCGCCAGCGTGGTCGATCGAGTGGAGGCACAGTGACACCGGGTGGAGGGGCCTCGGGTGGAGGCGCGGCGACCGAGCCGGAGCAGACGCACCGCAGGCGCATCCCGTCGCACCTGCTGGGTGGGCGGATCAGGACCACGACCTTCGCGTTGTGCACCCTGTGGCTCGCGCTGTGGGTGACCTATCTGTTCCTGAACCAGCCCGAGGACAACCCCGCGGCACCGTCGACCGCCGTGCTCATCTCCGAGACCCCGTACGTGCCGTACGTGCCGCCGGCGACCACGGTCCCGGAGGAGGAGTACGTGCCGGAGACCACCGACACGCCCTATCCGCCGACGACCTCGTCGCTCTCCCGGCCCACGCCGTCGACCGATGCGCCGGGTTCGGAACAGGGGGTCGTGCCGCAACAGGACGTGCCGACCACGGGGATTCCCACCACGACGAACAGGCAGTTCCCGTTCGATCTGCCGCGGATCCCCGGGGTGAACGACCAGCAGAACCCGACGGTGACCGAGGACACCGACGCCCCGCCGTCGTAGAGCGCCGACGAGCCGGGTCAATAGGTCACCGTCCGGTAACGGTTAGCATGTCCACGTGATCCGGCTGGAGAATGTGTCCAAGTCCTACAAGACGTCCACGCGCCCCGCACTCGAAGGGGTCTCGGTGCACGTCGAGAAGGGCGAGTTCGTCTTTCTCATCGGTCCCTCCGGATCCGGGAAGTCGACCTTCCTCCGGTTGCTCCTGCGCGAGGAGAAGCCCACCACCGGCGACATCCACGTGGCCGATTTCCACGTCAACCGGCTGCCGGCGCGGCGCGTGCCGAAGCTGCGCCAGAATCTCGGGTGCGTCTTCCAAGACTTCCGGCTGCTCCAGCGCAAGACGGTCGCCGAGAACATCTCGTTCGCTCTCGAAGTGATCGGCAAGCCGCGCGGAGTGATCGAACGGACGGTGCCGGAGGTTCTCGACCTGGTGGGACTGTCCGGCAAGGCCGACCGGCTGCCCGCCGAACTGTCCGGCGGCGAACAGCAGCGCGTCGCGATCGCGCGCGCGTTCGTCAACCGGCCGCTCGTGCTGATGGCCGACGAACCGACCGGCAACCTCGACCCCGAGACCAGCCAGGACATCATGCTGCTGCTCGAACGCATCAACCGCACGGGCACGACGGTGCTCATGGCGACCCACGACCACCACATCGTCGACTCGATGCGGCGGCGGGTCGTCGAACTCGATCTCGGACGCGTCGTGCGCGACGAGGCACGCGGCGTCTACGGCGTCGGCCGGTAGATCCCGTCACCCGAGCATCCCCACCAGGCAACCGAAGGATTCCCACCCGATGCGTGCCAGCTTCCTGTTCAGCGAGGTCACCACCGGCCTGCGCCGCAACCTCACCATGACCATCGCGATGATCCTCACCACGGCGATCTCCCTCGCGCTGTTCGGTGCGGGTCTGCTCGTGGTCCAGATGGCGGGCAAGACGGAACGGATCTTCCTCGACCGGGTCGAGGTACAGGTGTTCCTGACCGAGGACATCTCCTCGCTCGATCCGGAGTGCGAGCAGGACCTCTGCTCCGCTCTGCGCAGCGACCTCGAGGGCACCGACGACGTGGTGTCGGTCCAGTACCTGAGCCGCGACGATGCCGTCGCCGACGCCACCGAACGCGTCTTCGCCGATCAGCCCGAACTCGCCGAACTCGTGAGCGCCGACAGCTTCCCGGCCTCCTTCAAGATCAAGATGTCCGATCCGGATCGCTTCGCGGCGATCCAGGACGACTTCGGCACCAGACCCGGCGTCGACAGCGTGCTGAACCAGCAGGATCTCGTCGAGCGCCTGTTCGGTGTGCTCGGCGGCATCCGCAACGGCGCGTTCGCCATCGCTACGATCCAGGCGATCGCGGCCGTGCTGCTGATCGCCAACATGGTGCAGATCGCGGCCTTCACCCGCCGCACCGAGGTCGGCATCATGCGCCTGGTCGGCGCGACCCGCTGGTACACGCAGCTGCCCTTCCTCCTCGAGGCGGTGATCGCCGCGATCGTCGGTGCCGCGCTCGCCATCGGCGGCCTGTTCGTCGCCAAGAGCATGTTCGTCGACGACATGCTCACCGAGGTCTACGACGCGAACATCGTCGCCCGCATCACCGACAGCGACATCCTTCTGGTCTCGCCGTTCCTGGTGCTCGTGGGTGTGGGGATGGCCGCTCTCACCTCGTATGTGACCTTGCGTCTGTACGTGCGTGAATAAGGTGTTGTGCGAGGTTCCTATGCTGGACGGTGTTCTGTTCGATCGATCGTGGACCGGAAAGGCCTGCACGTGAAGGAAAAGGGCCGGAAGGTCATCGCGACCAACCGGAAGGCGCGCCACAACTACACCATCCTCGACACCTACGAGGCGGGCATCGCCCTCGTCGGTACCGAGGTCAAGAGCCTGCGGGAGGGCAAGGCCTCCCTGGTCGACGCGTTCGCGACCGTCGACGACGGCGAGGTGTGGTTGCGGGGTCTGCACATTCCGGAATACGGGCACGGCACGTGGACCAACCACGCTCCGCGCCGCACCCGCAAGCTGCTGCTGCACCGCCGGGAGATCGACGCGCTCGTCGGCAAGACCCGTGAGGGCAACCAGACCCTCGTGCCACTGTCGATGTACTTCTCCGACGGCAAGGTCAAGGTCGAGCTCGCGCTCGCCAAGGGCAAGCAGGACTACGACAAGCGTCAGGATCTCGCACGCCGGACCGCCGAACGTGAGGTGACCCGCGAGCTCGGCCGGCGGGTGAAGGGCATGAGCCGCTGATCGCGGTCGCGCTCGCGCTGCTCGCGGCGGTCGGTTACGGCCTCAGCGATTTCGCCGGAGGCGCCGCTTCCCGGCGCGCGAGCGCGCTCGGCGTCGTCGCCGTCACCTACCCGGTCTCGCTCGTCGTGTCCCTGATCGCCGCGTCGATCGTCGGTGGCGACCTCACCGCAGGCTCCCTCGCGTGGGGTGCCGCGGCGGGCGTGGCCGGCGGAATCGCCGTCTGGTGGTTCTATCTCGCACTGGCGAACGGGCCGATGTCGGTCGTCTCACCGGTCACCGCCGTCGTCGTGGCCGGGATCCCCGTGCTCGTCGGCATCGCGACGGGGGACCGGCCCGGTCTGCTCGCCTATCTCGGCATCGTCGTCGCGGTGATCGCAGTGGGGCTGGTCAGCCGCGAATCCGACGAGACCGTCACCGGTGTCGGACACCCGCGCTTCACGTCGAGGATCGCGTGGTGGACGGTCGGATCGGGCATCGCCTTCGCGTTGTCGTTCATCGGCCTCGGCCAGGTCGAGACCGGCACCGGACTGTGGCCGCTCGCCGCCTCCCGCGCGACCGCCACCCTCGTGGTCTGGCTCGTGATCGCCTTCTCGTGGCGCACCGTGGTGTGGCCGATCCGGTCGCTCCTGCCGATCCTGATCGGCATCGGCGCGATCGACGTGATCGCGAACGGCGCACTGCTGTTCGCCTACCAGCACGGCCTGCTGTCGCTGGTGAGCGTGATCGCGGCGCTGTATCCGGCGGTGACGGTCCTGCTCGCCGTCATCGTGCTCGGTGAGCGGGTGAGCCGGGTGAAACTGCTCGGCCTGCTCGCAGCCGGCCTCGCCGTCGCACTCGTCAGCCTGCCCGGCTGATCCGTCCTGGATGGGGAAGAACACGAGGCACGGAGGCGTTGGATCCGGCATCGCGGAAAGCGCGCCGTCGGACGGGGCACCACGGGTCACGCCCGGCGACGCCGGACTCGGAGAAAGCCGAGGATGCCATGACCGAAACCGTTCCTTCCACCCTCTCGATTCCCGATACGGTCCTGAAGCGACTGACCGACGAATCCGTGATCTGGCTGACCACGGTCGACCGCCACGGCGGACCCGTCCCCACGCCCGTGTGGTTCCTGTGGTCCGGTGAGAGTTTCCTGCTCTTCTCGCAGCCCGGCACCGCCAAGCTCGCCAACATCACCGCCCGTCCACGGGTCGCCGTCAACCTCGAAGCCGACAGCGGCGGCGGGCACGTCGCGGTGTTCACCGGGACAGCTACGGTTGCCGAGAGCGTCGACGACGACGAATGGCGGCGGTACGTCGACAAGTACGAAGCGGGTATGCGCTCGCTCGACTACAGCCCGGGCGCCTTCCGGGGCGACTACTCCGTTCCCGTCCGGGTGACCCCGACGCGGTTCCGTGGCTGGTGAGCGGCGGTGTGAGCAGGCTCATGACCCGCCCGCGAATCGTTTCCGGAAATGGGAATGACATCGGGCCCTCGGGTCGTTACAGTAGGTAGTCCTGCGAAGGTCGCAGGTGCGTACGGGGCTGAACGGTTTCGACTGCGTACGTTGAGCAAGGGGAAGCGTGTCGGTGCAGGCAAGAGACCACCGTAAGCGTCGCTGCAACCAATTAAGCGCCGAGTCCACTCAGCGCGAGTACGCCCTCGCTGCCTAAGCGAGCGCGTCTCTGTCAGCCCGGGTTTGCTCTCGACCCGGATCCTGGCATCGACTAGAGAGCTCTACCGTCCGGCTCGGTCGCGGAGTCGTACGGGACAACAAACAGCGACTGGGATCGTCATCTCGTCTTGTTCGCGAGAACGGGAGATCCGAGTAGAGACATAGCGAACTGCACACGGAGAAGCCCTCGCGAGGCGGCGGAGGACCCGGGTTCGATTCCCGGCAGCTCCACCATCGACCCGGGTAGGAGATCGACCATCGATCACCTACCCGGGTTTCTTGTTGTCCGGGTGGGCCTGATCGGCAGCGCCCGGGAAACGGCAGTGTCCTGGAAACGGCAGTGCCCGCCGTCGAGACTCAGGGTGCGAGTGTTCTCGACGACGGGCACGGTCGCTGTCGGTCCCGGAGACGTCGGAGACGGCGCCGAAACAGCGAGAGCGAAACGAAGAAATGTCCTCCCCGGCATCGTCTTCATTTCGTTCACTGAAGTTAGCTCACCTAATTGTGAGGTACCAATACTACTTTCGGGTCAGAAACTTTGGTCCCACGACCGTGATGACCTTTTCGTCCGTTATCCGTATCGACGCGCGGATCGGGGTACTCATCCCGCGCGTGCCGCGGATCGGCGGCAAGATGAGAACACCACCATCGACGAGGAGAGCACATGGCGCACGAACGAGCGGGACAGCCGGCCACCGCGGCGGATCTCGAAGATCTCGCACACCTTGTCACCGCCTACTACACCGTGCAACCGGATCCCGAGAACGCCTCGCAGCAGGTGGCTTTCGGCACGTCCGGTCATCGCGGCTCGAGCCTCGACGGTGCGTTCAACGAAGCCCACATCCTCGCGACCACCCAGGCGATCGTCGAATATCGCGCCCGGCAGGGCACTTCGGGCCCGCTGTTCCTCGGCCGCGACACGCACGCCCTGTCCGAACCGGCCTGGGCGAGCGCGCTCGAAGTGCTCGTCGCGAACGGCGTCGAGGTGGTCGTCGACTCCCGCGACCGCTACACCCCGACCCCGGCCGTCAGTCACGCGATCCTGCAGCACAATTCCGGCTCCGGTGCCCGCGCCGACGGGATCGTCGTCACCCCCTCGCACAATCCTCCGCGCGACGGTGGCTTCAAGTACAACCCGCCGTCGGGTGGTCCGGCCGACAGCGACGCGACGTCGGTCATCGCCGCCCGCGCCAACGAACTGCTCGCCGCCGGACTCGACGGGGTGAAGCGGGTGCCGCTCTCGTCGGCCCTCGCGTCCGCCGGACGACACGACTTCCTCGCCGCCTACATCGACGATCTGCCGAACATCGTCGATCTCGACGTCGTCCGCGCTGCGGGGGTACGGATCGGTGCCGACCCGATGGGTGGTGCGAGCGTCGACTACTGGGGTGAGATCGCCGAACGGCACGCCCTCGACCTCACCGTCGTCAATCCGCTCGTCGACGCCACCTGGCGGTTCATGACGCTCGACACCGACGGGAAGATTCGCATGGACTGCTCGTCGCCGAACGCCATGGCGTCGCTGATCGGCAACCGCGAGGCCTACGATCTCGCGACCGGAAACGACGCCGACGCCGACCGGCACGGCATCGTCACCCCCGACGCCGGTCTGCTCAACCCGAACCACTATCTCGCCGTCGCGATCGACTACCTGTTCCGCAACCGCCCGGGCTGGGCGGAATCGAGCAAGGTGGGCAAGACGCTCGTGAGTTCGTCGATGATCGACCGGGTCGCCGCCGGCCTCGGCCGCGACCTGCTCGAGGTGCCGGTCGGCTTCAAATGGTTCGTCCCCGGCCTGAGCGACGGTTCGCTGGGCTTCGGCGGGGAGGAGAGCGCCGGTGCGTCCTTCCTTCGGCGCGACGGCTCGGTGTGGACCACCGACAAGGACGGCATCGTCCTCGCCCTGCTCGCGGCGGAGATCACCGCGGTGACGGAGACGAGCCCGTCCCGGTACTACGCCGAACTCGTCGACCGGTACGGCGACCCCGCCTACGCGCGCGTCGACGCGCCGGCGACGCGCGAGCAGAAGGCGGTGCTGTCGAAGCTGTCGCCCGAGCAGGTCGGCGCCACCGAACTCGCCGGCGAACCGATCACCGCGACGCTCACCGCGGCCCCCGGAAACGGTGCTGCGATCGGTGGTCTCAAGGTCACCACCGAGAACGCGTGGTTCGCCGCTCGCCCCTCCGGAACCGAGGACGTCTACAAGATCTACGCCGAATCGTTCCGCGGCCCCGACCATCTCGCCGAGGTCCAGCAGGCGGCACGCGAACTCGTCTCGTCCGTCCTGTCCTGAGCCTGCTCGTCTACCGCGCGACCGGGCGAGGTCGTGCGCCTCGCTAACATCGTGGGCATCATGCGGACACGTGACGCGGCGTTGCCGCGGGAAATCTGGGTTCTGGTCGTCGCGAGTTTCGTGATCGCGCTCGGCTTCGGTCTCGTCGCTCCCGCGCTGCCCCAATTCGCGCGCAGCTTCGACGTCGGTGTGACGGCGGCGACGGTCGTCGTGTCGTCGTTCGCTGCGATGCGACTGCTTTTCGCACCTGCGAGCGGGTCGCTGGTGCAGAAGCTGGGGGAGCGGCCCGTCTACATCACGGGCCTACTCATCGTCGCCCTGTCGACGGGCGCATGCGCATTCGCGGCGAGCTACTGGCAGCTGCTCGTCTTCCGTGCCCTCGGCGGCATCGGGTCGACGATGTTCACGGTGTCGGCGCTCGGCCTCCTCGTGCGGATCGCGCCCCCCGACGCCCGCGGGCGCGTCTCCGGTCTGTACGCGACCAGCTTCCTCATGGGCAACATCCTCGGCCCGCTCTTCGGTGGTGCCCTGATCGGACTGGGGCTGCGCGCACCCTTCCTCATCTACGCCGTGGCACTGCTCGTCGCGGCTTCGGTCGTGGGGATCAGCCTGCGTTCGTCGGAGCTCGCCCGTCCCGACAGCGGGGACGGCGTGCCCGTCATGCGCCTGCGCGACGCGCTGCGCTCGCCGGTCTACCGTGCGGCGCTGGGATCGAACTTCGCCAACGGCTGGGTGGTGTTCGGGGTCCGCGTGGCGATGGTGCCGCTGTTCGTCGTCGAGGCGCTCGACGAGGGTGAGGCGTTCGCGGGTGTCGCGCTGACCGCCTTCGCTGTGGGCAACGCTCTCGTCCTCATCAAGTCGGGCAAGCTGTCCGACCGGTTCGGGCGGCGACCCTTCGTCCTGGCCGGCCTGGTGGTGTGCGGGGTCAGCACGATCGCGATGGGATTCACCGAGAGCGTCGTCTGGTTCCTCATCACCTCGTTCGTGGCGGGTATGGGGTCCGGGCTGTCGAACCCCTCGCAGCAGGCCGCCGTCGCCGACGTCGTGGGCAGCAAGGCCCGGGGCGGGCCGGTGCTCGCGGCCTTCCAGATGGTCGCCGATGTCGGCGCGGTGATCGGCCCGGTCGCCGCCGGCTTCCTCGCGGACCGGTTGTCGTACTCGACGGCCTTCGCGGTCACGGGCGTGATCATGCTCGCGGCGACGCTGCCGTGGTTCGTCGTCGGACGGCCCCGCGTCGCGGAGCAAGCGACGCCGGTGACCGACGACACGGCGCGGTGAGGCGACCGATCGGTACTGTCGCCGGTATGTGGGTCGGTCTCGTCTCCACGCTCGCCCGATACGGTCTGGCGGCGGTGTGGCTCGTCTCCGGTTGGGTGAAGTTCTCGGATCCGACGCAGACCGTCGTGGCGGTACGGGCGTACCAGATTTTCCCTACCGACTGGGTGCGGCCGTTCGCCGCCGTCTTCCCCGTGCTCGAACTGGCCCTGGGGTCGATCCTGCTCGTGGGTC
Source organism: Rhodococcus sp. 5G237 (assembly GCF_053764735.1). Taxonomy (NCBI): domain Bacteria; kingdom Bacillati; phylum Actinomycetota; class Actinomycetes; order Mycobacteriales; family Nocardiaceae; genus Rhodococcus; species Rhodococcus sp. 5G237. Next base: position 515,473 of record NZ_JBSNCD010000006.1, on the reverse strand, counting down.
TCGCGACGCGCTCCGCAGCGCTCGTCAGCGCGCTGGGGCTGGTCGCGCTCGTCGCCGCGATCGCCTCGGCGTGGGCGCGCGGCCTGTCGATCGATTGCGGCTGTTTCGGGGGAGGAGGTGTGGTCGAGGGCGTCGACGGCCGCGACTACGCGATCGAGATCGCCCGCGACGTCGGCTTCCTGGCGATGTCGATATGGCTGGTCGTCCGGCCGCGCACCTGGTTCGCGCTCGGTCCGGGTTCACGGGCTGCCCTCTCAGCGACCCCTCAGCCGTCGATGGCAGAGTGAGATCGTCCTTCCCCATCGACGAGCAGTAGAGGGCAGCATCCGTGAGCGCGAAGAAGGTCTCATCCGGCAAGTACACACCGGAGCCGACGTCGAACAGGTTCACCTACATTCTCGGCGGCATCGCGATCCTGGTGATCGGTGCGCTCGTCGTCGGTGGTGTCCTGTGGTCGTCGGGTAGCGGCGATCCCCGCAACGACGGTTACGGCTCCGTGCAGAACGCCGCGGTGGAGGTGTCTATCGAGGACGACGGTGCGATCCTGCTGGGCCGCCCCGACGCCCCGCGGACCATCGACCTGTTCGAAGACCCGCTGTGCCCGTACTGCGCCGAACTCGAACACAAGCACTCACAGGAGCTCGCCCAGGCGATCGACGACGGGCAGCTGGCGATCCGGTACCGGATGCTCGCCTTCCTCGACCGGGCGTCGAGCAGCGGCGACTACTCGACCCGCGCGGTGGCGGCGGCACAGTGCGTCGCCGAGAGCGGGGACGCCCGCGCGTTCTCCGCATTCCACGACGCGTTGCTGTCGCCCGACAACCAGCCGGCCGAGGGTGGCGACGGTGACATCGACAACGCGGGTCTCGCGCAGATGGCGCGCGACGCGGGTGCCTCCGAGGACGTCGCGCAGTGCATCACCGACGGCGCCCGGATCGAGCAGGCCTCGGCCGACGCGGAGGCGGGACGCCGGCTGCTCGCGACGACCGGAGCGGCCGGCACTCCGGCCGTCGTGTACGAGGGAACCGTCATCGACCCCCTCGACAACGAAAACTGGGGAACCAAATTTGTTGGAGAGACGGAGCGGGGGTGGGGACCGCACATGGTATGTCCCCCCGCCACAGTCACGCCGTCTACCAGCCGATTTGTTGGCGTCGAGCGCGATGGTGTAGTTTTCTTTCAGCGCGAAGGGGTCACCGGAGCGCGACGGTACAACCGAATACGGGGCTATGGCGCAGCTGGTAGCGCACCACACTGGCAGTGTGGGGGTCAGGGGTTCGAGTCCCCTTAGCTCCACAAGATCGCTACAGGCGGGAGTTCACGCTCTCGCCTGTAGTCTTCGGTGGCGGTCCCCGTCAGGGCCGTGCAAGGGGCTATGGCGCAGCTGGTAGCGCACCACACTGGCAGTGTGGGGGTCAGGGGTTCGAGTCCCCTTAGCTCCACCCTTCGGAAGACATTCCTCGCGGGAAACTCCTCGCAGCAGCTCTTCTCGTCGTTCTGCAGCGGCCCCGTGCGTCGCGAGGCCGCTGCATTCTCACGATCTCAGCCCGCCGAGCCGGTGGACGTGTACAGCGTCATGCCCCAGCCCACCGTCGTGCGCTCGGGTTCCGCGAGGCCGGCCGCCTCGAACAGTGCCACGTGGTCCTCGTGCGTACGACCACCGCCACCGGTGAGTGCGAAGTCGATGAGATCGTCCTCGTAGTCGTGCTCACGGGCGACGTCGTCGAGCACATTGCCGAAGACGAGGATCCGGCCGCCCGGCTTCAGTCCGGCCGCCGCCTGCTGCAGCACGTGCACGGCGTCGGCCTCGGGCAGTTCGTTCAACCGCCCGCTCAGCAGCACCGCGTCGACCGGCTCGGGCCGGGCTTCGAGCATGCTGCCCGGCGTATAGCCGACGCGCTCGTGCTCGCCGTGGACGCGACGCAGGACCTCGATCTCCGACGGCGCGGCCACCACGGTCGCCCGTGCCGACTGATTCGCCGTGACGAGGGCGTGGGCATAGGAACCGGCCGCCTCACCGGAGACCACGATCGTCGAGACCTCGGAGGGCACCTTCGCCGCGAGGGCACCGGCGAAGTAGACGGCCATCTCGGCCTCCTGCTCGTACCGGTCCGTCAGCAGAGCGGTGTCGTCCGCGACGCGCTGCGCGAAGCTCTTCCCGAACCGCTGCGCGTCGTCCCCGCGACCCGTGCGGACGGCGGCGAGGAGCGCGAGCATGCCTGCCAGTTCCCGCTGCGCGTGCACACCGTCGAGTCGCAGTTCCTCGATGTGGTGGTCGTCCTCGAGTTCACGGCCGACCCCGGTGAGCCGGAACCGGCTCTCGCCGAGATCCTCGGCCACCCCCACGGCGACGAGATAACGGAGCAGTTTGCCCAGGCCGGTGCGGTCGGTCCCGGTCTTGGCCACGAGCTCGTCGAGGGTGCGCGGCGACGCGTCGAAGGCCGTCGCCAGTCCGATGGTCGCTGCGACCCGCAGCGCGAAACCCGGTGCGATCTCGGCCAGTTCGTCGAAGCGGTCGCGTTCGTCCTCGGTCGCCTCGAAATCGGGGAGGGACGCGTCGGCCTCCGACACCGCGACCTCCTGACGACGCCAGTAGCCGGTGACCTCCACCTGTTCCTTGGGCAGGCCCTTCTCGTTGCGCAGCCACCGCCGGATCGGGGTGAGCGTGAGGGCCTCACCGGCCACCCACGCGAAGACCGTGCCCTCCCACCACTCGGCGGCCCGGAGGGCATCGAACAACAGGGTCGTCGTGCCAGGCTCGGCGCCGTCGCGGCTCAGCCAGGTCAGCTCCACCCCGTCGGGAACGGGAAGATCCTGCCGATGCGAGTCGTCGGCGATCTCGACGAAGATCCGGCCGCGTGCACCCGCCGGCCAGTTCTCGAGCCAGCGCCCGATGGCGGGTAGCGCCGTCTCGTCGCCCGCCACGAGCGTCCAGTCCACGCCCTGCGGGTGTCCGGCCGATGACTTCGGTCCGGCGATCTGAATCGTCTCACCGGGCTCCGCACGGTACGACCAGCTCGACGCGGGACCCACGCCGTGGCGCACGAAGTCCACGTCGATCTCGCCGGCGACCGGATCCCAGCGCCGGACGGTGTAGGTGCGCATGAGCAGCTTCGGATCGCGCGGCCAGTTCACCACGCCGTCGGCCTGGGTGGGGCCGAGGGCCTCGTCGAGTTCGGGATGCTTGAACATCAACTTGAACTCGTCGTCCACACCGTCGGACCGGAACGCCTCCACCGGGAATCCGTTCGACGCGACGTGCGCCTGCAACTGTTCGCCTCCGAGGGTCACCCGCCGCATCCCGGGGCTCACGTCCGTCACGCGGAGCACCTTCAGGTACCGGGTGGTGATCGGGAAGACCTCGATGGGGCGAAGACTACGGGCCATGGGTGCGTTCTCCTCGGCAGGGGATCGTGGACGGCGGAACGACCGGTCTTTCCGGCCGTGCGGTGACCTGCGTTTAGGCGAACCTTACTTCAGACGGCATTCGACTGCCGCGACCCGTCCTGGCCCGCGCGACGACCGTTCGCGTACATCTCGTCGACGAGACGGGCGTACCGCGCGAGCACGCGATCCCGGATCGGACGCCCGGCCGGGTCGAGATCGTCGGCCTCCGGCGGCGCGCTCACCGTGACGAAACGACGGATGCGTTCCCACGGATCCGAGCGGGCGTCGAGCTGCTCCAGCGCGGCCGCGACGACCGACTCCGGCGCGGTGGTGAACACGAGGCCGACGCAGTACGGGCGCAGCTCCCCGGCCACGACGAGTTCGCTGCCCGGACACACCCGCCGCCAGCGGTCGGCGAGCGCGGTGGGGCCGACGTACTTTCCGGTGCTGGTCTTGAAGGTGTCCTTGCGGTGACCGGTCACGACTACGAATCCGTCGGCGTCGATCTCGGCGAGATCGCCCGTGTGGAACCAGCCGTCGGCGTCGAGCGCGGCGGCGCTTTCCGCGGAATCGTCGTGGTACCCGGTCATCACTCCGGGACTCCGGATGAGGAGTTCGCCGGTATCGGCGATCCGGACCTCCGTGCCGCGCAGCGGCCGGCCGACCGTGCCGGGGCGGTGCGCGCCGAGCAGGTTCGCGCACGACGGTCCCGACGTCTCCGTGATTCCGTAACACTCGAGCACCGGTACACCGAGTTGCTCGAACCGCCGGGCGACCGCCTCGGACAGCCGCGCCGATCCGGAGATGACGAAGCGGAGCCGACCTCCGAGCTCGTCCCGTTCCAGCCGGGCGACCTTCTCGAGCACGTGCGGGACCGATCCCAGGAAGGTCGGCCGGACCGTCCGCAGATTCGCGGTGACCCGGTCGGCGCGACCGTCGACGGCGGTGCTCACACCTGTGTGCATGGCCATGAGCAGCAACGACCGCCCGAAGACGTGCGCGAGCGGCAACCACAGCAACTGACGGTCGGACGAGGAGATCATGCCGGTCTGCGCGATGGCACGGGCACCGTAGGTCGTGCCTCGGTGGGTCAGGCACGCGCCCTTGGTGCGGCCGTCCTCGCACGCCGTGTAGATCAGCGCGGCCTCGTCGTCCGGGGACAGCGCAGCGATCCGTCGCTCGACGACGTCGGGGTCGGTGCGCAGCAGACGACGACCTTCGGCGGCGAGCTCGTCGAGTCCGTCGATGCCCAGGATGTCGGTGACGGCGACGGGCCGGTCGGCGACGGTGAGGACGGCGTGCGCACGCCGGATCTGCGACCGCACCTCGTCGTCGCGGGTCGCCGGGTAGATCGGGACGGTGGCACCGCCCGCGCACGCGATCGCGAGGTCGGCGACGACGGTCCGATAACAGGTCGTCGCGCAGATCGCGACCCGCGATCCGGCTTCCACACCCCGGCCGATCAGTCCCGCCGCGAGGTCGAAGACCTCCCGTCGTACGTCCGTCCACGTCGAAGGTCGCCACCGTTCACCGTCCGGACGCAGGTAGGCGACGGAGTCGGGGGAGCGGGACACCCGGTCGAGCAGCAGACCGGGCACGGTCGCGGGGAACCCGTCGCGACCGTCGATCGCGGTCGCGGTGCCCGTCGTCGAGCGGGGGTCCGCCACTGTTCGCAGCACCTCCCACGGACGAGGAATCGAAGTCGCCCCAGTGGTCGGAATGTTACCGCCGGTCGGGGTCCGAGGGGCCGAAGTGGCGCAGTACGCGATGCACGCGTCGGCTGGGGCCGGGGCTCCTCCGGGAGGGCGCAGGTGGACGCCGATATCGTGGGCACGTGAGTCCCGCTGCCCGTCGCCCTGAGGTCCTGATCGCCGAGCTGCGTGACGTCCTCACCGGTCCGCTCGCGGAGATCGCGCAGCGATTCTCCCCCTATGTCGACGACCTCGCTCCGCACAGCGCCCTGGTGATCTTCACGAGGGAATGCACCGGCCGGCCGCGGAAGGTGGCCGGCGACCCGTCGATCGTCGACCGGGTGACCATCGCCGAGCTGGATCGGGTGCGGAACGAACTCGCCGCGGGGGAGATCCGCCGCGGCAGCTTCCGTCTCGCCGGTCGCGATCGTGAGGTGTGCGCGATCCTCGACGGCACCGACACGCTCCTGGTGCTCGTGCCGCGCGGGGGCCGGGCCACCTCCGCGGCCCTCGATCTCGTGCGGGCGGCATTCGGCGTGGTCGCCACCGGCATCCGGTTGCAGGTGCACACCGCCAGCCCGGCCTATCTCGCGGAATCGCGGGCCGCCTCCGCGGAACGGGCCCGCACCGTCGCCGAGCTCACCGAATCCCATGCCGTGACCCTCGAGACGATCCTCGCGACCCTGCGGTCGAAGGATCTCGACGACACCCGTGCCCGGACCACGGCGCGGGAGACGGCGACCGAGGCCTTGATCGGCCTGCGATCGGCGGTGGACCTGCACCGCGAACTCGCGGAGGAGGCGCTGACCACCGCGTTCGCCCGACTCCACGGCGAGCTGCGCGATCTGGTGCGGCACCGTCCGCTCGACCTGCAGATGGTCGCTCCGCCAGTGGGTGGACGGGGACTGCCCGGCGAGGTCGCACACGCGGCCCGCGCGATCGCCCGGGGCGCGGTGCTGGCGATGTCCGGTCAGGCCGACGCGACGCGGGTGCGCGTCGCGTGGACCTGCGACGACTCGACCCTGCTGGTGGACGTGCGCGACGACGGCCACGGCGAGATCGACGTCGTCGAACTCGAACGCCAGCTCCGCGACCGCGTCGAAACCCTCGGTGGTGGAATCGAATCCGAGTCGACGCCCGGTTGGGGGACACGGATCGCGGTGAGCTTCCCGCTCGACCTGCCGATCGCCGCGACGGACGGCCCCGCGCTCGATGCGCTCGCCGCGCTCGCGCCCCGGGAGATCGAGGTCCTCGAACATCTCGTGGCCGGACGGCGCAACCGCGTCATTGCCGAACGCCTCGGTGTGAGCGAGTCGACGGTGAAGTTCCACGTGGCCGGCGTACTACGAAAACTCGGCGTCAGCACTCGCGGTGAGGCCGCGGCTCTCGGTGCAGAGGCCGGGGTCCGCGCCGCGGGCTGACGCCGAGTTCTCGGTCGTCGGGTGGCCCGTCGAGGAGGGTCAGGCGGCCGGTGCCGGCGACGTGGTCGTCGTCGGGGCGACGGTCGTCGTGGGCGTTCCGGAGGAGGTGGTCGACCCGGCGCCCGTGGTGGTCTCGCCCGTGGCCGGAGTCGTGGTCTCCGACGGGGTGGGGACCGGAGCCGTGGTGGTCACCGGGGTGGGCGTGGCTGCCACGCCCGCTTCGGGTGCCGGCGGGGCCACCGGTGCAGCGGGGTCGCCTGCGGGAGCCGGGGCGCCGTCGACGGGGGCGGGCACGCTGCTGTCGGCGACCGTCGCATCGTCGGTCACGGTCGAGGACGGCGAGGTCCCCGGCGTGGTGGACGCCTCGGCGGTCTCGGCCTTCGCCGTCTCCTCGGCGATCATGAGCACCGCGGCCTGGTCGACCTTCTTCGGATCGACCTTCTTGCCCTCCTTGGCCTCGCGGGCCAGGTGCTCGAGCCAAGCGGCGGCGTACTCGACGGTGGACGTGCCCTTGCCGTCGATGTCGTCGTCCCAGTAGTCGAAGTGGTGACCGTAGTGGTCTCGGGTCTCTTCGTTGTAGCCGAAGGTCTGGTCGTACGGGTCGGCGAGCACCACCGCGAGGGTGTTCTCGTTGCTCCGGATGAACCCGACGACCTCCTTGACGATCTTCTCCGGCAGGTACGCGAGGTTCGACAGACGCTCTGCGGGGATGGGCGCCTCGGCACCGTCCTCACCACCGGTGGCGCCGGAGTCGGCGTCGGCAGCCACAGGCGTGGTGGGGCGGGCGGCGGCGGGATCGTAGCTCGGGTCGGAGACCTTGATCAGCACCTCGAGGAAGGTCTCGTCGGACCGCATCCAGTCCGGATTCGCCGAGATGTCGGCGAGGGCGAGCAGCGCGACCCGGCCGACGACCTGGGCCAGGTCGGCGCCGGTCGCGGGGGTGAGACCCTCGCGTTCCAGGGCGTCGCCGTTGACCTGACGGCCCACGTTCGCGAGCAGTTCGATCAGCGCGATGTTCTCGGGTGCCGAGCACGTGAAGTCGCCCTCGGAGCAGAACGACGCGACCTTGCCGGCGAGATGACCGAAACCGCCGTTCGTGTCGGGGAGGACGCCGCGGCCCGGGACGGGGTCGCCGCCCGGCTGGTAGGGGCGATCGAAGCCGTCGGGGTTCGCGCCGTTCTCCGCGCCGGGGAAGAAGCCTTCTCCGGCCTCGCGGCCTGCGTCGGAGAGGATGACCACGCCGCTGACGGCACCGGGATCGATGATGTCCCAGGAACCGTCCTCGCCCTGCTCCTGCGCACCGATCTCCATCGCGGCACGGCGCGCGACGTCGGCGCCCTCGCTGAAGCCGACGATGGCGAACTGGGTGTCCGGGCAGGACCGCCGGATGGCCTTCATGACCTCGATGGTGTTCTCGGCGCCCTTGTTCACGGCGTTCTCGTAGCTGGCGAGGTCGGCCGGGTACTCGATGTAGATGGCGGCGTAGCCCTCGCCGGCCTCGTGGTTCTCGAGCGGTGCGCTGATGACCGGCTCGACCCAGTGGCTGCTGTAGGCGCCCTGCTGGGCGGCAGGAAGGCGGTTGCCGTTCTCGTCGACGAGCATCTTCGACTCGTCGCGAGGGATGTCGCCGCGACCACCGATGCCCAGGCTGACCATGTCGTGACATTCGGTGGTCTTCGCCAGGCCGGCGAGATACGGGTCGGCAACGGTGGGGGTGTCCTGTTGCGGAAGCACGATCGCGGCCGCGGCCACGACTCCGAGCGCGGTGGGGGCGAAGACGCCGGCGAGAATCCGCCGACGCGACAGCGACTTTCGAAGTGCCATGGGCCTCTACCAATCCGTTTCTGACCGAGGAATTGCCGGCCCGTCGAAGTGCGACGGGTCGTAACGGATTTCGTGAAGGTCGCTCGCGGCGTTACATCGACACGAGTTTTCCGAGGTGGCGACGGAGAAATGCCGCCCGAGCGTCGAGTCGCAAAATCCAAGGGAAATGCGTTAATCGGACAATTCGAGTTCGCCGCTCAGCGCCTGGCCGTTCGGCCGGGTCGGGCCCGCCGAACGATCAGGAGCAGAGCGCCGCGGGAGTGGCTAGGGTCGGAATCACCGGAAGTCGGAAACACCGGACACTGCCGGTCGCATCACGAAACGGAGACACCATGTCGCAAACAGTCCGCGGAGTCGTCGCTCGCTCGAAGGGAGCGCCCGTCGAGGTCGTGCCCATCGTGATCCCCGATCCCGGACCCGGTGAGGTCGTCGTCGCGATCGCCGCGTGCGGCGTGTGCCACACCGATCTGCACTACCGCGAGGGCGGCATCAACGACGAGTTCCCGTTCCTGCTCGGCCACGAGGCCGCCGGTGTCGTCGAGTCCGTCGGTGAGGGTGTCGACTCGGTCGCCGTCGGCGACTTCGTCGTCCTGAACTGGCGCGCGGTGTGCGGCCAGTGTCGCGCCTGCAAGCGCGGTCAGCCGCAGTACTGCTTCGACACCTTCAACGCCACGCAGAAGATGACGCTCGAGGACGGCACCGAGCTCTCCCCGGCGCTGGGCATCGGCGCGTTCGCCGACAAGACCCTCGTCCACGCCGGCCAGTGCACCAAGGTCGACCCGAGCGCCGATCCGGCCGTCGTCGGCCTGCTCGGCTGCGGTGTCATGGCCGGTCTCGGTGCCGCCGTGAACACCGGCGGGGTCACCCGCGGCCAGTCCGTCGCCGTCATCGGCTGCGGCGGTGTCGGCGACGCCGCGATCATGGGTGCGCGCCTGGCGGGCGCCGGCACGATCATCGCCGTCGACCGCGACGACAAGAAGCTCGAGTGGGCCACCGACCTCGGCGCCACCCACACCGTCAACTCGACCTCGACCGACGCGGTCGAGGCCATCAAGGAATTGACCAACGGTTTCGGCGCCGACGTCGTCATCGAGGCCGTGGGCCGCCCGGAGACCTACAAGCAGGCCTTCTACGCGCGCGACCTCGCCGGCACCGTCGTCCTCGTCGGCGTGCCCACCCCGGACATGACCCTCGAGATGCCGCTCATCGACTTCTTCTCGCACGGCGGCTCGCTCAAGAGCTCGTGGTACGGCGACTGCCTGCCCGAGCGCGACTTCCCGACCTACGTCGACCTGTACCAGCAGGGACGCCTGCCGCTCGAGAAGTTCGTCACCGAGCGCATCGGCATCGACGACGTCGAGAAGGCGTTCGAGACGATGCACTGCGGTGAGGTCCTCCGTTCGGTGGTGGTCTTGTGAGCACCTCGCCGATCCGCGTCGACCGGGTCGTCACGTCGGGCACCTTCGCGCTCGACGGCGGTGAATGGGAGGTCGACAACAACATCTGGCTCGTCGGCGACGACTCCGAGGTGGTCGTGATCGACGCCGCGCACACCGCGCAGCCGATCATCGACGCCGTCGGTGGGCGGAAGGTCGTGGCGATCGTGTGCACGCACGCGCACAACGACCACATCACCGTGGCACCGGAACTGTCCGAGAAGCTCGACGCGCCGATCCTGCTCAACCCGGCCGACGACGTGCTGTGGGAGATGACCCACCCGGGCGTCGCGCACGGCACGCTCGAGGACGGGGAGCGGATCAGCGTGGCCGGCACCGACATCCAGGCGATCGCCACCCCGGGTCACTCGCCGGGCTCGACCTGCCTGTACCTGCCGGAAGCGGGTGAGCTGTTCACCGGCGACACCCTGTTCTCCGGTGGACCGGGCGCGACGGGCCGCTCGTTCTCGGATTTCCCGACCATCATCGGGTCGATCCGCGAGAAACTGTTCGTCCTGCCCGCGGAGACGAAGGTGCACACCGGGCACGGTGACGGGACCACGATCGGCACCGAGTCGCCGCATCTCGAGGAGTGGATCAAGCGCGGTAGCTGACGCCGCCGGTGCGCGGTTCCGGTGGCGATCGCCGCCGGAACCGCGCACGAGCGCACGACTAGTCTCACCATCATGGCGAAGAAGCAGATCCCGGTGATCGTGGTGGCCGGATTTCTCGGCGCGGGGAAGACGACGCTGCTCAACCATCTGCTGCGCAACACCCGGGGTGCGCGGATCGGCGTGATCGTCAACGACTTCGGTTCCGTCAACATCGATTCGATGATGGTGGCGGGGCAGGTCGACTCGATGGTCTCGCTGAGCAACGGATGTCTGTGCTGCGCAGTCGATGTCAGCGACATGGATGCGATGCTCGACAAGCTCGCCCACCGCTCGTCCGATCTCGACGTGATCGTCGTCGAGGCGAGCGGACTCGCCGAGCCCCGCAACATGATCCGGCTCGTCGCCGGCTCGGAGAACGAATACGTCTCCTACGGTGGCCTCGTCCTGGTCGTCGACGCGGTGGAGTTCGACGCGACCGCGGAGCAGCATCCCGAACTCGAACAGCACGTGGCGCTCGCCGATCTGGTGCTGCTCAACAAGACCGACCGGATCGACGGCGACGCCCACGACGATCTGCTGACCCGCCTGTGCCGGCTCAACTCCCGCGCCGCCGTCGTCTCGACCGATCACGGTCGCATCGACCCGGCGTTGCTGTTCGACATCCCGGAGCGGCCGGGGCCGCAGCCGGGGGAGCAGCTCACCCTCGACCAGTTGCTCTACGAGCAGGACGACCACGAGCACACCCATCTGCACGACGGCTACGACGCGATCACCTTCGAGTCCGCAGATGCACTGCACCCCCGCGTGCTGGTGGATTTTCTCGAGAACCAGCCCGCAGGGGTGTTCCGTATCAAGGGATACGTGCGAGTCGCTGCCGGATTGGACACCGGCAGCTATCTGTTGCACACCGTCGGCGACCACATCCGGTTCGAATCGGCGGGTCGCGGCGACGACGTGCCCGACGGGACGCAACTCGTCGTCATCGGTGCCGATCTGGACTCCGACGACGTACGCGAGCGCCTACGCCGCTGTGTGCCGACCGAACCGGTGTCCGCGGACGCGATGTACGCGATACACCGATTCACGCCCCGCTGAGGCGGAAGGCCGATTCACCCGGCTGACGCGGGAGGCCGGCCCTTCGGCTCAGCGAGCGGCGGAGGTACGGCGCTGGGGGCGACGACGGCCACCGGTGGCAGCTGCAGCGCCCTGACCGGCCGAACGCTGGCCGCCTGCCGCGCGCTGCCCACCGGAGGATCGCTGACCACCGGCGGAACGCTGTCCGCTCGACGAGGAACGCTGACCCGAACCGGAGCCCTGGCGGGGAGCCGACGAACGGCGGCTACCACCGTTGCGCTGCGGACGCGACGGCGCGGCAGCCTGCTTCGGGGCCGGCGCGACGTACGGCGCGATCTCGCCGACGAGCTTCAGCACGTGCTCGGAATCCGCCGTCACCTTGACGGGGGTGACGTCGATGGCGGCCTTGCGCATGATGGCCGCGAGATCCCGGCGCTGGTCGGGCAGGACGACGGTGACGACGTCGCCGGTGCTGCCGGCACGGGCCGTGCGACCGGAGCGGTGCAGGTACGCCTTGTGCTCGGCCGGGGGATCGACGTGCACGACGAGTTCGACGTCGTCGACGTGGACACCGCGTGCGGCGACGTCCGTCGCCACGAGCACCCGGGCCTCACCCGACGAGAACGCGGCGAGATTGCGGTCGCGGGCGTTCTGGGAGAGATTGCCGTGCAGGTCCACCGCCGGGATGCCGGAGTCGGTGAGCTGCTTGGCGAGCTTGCGGGCCTGATGCTTGGTGCGCATGAACAGGATTCGGCGACCGGTTCCCGAGGCGAGGGCGCGGACGAGGTCCTTCTTCGCATCCATGCCCGCGACGTCGAAGACGTGGTGGGTCATCGCGGCGACGGGGGAGGTGGCCTCGTCGACCGAGTGCATGACCGGGTTCTTCAGGAACCGCTTGACGAGCTTGTCGACGCCGTTGTCCAGGGTGGCCGAGAACAGCAGGCGCTGGCCGTCTTTCGGCGTCGCCGTGAGGATGCGGGTGACGCCGGGCAGGAAGCCGAGGTCGGCCATGTGATCGGCCTCGTCGAGCACGGTGACCTCGATGTCGTCGAGCACGACGAACTTCTGGCGCATGAGGTCCTCGAGGCGGCCCGGGCAGGCGATGACGATGTCGACGCCGCGACGGAGGGCCTCGACCTGGCGCTTCTGCGACACGCCACCGAAGATCGTGGTGACCTTCAGGCCGGACGAATGCGCGAGCGGTTCGATGGCCGCGGCGATCTGGGTCGCCAACTCGCGGGTGGGAGCCAGGATCAGGCCGCGCGGACGGCCGGCCGCCCGGGTGCTCCGGCCGGCGAGGCGAGCGGCGAGCGGGATCGAGAAGGCCAGGGTCTTACCGCTACCCGTACGTCCGCGTCCGAGCACGTCGCGACCGGCGAGGGTGTCGGGGAGGGTGTCCACCTGGATGGGGAAGGGGCTGGTGATCCCGGCGTCGTTCAGCGTGGCGACGAGCGGGCGGGGCACCCCGAGATCGGAGAATGATGTGGTCATGGAACAGCGCTGCCTTTCGATGCGGCGTGTGTGCACTCGACGGGCCGTGTGCCCGTGGTGCTGTGCGATCGCCGCAAGGAAGGCCGGTGCATCTGTGCGTACTGCATCTGTGCGTGCGGGCCGGGCACGATCCCGGGCCGCCGGTATCCCACGACGGTGGGCGTCGTCGTGACGCCCGAACCATGTCACCCTACCGCACGGGGTGCGTCGGTCCCCTGATGTGACTACAGACCTACCCATTCCGAGGCGCCCTCGGTGAAGTGCTGACGCTTCCAGATCGGCACCTCGGCCTTGATACGTTCCACCAGTTCGGCGCAGGTGGCGAAGGCTTCGGCGCGGTGCGGGGCGGCGACCGCCGCGACCAGCGCGAGATCGCCGATGGTGAGATCGCCCACTCGGTGCACCGCCGCGACCGGGAGCCCGGACTTCATCGCGACGTCCTCGCAGCACCGCCGCAGGAACGCTTCGGCATCCGGGTGGGCCTGGTACTGTAGCGCGGTCACCGACTGTCCACCGTCGTGATTGCGGACGACACCGGTGAAGAGCACCACCGCACCGTGTTCGGCGCCTGCCACCGCGGCGTCCACCGCTGCGGGATCGAGCGGCTCCGAGGAGATCCGGGCCAGTAGTTCACTCATGAGCGCCGCCTCCTGCGACTTGTGCCAACAGATGGTCGAGGATCGGGTCGAGGGCGGCGAGACCGTCCTTCACCCCGCCGGGCGAGCCGGGCAGGTTCACGACGACCGTGTGGCCGACGAGACCGGCGACGCCGCGCGAGAGCACGGCGTGCGGGGTGACCTCGAGTCCGCGCTGCCGGATCGACTCCGCGATGCCGGGCAGTTCACGATCGAGCAGGGCGAGAGTCGCTTCGGGGGTCGCGTCGGTCGGCGACGCCCCGGTTCCGCCGGTCGTGACGACCAGGGCAGGGCCGGGACGGACCGCGTCGGCGAGACCTGCCGCGATGTCGGCGTCCGCGTGGACGAGGGGGCCGCGGACCGTGAATCCCTTGTCCTCGAGCCACGACCGGATGAGCGGTCCGGTGCGGTCCTCGCGGGTGCCCGCGGCGACACCGGTCGACGCGACGACCACCGCGGCGGAGCGTCCGGTCTCCTCCACGGGCTGTTCGTCGGTGCCGGTGGTCTCGTCCCGGCCGGGTGCGTCGTCGCGGGTCCAGTGGCCGCGCTTGCCGCCCTCCTTCGAGATCAACCGCACACCGTCGAGAACGGCGGCCGGATCCACAGCCTTGACCATGTCGTGCAGGGTCAGGCCGGCGACGGCGACCGCGGTGAGCGCCTCCATCTCGACTCCGGTCGGGCCCTTGGTCTTCGCGGTGGCCTCGATCGTGATCGAGGTGTCGGTGAAGTCGAACATCACCTTCACCGACGACAGCGCCAGCTGGTGGCACAGGGGGATGAGCTCCCAGGTGCGTTTCGCCGCCGCGATGCCGGCGATGCGGGCCGTGGCCAGGACGTCGGCCTTGGGCATGTCGTCGGCGCGGACGAGCGCGACCACCTCGGGAGTGGTGACGAGTTCGCCTGCCGCCACGGCGATCCGTGTGGTGTCGGTCTTCGAGGAGACGTCCACCATGCGGGCGCGTCCCTGGTCGTCCAGGTGGCTGAGGTCGGTCACAGGATCCGTACTTTCACGAGGTCTCCGGCTTCGAGGGAGGTGGTGTCGGCGGGGATGTCGAGGAGCACGTCGGCGGCGGCGAGTCCGGCGACGAGATGCGACCCGTGCCCGCGGAAGGGGGTCACCCCGTTCTCGTCGAGTCGCCCGCGCAGGAACTGCCGGCGTCCCGGGATCGACGTGAGATCCTCGGTGAGCGGCAGGCTCTCGCACACGACGGGCGGATAGCCGGCGGCGGCCCGCAGTGCAGGTCGCGCGAACACCTCGAACGAGACGAGCGCGCTGACGGGATTGCCGGGGAAGGTCAGGATCGGCACGCCGTCGACCACGGCGGTGCCCTGAGGGCCGCCCGGCTGCATCGCCACCGAGACGAACTGCCCGCCCCGCGGCGCGAGCGTGTCCTTCACGACCTCGAAGTCGCCTTTCGACACTCCGCCCGAGGTGAACACGACGTCGGCGACGCCCACGGCGTGTTCGAGCATCGTCACGAACTCCTCCGGATCGTCGTGGCAGTGGTCGATGGTCACGACGTCGGCACCGTTGGCCGACGCGCTCGCGGCCAGCGCCGGTCCGTTCGAGTTGAAGATCTGGCCCGGCCCGAGTTCGCTCCCTGCGGTGACGAGTTCGCTGCCGGTCGAGATGATCGCGACCCGCGGTCGTGCGCGGACGGGGATCGAGGTCAGGCCGACGGCGGCGAGCGCGGCGATGTGACGGGCAGCGAGGACCGTGCCCGCGGGAAGCAGCAGATCGCCCTTGCGGACATCGGTTCCCGCCTCACGCACATAGGTGCCGGGCGTGACGCTGCGCTCCACGGTCACCGTGCCGACGCCGTCCGAGTCGGGAGTGGTCGCACGGGTGTCCTCGACCGGGACGACGGCGTCGGCGCCGTCCGGGACGGGCGCGCCCGTCATGATCTTCAGCGCGTGTCCCGGTTCGAGTGCCGCGACGGTGTCGCCCGCAGCCAGCACGCCCTGGACGGGCAGGTCGGTGGGGGTCGACGCGAGATCGCCGGCGCGGACCGCGTAGCCGTCCATCTGGGAGTTGCGGAAGGGCGGCAGGTCCAGCGGCGACTCGATGTCCTCCGCGAGGGTGCGGTGCAGCGCGTGCGCGAGCGGCACACGCAACGGGCTCTTCTTCCGCAACGGGTCGAGCAACGCCGCCACGTGCTGTTCGTGTTCCTCCACGGACCGCCTGCCGCTCGTCATGCCGCCATCCTAGGCACACGGGGGCCGTGTCCCGCCGCCGACGACGCGCCGCGTGTGCCCCGTCTGTCCGGATGCGATGTCACGGTCGGCGGTTGTGGGCATACTGGGCTGTATGAAAGCGATGGTCGTATGACAGCGGTGGACATGGGCATCCCGGTCGTGCGCGATCGCGCAGACGACGTGTCCGATCGGCCCGACGTGCCCGAGCTGCTCGATCGCTTCGGGCGCATCGCCCGCGACCTACGTGTGTCCCTCACCGAGAAGTGCTCGTTGCGCTGCACCTACTGCATGCCGGCCGAGGGACTTCCGGAGATTCCGCGCGACCAGCTGCTCACAAGCGCCGAGATCGTGCGTCTGGTGGGCATCGCGACCGGTCGACTCGGTGTCCACGAGGTGCGCTTCACCGGTGGGGAACCGCTCATGCGCCGCGATCTCGAGGAGATCGTCGCCGGATGTGCGCAGCAAACCCCGGGGCTGCCGATCGCGCTGACCACCAATGCGGTCGGTCTCCGGCACCGTGCGCGGGCGCTGGCGGACGCCGGACTGACCCGCGTGAACATCTCCCTCGACACCATCGACCGCGAGCACTTCGCGCGGCTCACGCGCCGCGACCGGCTCGATTCGGTGCTCGACGGCATCCGCGCCGCGGTGGCCGCCGGGCTGGGACGGGTCAAGGTCAACGCCGTCCTGATGCCGGAGACCCTCGACGGCGCGGCCGACCTGCTCGCGTGGTGCCTCGACGAGGGCGTGGAACTGCGGTTCATCGAGCAGATGCCTCTCGACGCCGATCAGAACTGGGCGCGCTCGCAGATGGTGCCGGCCCAGCAGTTGCTCGACGTGCTCGGGCAGCGGTTCACGCTCACGGAGACCGAACGCGAGGACCCGTCCGCGCCGGCCGAACGCTGGCTCGTCGACGGCGGACCGGCGACCGTCGGCATCATCGCGTCGGTGACGCGGTCGTTCTGCAGCGACTGCGACCGCACGCGGTTGACGGCCGAGGGAACGGTCCGGTCCTGCCTGTTCAGCGACCGGGAGACCGACCTGCGCGCCGCTCTGCGGGGCGGCGCCACCGACGACGAACTCGCCGCGCTGTGGCGCGGGGCGATGTGGAACAAGTGGGCCGGACACGGCATGGACGCGGCGGACTTCGCGCCGCCGCAGCGGAGCATGGGAGCTATCGGTGGCTGAGGTGACGACCGGGATCGAGGTGCGGTACTTCGCGGCCGCAGCGGATGCGGCCGGACGCGAGAAGGACACGATCGACCTGCCGGAGGGCGCCGATCTCGGCGCGCTGCGCGCGGTCCTCGTCGACCGCTACGGCGCCGATATGGAGCGGGTCCTGTCGGTGGCGGCCTTCCTGCTCGAACCCGGTGACGGCGGCACGGGCGAACTCACCCGGGACCTCGGCCGGCCGGCCGGGTCCCGAGTGGACGTCCTGCCGCCCTTCGCGGGTGGCTAACCCTCGCGCCACCAGGTGTCGAAGGGCGCCACGGGCATCACGCGCTTGTGCCGCGTGTCGAGGAACTTGGCCTCGAGGCGCTTGGCGAGGTCGTCGGTGACGTCCTTGCCCTCGAGATAGTCGTCGATCTCGCTGTAGGTCATGCCGAGCGCTTCCTCGTCGGGCAGCGCGGGACGGTCGTCCTCGAGATCGGCGGTGGGGATCTTGATCCAGGTGCTCTCGGGTGCTTCGAGTTCGCGCAGCAGCGCCGCACCCTGCCGCTTCGTGAGACCGGCCAGGGGAGTGATGTCGACGCCGCCGTCGCCGTACTTGGTGTAGAAGCCGGTCACCGCTTCGGCGGCGTGGTCGGTGCCGACCACAAGGTAGCCGAGTTCTCCGGCGATCGCGTACTGGATCATCATGCGTTCGCGGGCCTTGATGTTGCCGCGCACGAAGTCGCGCAGACGGGTCTCGGTGCCGTACAGCGCGCGAGCCGCTTCCGAGGCGGTCGCGTCGGCGCCGGGCTTCACATCCACACCGAGAGTGCGGTCGGCTCCGATGAATTCCAATGCGACGAGGGCGTCGTGCTCGTCGGCCTGCTTGCCGTAGGGCAGGCGGACCGCGACGAACTCCGCCGTGTGGCCCTCGGCGCGGAGCTTCTCCGCGGCGAGCTGGGCGAGCTTGCCGGCGAGGGTGCTGTCCTGCCCGCCGCTGATGCCGAGCACGAATCCCTTCGCGGGAGTGCTGCGCAGGTAGTCGGCGAGAAACTGCACCCGCGCGTCGATCTCGGCGCGTGGGTCGATGGAGGGTTTCACCCCGAGTTCTTCGATGATCCGATCGCGAAGGTTCGTCATCTTCACGACCCTAGCGTTCCCGTGTTACTGCTGCGATACAACGGAGAAGAGGGCGGGGCGAAGTGTGCGGTCGGGCAGACTCTTCGGGGTGAGCACCGGAGACGTCTTCCGCAAACACGACCCGCACGCGCATCCGGATTTCTTCCGGGCCGAAGCGGCCGGTCTTTCCTGGCTCGCCGAGGCCGGTATGCCGGTGGCGGCGGTGCGGTCGGTGAGCCGGCACCACATCGAACTCGAGCGCATCGTCGAGGCGTCCCCGTCCGCCGCGGCCGCGCGGGAGTTCGGTGCGGCACTCGCCCGGATGCACGACGTGGGCGCCGCCGGTTTCGGCGCGGCACCCGACGATTACGACGGACAGCTGTTCATCGGCCGCCGCCCCATGAGCCGCACCGTGCACGACACCTGGGGATCGTTCTACATCGCAGAGCGGGTGCTGCCCTTCCTGCGCATCGCGGTCGAGGCGGGCAGCGTCACCGACCGTCAGTGCCACGACATCGAGGCCGCGTGCGATCTCGTCGCCGCGGGAGCCTTCGACGACGAGGATCCGCCCTCGCGCCTGCACGGAGACCTGTGGAACGGCAACGTGCTGTGGTCGCCGCGCGGCGTCGTCCTCATCGACCCGGCCGCGCACGGCGGCCACCGCGAAACGGATCTGGCGATGCTCGCGCTCTTCGGTTGCCCGCACCTGGGCCGGGTCGTCGACGGCTACGAGTCGGCGCATCCGCTACGCGTCGGGTGGGAGCATCGGGTGCCCGTGCACCAGCTGCATCCACTGGCGGTGCACGCCGCGGGATACGGTGCCGGGTACGGGCGGGAGCTGCACCGGGCGGCACTCGCGACCCTCGAACTCGGAGGCAGTACGTGAACGGGATCCTCGTCGTATCCGCAACCCGCGCCGAGGCGGCGCACGTCCCGGAACGCTACGAGACGGTGATCACCGGGATCGGGAAGGTCGACGCAGCGGTGGCCGTCACCGCGGCGCTCGCGGCGTATCCGGCCGACACGCGGCCGCTCGTCGTGAACATCGGCACCGCCGGCGCATTGCACACCCACCACTCGGGACTGTTCCTGCCGTCCGCCGCGATCAACCACGACATCAGCAGCGAGATCCTGAAGAGCCTCGGTCACCCTGTGCAGGACGTCGTGCAGATCGACGACGGTGACGGCAGCGTGCTCGCCACCGGTGATTCGTTCGTCTCGGACGCCCAGATCCGCGACGCGCTGTCCGCGCGCGCCGATCTCGTCGACATGGAGGGCTTCGCGGTCGCCTGTGCCGCCCGCCGCATGGGCGCGCGGTGCCGGCTCGTCAAGCACGTGAGCGACCGGGCCGACGATTCGGCGCTCGACTGGCCGAAGCAGGTCGACCGCAGCGCACAGGAACTCGCCCGCTGGCTCGTCGAGCGTTACTGAACGATTCGCCCTCGAACGATCTCAGCGCCCGTCCGTACGTTCGGTGAGGGTGACGGTCACCGCGCCGGTGGTCAGGGTGAGCACCTCCCCGTCGAGAGTCCACCGGGGTGTGCCCGCGAACAGCGTCCGTACCCAGTCGTCGGCGCCGTCGCGCGGGGGAGGACACGCCATTCTCGTGGACGCGAGCGTCCCGGCGCGGATCCTGCTCCCGGACAGGTCGGCGGTGCCGGTGAACCGGTTGCATCCGGCGGACGCCGCGACCCGCTCCCGGGCGGGGAACGACAGCTGGAGCGGACCGCCGCCGGGGATCGGCCGCCCCTCGACCTGGGTCGAGACGTAACGGCGACCGATCGGGTCGGACGGCGACGACCCGAACATTCCGCACCCGGACAGCAGCGCACCGAGTGCGAGGACGACGACCACGCGGACTGCTCCCGGCATGGGTCTCACGGTACCGAGGAGGGATCAGCGGGCCGTGAACTCCAGTCCGTCGGTGCCGTTCGCCGCGGTGAGGGTCATCGACGAGCCTTGGACGGTGTAGGTGGTCTCACCTGCGAGCACGTTCAGGACGTGCGTCTCGATGTCGGCGAGCTCGGGATCGGCGCACGCCGCGCGGGTCATGGTGAGCGGTTCGAACAGGATGACATCGTCGCCGACCTCGGCGCTGCCGCCGAACTCGTTGCACCCCGTGTTCCCGGTGAGGGTGCCGTCGTCGGCCAGGGTGAGTGTCGGCGCGGCGTTCTCCAGGGCGACCGACCTGACGACGGCGTCGGCGGTGCGCAGCGAGGTCACCACCCACTCGGTGCCGGTGATCGGCAGATCGGGGTCGACGACCTTCTCGTCCTCGAGCGAGACCGTGATGTCGTCGCCGGTGAGCGTGAAGGTGTTCCCGTCGAGCGACCAGCGCGGCTCGGCGTCGAACAGCGTTGTGAGCCAGGCGTCGGCTCCCTCGCGTTCCGGCAGGCAGGCCATCATCGTGCTCGCCAGGTCCGATGCCTTCACTCGGCCGTCGGCCAGGTCCACGCCGCCGACGAAGCGGTTGCAGCCGGCGGTCGCGGAGATGCGTCCGTCCTCCGGGAACTCGACGACCATCGGTCCGTCGCCCGGAATCTGCGTGCCGGTCACGCTCGTCGAGACGAAGGTGCGGCCGGTGAGGTCCTCGGCGGAGTTGCCGTCGGCCGAATCCGACTCGGTGGTGCACGCGGCAGCCATCGCCGCCAGGGAGACGACCGTGAGCACCCGGAATGTGCGAATCATGCCGTTACGGTACGGCGCTCGACCCGGTTTCGTGGATACCTCGGCCGGTCACGACACGGTGTGCCAGTTCGGCCCAGTTGTCGGCGAGTCGGCGGAGCGGATGTCCCAGCTCGCGCCACTGGTGGAGCACGAGGGTGGCCTCGAGCGACGCGACCAGCGAGGTCGCCAGCAATCGGGTGTCGCCGGCGACTCCGGCGGCACGCAACAACGCGTCGATGTGGGCGAGCGAGACCAGGTGGGCGGGAGCGGTGTAGCGGGAGTCGGTGGCGGATTCGGCCGCGCGGAGCAGTTCGCCCTGCACCTCGACGAGTTCGATGCGCGCACGACCGAAGGCGATGAGCCGGTCCAGGGGATCGGCGTCCGGGCCGAGCGGCGGCGGGCCGAACAGGAAACCCTGCTGGAACTCGCGCTCGCTGTGGTCGAGCAGTGCCCGGACGAGCCCGGCGCGGGAGCCGAACCTGCGGAAGACGGTGCCCTTGCCGACCCCGGCCCGCGCCGCGACGGCGTCCATCGTCACGGCGTCGACGCCGCGCTCGGCGACGAGCAGGGCGGCGGCGTCGAGCAGACGGGAACGATTGCGCGCTGCGTCGCCCCGTTCGGAGAGTCGCTCGTCCGCCAGAGGAAGGGCCCGGCTGTTCGCCGCAGGCAGCGCCCGACCGTCCGCGTGTGGGAGGGGGCGAGTGTTCACAAGGTCACACTCTAGCGGGGCGAGGAATAAAGCGGACCGCGGTCCGTTTAACATTGCGTAGTCAACCACTTCGACCCGAGGATGTTCCCATGACCCGAGTTCTCGCCCTCGTCGGCAGCCTGCGTGACGGCTCCGTCTCCCGCCAGCTCGCCGAGACCGCCGCTGCGGTCGCTGCCGAGAACGTCGAGGTGACCCTCTACGAGGGCCTCGCCGACGTTCCCTTCTACAACGAGGATCTCGACGGCGAGGCTGCCCCCGCTGCTGCCGTGGCCCTGCGTGACGCCGCTGCCGAGGTCGATGCCGTGCTGGTCGTCACCCCCGAGTACAACGGCACCGTCTCCGCGGTGCTCAAGAACGCCGTCGACTGGCTGTCGCGCCCCTACGGTGCCGGCGCACTGAGCGGCAAGCCCGTCGCCATCGTCAGCCAGTCGCCCAGCCAGAACGCTGCGAAGTGGGCGCTCGAGGACGCGGTCAAGGCCATCGGCATCGCCGGCGGAACGATCGTCGAGGGCGGCTCGCTGTCGATCGGCGAGACCTTCGGCAAGTTCGGTGGCGTGCACGCCAAGGAGCACGCCGAGACCGCGCAGCAGATCGCAGCGGTCGTCACCGCACTGGCCGACGCCACCAAGGTGCTCGCCAACGCCTGATCGAGACGTCCGTCGTCCCTGCCGGTACCGCCGGCACCGAGAGCGGCCGGCGGACCGACCGACACCCCGGTGCCGGAGACCCGCGAGGTCTCCGGCACCGCGCGTATCCGCAGGGTCCGGCCGAGCCGCGGACGCTCCGCTCGTCGCATCTCGACGGTTCGATGACGCCTGCAGCGGGAATGCCCCGAACACAGCCCACTGTTCGGAGGTTTGCCCATGACAAGCGGGGATACGAGGACCGATACCGGCCACCGACCCGATCTCGACATAGTTCTCCACGTCGACGGGGTGGAGCGTCGCGTCCCGATCGACGTCCGCACCACCGTGCTCGACGCACTGCGCGACCGCCTCGGGATCACGTCCCCGAAGAAGGGATGCGATCTCGGTCAGTGCGGAGCGTGCACCGTGCTGATCGACGGCCGGCGCATCCTCTCGTGCCTGGCCCTCGCCGCCTCGCACGACGGCGCCGAGATCGTCACCGCCGCCGGACTCGGCGACGGGGAGATGCATCCGCTCCAGGCGCAGTTCATCGAGGACGACGCCTTCCAGTGCGGCTACTGCACCCCCGGCCAGATCTGTTCGGCCGTCGGCATGCTCGACGAGTTCGCCGACGGGGCACCGAGTCACGTCACGGCCGATCTCGACCGGGCACCCGAACTCGACGACGACGAGATCCGGGAACGCATGAGCGGCAATCTGTGCCGCTGCGCCGCCTATCCCAACATCGTCTCGGCGATCCGCACCGTCGCCGCCGGCGACAGCCGAATCGGTGCAGGCGACAGCCGACTCGATACGGAGGAGACGCGATGAGTTCTCTCCGTTACGAGCGACCGGCAGATCCCGCCGCCGCCGTCGCCGTCGTGCACGAGACACCGGGTGCGGTCTTCCTCGCGGGCGGCACGAATCTGGTCGACCACCTCAAACTCGGCGTCGCGAACCCGGACGTCCTCGTCGACGTCTCGCACCTTCCGCTCGACACCGTGGAGGAGACCGCCGACGGGGGAATCCGGGTGGGCGCCAATGTCCGCAACAGCGACCTCGCGGCGCATCCCTTCGTGCGGCGCAACTATCCGGTGCTGTCGCGCGCACTGCTCGCCGGTGCCTCACCTCAGCTCCGGAACACCGCGACCACCGGCGGCAACCTGCTCCAGCGCACGCGGTGCTCGTACTTCCGGGACGTGAGCACCCCCTGCAACAAGCGCGAACCCGGCAGCGGCTGCTCCGCCATCGGCGGATACACCCGCTACCACGCGATCCTTGGCGCCTCGGAGCACTGCGTGGCCACCCATCCGTCCGATATGGCGGTCGCCCTGCTCGCGCTCGACGCCGAAGTCCTCGTTCTCGGCCCGGACGGTGAGCGCGCCATCGCGGTGGAGGACTTCTACCGACTCCCGGGCGACACACCCGAGCGCGACACCGTGCTCGAACGCGACGACCTCATCGTCGGCGTACAGATCCCCGCAGCGCAGAGTTCGCTGTCCACCTATCGCAAGGTGCGCGACCGGGCGTCCTACGCCTTCGCGCTGGTCTCCGTAGCGGCCGAGACGACCGTCGCGGACGGGACGATCACCGGGTGCCGCATCGCATTCGGTGGGGTCGCCCACCGGCCCTGGCGGGCACACCGCGCGGAGGAAGCACTCCTCGGGCAACAGCCCTCCGACGAGGTCTTCGCCGCGGCGGCCGAGGCCGAACTCGCCGACGCGAGCCCCCTCGACGGCAACGCCTACAAGATCCCGCTGCTGCGGCGCACCGTGGTGGCGACCCTGCGCGAACTCGACGAACGACGGGAACGAGGTGGATCCGCATGAGCCCCGAGCCGATCCGAGCAGGTGGACGCTCCACCGCGCGAATCGACGGACCGGCGAAGGTCGCCGGGACGGCGCCGTACGCCTACGAGCACCCGGTCGACGACCCCGCCTACCTCGTACCGCTCACCTCCACCATCGCCCGTGGACGCGTCGACCGCATCGACACCGCCGCCGCAGAAGCGGTGCCCGGGGTGCTGAAGGTCCTCACTCCCTGGAACGCCCCACGTCTCACCGAAGAGGCCGAGGGCGAGTACTCCGTCCTGCAGACACCCGACGTGCTGTACCGGGGCCAGATCATCGGCGCGGTCGTCGCGGAGAGCTTCGAGATCGCCCGGGAGGCATGCTCGCTCCTGAAGGTCGAATACAGCGAGGAACCGCACGACGCGCTCTTCCGCGCCGACCATCCCGACGCGTACACGCCCGAGACCGTCAACGGCGGCTACGAACCCGACACCGACCGAGGGGACGTCGACGCGGCGTTCGCCCGCGCCGAGACGGTCGTCGATCAGTGGTACTCCACCCCCGAGGAACACAACAACCCGCTCGAACCGCACACCGTCGTCGCGATCTGGCGGAACGACGTCGTGCCGTCGAACAGTGAGACCGACGCACACACCCTGACGCTGTGCACCTCGACGCAGCATCCGCACGGTGTCGTCGAGACCCTCGCGCCGGTCTTCGGTCTCGACGCGGCCCGGATGCGGGTGGTCTGTCCGTACATCGGTGGGGGATTCGGTTCCAAGGGCGGTCCTCACGCGCACGACGTCCTCGGCGGACTCGCGGCGCGGGCCCTGCCGGGGAAGGCGGTCAAGTTCGCGGTCTCCCGGCCCGACATGTTCGGTTACGTCGGTTACCGCGCTCCGACCGCTTCGCACATCCGGCTCGCGGCCGACCGCGACGGCAGGCTCACCGGTCTCGTGCACGAGGCGTTCGCCCAGTCGTCCCGGGTCACCGAATTCGTCGAACAGGCGGGGGTGCCGCTGCGCAATCTCTACGACGTCGCCAACGCCCGTACGTCGCATCGCGCGATCACCCTCGACGTGCCGGCGCCGTTCTGGATGCGTGCCCCAGGCGAAGCGCCGGGCATGTTCGCCGGCGAGGTCGCGATGGACGAACTCGCCGCCGAACTCGGGATCGACCCGATCGAACTGCGCATCCGCAACGAACCCGAGTCCGATCCGGAGACGGGAAAGCCGTGGTCGTCGCGCCGGCTCGTCGAATGCCTCCGCGAAGGAGCACAGCGATTCGGATGGGATCCGTCCGACCGCGAACCCGGCACCCGGCGGCAGGGCAACACCCTGATCGGTACCGGCATGGCGGTCGCGACCTATCCCCACATGGTCAATCCCGGTTCGGAAGCCCAGATCCGGCACCTCGGGGAGGGGCGCTACTCCGTCCGCATCGGAGCCACCGACCTCGGTACGGGTGCGTGGACGACCCTGACCCTCATCGCAGCCGACGCACTCGGATGCCGACCGGAGGACGTGGACCTCGAGATCGGCGACAGCGCACTGCCCAACGGCACGGTGGCCGGCGGATCGTCGGGCACCTCGTCCTGGGGTACCGCGATCGTCACGGCCGCAGAGCAATTCGGCAAACGCTTCGGCGACGACCCACCGGTGGGTGCCGAACTGTCCGCGTCGGCAGCCGAGAACCGCGAACTCGAGCACTACACCGCGCAGTCCTTCGGTGTGCACTTCGCAGAGGTGTACGTCGACGCCGACACCGGCGAGATCCGGGTGCCCCGGATGTTCGGTCTGTTCTCCGTGGGACGGGTGATCAACCCACGTACGGCGCGTTCGCAGTTCATCGGCGGGATGTCGTTCGGGATCTCGATGGCCCTGTTCGAGGAGAGCATCCGCGACGCGCGTTTCGGGCACGTCGTCAACCACGACCTGTCCGAATACCACGTGCCGACACACGCCGACATCCGTGGGATCGAAGCCGATTGGCTCGACGACGAGGACCTCCACGCGACACCCATGGGGTCGCGGGGGATCGGTGAGATCGGGATCGTCGGCAGCGCCGCGGCGGTCGTCAACGCCCTGTGGCACGCGACCGGAGTGCGGGTCCGGAACCTGCCGGCCCGCCTCGACGACCTACTGCCCGGCCTGCCCTGACGCGTCGGACCGGTAACAGACCAACAGCCAGCGATTGGTGCCGGCCTGCCGCCGGTACCGAAGTTCGTCGAGCGCGGCGAGGGCGATGGCAAGTCCTCGACCGCGCTCGGCGAGGACATCCGGAAGTTCGACCGAACGCAGATCCACCCGGGCCGGGGCGCCGTCGTCGACGAACACGGCCTCCAGGCGCTCCGGATGGAGTTCCAGGGTCAGCGTCACCGAGACCGCGTCTCCCCGGCCGGCATGCTCGATGATGTTCGCGCCGATCTCGGCGACCGCGATCTCGAACTGCATGCGGTCGGACTCGTCGAGCTCCTCGGCGGCGAACATCTCGGCGACCAGGTTCATGATCCTGTCGAGGGTGCCTTCACTCGTCGTGGCCGACAGCTCCCACCGCATCGAGGGGCCCTGGGCCGGTTGCGCTTCGGGTGGCCGGTCAGTCGCCATCGAACGCCGTGTCCGCGGAATCGTGTGTCGTCAGCACCCGGTCGAGCCGGGTGAGCGCGAGGACGCTCTGTACCTGGGCGGTCGGTGCGGCGATCCGCAGGTCGCCGCCCGCCTGACGGGCGGCCTTCAACCCGGAGACGAGTGCGCCGAGACCGGAGGAGTCGATGAAGTCGGTCCGGCTGAGATCCACCACGAGCCGGCTGGATCCGTTCTCGACGAGACCACGTAGCTGCTCGCGAAGGCGTGGCGCCGCAACCATGTTCAGACGACCGGTGGGTTGCACGACGGTGCTCGTTCCGACCGTGCGGGTTTCATAATGGCTCATCGAACTCCTTCGTTCTCGGGTCCACGGTAGCGAGCCGCGCCGATCACCACCGACAGAATCAACAGGTCGAACACGACCCAGACGAGGTTCGCGGTCACGCCGAGAACCGAGATGTCGCCGAGGAACAACCGCACCGCGCCGACGACCGCCGCCACGACCAGCAGTGCCATGACGAGCAGTTGCTGACGGAACAGATACCAGGGGACACCCTCGCCACCCTGGCGCGTCTTCGGGGTGACCGCGAAATCCAGCGGCTTGTCGAAGTACACGTTGAGGAAGGCCGTCCAGCACGCCCTGATCCACACCGGGAACAGCGCGAGGCTGTACTGCTGGCCCCGCCAGGTCGGTGTGCCGCGGCCCACGATGAAGAACAGCAGCTGACTGAGGATCAGGAACGGGACGAGTCGCGCGAAGAAGTCGAGGCTGAACGCTTCGACCGGCAGGATCCCGAAGACGAGATAGATCACCGGCGCGGCGAAATAGGCGAGGGCTGCGAAGCCGGAGAGATAACTCCACATCGTCGACCAGTACATCAGGCGCTGCGCGACGGTCATGCCCTTCTGGACGAGCGGGTTCTCCCGGAGCATCACCTGGATCGTGCCCTGCGCCCAGCGAAGTCGTTGGGTGACCATCGTCTTCGGATCCTCCGGGGCCAGCCCGTAGGCCAGGATCTCGTGGTGGTAGACGGACTTCCAGCCGGCGCCGTGCAGGCGCATCGAGGTGGCCATGTCCTCGGTCACGGAGATGGTCGCCAACGCGAGCATCGGTTCGGCCTCCTCCGCGCGGTCGACGTCGACCGCGCGGATCATCGCGCGGATCGATTCGAGCGCACCGAGCGGCGACCATTCGCGATCGGCCAGGCGTTCGAGCACGGTGTCGTCGATGGTGAGCGCGTCGGTACCGTGTGCGTCGAGCGCGGCGATCTCCTCGAGATCGGCGCGGATACCACCGAAGTCGGCGTCGACGATGCTGCGTGCAGCGGCGTCGACCGTCTGCTGGAAGCGGAAGGTGACGTCGGCGAGTGCCACACCGGTCCGGAGTTCGCTGCGTGCCGTGCGCACGGCACGGCGCACCGAGTCGAGTGCCGCGGCCACATCGGGCTGATCGGCGGGCACCTTCCGGCGCGCGCGATCGACCACCTTTCCGGCGGTGCGCAGGGTGCGTTCCACACCGTCCTCGACGGCCTGGACGTAGCCGGCGATGCCGAGCTGCATGAGTGCTTCACGTCGCAAGATCGCGTTGGACCCGCAGAAGAAGGCCGCGTTCCAGCCGTCCTTGCCCTGCTGGATCGGGCCGTAGAACAACGGGGCCTGACTGCCGAGGGGATCGGAGTCGGGGACATTGGTGAAGTACTGCGGGGTCTGGACCAGCGCCATGCTCTCGTCGGTGAAGTATCCGAGTGTGCGGTCGAGGATCTCGGGTTCGGGCACCTGGTCGGCGTCGAGGATCAACAGGAACTCGCCGTCGGAGTGCAGCAGGGCGTTGATGAGATTGCCGGCCTTGGCATGACGGGGCTTGTTCGTCCAGCTCGCCGCCCGCGTCATATAGTCGACACCGAGTTCGACTGCGGCCGCGGCGAGTTCGGGCCGGGCTCCGTCGTCGAGGATCCACGTCCGGTGCGGATAGCGGATCCGCTTTGCTGCTGCGGCAGTGCGCAGCACCAGGTCGACGGGTTCGTTGTAGGTGGTGATGAAGACGTCGACCGTCATCCCTTCGGGTGCCGCCGGCGGCTCGGGGCGTCTCCGCAACCGCCACATCGTCAAGGCGAAGAGCAAGGAGTCGATCAGGCTGTATGTCTCGGCAAGCACCAGTGGCACCGCGATCCACCAGGCGTCCCAATTCACCGAGAACAACCAGCGCCAGACGATGTAGTTCAGACCGACGACGACCGTGAGGACGATGAGGACACGCAGGAACGGGGATGGGTAGCCCTCTTTCGTGACGGCGTTCACAACACCTCGTTCCGTCGTATCGCGACGACCGTGACGTCGTCGAGCGGTGGTTCGCTCTCCGTCAAGGCTTGCGCAGCGTCCACCAGTGCCTCCGGGGTGGTATGAGCCGCAACGAATCGGCACAGTGCCGCAGGGTCGCTCTGCTCGTCGAGCAGGTCGAGGAGACCGTCCGAGCAGACCACGAGAGTGTCGCCCGGATTCAGCTGCGCGGTTGCCGATATCCACGTGGTCTCGGGGAGTATCCCGAGCGGAGGGCCGCCGCCGTGGAGCGGTTCGACCTCGCCGTCGGCACGCCGGATCGCGGCCAGACCGTGGCCGGCATCGGCGAACTCGATGTGCCCCGTCGAGAAGTCGATCGCGGCGACGAAGGCGGTGACGAACGTCCCGGTGTGCTCGAAGTCCTCCGCGAGGTGTTCCGCGGCGACCGACAGCGCCAGTCCGGTCTCGAGGACACCTTCCGGCCGCCCGAACCGGTCGAAGACTCTTCCGACCCCGCGCAGCGAGGAACGTACGGCCGACGACAGTATCGCAGCACCGAGTCCTTTGCCCATGACGTCGGCGACGGTGATCACGACCCCGTCGCGGAGTCGGTAGTGGTCGAAGAAGTCGCCGCCCACCATGTAGGCGGGCAGGCACACCGTGGCGATCCCGTAACCGGGAAGATCCGGGAGCGGCCGGGGCAGGAGTTGCCGCTGGATCTCGGCGGCCCGCTCGAGTTCGTCGGAACGATCGAGTTCGCGTTGAGCCCACTCGGCCAGCTCCGCGAATGTGTCGAGCTGATCCGGATCGAGGCTCCTCTCCTCGGTGTCATAGATGCAGAAGGTGCCCACGGGGTGACCGGTGGGGCCGAACAGGGGATAACCGGCGTAGAACCGGATCCCACCCTCACCACCGATACCGGGGATGTCCATGAAGGCGGGATCGGTTGCGGCATCGGGAAGGACGAGTGCGGGGTCGTCCGGCCGCTCGTACGCCCGCGCGATGGTGGTGCGGCACACCGTCCTCTCGCGAGGAACTTCGGAGAGTTGCAGTCCGAGGATCGACTTGAACCACTGCCGGTCGTGGTCCATCAGCGACACCGACGCCATGGGGACGCCGAACACGCGGCACGCCATGCGGGTGATCTTGTCGAAGCGCTCTTCGTGAGGGGTGTCGAGCAGCTCGAGCCGCTCGACGTCGCGCATGCGCTCGCCCTCGAGATGGTCGGGGAGCAGCGGCGCCTCGGATGTCATCGTGCGGTGTGTCTCCTGTGCAGAGCGTCGTCCAGGGCCGCCGCACACTCGGCCGTGCTGGTCAGGCGCCAGTCGGTTTCCTTGTTGTGATGGAACCACACGAACGTCGTCACCGCGGGGTGACTGTCCAAGTAAGCCACCAGATCCCGGATCCAGTCCGGCTTCGACCCACCGGCCTCCGCGCTCGCGACCTCGGTGACTGCGACGGGACGACCCGGGGCGAGCCGACCGAGCTCGTCGAAGGTCGGTCCGAACAGATCCTCGGGGGACTGCCAGCGACTCCACGGCCGGGTGGTGCCCCAGTTGTAGCCGTCGACCCCGATGACATCGACGTAACCGTCGCCCGGATACAGGGGGGCGATGGGGCTGCTGCCCTCGTGCGGGGCGTTGACCGTCCAGATCCAGCGCACGTTGACGGCTCCCTTGGAGGCGAACAGGTCGTGCACATGCCGCCACGCCGCGACGTAGGTCTCCGCTGAGGTACCGCCGGCGGGACCCCAGGGGTACCAGTCGCCGTTCGGCTCGTGCGCGAAGCGCAGGAACACGGTCCCGCCCCAGGCGGCGAGCTCGTCCGCCCATCGGTAGAGATGGTCGTCGTGGATCCCCGCGGCGATGTCGGTCATCGAGATCGACGTCCGGTCGTACGTCCCGTCGTCGCGCTGCAACCAGGGCTCCCACGTGACGATCGGGTCGGCGCCCGAGGCGCGCACGATGTCGAGGGCCCCGAGGGGTGGCGGGGAGAGGAAGTCGACGAACCACAGCACCGCGCCGGGGGCGGTGCCGACCGCCTCGGTGACCGCGCGGTACTCGTCGACGGCCACCGGGCCACCGGGGGTGCTGATGCCGAAGCGGGGACACGCGGTGCTCGTCTCGTCGAGCGGGGCGGAGATCGGTTCGCAATCACGGCGCGAGTCGCAGGCGGCGCACAGGGACAGTGCCAGCAGTGCGGCAAGCATCGCGCGAACCGGGTGCACGAGGAGTCATTCTTCCCGCCCGGAGCTCCCCGCGCAGGCCCTCCGGAGGGTGTTCTCGCGGTGACCTCGCGAAGTTGTCGGTGGTGCCCGCCACACTGTGCTCGAGGTCTCTCTCGGACGCGCTGCGGCGACACGCCGAGACACGCCCGAAACGCCGTGGAGGGAGGGTCGCGACCTGGGAATATCACCTTTGTAAGTCACAACATCCTGGGTTCTGTGTATCCGACGGACACAAGGTGTAGTGTCTAGACCGCTGGAGGGCCACAAGTGCCGACGATCTCTCGGGGAAGCGGGATCGGACGGATGAGTGGGCTTCCGGGTAACGCACAGCAGTCAGTCGTCAGGCCGCCCACGGCCGTCGGAAAAGGGGCATTCATGAACATCACCGTCTACACCAAGCCTGCCTGCGTCCAGTGCACCGCCACCTACCGCGCCCTCGACAAGGCCGGCATCGAGTACGACGTCGTCGACATCAGTGAGAACCCCGAGGCCCGCGACTACGTCATGGCGCTGGGATACCTCCAGGCGCCCGTCGTCGTCGCCGGCGACGACCACTGGTCGGGCTTCCGCCCCGACCGCATCAAGGCGCTCACCGTCGCTGCCTGAGCCCGGGCCGCGTTCGCGGCGGCCCGATCGTCGTCGTCTCCGGGCGGACGTGTTCTTCCGTGTCCGTCTCGGGCCGGTCTTCGCAATCGAATGAAGAGTGGTGACTACCGATGGCTTCGCTGGGGTCGATCCCGGGAACATCGCTGGTGTACTTCTCGAGTACATCCGAGAACACCCACCGATTCGTGCAGAAACTCGGGATTCCGGCCAGCCGTATCCCGCTGCACGATCGTGAGGGGAATTTCGAAGTCCACGATCCGTACGTGCTGATCGTGCCGACCTACGGTGGCGGGACGACCGCCACGGGCCGTGATACCCGCTACGTTCCCAAACAGGTCATCCGATTCCTCAACAACGAGCACAATCGGGGCCTGATCCGCGGTGTCATCGCGGCGGGTAACACCAACTTCGGCGACTCGTACTGTTTCGCGGGAGACATCGTCTCGCGCAAGTGCAAGGTGCCGTATCTGTACCGGTTCGAGTTGATGGGCACGACCGACGACGTCGAGCGTGTCCGCGACGGTCTCGCCCGATTCTGGGAGTCCGTTCTCCAGAACGCCTGAGCCACATCCGTATCCGTATTCGACGCGCGTCGCGGACGTGACTGCGCGGCCGTTTCCTAACTCCGACAAGTGGGGACAGCACTGTGACCATTACCGATCCCGCTCCCGCCACGAGCGCACACCTCGACGATTCGATCAAGGATCTCGACTACCACGCGCTCAACGCGATGTTGAATCTGTACGGCCCCAACGGCGAGATCCAGTTCGACAAGGATGTGGCCGCCGCCCGCCAGTACTTCCTGCAGCACGTCAACCAGAACACGGTCTTCTTCCACAACCTCGACGAGAAGCTCGACTACCTCGTCGAGGAGAACTACTACGAGCCCGAGGTGCTCGAGAAGTACTCGCGTGCGTTCGTCAAATCGCTGTTCGACCATGCGTATTCGAAGAAGTTCCGGTTCCCGACCTTCCTCGGTGCGTTCAAGTACTACACCTCGTACACGCTCAAGACGTTCGACGGCAAGCGTTACCTCGAGCGCTTCGAGGACCGCGTGTGCATGGTCGCACTGACGCTGGCCGACGGCGACGAGATCCTCGCCCGTCACCTCGTCGACGAGATCATCTCCGGTCGTTTCCAGCCGGCCACCCCGACCTTCCTCAACTCGGGCAAGAAGCAGCGCGGCGAGCCCGTCTCGTGCTTTCTGCTCCGCATCGAGGACAACATGGAGTCGATCGGCCGCTCCATCAACTCCGCACTGCAGCTGTCCAAGCGCGGTGGCGGTGTCGCCCTGCTGCTCAGCAACATTCGTGAGCACGGCGCCCCGATCAAGAAGATCGAGAACCAGTCCTCCGGCGTCATCCCGATCATGAAGCTGCTCGAGGACTCCTTCTCCTACGCCAACCAGCTCGGTGCCCGTCAGGGTGCCGGTGCGGTCTACCTGCACGCGCACCACCCCGACATCTACCGTTTCCTCGACACCAAGCGCGAGAACGCCGACGAGAAGATCCGCATCAAGACCCTCTCGCTGGGCGTCGTCATCCCCGACATCACGTTCGAGCTGGCGAAGAAGAACGAGGACATGTACCTGTTCTCGCCGTACGACGTCGAGCGCGTCTACGGCAAGCCCTTCGCCGACATCGATGTCACCGAGAAGTACTACGAGATGGTCGACGACAAACGCATCCGCAAGTCGAAGATCAAGGCGCGCGAGTTCTTCCAGACCGTCGCCGAGTTGCAGTTCGAGTCGGGCTACCCCTATGTCATGTTCGAGGACACGGTGAACCGGGCCAACCCGATCGCCGGAAAGATCACGCACTCGAACCTGTGCTCGGAGATCCTGCAGGTCTCGACCCCCTCTGAGTTCAACGACGACCTGTCCTACAGCCATGTGGGCAAGGACATCTCGTGCAACCTCGGCTCGCTGAACATCGCGAAGACGATGGACTCGCCCGACTTCGCGCAGACCATCGAGGTCGCCATCCGCGGCCTGACGGCCGTCTCCGACCAGACGACGATCTCGTCGGTGCCGTCGATCGAGCGGGGCAACAACGAATCCCACGCCATCGGCCTCGGCCAGATGAACCTGCACGGCTTCCTCGCCCGCGAGCACATCTTCTACGGGTCCGAAGAAGGCGTCGACTTCACGAACATCTACTTCTACACCGTGCTGTTCCACGCCCTGCGTGCGTCGAACAAGATCGCGATCGAGCGCGGCTCGTACTTCAAGGGCTTCCCGGAGTCGAAGTACGCCTCGGGTGAGTTCTTCGACAAGTACACCGATCAGGTGTGGGAGCCGGCCACCGAGCGGGTCCGTCAGCTGTTCACCGAGTCGAACATCGCGATCCCCACGCAGCAGGACTGGCGCGAGCTGAAGGAGTCCGTGCAGAAGCACGGCATCTACAACCAGAACCTGCAGGCGGTTCCGCCCACCGGTTCGATCTCGTACATCAACCACTCGACGAGCTCGATCCACCCGGTCGCGTCGAAGATCGAGATCCGCAAGGAGGGCAAGATCGGGCGTGTCTACTACCCGGCGCCCTACATGACGAACGAGAATCTCGAGTACTTCCAGGATGCCTACGAGATCGGCTACGAGAAGATCATCGACACCTACGCTGCCGCGACGCAGCACGTCGACCAGGGGCTGTCGCTGACGCTGTTCTTCAAGGACACCGTCACCACCCGCGACGTGAACAAGGCCCAGATCTACGCGTGGCGCAAGGGAATCAAGACCCTGTACTACATCCGCCTGCGGCAGATGGCGCTCGAGGGCACCGAGGTGGAGAACTGCGTCTCCTGCATGCTGTGAGGCGAAGGATTTCGCCGCCAGATCGGCGGTGAGAAAGAAGTGAGGGGTTCGACTGCTCCAACAGTCGAACCCCTCATAGCCTCGGCGCGCGAGACTGCATATCCAGAAGTTGAGCGTACACGAGTTGAACCTGGGAAGCGTCCCGGGGCTCAGTCGAGGCGTAACCACCTCAGGAGGTGGTCGGTATGACTCGACGAGTCAACCGAAGCGCAATAAGTGGTCGATTTGTCAGTAAGGCTTCCGCCGCCAGATGGCCTTCGAGAACCATCAACGAAGCGGTCGGAAGTGGCACGTCGAACCAGCGTTCGGTTACGAGGTCGGCTGTGACCGGCCGGTTCGTGACCAAGCGTAAGGGTGGCGACGACCCACACGGGACGGTCACCCAGCGCGTCTGATGTAACCCGTAGGTGGAGGATGGGGTGCTCCCATCCTCCACCTACTCCTGTCTCAACCCCGAAAACCGTTGGCGAACTCGAATGGCATTACTGGCAACGACTTTCGCTGCAAGATTCGCGGAATACTTGCCTGTGGGGCTACTATCCGTAGTACTACTACGTCGAGCCGGATGCTGCATGAATCCCGGCTTTCGTTCGGATGGCGCGGTCGATTGGCTACGCCACAGTGAGCAAGTTGAGCCAACAGGGAAAGGTAAATGACTACTTCCGCACCCCGTGCGCATTCGCCAGCCGACGGCACACGCGTAAAGCTCATCGATCGCGTCTCCGCGATCAACTGGAACCGCGTCCCCGACGACAAGGACGCCGAGGTCTGGGATCGTCTCACCGGCAATTTCTGGCTCCCGGAGAAGGTGCCCGTCTCCAACGACATCCAGTCGTGGGGCACGCTCACCGAGTACGAGCAGGAACTGACGATGCGGGTCTTCACGGGCCTGACGCTGCTCGACACCATCCAGGGCACGGTCGGTGCGGTCTCACTCATTCCCGATGCGGTCACCCCGCACGAGGAAGCGGTGCTGACGAACATCGCGTTCATGGAGTCGGTGCACGCGAAGAGCTACTCGCAGATCTTCTCGACGCTGTGCTCGAGCCGGCAGATCGACGACGCCTTCCGGTGGTCGGAGGAGAACGAGCACCTGCAGCGCAAGGCGCAGATCATCCTCGACTACTACAAGGGCGACGACCCGCTCAAGCGCAAGGCCGCCTCGACACTGCTCGAGTCGTTCCTGTTCTACTCGGGCTTCTACCTGCCGATGTACTGGTCGTCGCGGGCCAAGCTCACCAACACCGCCGACATGATCCGCCTGATCATCCGTGACGAGGCCGTCCACGGCTACTACATCGGCTACAAGTACCAGCGCGGCCTCGAGACGATCACGCAGGCCGAGCGCGACGAACTCAAGGACTGGGTCTTCGAACTGCTCTTCGAGCTGTACGACAACGAGACCCACTACACGGCCGACCTCTACGACCGGGTGGGGCTCACCGAGGACGTCAAGAAGTTCCTGCGCTACAACGCGAACAAGGCGCTGATGAACCTCGGTTACGAGGCGCTGTTCCCGAAGGACGAGACGGACGTCAACCCGGCCATCCTGTCGGCGCTGTCGCCGAACGCCGACGAGAACCACGACTTCTTCTCGGGCTCCGGCAGCTCCTACGTGATCGGCAAGGCCGTCGTCACGGAAGACGACGACTGGGACTTCTGAGCCCGGCGGGCTGTACGCATCGATCCCGCACACCGGTGCAGCAGCGCCCGTGTGCGGGATCGCGTGCTTTTCGCGGCCCGGCCCGTCCCCGATAGCATCGCTCCTCGTGACCGAGACAAGAGAAGCGTCGGGCTCGCCTCGGCCGGTGACAACCGAACGCGCGCCGTCGGGCGGGCGGGCGGTCGAGCAGCGGACCCGTCTGTGGGCGGTGCTCGTCGCCGTCGTGGGGATTGCCGCATCCATCGCGATGCCGTTCCTGCCCGTGACGCAGACCACTGCGACCATCGACTGGCCGCAGAGCGAGAGCAATGCCGGCATCTCGGCGCCGCTGGTGTCCTACGCACCGGTCGACCTCGACGCCACGATCGAGTGCCGGTCCGTGCGCGACGCGCTGCCGGACGGCGGCACCGTCTTCTCCACACTTCCCGCAGGAGCCCCCGACCGCGAGCGCTACGGGCTGATCGCCCGTGTCCGGGCGGCCGGTGACGACGGGCCGGCGATGTTCGAGGTCATCTCCCGCAACACGTTGCTCGCCTCGGCACCGGTGGACGACCTGTCCGGGGACTGCTCGGTCACCCTGTCCTCGAACTCCGAACGCACCGTCGCGGCGATCACCGGCTCGGCCGCGGCGTCGGGGGAGCGGACCTTCGACCGCGACCTGCGACCCCAGCTGGTCGGCATCTTCACCGACCTGCCCGGTCCCGCACTCGACGGCGTCTCGGTCACCGCGACCGTCGACACCCGCTTCACGACGTCGCCGACGGTGCTGAAGATCGTCGCGATGATCGTCGCGGTGGTGGCCACGGCACTCGCGCTGTGGACACTGGCCCGGTTCGACCGCGCCGACGGTCGTCGCCACCGCCGCCTGTTGCCGGCGTCGTGGTGGTCGTTCACCCGCATCGATGCGCTGGTCGTCGGAACGTTGCTCGTCTGGCACGTCATCGGGGCGAACACCGCCGACGACGGTTACCAGCTCGGGATGGCCCGTGCCGCGGGCGAGGCCGGGTACATGGCGAACTACTTCCGGTGGTTCGGTGTGCCCGAAGCACCCTTCGGCACCCCCTTCTACGACGTTCTGGCCCTGATGACCCAGGTCTCGACGGCGAGCATCTGGATGCGGTTACCGGCACTGACCGCCGGAATCCTGTGCTGGTGGGTGCTCAGCCGCGAGGTCGCTCCACGGCTCGGCGTCGCGCTACGCCGCAACGGGCTTCCGCTGTGGACCGGGGCGCTGGTCTTCCTGGCGTTCTGGCTGCCGCTCAACAACGGACTGCGCCCCGAACCGATCGTCGCGACGGGCGTGGTGCTCACCTGGTGCTCGGTCGAACGCGCGATCGCCACCCGGCGTCTGCTGCCCGCGGCGGCCGCGATCCTCGTCGCCGCGCTCACCGTGACCGCGGGACCGTCGGGCATCATCTGTTTCGCCGCGCTGATCGCCGGTGCCCGCCCGATCGCCCGCATCCTCCATCGGCGTGCGCAGACCCTGGGATGGCTGCCGGTTCTCGTGCCGATGATCGCGGCCGGACTGGTGATCCTGGTGCCGGTCTTCGCCGACCAGACCCTCGCGGCGGTGCTGGAGATGCAGCACGTGCACGGCGTCGGCCCGAACGTGCCGTGGTTCCAGGAGTATCTGCGCTACCAGTACCTGCTGCAGATCACCGTGGACGGCTCGCTGGCCCGCAGGTTCGCGGTCTTCACCCTGGTGCTGTGCCTGGCGGTGGCGATCGTGGCGATGCTGCGCCGCGGTGGGCACATCCCCGGCACCGCGCAGGGGCCGTCCCGCCGCATCGTCGGCATCACCCTCGGGGCGCTGGTGCTGATGATGTTCGCGCCCACCAAGTGGACCCACCACTTCGGTATCTACGCCGGTCTGGCCGCCGCGGTGGCGATGCTCGCCGCCGTGGCCACCGGGCCCGCGGTGCTGCGTTCGCGACGCAACCGCGCCCTGTTCGCCGCGGCGGTGTCGTTCGTGGTGACTATGTCGTTCATCGGCCCCAACGGCTGGTGGTACGTCTCGAGCTACGGGGTTCCGTGGTGGGACAAGCCGCCGTCGGTCGCCGGATTCGGTTTCTCCACCGTCTTCTTCGCCGTGACCGTCGTCGCGTTGCTGCTCGCCGCGTGGTGGCACATCCACCCCGTCGCGTCCACCCGCACCGACACCCCGTCGCGGTTGTGGGCGGCGCCGCCGTTGACCGTCGCCGCCGCAGCGATGGTGCTGTTCGAGGTGCTGTCACTGGCCAAGGGCGCGATCTCGCAGTACCCGGGTTATTCGGTGGCACGGTCCAACGTCGACACGCTCACCGGCAACTCGTGCGCACTCGCGAACGACGTGTTGCTCGAAACGAACCCGAATGCCTCGTTGCTCACCCCCATCGGCGCCGACGCGGCCTCCGCTCTCGATGCCGGGGGAGGGGACGGGTTCACGCCGGGCGGTGTCGCGCTCGATCTGACCCCGGACGACGACTCGGCCTCGGCCGGCACCGCCAACACCGTCGACACGAACGACGACCAGACCTCGACCGGCGGTACCGGTGGCACCGGCGGCGGTACCGGCAGAGTCGGAATCAACGGCAGCACCGTCGCATTGCCGTTCGGCCTCGATCCGGCGACCACACCGGTGCTGGGCAGCCACGGATCGTCGCTCGGCGACGTCACGAGCGCCTGGTTCCGGCTGCCCGAGCCCGACGCGACCGGATCGCGCGGGGATCTCGTCACCATCGCCGCGGCCGGCCGGATCTTCTCCGTCGACGCCGACGGTACCGAAACCTACGGTCAGCGACTCGAACTCGAATACGGGACCACCGCGGCCGACGGCAGCGTGACCGCGCTGGGACGGGCGTTGCCGATCGACATCGGTCCGTCGCCCTCGTGGAGGAATCTGCGTGTCCCGATGGACACACTGCCGGGCGAGGCCGACGCGGTGCGGATCGTCGCCTCCGACAACGACCTCGCGCCCGAACAGTGGCTGGCGTTCACCCCGCCGCGTGTGCCGCAGACGCAGACCCTGCAGCAGGTCGTCGGGAGCGACACACCGGTCCTGCTGGACTGGGCTGTCGGTCTCAACTTCCCGTGCCAGCGGCAGATGGTGCACCGCAACGGCATTGCCGAGATCCCCGAGTACCGGATCCTGCCGGACCGGATCGGTGCCATCTCCACGGATCTGTGGCAGGACCACAACGGTGGCGGTCCTCTCGGCTGGACCGACCAGTTGTTGCGGGCCCGCACGATCCCGTCGTATCTCGATCACGACTGGGACCGCGACTGGGGAGCGATCGAGCAGTACACACCGATCGATCCGTCGACGGAGACCGCGGAGCTCGACACCGCCACGGTCACGCGCAGCGGTCTGTGGAGCCCCGCTCCGATCAACACCGCCTACTGACGGAACCACGCCTCCGCACGACCGGCGAGGGCCTTCCCGAGCCGCAGACGCGACGTCTCGGTGAGGGGCTCGGGAAGGTCGTCCGGCGCGAACCACGCCACCTCGAGGTTCTCGTCGTCGGCGACGCGTGCGTCCCCGCCGGTCGCGCGGAGCAGGAAACACACGTCGAGGTACTGCGCGACGTCGCCGTTGGGATAGGTGATCGGTGCCGTGACGTCGACGCTCGTCAGCCGCACGATCTCGGCGGCGACACCCGTTTCCTCGAGCACCTCCCGAACCGCGGCGACGGCGGGCTCCTCACCGGGTTCGAGGATGCCGGATACCACGGCCCACATGCCGTTGTCGGCGCGGCGGGTGAGCAGGACGCGGTCGTCGTCGTCCGTGACGATCGCGCTCACCCCCGGCAGCCACAGGGGAGCGGTTCCTACGTGTGAGCGGAGCTGGACGACGAAATCGGGTATCGGCACGCCCTCGTTTCTATACCGGCAGGCGTGCTGCCGCCGGTCGAGCCGGCGATCAGTTCGAATATCCGTTGAGGGTGTACGTCAGGTCGGTGAGGATCGCCCGCGCGGCGACCGGTCCGGGGGTCGACCACACGTCGTCGGTCACGGAGAACAGACGGTTGTCGCGCACGGCCCCGAGGTCGAGCCACTCGTCGGTCTGCATGTAGTCCTTGCCGGCTTCGAGCCCGTCCTCACCGGCGAAGCGGACGAAGATCACATCGCCGTCCGCCGGGGCCGGGTCCTCCGTGTCGACGGCCTGCCACGGTTGTCCGTCGATCACCGCGAACCGCTGGGCCGGGGGCCGGGCAGCGCCGACGTCGCCCAGCACCTGTCCCGCGAACGACGCGGTGCCCTCCACCCTGGGGCCGTCGGCCGTGAACCGGACGATCGACGCCTGTGTCTGGGACGACACGAGCTCGCGGCCCAGATCGCGCGCAGCCGTCGCGTAGTCGTCGAGCACGCGACGTGCGGCCTCCGTGCGCCCGAGCGCCTCACCGACCCGCACGAACTGTTCCCTCCAGAAGACCGGATCGGACCCGACCAGCACGGTGGGTGCGATGCCGCTGAGGGAGGCGTAGACGTCCGGGGCGGTGGAGGAGCCGAGGATCACATCCGGCTGCGCGCGTTCGATCGCCGCGACATCCGGGTTGCCCGCGGCACCCACGGGCGGGAGTTCGCCGATCCCGTAGCCGAGATATTCCGGCCGGCCGGTGACCTCGGCGCTCGCTCCCACGACGCGCTCCCACAGGCCCAGGGCGCACACCGCGTCGAGCGCCGCGGGGTCGAGGACGACGATCCGCTGCGGGTCGGCAGGCACATCCGACCGGCCTGCGGTGTGCAGGACCGGTCGGGTGCCGGTGGTGGGCTGTCCCGGATCGAGCGGGGAGGGGAGTGCGCACGCGGTCGACGTGTCCCGGTCGATGCCCACGACCGACGCACCGGCGATGCGGGTCGTGGTGCGCACGATCTCCGATGCGTCGTCGTCGGGAGGTGTGGAGCATCCGGCCAGGGCTGTCGTCACCGCAGCGACGGCTGCGACGAGCACTGCTCGTGACCGGTGCACGGAAAACACGTCGGACCAACTCCTGTAGGACGCTGCTCGGATCGGACGGCTCAGGCTATCCGGTCGTGTGACGGTCGACGCCGAAGGTGTCCGCGAGGTCGTCGAGGATGCGGTGCGCACCCTGGATGCTCACCGGCATCATCCACACGCTGTCGTCGACCTCGACCTTCCGTCCCTGCAGGTTCTCCCA
Source organism: Rhodococcus sp. 5G237 (assembly GCF_053764735.1). Lineage (NCBI taxonomy): Bacteria > Bacillati > Actinomycetota > Actinomycetes > Mycobacteriales > Nocardiaceae > Rhodococcus > Rhodococcus sp. 5G237. The sequence continues at coordinate 474,333 of NZ_JBSNCD010000006.1, read as the reverse complement.
CAGCGGATTGGTGACGAAGGGTTCGGCCGCCGCCTGCGCCTTGCCGTCGCCGAGGTCGTAGGTGGTGACGAAGATGACGTCCGCCTCGGCCTCGGTGATCAGTTCGGGGCTGATGGCATTCATGATGCTCGACGGATCCGACGGATCGGGACCCTGGCTCGCGGGGCGGGCGAGACCGGCGTCCTCGAGCACGATGCCGCTGAACGAGGTGGTGCGGTACAGCCTGGCCGTCGGTTCACCGGCGAAGCGCACGATCGAGATCGTCGGGTTGCCGGCCTTTTCGTTGATGTCCGCACCGATGGCCGCGGCGCGCTCCTCGTACTCGGAGATCTTCTGCTCGGCGAGGTCCTCCTTGCCGATGGCCTGCGCGACGAGACGGATGTTGTCCTTCCACGTCGGTCCGGTCGACTGGGAGAAGACGGTCGGGGCGATGGCGGACAGTTCCTCGTAGTTCTCTCCGTCGCGCACCTCCGCCGAGAGGATGAGGTCGGGTTCGAGCGCGGCCACCTGTTCGAGGCTCACATCCGCGGTCTTGCCGACGGACACGGCGTCGGTCGCGTACTGCCGCGAGTCGCCGAGATAGTCGGGGAACTCGTCGGTGCGGTAGTCGACGTACCCGACGAGAGGTGCCTCGAGGAGGAGCACGGCGTCGGAGTAGCTCGTGTCGAGCGCGACGATGCGGGTCGGCTCACTCTCGATCGTGGTGGAACCGCGGAAGTGTTCGACCGTCCGGGGGAAGCCGGCGGCCGGGTCGGACGCGGTGTCGGTGGACGCGTCGTCGGAGGTGTCGGCCGAACTGCAGCCGGCGACGAGCAGTCCGGCGGTCAGCAGTGCTGCCGCGAACCGGACGGGGCGGGAGGAGAGAACGGGCACGGGTCGTCCTTCTGTCATACGGGGGGAAGTGCACCCTAACCCGGGCTGTTCGCGTGTGGTGAGGTCACCTGTTGTCGTCCCTGCGTGTGAAGTGCAGCACAGGCTCCGATTGTGGTTGTCGGCTCCGCTCCAGGTAGCCTCGCGAGTCGAGTACGACAGTGAGTAGGACCCGGAGGGCGACCGTTTCGGGCAGGGTCTACGATTCGATGAGCGCAAGCCAGAGACCGTTCGCCTCCAGCCCGAGGTCGAGCGCGCATTCAGGAGGATTAGTGACTGCCGTAGCGCCCCAGCCAGTCCCAGAGATAGCTGCAGCAAGGCCGTACCCGCCGCGGCAGGGACCCAAGGGTTCGTTCATCTACAAGATGATCACGACCACAGATCCCAAGATGTTGGGGATCATGTACATGGTCACCTCGTTCGCCTTCTTCCTCATCGGCGGCCTGATGGCCCTGCTGATGCGCACCGAGCTCGCGGTCCCCGGCCTGCAGTTCCTGTCGAACGAGCAGTTCAACCAGCTGTTCACCATGCACGGCACGATCATGCTGCTGATGTACGCGACGCCGGTCGTGTTCGCCTTCGCGAACTACATCCTGCCGCTGCAGATCGGCGCCCCCGACGTCGCCTTCCCGCGCCTGAACGCCTTCAGCTACTGGCTGTACCTGTTCGGCGCAACGATCGTCATGCTCGGCTTCGTCACCCCCGGCGGTGCCGCGGACTTCGGTTGGACGGCGTACACGCCGCTCACCAGTGAGATCCACTCCCCGGGTGTCGGTGCCGACTTCTGGATCCTCGGCCTCGGCGTGATGGGTCTGGGCACCATCCTCGGTGGCGTCAACTTCATCACCACCGTGGTGTGCATGCGTGCACCGGGCATGACCATGTTCCGGATGCCGATCTTCACCTGGAACATCCTGATCACCAGCCTGCTGATCCTGCTCGTGTTCCCGCTGCTGACCGCCGCCTTCATGGGCCTGTTCGTCGACCGTCACCTCGGTGGCCACATCTACGACCCGGCCACCGGTGGTGTGCTCCTGTGGCAGCACCTGTTCTGGTTCTTCGGTCACCCCGAGGTGTACGTCATCGCGCTGCCGTTCTTCGGCATCGTCTCGGAGATCTTCCCGGTCTTCTCCCGCAAGCCGATCTTCGGTTACACCGGTCTGGTCTACGCCACGATGGCCATCGCGGCGCTGTCCATCGCCGTGTGGGCGCACCACATGTACGCCACCGGCGCCGTGCTGCTGCCGTACTTCTCGTTCATGACCTTCCTGATCGCCGTCCCGACCGGTGTGAAGTTCTTCAACTGGATCGGCACGATGTGGAAGGGCCAGATCACCTTCGAATCGCCGATGCTGTTCTCGGTGGGCTTCATCGTGACCTTCCTCTTCGGTGGTCTGACCGGTGTCATCCTCGCGAGCCCGCCGCTGGACTTCCACCTGCACGACTCGTACTTCGTGGTGGCGCACTTCCACTACGTGCTCTTCGGCACCATCGTGTTCGCGACCTACGCCGGCATCTACTTCTGGTTCCCCAAGATGACCGGACGCATGCTCGACGAGCAGCTCGGCCGCTGGCACTTCTGGCTGACCTTCATCGGCTTCCACACCACCTTCCTGGTGCAGCACTGGCTCGGTAACGAGGGCATGCCGCGTCGCTACGCCGACTACCTGCCGTCCGACGGCTTCACCACCCTGAACACGATCTCCACCATCGGTGCGTTCGTGCTCGGTGCCTCGACGCTGCCGTTCCTGTGGAACGTCTTCAAGAGCTACCGCTACGGCCAGGTCGTCACGGTCGACGACCCGTGGGGCTACGGCAACTCGCTCGAGTGGGCCACCAGCTGCCCGCCCCCGCGGCACAACTTCACCGAGCTGCCGCGGATCCGCTCGGAGCGTCCCGCCTTCGAGCTGCACTACCCGCACATGGTCGAGAAGATGCGAGCCGAGGCGCACGTCGGCCCCGGCAGCGACAAGCACAACGTCAACGTCCTCGAGGGTGCCGACCGTACCCCCGGCGACCATCCGCGCGCCTGAGCGCAGATCGACGATCGACCGAAGCCCCACCCGTTCCCCGGGTGGGGCTTCGGCCTTTCCGTGGGTCCGGACCCGCGAACGGGAGCGACGGTTCGACCTGCAACAATGAACGAGCGAGCCGGTACGCGCGTGCGTCCGTGTGTACCTCGACAGACAAGCGATCGGAGACGTAGTGGCGTCTGACAGCACGGTGCTGGTGACCGTGACCGGACCTGACCATCCCGGCGTGACCTCGGTGCTCTTCGCAGCGCTGACACGGCACGACGTCGACCTCCTCGATGTGGAACAGGTCGTGATCCGCGGCCGGCTCACGCTCGGTGTCCTCCTCGTCTGCCCGACCGATGTCGAAGCGATGCAGGACGAGGTCGAGTCCGCGATGGCCACCATCGGCATGCACGCCGACGTCCAGATCGGTGCCGAACGCGGCGCCCGCACCGTCTCGACCCACGCGGTCGTCGTGCTGGGCAGCCCGGTCAGTGCCAAGGCGCTGCGATCGGTGGGCCGCACCCTCGCGGCCCAGGGCGCGAACATCGATTCGATCCGCGGCATCGCCGACTACCCGCTCACCGGCCTCGAACTGATGATCACCGCGCCCGACACCAGCGTCGAGGCCGACGCCGCCCTGCGGCACGCCCTCGTCGAACTCGCCGCGGGCCTCGACGTCGACATCGCGGTGGAGCGCGGCGGTCTCGCCCGTCGTTCCAAGCGCCTGATCGTCTTCGACGTCGACTCCACGCTCATCCAGGGCGAGGTCATCGAGATGCTCGCCGCGCACGCCGGTGTCGAGGACAAGGTCCGCGAGGTCACCGAGGCTGCGATGCGCGGTGAGATCGACTTCGCGCAGTCCCTCGAACAGCGCGTCGCGACCCTCGCGGGTCTGCCGGCCAGCGTCATCGACGAAGTTGCCGAGCAGCTCGAACTCACTCCCGGTGCCCGCACCACGATCCGGACGCTGCGCCGGCTCGGCTTCCGCTGCGGCGTCGTCTCGGGCGGCTTCCGTCAGGTCATCGACCCGCTCGCACACGAACTCGAGCTCGACTTCGTCCGCGCCAACACGCTCGAGATCGTCGACGGCACGCTCACCGGACGAGTGGTCGGCGACATCGTCGACCGCGCCGCCAAGGCACGCGCCCTCCGCGAGTTCGCCGACGAGGCGGGCGTTCCGGTCGAGCAGACCGTCGCGGTCGGCGACGGTGCCAACGACATCGACATGCTGTCGGCCGCGGGCCTCGGCGTGGCATTCAACGCCAAGCCGGCCCTGCGCGAGGTCGCCGACACCGCCCTGTCGTATCCCTACCTCGATGCGGTGCTCTTCGTCCTCGGTGTCACCCGCGAGGAGATCGAGGCGGCCGACCGCGTCGACGGAACCCTGCGGCGCGTCCCGATCGACGGCAGTGTCTGAGCTGCACTCCGACTTCGCGGACGCGGCACCCGAGCCGGTCTTCGGGGCCGCATCCGATCGGGTCTTCGACCCGGCATCGGATCCTGGTTTCGCCGAGCGCCACGGCGTACTCACCCGCGGCTACGGGCACCGACCCGACCCCGACGATCCGGCGAAGGTGCAGGCGATGCCGATCGTGCTGCACATCCCCAAGGTCGATCCGCCTGCCCGCAGCGCGGTGCTCGAGGCAGCCGCGACGGCCACGGTGGCACTGTGTTTCGACCCGAGGGTCGGTCCCGGCCCGGACGGTGAACCCGGTCCGTGGCAGGAGCCCTTCCTCGCGTGGAACGACGCGCGGATCCGGAAGGTCGCCCGCCGCGCCCGTGGAGCGCACTGGCGTGCGGCGCAGGACGTCGACGGTGTCACCGTCGACCACGCCGGTGCCCAGGCCCGGGCGTTCGTGCCCGGCCCGGTGGGGGAGCTGGACCCGCGTATCTCCCGCCTGCAGATCGGTGGCACCGACCTGCCCCACGACGATCCGCTCCCACCGGCGGACGGCGTTCCGATCCTCTGGGTGCAGAAGGACCTCGAGATGACCGTCGGCAAGGCGGCCGCGCAGGTCGGCCACGCCGCGATGTTGTTCGCCGGAGCACTGGACGTCGACACCGCACGCGCCTGGGCGACCGACGGATTCCCGTGTGCCGTCCGCGATGCGGACGAGGACACCTGGCGCGAGCTGCTCGCCCGCGTGGAGGCGGGCACGGCTGTCGCGGTCCGCGATGCGGGCTTCACCGAGGTGGCGCCGGGTTCGATCACCGTGATCGCAGTGCCGGGTACGGTCAACGCACGAGCCTGACCTCGACCAGCGTCGTGCCGGGAAGGACCATCTCGGCCCCGTCGGGCCGGAAGCCGTTGCGCCGGTAGAAGGTGTGGGCGCGAGGGTTGTCCTCGGCCACCCACAGCTGCGCCGGTTCCGCGCCCACGACCGCGTCGAACAGTGCCTGTCCCGCACCGCATCCGTGGTGCTCGGGCAGCACGTACAGGGTGTGGAGCTGGAGCGCGCGAACGGGAGCATCGTCGCCGATGGGGTCGCCCGCCGACGCGAACCCGACGATCCCGCCTTCGATTTCCGCGACGCGCACGCGCAGGGTCTGCGGACGGCGTCGGAGGATCGACCGCCACAACGCCGCGTTCTGTTCGAACGCGTGGTGGTCGTAGAACGACGCGGGAAGCAGGTGGCCGTAGGTGGCGCGCCACGTGACGTTCCGGACGCGCGCGATCGCCTCGGCCTCGTCGGGAGCGGGAACACGCACGCGGAATCCGGCCGCGCCGTGAATCATTCGCGCTCGAAGGGTTCGTCGTCCGCGATCCGGAAGATCAACACCGTCGGACCGTCGACCGGGTACGAACTGCCCACCCGCATCGGGGAGGTGTCCGCGGGTCTGCCGTCGGGGGCACTCGAATCGAAGACACACACGATGTCGCCGCGATACCACTCGGGTCCGGCGAGGGTCACTGCGGCGGCGTCGCCCGAATGCAGAACGAACAGGCCACTGCTGTCCTCGAGAGTGACGCCGGTGCGGGTCACGGTGCCGAGTTGCGAGCCGTCGACCCAGCCCTGCAGCGTGCGGCGACTGTCGTCGTGCCACGCATTCTCGTCGAGTTCGATCCCCTCGATGCCGAACCACACCAGATCGGGATAGCCCACGGACCGGGCGCGGCCCTCGAAGAAGCGTCGCTGCCGCAGCACCGGGACGCGCTTGCGCAGGCGGAGCAGTTCGCGAACGTAATCCGTTCGCGCACGGTCGGAGTCCGCCCAGTCCAGCGGCCAGGCGTCGCGGACGGGGACGTCCTCGGGGACGCAGTAGGCGTTGTTGTTGCCGTTCTGCGTGTGCCCGAACTCGTCGCCGGCGAGCAACATCGGTGTGCCCGTCGACAACAGCAGCGTCGCGAGCATCGCTCGAATGTGCCGGTCGCGGGCGGCGAGGATCTCCGGATCGTCGGTCGGCCCTTCGACTCCGTGGTTCACCGACTCGTTGTTGTTCGACCCGTCCCTGCCCTCCTCACCGTTCTCGTCGTTGTGCTTGCGCTCGTACGAGACCGCGTCGGCGAGGGTGAAACCGTCGTGGGCGGTGACGAAGTTGACCGACATCCACGGCTGCCGGATGTTCCGGTCGTAGAGGTCCTCCGAACCGGTGAGCCGCGATGCCATCTCGCGGATCCCGGAGCGTCCCGCCCAGTAGCGGCGCACGGTGTCGCGGTAGCGGTCGTTCCATTCGGCCCATTGCGCCCCGAAGTTCCCGAGCTGGTAACCGTGCGCGGTCGCGTCCCACGGTTCGGCGACGAGCTTGACGTCGCAGAGGACGGGATCGGTGACGATCGCGGTGAGCAGCGCCGCCCGCGGATCGAACGCCCCACCGCGCGGACGGGCCAGCGCACTGGCGAGATCGAAGCGGAAACCGTCCACCCCCATCACGTCCGCCCAGTACCGCAGGCTGTCGCACACTATCCGCACGACGATCGGTGAGGACGCGTCGAGGGTGTTGCCGCACCCGGTCAGGTCGACATCCCGCCCGTGCGGGTCGAGCAGGTAGTAGCCGGGTGCGTCGAGACCGCGCCAGGACAGACTCGGACCGTCGACCGATGCTTCGCACGTGTGGTTGTAGACGACGTCGAGCAGCACCTCGAGCCCGGCGCTGTGGAAGGCGTCGACCATCGTCCGGAACTCGGCGATCTCGTTGCCCGCAGTGACGGCGTAGGCGGGGTGCGGCGCGAAGTACGAGGCGGTCGAGTAGCCCCAGTGGTTGCGCATCCCCCGCGCACGCACCGACGGCTCGGTCACGAAGGCCTGCACGGGCAGCAGTTCGACGGTCGTCACCCCCAGCCCCACCAGATGGTCGATCACCGACCGGTGGGCGAGCCCGAGATAGGTGCCGCGCAGCTCCGGCGGCACGAGCGGATGACGAGCCGTGTACGAACCGACGTGCAGTTCGTAGACGACGGTGTTCTCCCACGGCACGCGGGGTTTGTCGTGCATGGGTGTCAGGACGGGGGTCACCACCGACAGAGGTGTGTGGCCGAGCGAGTCGGTGCTCGACATCGCACCGAACGGGTCGCCCTGGTGGGGGATCAGCCGGTCCGGATCACCGACGTCGCCGACGATCCGGCGGGACCACGGGTCGAGCAGGATCTTGTGCGGGTTGGTGCGCAGCCCCCACTGCGGTTGCCACGGCCCGTAGGCGCGGTAGCCGTACCGTTGTCCGGCGCCGACGCCGGGGACCACCCCGTGCCAGACCCCGTAGGTGCGGTCGGGCAGGTCCACGCGGTGTTCGCTCCCGTCGTCGTCGACGAGGCAGACCTGGACGCGGTCGCTGTGCGGGGCGTGGACGGCGAAGCGTGTCCCACCGTCGACCGGGGTGGGGCCGAGTGGGAAGGCGGCCCGGTCGGGGAGCGCGACCGAGCCGGACACGACAGCAGATTCGGATGCGGAGGACGACACGGGAACCGATCCTGCCGCGTTTCGGGCTCGGGCGTAAGAGAAGATGGTCCGCGTGGCACAACCTGATCCCGATTTGCTCATCGAATTCGACGACGTAGTGGTCCGACGCGGCGGAAACGTCCTCGTCGGTCCCGTGACCTGGAAGGTGGAACTCGACGAACGTTGGGTGGTTCTCGGACCCAACGGGGCAGGAAAGACCTCGCTGCTGCGGATCGCGGCGGCCGAGACGTTCCCCACTTCCGGCACCGCGCACGTCCTCGCGGAGACGTTCGGAAGGACGGATCTGTCCGAACTGCGACCCCGGATCGGATTGTCCTCCGCGGCCCTGGCCAACCGGGTGCCGAACGACGAGAAGGTCACCGATCTCGTGCTCTCCGCGGGCTACGGCGTTCTGGGCCGGTGGCGCGAGCAGTACGACGACATCGACACGAGCCGCGCGGTGGAAATGCTCGAGAGTCTCGGCGCGGAACATCTCGCCGACCGCCTGTACGGGACGTTGTCGGAAGGCGAACGCAAGCGTGCGCTCATCGCCCGGGCGCTCATGACCGATCCCGAACTGCTCCTGCTCGACGAGCCCGCGGCCGGTCTGGACCTCGGCGGTCGCGAGGAACTCGTGGCCCGGCTCGGCACGCTCGCGGCCGACCCGGATGCCCCCGCGATCGTGCTCGTCACCCATCACGTGGAGGAGATCCCGCCGGGCTTCACGCACGCCCTGCTCCTGAAGGAGGGTGGTGTGGTCGCCCAGGGCCTGCTCGACGATGTGATCACCGCCGAGAACCTCAGCGCGGCGTTCAGCCAGTCCATCTCGCTCGACAAGGTCGACGACCGGTTCTTCGCCCGCCGCACCCGCCAGGCAGGTCGGCACCGCAGGTAACTCCGGGTCGGTGGTGCCGGGACCGATCGGTTAGGTTGAGGCCATGTCCAACGATCGCTCGGCATCCACCTTCGATCCCACCGCGGTGCCCATCCGCGACGCGTCCACCGTGATGCTCGTGCGGGACTCCGCGCGCGGCGTCGAGGTGTTCCTGCAGCGTCGTGTCGTCGGCATGGACTTCGCCGGCGGCATGACCGTCTTCCCCGGCGGCGGTGTCGACCCCTCCGACACCGACGCCGAGGTGCGGTGGACCGGCCCGGACGTGACCTGGTGGGCCGAGCGGTTCGGTATCGGCGAGGCGCAGGCACGCGCGCTGGTGCTCGCGGCCGTGCGCGAGACCTTCGAGGAGTGCGGCGTGCTGCTCGCCGGCCCCACCGCGGATTCGGTCGTGGCCGACACCGGTGACTATGCCGAGGCGCGTCGTCTGCTCGAAGCGCGCGAGCTGTCCTTCGGCGACTTCCTGGAGAAGGAACAGTTGGTGCTGCGCGCCGACCTGCTGCGTCCCCAGGCGAACTGGATCACCCCGCTGGGGGAGCGGCGCCGCTACGACACGCGCTTCTTCGTCGCTGCGGTACCGGAAGGACAGCGGGCCGACGGCAACACCAGCGAGACCGATCTGGTGCAGTGGCAGACCGCGGAGGAGGCCCTCGCCGACTGGCGGTCGGGCCGGTGCATCCTGCTCCCGCCCACGTGGAGTCAGTTGTCGATCCTGTCCGGCTTCGCCACGGTCGCCGACCTCATGGCGGCGGACCCGGTCATCGAGCCGATCCTGCCGATCATGAGCCGCCGAGACGGTGCGGTCCACATCGCGTTCGACGGCGACGAGGGCTACTACGAGGTCGGTACTCATCCATGGGCCCAGCGCTCCGACATCTAGGCTGAGGACCATGGCTGAATTCGTGACCCTCGACGTCTCCGACGGCATCGGCACCATCCGTCTCGACCGCCCCCCGATGAACGCATTGAACCGGCAGCTCCAAGAGGAGATCCGGGCCGCTGCGCGCGAGGCGACCGTCCGATCCGACGTGAAGTCGGTGATCGTCTACGGCGGCGAGAAGGTGTTCGCGGCCGGCGCCGACATCAAGGAGATGGCCGACCTGAGCTACGTGCAGATGAGCGAGATCGTCGACGACCTGCAGTCGGCCCTCGGGTCGATCGCCGACATCCCCAAGCCCACCGTCGCCGCGATCACCGGTTACGCCCTCGGCGGTGGCCTCGAACTCGCCCTCGGCGCCGACCGGCGCATCGTCGGCGACAACGTCAAGCTCGGCACGCCCGAGATCCTGCTGGGCATCATCCCCGGTGGCGGTGGCACCCAGCGACTGGCTCGGCTCGTCGGCCCGGCGAAGGCGAAGGATCTCGTCTTCACCGGTCGTTTCGTCGGCGCCGACGAAGCGCTGTCGATCGGTCTGGTCGACGAGGTCGTCGCCCCCGACGACGTCTACGAGGCTGCGCGTCGCTGGGCCGGGCAGTTCACCGGTGCCGCCTCGCGCGCGCTCGCCGCTGCGAAGGCCGCGATCGACCAGGGCCTCGACACCGATCTGGATACGGGTCTGAAGATCGAACAGCACGTCTTCGCCGCGCTGTTCGCCACGAAGGACCGCACCATCGGCCTCGAATCGTTCATCGAGAACGGGCCGGGCAAGGCGAAGTTCGTCGGTGAGTGATGCCGACCGGCACCTGCACTTGTCCACAGCTTACCGATGAGTAGGATCACCGCATGACTGCCAGCAGGACCGACGGGGTCGACCCCGCGCCGAATCCGCACGCCACTGCCGAAGAGGTCGCAGCCGCGCTCGAGGACACCAAGCTCGCCCAGGTGCTCTACCACGACTGGGAAGCCGAGACGTACGACGAGAAGTGGTCCATCTCGTACGACGAGCGGTGCATCGACTACGCCAAGGGCCGGTTCGTCGCCGCGGCCGGCGATCAGCCGCTGCCCTACGAGCGCGCACTCGAACTCGGCTGCGGCACGGGTTTCTTCCTCCTCAACCTCATGCAGGGCGGGGTCGCGAAGACCGGTTCGGTGACCGACCTGTCGCCCGGCATGGTGAAGGTCGCGCTGCGCAACGCCGAGAACCTCGGGCTCGACGTCGACGGCCGCGTCGCCGACGCCGAGACCATTCCGTACGACGACGACACCTTCGACCTCGTGGTCGGACATGCCGTGCTGCACCACATCCCGGACGTCGAGCAGTCGCTGCGCGAGGTGCTGCGCGTGCTCAAGCCCGGCGGCCGGTTCGTCTTCGCCGGTGAGCCCAGCACGATCGGCAACTTCTACGCCCGCATGCTCGGCCGGGTCACGTGGGAGGCCACCACCAACATCACCAAGCTGCCCTTCCTGCGCGACTGGCGTCGTCCGCAGACCGAGCTCGACGAGTCCTCCCGGGCGGCCGCCCTCGAGGCCGTCGTCGATCTGCACACCTTCGATCCTTCCGATCTCGAGAAGCTGGCCTCCTCGGCCGGAGCCGTCGAGGTCGAGGCATCGAGCGAGGAGTTCGCCGCGGCCCTGCTCGGCTGGCCGGTGCGCACCTTCGAGGCCGCCGTCCCGCAGGAGAAGTTGGGCTGGAACTGGGCGAAGTTCGCCTTCGGTGGCTGGAAGACGCTGAGCTGGGTCGACGAGAACATCCTCAAGCACGTCGTGCCCCGCAGCTTCTTCTACAACGTCATGATCACCGGTGTGAAGCCCGGCAAGTAGTTGGGCTACGACTTCACCCTCGCCGACGTCGAGTACCTGACGTCGGACGGCGGCCGCGACGCTCTCGCGAGCGTCGCCGACCGGGAACTGTCGACGCGTACGCGTCTTGCCGACATCGGCTGGGCGCGTACGCGTTTCGGTGATCGTGCCGGAATGCTCGTCGAAACCGTCATTCTGCGGCGCAAGGCGCAGGCGAAGATCGCCGCCGGCGCAGGGTGGGTGCTCACCGACGACGCTCTGCAGCAGTCGACGCCCACGCGCGTCGCCGCCCACCGCGCTCGACGGTTGCGCGGCCGCACAGTGCACGACGTGACGTGTTCGATCGGCGCCGAACTCACCGAACTCGTCGGGGTCGCCGAGACCGTGATCGGCAGCGATCTCGACGACGTGCGTCTGGCGATGGCCGCGCACAACGTCCCCGGGGCGTACCTCCTGCGTGCCGACGCCCTGCGTCCGGTCACGCGGGGCACCACGGTCATCGCCGATCCCGCACGCCGTTCGGGCGGGCGACGAACTCACGATCCGGCGGCGTTGCAGCCACCGCTGCCCGACCTCCTCGACGCCTACGCGGGCCGCGATCTCGCCGTGAAGTGCGCACCGGGACTGGATTTCGATTCGCTCGACTGGGCCGGTGAGGTCGAGGTCGTCTCGCTCGACGGCGGAGTCCGCGAAGCGTGCCTGTACTCGCCGGGACTGAGCACTCCCGGTGTGCGCCGACGGGCTGCGGTACTGCGTTCGGACGGAACCGGTTTCGAGATCACCGACGCCGCGGACGACGACATCCCGGAACGGGAGCCGGGGGAGTGGATCGTCGACCCGGACGGTGCGATCGTGCGTGCCGGTCTCGTCCGCCACTACGCCGCAGCCCACGGACTGTGGCAACTCGACCCGCGGATCGCCTATCTCACCGGCGACAGCCTGCCCGACGGAGTACGGGGTTTCCGGATCGTCGAGCGTCTCAAGTACAGCGAGAAGACGCTCCGTCAGGCACTCGTCCGCCACGATTGCGGCGCGGTCGAGATCCTCGTGCGGGGCGTCGACGTCGACCCGGCGGTGTTGCGTCCGCGCCTGAAGCTGCGCGGGTCGGCATCGCTCAGCGTGGTGCTCACCCGCATCGGCCGGACGCCGGAAGCCTTCGTCTGCACGCCGTCGCGCTGACCGCCCTCACCCGGGCGGCTGTCCTCACACGGACTGCGGTTCGCGCAGCACCACTACGTCGCCGTCGAGGGTCGTGATCACGAACTCTCCGCCCGGGCCGACGCCGGTGCCGACCGGCAATCCGGTGGAGGGATCGAGCGGTTCCTCCTCGAGCGTCGCGCCGTCCGCGAGATCGAGCACCGCCGCTGCGAGACCCCGATCGCCGTCGACGACCACATAGGCCCGGCCGTCGGCGGTCACCGCCGGCGCACCGTACGGAGTCACGTCCGTCCGCTCCCACTCGACCTCGACGCTGTCGCCGGCGTCGCGCAGCGCGGTCAGCGGGGCGCTGCCGTCGGCCGACGCAAGGAGCAGCAGTCCGTCCTCGGTGACGGCGGGACCGAGCGCCGTGGGACGGCCGGTCTCGTGGGTCCATCGCGCTTCGCCCGTCTCGGCGTCGAGCGCCCACAGGGCACCTTCACCGTCGTGGACGTAGACGGTCGAACCGTCCGCAGACAGAACCGGACTCGTCACCGCACCTCCGGGGAGGTCGGGTACCGACCACTCCTCGGACACCACGGCGTCGTCACCGGCCGTGTAGCGCAGCGCCACGAGCGCGGACCTGTCCGCACCCGGACGCCACACGGTGACGAAGACGCGGTCGGTGGCGGTGTCGACGGCCGGGGTGGTGGCGACCGGGCAGTCCTCCGAGCCACCGAAGCAGGCAGGGAGGCCGTGATCGCTCGCGAGTCGAGGCAGGTTCTGCCCGTCCTCGACGGTCGGCACCGGCACGAGATCGAACAGCGGTGCCTCGAGGTGTCCCGTCTGCGGGTCGACGACGTTGACCTGACCGAAATGCGTGACCACCAACAGACTTCCGTCGGAGGTGAACTGTGCGCTGCGGGGGCTGCCGCTCACGGGAATGCGCCAGCGACGCTGGCCGTGCTCGTTGAACGACAGCAGTCCGCCGTCCTCACCGACGTAGATGTTCGCGACCCCGTCGGAGACGGGCGTGATCGTCGTGACGGCCGGGGCGAGCCGCGTGCACCAGCGCTTGCGGCCCGTGTCCATCTGGAAGGAGAACAGATTGCATCCGGCCTCCGTCGCGGCCGCCACCGAGACCTGGCCGTTGGCCGCGATGCCGGCGGGGGAGCCGACCGGGCCGCCCAGCGGACGCGTCCAGCCGGGCGCGAGGTCGTCGACACTTTCGGCGGTCGCGGTGTTGCTGTTGCGGGCATCGGAGTGCCGTCCCGGCCAGCCACCGCTCGACAACACGTCGTCGGTGCCGGCCCCACCGCCGCACGCGCTCAGCGCGAAGACCACCGTCAGCGCCGGGACCGCGGTCCGCAGGACACCCCGCATCACTCAACTCCTCCACAGGCGAACGATTCGACGTGTCAGCGTATCGGGCCGGGGGTCGTGAGCCGCGAACGAGGCGGACCGTAGGCTGCCCCTATGACGAGCATGTGGGGTGCACCTCTGACGGCGAGGTGGCGCGGGTCCCGTCGCAGGGATCCCGAACAGGCACGATTCCTGACGCTGTCCTCTCTGAAGTGGGTGCTGGACAACAAGGCGTACACGCCCTGGTACCTGGTCCGGTACTACCGCCTGGCGAAGTTCCGGCTGGCCAATCCGCACGTGGTGCTGCGCGGCATGGTCTTCCTGGGCAGAAACGTCGAGATCCACGCGACGCCCGAACTGTCGCGCCTCGAGATCGGCCGCTGGGTCCACATCGGCGACGGCAACGCCATCCGCTGCCACGAGGGTTCGCTCCGGATCGGCGACAAGGTCGTCTTCGGCAAGGACAACGTCGTCAACACCTATCTCGACATCGAGATCGGCGCGTCGACGCTGGTTGCCGACTGGTGCTACATCTGCGATTTCGACCACCGCACCGAGGACGTCACCTACCCGATCAAGGACCAGGGCATCGTGAAGAGCCCCGTCCGGATCGGTCCGGACACCTGGATCGCCGCGAAGGTCACCGTGCTCCGCGGCACCCGGGTCGGCCGCGGTTCGGTGCTCGGAGCGCACGCCGTCGTCAAGGGCGACATCCCCGATTTCAGTATCGCGGTGGGTTCGCCCGCCAAGGTCGTGAAGAACCGTAAGGTGGCGTGGGAGAGCGCCGCTGCCGAGCGTGCCGCCCGGGAGGCGGCGCTCGCCGATATCGCACGGAAGAAGTCGGGAGACACGCCCGCGGACGTGCACCAGTAGCGACGCGGGCCGGACACTGTCGGGGGACAGCAATGGAGTACTCGGAGTATCGGAGTCACGACGCGACCGGCCTCGCCGAACTCGTCGCGACGGGGCAGGTGTCGGCGAGCGAACTGCTCGAGACCGCGATCGCGCGGCTCGACACGGTCGAACCGACACTGAACACCGTCGTCCGCAGGCTCGACGACAAGGCCCGTGTCCGGGCACGCGAACCGCTCGACGGTCCGTTCGCCGGGGTGCCGTTCCTGCTCAAGGATCTGGGGCAGGATCTGGCCGGTGAGCCGACCTCCTGCGGTTCCCGCGTCCTCGCGGACCTGCCGATGGACGAGAACTCGGTGATCGTCGACCGGTGGCTCGGAGCGGGCCTGGTCCCGTTCGCCAAGACCAACACCCCCGAGTTCGGGGCGAAGGGCATCACCGAACCCGAGGCCTTCGGGACCACCCGCAACCCGTGGGATCCGTCGGTGACGCCGGGCGGGTCGTCGGGTGGTTCCGCTGCCGCGGTCGCGGCCGGGGTCGTCCCGGCCGCCGGAGCGAGCGACGGAGGCGGCTCCATCCGCATTCCCGCCGCCTGCTGCGGGCTCCTCGGGCTCAAGCCCGGTCGCGGACTCGTGCCCACCGGTATGCGCGGCGGGGAACCGCTGCACGGGGCGGCCACCAACGGGGTGATCTGCCGGACGGTGCGCGACGCCGCTGCCTTCCTCGACGTCATGGCGGGTCCGTATGCGGGTGGGCCGTATCTCGTCGAGCGTGCGCAGTCGTACGCGGAGGCCGCGCGCTCGGCGCCGAAGCGGTTGCGGATCGGATACGAGACCGCGTCACCGATCGGGACGCCGGTCGACCCGGAGGCGGAGGCCGCGGTCGATGCTGCCGTCGCGGTGCTCGAGGAACTCGGCCATCACGTCGAACCCGCCTCGACGGGTATCGACGAACGGCGTCTCGCCGAGGACTTCCTCACGATGTGGTTCGCCACGGCCGCCGCGGAGGTCGCCGAGGCCTGCCGCCTCACCGGGGCACGACCGGAGGACTTCGAGTTCGACACCCGCATCATCGCCGCCGTGGGCAAGTCGACCTCGGCGTCGGACTACATTGCGGCCCACGCCCGCTGGGCCGAGTACGCGAGCGGTCTCGCGCAATTCCACGAACGCTACGATCTGCTGCTCACGCCGACACTCGCCTTCCCGCCCTCGCGCATCGGCGAACTCGACACGCCCCGCTGGATGCGGCGCGCCGGCGAGGCGCTCCTGCGGACCCGCACCGCATGGATCGCGACCCGGGCCGGTTTCATCGACCGGGTGGTGGACGACAATCTGGGTCGCACCCCCTACACGCAGCTGGCCAATATCACCGGACGACCGGCGATCTCGGTGCCGTTGCACTGGACGGCGTCCGGTCTGCCGCTCGGGGTGCAGTTCGTCGGCCCGCTCGGTGGGGAGGGCGTGCTTCTCGCGCTCGCCGGCGAACTCGAACAGGCCCGGCCGTGGTTCGATCGGCAGCCGCCGCTCGCTCCGGCCGAGTTGTCCGCTGCGTCGTGAGCCGAAGGTCGACTCAGGAGCGGCGCAGAGGCTTCCGGTACACGACCGTCTCACATGGAACCGCAAGAGCCGGAACGAGTTCCGGATGGCGTGTATCGAGCGGCGCGGGGTCCTCCGGGACGTACCCGAGCCGGGTGTAGAGCCGGTCGAGGAACACCTTCGACCCGTGCGAGGTGTCGCGCGGGCGGATCACCTCGAGTTGCATCGCCTCGAAACCCCGCTCGGCGAACTCCGCCTCGACCGTGTCGATCAGGAGGCGGCCGACGCCGGTGCCGCGGACCTTCGGGTCGGAGGCGAGCATCCCGAACTCGGCCGTCGTCGCGTCGACCGGAGTCACGCGGATGCAGCCGACCACCCGGCGGTGCGAGCGGGCGATGCGGATGCTGCCCTCCCGCGCGTACCGGGTGATCTCGTCCGTGTCGGTCCGTGTGGTGCCCGGTACCCACATGCCGTCCTCGGCCACGGCGTAGACGGCGTTGAGCAGTTCGGTGACGGCGACGATGTCGGATTCGTGCGGCTCGAGGCGCTCGACCTGGACCGTGTGCTGCTCGTTCATCCGCGATCCGGAAGGGGGCGTTGGGGGATTGCGGGGCGTGCGAGTGGGTGACGCACCCGCCGCTTCGCCGACGAGTAGACCTGCGCTGTCTCCTCGGCGACGCGGCGCCAGTCGAAGTCGTCGGTCAGTCGTGCTCGGGCGGCCCGCGCACGTACCTGCGCGGCCTCGGGATCGTCGAGGGTCTCCCGGACGGCCGAGACGAGTCCGGCCACGTCGCCGGGCCGGAACGACAGTCCGGTCACGCCGTCGACCACGGCTTCACCTAGACCACCGGCGGTGGAGGCGATGAGCGGGGTACCCGCCGCCGCGGCCTCGAGGGCGATGATGCCGAACGGCTCGTACCGGCTCGGCAGCACGATCGCGTCGGCGCCGTGCAGCCAGCCGAGCAGTTCGGTGTGGTCGAGGTTGCCGAGGAAACTCACCGAGCGCGCGACGCGGTGCACGCGTGCCTGCTCGCGCAGCCACTCGAACTGGGTGCCCTCACCGGCGACCACAAGGGTCGTGCCGGGATGCGAGCGGCGGATGCGGGGGAGCGCGGCGATCGCGTCCTGCACACCCTTCTCGTATTCGAGGCGACCGACGTACAGCAGTCGTGCCGGCCCGGGACGCGGTTCGCGTTCGCGGTACGACCAGGTGGTGATGTCGATGCCGTTGCGGATCACCGAGATCTCCGGCAGATCCGGACCGTACAACTCGGTGACCTCGTCGTGCATCGACGCCGAACACGTGATGAGACGGTCGGATTCGTTGGCGAGCCACCACTCGACGGAATGCACCTGCCGGTTGATCCGGCCCGACAGCCAGCCGCTGTGGCGACCGGCCTCGGTCGCGTGCAGGGTCGACACGAGCGGCACGTCGAAGTACTCGGCCAGCGCGATCGCCGGGTGGGCGACGAGCCAGTCGTGGGCGTGGACGACGTCCGGATACCAACCCTCGCCGATACCGCCACGGCTCAGTCCGATCCCGGCGCGGACCATCGCGTGGCCCATCGCCAAGGTCCAGGCGATCATGTCTTCGCCGAAGTCGAAGTGGGGTGCGTCCTCCGCGACCGCGACTACGAGCACGCCGTCGGCGATGTGGCTGATCGTGGGGTGGGTCGAGGCATCGGTTCCGGTCGGGCGACGTGACAGCACCACCACTTCGTTGCCTGCCGCGGCGAGTTCGGTGGCGAGGTGGTGGACGTGTCTGCCCAGGCCGCCGACGACGACGGGTGGGTACTCCCATGAGACGAGCAGGATCTTCATCGCGGGCCTCCGTGGCGTCCGGGCAGTCGTCGGGCGTCGAGTCCTGGGAAGAGATTGTCGGCGCGGTTCCATCCGTCGGCCAGACGCTGTGCCGTCTCGGTGCGTCCGGAATCCACCGCCTCGGCGATCTCACGCAGGGCGTGGGCGTGTTTGTGCGCGCGGTCGCGGGCGTAGGCGGCGGCGGTGTCCTTGCTGACCATGAACGCCCAGTCGCTGGAGACCGTCAGCAGCGCTTCGCGCACCATCTGGTCGTGCACGCGGTTGCGGAGCGCGACCGACGACGTGCTCTGCTCGCGGGACTTGTCGATGCTGTCGAGGGTCGTGCGCACCACTTCGTCGTTGAGACGCACGAGATCGGCGACCTGGTCGCCGGCCCAGACCCGCCAGTCCTTGCCCGACCCCCACGACGAGTTCTCGAGATCGACGGAGGCACCGACGTATCCGCGGTCGCGCGCATCGGCGAGGGTACCCACCTCGATGCCGGCCTCGGGAAGAGCGCGGAGCAGTCGTTCGAGGAAGATCGGGCCCTCGAACCACCAGTGGCCGAACAGTTCCGTGTCGAAGGCCGCGACGACGAGTGCGTCCCGGCCGATGCGGTCGGATTCGCTGCGCAGTCGCTGCCGGACGGTCTCGACGAAGTCGGCGACGTGCCGGTCGACGGCCTGTGACGCGAGTTCGGGGTCGTATGGGGCCTTCTCGTGGGAGGGCACCGTGCGGCCCGTGACGCGGGACGGCTTGAGTCCGGTGTCGTGGCAGTAGGTGTGGAAGTCGCGGTAGGCGGAGTGGCCGGGATAGCCGGACTTCGGCGACCACACGCGATACGAGACTTGCAGGTCGCGGCCGAAACATACGACGTCCGAGTCGCGGACCGTGCGGCCGAGCGAGGTGTCGCCGCGCAGCGCGGGACCGTCGACCATGAAGTGCTCGACTCCCGCTGCGGCGTAACCCTTCTCCATGCCCGGGGTGTAACCGCATTCCGGACCCCAGATGCCGCGCGGGCGATGGTTCCAGCGGGCGTGCGCGTCGGCGAGACCCTCGGACAGGGAGAAGGCGCGCAGTCGCGGGTCGAGGAGGGGCTGGAACGGATGGGCGAGGGGGCCACCGAGCAGTTCGATCGCGTCGGCGTCGATCAGTTGTCGCACGACGGGGGATCCGCCGTGGCGCCAATGGGTTTCGAAGTCCTCCAGTGCGGCAGTGGCGGCGCGGTGCTCGCGGGCGCCGAGCGCGCGGTAGGACTCCTCCCGCATGCCGGCGGCCTCGTGCGCGCGCAGCTGCCAGTTGCCGAGCCAGTGGTGCATTCCGGCGAGGCAGTGCGGGTCGTCGAGTTGCGCGGCCAGTACCGGGGTGATGCCGAGTGTGAGCATCCGGGTCCGGCCTTCGGCGGCGAGCCGCCGCAGGACGTCGGTGACGGGCAGATAGGTCGCTGCCCACGACTGGTAGAGCCATTCCTCGCCGACTGGCCACCGGCCGTGATGGGCGAGCCACGGGAGGTGGGAGTGGAGGACGAGCGCGAACATGCCGGGTTCGCGAGATGATGCGGCACTCACGGAGCGGTGTCCTTCGCTGCGGGGTCCTTCACGGCGATCGCGACGAGATCGAGGCTGGCGTCGATGTTCTCGGGGACGATGGTGAAGTCGTCGGTGGAGACCATGGCGACGTCGGCGGTGAGATCGTCCGGCCACGGTTGTCCGGCGAGGGCGCGTTCGATCTGGGCATCGATGAACGATCCGCCGTGCTTGGCATCGAGTGCGCGCAGCGTGGGGCCGTGGTGCACGCCGGTCATGAGTTCGACGCGGAAGCCGGCGTCCTCGAGAAGTTCGGTCAGTTCGGCAGCGTTCAGCTCACGGGTGTGGAAGGGGTTGAGCGGGGTGTCGCGGCCGGGGGAGAAGGTGATGCGGTTGGGAGTGCTGATCAGCAACTCGCCGCCGGGAGTGAGAACGCGGTGACACTCGCGTAGGAACTGTGTCTGATCCCACAGATGCTCGATCACCTGGAAGTTCACGACCGTATCGACCGATTCGTCCTCGAGGGGAAGTTCGGCGAGATTTCCGTGCCGGATGTCCACGCGGGGGTAGCGCGCGCGGATGTGTGCGACGGCGCTCTCGTCGTAGTCGAGGCCGATCACGCGCGTCGCCACGTCGGCGATCATGTCGGCTCCGTAGCCTTCGCCGGCACCGGCCTCGAGCACGGTCCGGTTCTCACAACGGGAGAGAAAGTGCTGGTAGACGACCTCGTGACGTCGGAACCAATAGTTCTCCTCGGCGATGCCGGGGACCGTCCGTTCGCCGGTGAGGGGGAGGGTGTGCGCGTCATCGGCGCGGGCGGGGGTGTCGCTCACCGCCACGACATTAGACCTCTCCCCGGAGGGGTGGTCTCCGGTGTTCCAGATCACAGGTTTCGTCGTCCTTTCGTACGGCTATGGTGAACCGGGAATCCCGTCAAGTTACTGGCTGGTAACTTAGCGGCTGATAATCTATCGCACACGCCGTGCGAAAGACACGAGTGCTCGGTTCAGGCAGCGCCTTGCCGACCAAAGGCAGCTACACACAGGAGGTCGACGCAGACCCATGACGAACATCGTCGTTTTGATCAAGCAGGTCCCCGACACGTGGTCCGAGCGCAAGCTCAGCGACGGCGACTACACGCTCGACCGTGAGGCCGCCGACGCCGTGCTCGACGAGATCAACGAGCGCGCCGTCGAGGAAGCTCTGCTCATCAAGGAGCGCGACGGCGGCGAGGTCACCGTTCTGACCGCCGGCCCGGACCGCGCCACCGACGCCATCCGCAAGGCGCTGTCCATGGGCGCCGACAAGGCGATCCACCTCAACGATCCCGCCATGCACGGCTCCGACTCGATCCAGACCGCGTACGCGATCGCCGCTGCACTCGGCCAGATCGAGGGTGTCGAGCTGGTCATCGCCGGTAACGAGGCCACCGACGGTCGCGTGGGCGCCGTGCCCGCGATCATCGCCGAGTACCTGGGCCTGCCCCACCTGACGCACCTGCGCAAGCTCACGATCGCGGACGGCAAGGCCTCCGGCGAGCGCGAGACCGACGAGGGCGTCTTCGGCATCGAGGCTCCGCTCCCCGCCATCGTCTCGGTCACCGAGAAGATCAACGAGCCCCGCTTCCCCTCCTTCAAGGGCATCATGGCCGCCAAGAAGAAGGAAGTTCAGACCCTCACCCTCGCCGATATCGGTCTCGATCCCGAGATCTTCGGTGTTGCGAACGCTGCGTCCACCGTCACCGGTGTGACCCCGAAGCCCCCGCGCACCGCGGGTGAGCGCGTCACCGACGAGGGCGACGGCGGCAGCAAGATCGCTCAGTACCTGGTCGGCCAGAAGATCATCTGATCGCGCCCCGCGACAACATCTGACATATCTAGGAGAGAAGTAGTAATGGCAGAAGTACTCGTGCTCGTCGAGCATGCCGAGGGCGCGCTCAAGAAGGTCAGCACCGAACTCATCACCGCCGCGCGTGTGCTCGGCGAGCCCTCCGCCGTCGTCGCAGGTGCCCCCGGCACCGCCGACGCGCTGCAGGACGCCCTCGCCGCCGCCGGTGCGGTCAAGGTCTACGCCGCCGAGTCCGAAGACGTCGACAACTACCTGGTGACCCCGAAGGTCGACGTCCTCGCGTCGCTCGTCGAGTCCACCAGCCCCGCCGCCGTCATCACCGCCGCGTCCGTCGAGGGCAAGGAGGTGTCGGGCCGCCTCGCCGCCCGCATCGGCTCCGGTCTGCTCGTCGATGTCGTCGACGTCAAGGCCGACGGCTCCGCCGTGCACTCGATCTTCGGTGGCGCGTTCACCGTCGACGCCAAGGCCAACGGTGAGGTCCCCGTGATCTCCATCCGCCCGGGTGCCATCGAGGCCAAGCCCGAGGCTGCCGCCGCCGAGCGCGTGGCCGTCGAGGTTCCGGCCCAGGAAGAGAACGCCGTGAAGATCGTCTCGCGCGATCCGATCGTCGGCGGCGACCGTCCGGAGCTGACCGAGGCGTCGATCGTCGTCTCCGGTGGCCGCGGTGTCGGTTCGGCCGACAAGTTCTCCGTCGTCGAGGAGCTCGCCGACTCGCTCGGTGCCGCCGTCGGTGCTTCCCGCGCCGCCGTCGACTCGGGCTACTACCCGGGCCAGTTCCAGGTCGGTCAGACCGGTAAGACGGTCTCCCCGCAGCTGTACGTCGCGCTCGGCATCTCCGGCGCCATCCAGCACCGCGCCGGCATGCAGACGTCGAAGACCATCGTCGCCGTCAACAAGGACGAAGAGGCTCCGATCTTCGAGATCGCGGACTACGGCGTCGTCGGCGACCTGTTCAACGTCGCTCCGCAGCTGACCGAAGAGGTCAAGAAGCACAAGGGCTGATCCGCTCCGGCAGATCGATCCCTGCGCGGCCCCGCTCCTTCGAAAGGAGCGGGGCCGCGTGCATTCTGCGGGAGTGTTCATCGGCGATGCATCGCCGCGACACCCCGTCGCCGCCGACGCGCCTCCCACGGTCGTTACACCTTGGGGCATGACCACATCGCCGGTGCTGTACCGCCCGAGTGGATTCACCGCTCCCGTCCTGTCCGGCCCCCGCTACTCCCTCGTCGTGTCGACCGAAGCGTCGGATCGCCTGGCTGCGCAACGTCTTCGGTACCGGGTCTTCTCCGGTGAACCCGGCTTCCGGATCCCCGATGCGGGGGACGGATCCGACGCCGACCGGTTCGACGAGTTCTGCGACCACGTGCTGGTGCGCGATCGGGTCACCGACGACGTCGTCGGCTGTTACCGGATGCTGCCGCCCGAAGCCGCCCGCGAGGCCGGTGGGTACTACACCGCCACCGAATTCGATCTCTCCGCACTCGACCCACACGGGCGCGGCCTGGTGGAGATGGGCAGGGCCTGCGTCGATCCCGCTCACCGTTCCGGGTCGGTCCTGACCCTGATGTGGGCCGGCATCCTGCACTATCTCGAGGCGACCGGACACAACGAGGTCGTCGGATGCGTCTCGGTGCCCATGCGCACGACGCCCGACGAACCCGAGGCATCGAACGTCCGGGCCGTGCGCGACCTGCTGCTCGAACGACACGCCGTCGAACCCGCAGCGCGGGTCCGACCGCTGAATCCCGTGATGGTCGACGGCCACCCGCTCGACGAGATCGTTCCGTTGCCGCGCCCGGTCGTCCCACCGCTCCTGCGCGGATACCTGCGGCTCGGTGCCCGGATCTGTGGTGAACCGGCCCACGACCCGGACTTCGGGGTAGCCGACTTCGTCGCGGTCCTCGCCGTGGACCGGGCGGACACCCGTTATCTCGCCCGCCTGCGCGCGGCCGCCGAGCGTGCCGAGCGGGGGTCGTGGTGACTCGGGCCGGTACGACACCGGTGCACGCGTGGATGCCGTCGAGTCCGTGCGGGATCCGGTGCCTGCCGGACAGGACGGACCGTGTGGGTCTGCCGACGGTGTGGTTGCGCATCGCGATCGTCACGGTCGTGCTGATGATGGTGCCGCTCCTGCCGGCCGGGCGGATGATTCCCGCGACGTGTCGGGAGAGCGCGGTGCGCCGCAGTGCGCGCGTGTTGTTGTGGTGCGTAGGCATCCGTCCGACGATCGACGACCGGCATGACCGGCGGGCGCACGCAGGGGGCGTGCTCGTCGTTGCGCCGCACGTCTCGTGGACGGATGTCCTCGTCCTCACCGCGGTCGCTCCCGCGGAGTTCGTCGCACGAGCGGATCTGCTCGACTGGGGTCTGCTGGGCGCACTCGCACGCCGGATGCGTGTCATCACCATCGAACGGGAACGATTGCGACTGCTGCCCGACGTGATCGAGCGAGTTCACACCCGCCTGGTGGAGGGTGGACGCGTCGCGGTCTTCCCCGAGGGCACGACCCGATGCGGCCGGTCCCACGGCGGTTTCCGCCCCGCACTGCTGCAGGCGGCCGTGGACGCGCAGTGCCCCGTCCAGCCCGTGGGCCTGCGATACGGCGAGCGCGGGGGAGAGCTCACCGCCGTGCCGGCCTTCGTCGGCGACGAGACGATAGGTTCCTCGATCCGGCGGATGATCCGGAACCGCGGTGTCGTCGTCGAAGTCGTGCTCGCTCCGCTCGAACATCCGGGTCGGGACCGGCACGATCTCGCAGCCCGATGCGCCCGCGCGGTCCGTGACGAGCGCCCGGTCGAGGCCGTGACGTTCCTGCCGGTCGGCGGCTCACCGGTCGGTGGAGCGGCACGGACGGTGGACGCCGCCTGACGGGCGACCCCCTGAGCGCGGCGGGCACCTGCGCCGACCCGCTATCCTGGATCGGTCATGACCTCGCCCGCCGCCGGTCCCTCCGGTACCTCCACGACCGTCTACCTCGATCACGCCGCGACGACGCCGATGCTTCCTGCGGCCGTCGAGGCGATGACGTCGGTCCTCACCACCGTCGGAAACGCATCCTCCCTGCACGGATCGGGGCGCGCAGCGCGCCGGCGCGTCGAGGAATCGCGGGAGTCGATTGCGGCCGCCCTCGGCGCCCGACCCTCCGAGGTGATCTTCGTCTCCGGTGGCACCGAGGGCGACAATCTGGCCGTCAAGGGCATCTATTGGGGACGCCGCGCCCAGGACCCCCGGCGTCGCCGGATCCTCGCGAGTGCGGTCGAACACCACGCCGTGCTCGACGCCGTCGAATGGCTCGTCGAGCACGAGGACGCCCAAGTGACGTGGCTGCCGGTGGACGGGTCCGGCCGCGTCGATCCCACCACGCTCCGCGAGGAACTCTCGCGCCACGCCGACGAGGTCGCCCTCGTGTCCGTGATGTGGGCGAACAACGAGGTCGGCACCGTCATGCCGATCACCGAACTCGCTGCGGTCGCCGCCGAGTTCGACGTCCCGATGCACAGCGACGCCGTGCAGGCGGTCGCGCATCTCCCGGTCGACTTCACCGCGAGCGGACTGGCGGCACTGACCCTGGCCGCTCACAAGTTCGGTGGTCCGCAGGGAGCGGGAGCGCTGCTGCTCGGCAGGCAGGTACCGTGCGTGCCGCTCGCCCACGGTGGGGGCCACGAACGCGACGTGCGGTCCGGGACGCAGGACACCGCGTCCATCGTGGCGATGGCCGCCGCGCTGCGCGAGGTCACCTCGGATCTGCCCGGCCGCACCGCCGAACTCGCGCACCTGCGCGATCTTCTCGTCGCGGGTGTCGAGGCGGCGATCCCCGACGCGATCCTCAACGGTCCTCGCGAGGCCGGACGACTGCCCAACAACGCGCACTTCACGTTCCCCGGATGCGAAGGGGATTCGCTGCTGATGTTGCTCGACGCGGCCGGTATCGAATGCTCGACCGGTTCGGCGTGCACCGCCGGGGTCGCGCGGGCGAGTCACGTACTCGTCGCGATGGGGGCGGACCCGATCACGGCACGCGGTTCGCTCCGATTCTCGTTGGGGCACACCACAACCCGCAGTGACATCGACAAACTGATCGAAACTCTCCCTTCCGTGGTGGACAGGGCTCGCGCCGCCGGACTGGCGAGCGCCGGTGGACGAGGAGGTGACCGGAGATGAGGATTCTTGCGGCAATGAGCGGCGGTGTGGACTCGGCGGTCGCCGCCGCCCGTATGGTCGAGGCCGGACACGACGTCGTGGGAGTGCATCTCGCGTTGTCGACCGCGCCGGGCACACTGCGCACCGGCTCGCGCGGATGCTGCTCGAAGGAGGACGCCGGCGACGCCCGCCGAGCCGCCGACGTGCTCGGAATTCCCTTCTACGTCTGGGATTTCGCAGACCGCTTCAAGGAGGACGTGATCGACGACTTCGTCGCGTCCTACGCCGCCGGCGAGACCCCGAACCCGTGCCTGCGCTGCAACGAGAAGATCAAGTTCTCGGCGCTCGCCGACCGTGCCGTCGCGCTCGGCTTCGACGCCGTCGCCACCGGTCACTACGCGCAATTGAACGACGGGGTGCTGCGTCGCGCCGTCGACGCCGACAAGGACCAGTCGTACGTGCTCGCCGTGCTCACCGCGGAGCAGTTGTCGCGCGCGGTGTTCCCCGTCGGCGACACCCCCAAGAGCCGGATCCGCGAGGAGGCCGCCGAACGCGGACTCGCGGTGGCGAACAAGCCCGACAGTCACGACATCTGCTTCATCCCGTCGGGCGACACCCGCGCCTTCCTCGGGGCCCGGATCGGTGTGCGTCCCGGCGCCGTCGTGGACGACCGTTCGGGTGAGGTGCTCGCGCAGCACGAGGGCGTGCACGGTTTCACCATCGGCCAGCGCAAGGGACTCGGTATCGCCGGGCCCGGGCCGGACGGCCGCCCCCGCTACGTCACCGCGATCGAACCGGAGAGCGGCACCGTCCGGGTCGGCAGCGCCGAACAGTTGAAGGTCGAGTCGATCCGGGCCGAACGCGCCGTGTGGACATCCGGCACCGCTCCTGTCGGACCGATCGAGTGCGTCGTCCAGGTCCGCGCCCACGGTGGCCTGGCCCCGGCCGTCGCCGAAGCGGTGGGTCCGGGCATCGAGATCTCGCTGCGCGAACCGCTCACCGGTGTCGCCGCCGGTCAGGCCGCCGTGCTGTACCGGCCCGACGCCGCGGGCGACATCGTCCTCGGCAGCGGCACCATCACGGCAGGGGACCGGTGACCGCACCTGCCACCGGCCGCGAGGTGTGGTCCGGTCTCGCGACAGGCATCGGTTCGTGGCCCGGGACGGACCCGCGTGAGGCCGCGGCGGTCGTCGTCGGCGAACTCATGGATCTGCCCCACCTCGTCGAACTGCCGGCACGCGGCCTCGGTGCCGACATGATCGGGCGGGTCAGCGCCCTGCTCGTCGACATGTACCTCGACACCTCGACCACCGGCTACCGCCTCGTGTCGCGACGCGGCGGCGTGGCCGCCCGGGCGCGCGACCTGCTCGCCCAGGACCTCGACGCGCTCGAAGAGGCCTGGGAACGCGCCGGACCGGCCGCCGACCGTCCCGTGAAGGTGCAGGCCGCCGGGCCGCTGACCCTCGCCGCTCACGTCGAACTCGCCACCGGACGACGGGTGCTCACCGACCGTGGCGCCGTCCGCGACCTGGCCGAATCGCTCGCGGAGGGCCTGGCCCGACACGCCGCCGAGATCACCCGCCGGCTCGGGGTGCGCGTCGTCGCGCAACTCGACGAACCGTCGCTGCCGGACGTGCTCGCCGGGACGCTGAAGGGCCGGACCGTCCTCGAGACCGTCCCTGCCGTGCCGGACCCGGAAGCGCTGGACGTGCTCGACACGACGATCCGGGGCACCGGGCTCTCCGTCGCGGTGCACTGCTGCGCGGGCACCTTCCCGGCCGACTTCCTGCGACGCAGCGCTGCCGACGCCGTGGCCTTCGACGTCGGACGCGTGCGACGCTCCGAACTCGACGGACTCGGCGAATTGTTCGACTCCGGCACGGTCCCGATCCTGGGGATCGTGCCCGCCACCGCATCGGCCTCGACGGGCTGGCGCGAGTACGCGGCACCGGCCGTCGAACTGATCGACCGGCTCGGCTTCCCCCGGAAGGTGCTGCAATCGGTGGCGGTGAGCCCGGTCTGCGGGCTGGCCTCGGCCTCCACGGAGGGAGCACGGACCGCTCTGCGTTCGCTGCGCGACGTCGCGTCGGCCTTCGCCGAGGAAGCCGACACGCTCTGAGTATTCCGGTCGGTCCCCTCGACTAGGCTTGCAGGCTGTGAGTGAACCGACGGACGCACCCATCACCGCTCCTCCGGAGGCGCGTGAGCGCTGGCAGGATCTCGCCGAACAGGTGCGCGAGCATCAGTTCCGCTACTACGTGCGCGACGCCCCCATCATCTCCGACGGTCAGTTCGACGCGCTCCTCGGCGAACTGCAGGCACTCGAGGAGCAGTACACCGAACTCCGCACGCCGGATTCGCCCACCCAGCTGGTCGGCGGCGGCTTCGCCACCGAGTTCGGTGCCGTCGAGCATCTCGAACGCATGCTCAGCCTCGACAACGTCTTCGACGAGGACGAACTGCGCGCGTGGCTCTCGCGCGCCGAGGCCGAGACCGGCACCCACCCCGACTATCTGTGCGAGGTGAAGATCGACGGCGTGGCGCTCAGCCTCGTCTACGAGAACGGCAAACTCGTCCGCGCGGCCACCCGCGGCGACGGGCGTACCGGGGAGGACGTCACCCTCAACGCCCGCACGATCGACGACGTTCCCGAAAAGCTCACCGGCACCGGCGAATACCCGATTCCGACATTGCTCGAAGTGCGTGGCGAGGTGTTCTTCCGGCTCGAGGACTTCCAGACTCTCAACGCCGGGCTGGTGGCCGAGGGCAAGCCGCCCTTCGCGAATCCCCGCAATTCCGCCGCCGGTTCCCTCCGGCAGAAGAACCCGGCCGTCACCGCGCGCCGGCGTCTGCGCATGTACTGCCACGGCTACGGCCGCATGGAGGGCTTCCAACCCCGCTCGCAATCCGACGCCTACGCGGCCTTCGCGGCCTGGGGCCTGCCCGTCTCCCCGCACACCGTTCGCGTGCAGGGCGCCGAGGCGGTCGTCGAGCGGATGCGCTACTGGGGCGAACACCGCCACGACATCGAACACGAGATCGACGGCCTGGTGGTCAAGATCGACGACATGGGGCTGCACCGCCGTCTCGGTGCCACGTCCCGCGCCCCGCGGTGGGCGATCGCCTACAAGTACCCGCCGGAGGAGGTCACCACCAAGCTCCTCGACATCCGCGTCAGCGTCGGGCGCACCGGACGCGTGACCCCCTTCGCCTACATGGAGCCGGTCACCGTCGCCGGGTCCACCGTCTCGCTGGCGACGCTGCACAACGCGTCCGAGGTGGCGCGCAAGGGCGTGCTCATCGGCGACACCGTGGTCATCCGCAAGGCCGGCGACGTGATCCCGGAAGTGCTCGGCCCGGTCGTCGACCTGCGCGACGGTTCCGAGTACGCCTTCGAGATGCCCACGCAGTGCCCCGAATGCGGTACCACCCTCGCCCCGGCGAAGGAGGGCGACGTCGACCTGCGCTGCCCCAACTCGCGGTCGTGCCCGGCGCAGTTGCGCGAGCGGGTCTTCCACGTCGCGGGCAGGGGAGCGTTCGACATCGAAGCGCTCGGCTACGAGGCGGCCACGGCACTGCTCGAGGGGAAGATCATCGTCGACGAGGGCGACCTGTTCTCCCTCACGACGGAAGATCTCGAACGTATCCCGTTCTTCCGCACCACCAAGGGTGTGCTGTCGAAGAACGGCGAACGCCTGCTGCAGAACCTCGACAAGGCGAAGGAACAGCCGCTCTGGCGCGTGCTCGTCGCCCTGTCGATCCGGCACGTCGGACCTACCGCTGCGCGTGCGCTGGCCACCGAGTTCGGCAGCCTCGACCGGATCCGGGCCGCGTCCGTCGACGAGCTCGCGGCCGTCGAGGGCGTCGGACCGACGATCGCCGCGGCGGTGACCGACTGGTTCACCGTCGACTGGCACGTCGCCATCGTCGACAAGTGGGCGGCAGCCGGCGTGCGGATGGCCGACGAACGCGACGAATCCATTCCACGAACCCTCGAAGGACTGTCGATCGTGGTCACGGGCACGCTCGCGGGATTCTCCCGCGACCAGGCCAAGGAGGCAGTCCTCGCGCGCGGAGGCAAGGCGGCCGGATCGGTGTCGAAGAAGACGGCTTTCGTCGTCATCGGCGACAACCCGGGTTCGAAGGCCGACAAGGCCGCCGATCTCGGAGTACCCGTGCTCGACGAGGACGGTTTCCGTATCCTGCTCGACGAGGGACCGGACGCTGCTCGCGCCTATCTCGAAGGGCGCGAAGGGGAGAACTGAGACGCTTTCCGCCGGCAGGTGCCCTGTCGGCGGATTCTCAGGTGGCCGTTGCGGATTCGGTTTCCTCGGCGCTGCGCCTGCCGAGGAACACCGCCGCGGCGAGCAGGAAGCAGATCGCCCCGACGAATGTGCCGACGTTGGCCAGGCTCGGGTCGAGAGTGTTTCCGTCGTCGAGGACGAACGAACCGACGGCGGAGACCCCGAAGGCGATCGATCCGAGCATGTTCAGCCACCCGCTGATCCAGTCCTTCGAGCCCGGCGCCCAATGCGAGCCGGACCGCCAGAGGATCGCGCACGCGATAGCGCTCGACACCAGGAAGCACAGGGACCCTTCGAGATTGGGGTTCCACACCAGGTGCATCTCACCCTTGACGGTGTGGGCGTGCAGGGCTGCTCCCGTGCTGACGTTGAACAACAGTGTCCCGATGAACTGGATCAGCGACGCGAGCCAGTCGGCGCGGATCGCCGGGTTGCCCTTGTCGGAGACGGTGGCCGGCCCGCTGAGCATCAACTGGACGAATGCTGCACCCGTGAAGAACCAGGAACCCACGAAGAACGAAGTATTTGCACCGGCGGTGCCGAGAAGCGTTGCAATTCCGGGTGCCGAACCCAATGCGAACAGGGCGGCCCCGATGGCGAATCCCCAGGACTGCATGCGCAATGTCGGGTGAATCAGCATTGGCGCAGTATAAGTCGGAGATCGGAAATTTGTGCGTTTTCGGAAAAAGCTATCCGATCGGATAGGTGCTGTTCAGAATGTTTTTTCGAAAAAGGGTGAACGGGTGGGGTGAATTGGTTCGGGATCCTTTCGGTTGGTCGGAAGTCGTGTTCGATGCGCGTTAGCGTCCCAGCCATGACGGAAACCGGCAAGTCCCCTCATCGAATTCTTTTTCGTAATGTGCGAGTTTTCGACGGAATTTCCGGAGAGCTCGTCACCGGCGACGTACTGATCGACGGAGACCGCATCGTCGCCGTATCCGAATCGCCGATCGGCGACGAACCCGGCCGCGAAACCGACGTGATCGACGGCGGCGGACGGGTCCTCATGCCCGGCATGTCCGACGCGCACGTCCACCTCGTCGGCAACGCGAACTCCTACATCGACATGGTGATGGGCAGCGAAGCACACATCGCGCTCAACGGCCTCGCCGAGGCCCGCAACATGCTGCTGCGCGGCTTCACCGCCGTCCGCGACATGGCCGGCGACACCGGCAGCATCAAATCGGTGATCGACCGGGGACTGTTCGACGGACCCCGCATCTACCCGTCCCAGGCCGCGATCTCGCAGACCTCCGGGCACGGCGACTTCGGCTTCGTCTACGAATGCCCCACCGCCCTCGGCGGAAATCAGGCCCGGGCCGAACAGATCGGCTTCATGCGGGTCGCCGACGGTGAGGACCGGGTCCTCGCAGCCGTGCGCGAGCAACTCAAGAAGGGTGCATCGCAGATCAAACTGATGGTCGGCGGCGGAGCGGCGTCCATGTACGACCCGCTGTACACCGTCCAGTTCATCGACAGGGAACTGCGGGCCGCGGTCCAGGCCGCATCCGACTACGGCACCTACGTGGCCACCCACGTCTACAACGTCACCGGCATCCGCCGCGCGGTCGCGGCCGGGGTGAAGTCGATCGAGCACGGCCATCTCGCCGACGAGGAGACCGTCGCACTGCTCGCGGAGAAGGAGGTGTGGTTGTCGATGCAGCCCTTCGCGCTCGGCGACCACCACTATCCCGATCCGGATCGTGCGGAGAAGGACAAGCAGATCTGCACCGGCACCGACCAGGTCTACGAGTGGGCACAGAAGCACGGTGTGAAGACGGCCTGGGGAACCGATCTGCTGCTCGAACCGCAGATCGCGCCGCGCCAGAGCGAGATGGCCGCGCGGCTCGGCGACCACTACAGCAACCTCGACGCGCTGAGGATGCTCACCTCCGGCAACGCCGAACTGTTCCGGCTCGCAGGCGAACGCGATCCCTACCGTCAGGCCCGATGGGGTGTGATCGACAAGGGCGCCTGGGCGGACGTGCTCCTCGTCGACGGCAACCCGCTCGAGGATCTGAGTCTGATCGCCGATCCGGCAAAGAACCTGTCGGTCATCGTGAAGAACGGTCACGTCGTCAAGAACAGCCTGTGACCGTGGCGGCGCATCGGACACGGCACCACGCCCCACTCGCTCGGCGCAAGGACGGTCGGTGACTCATTACGGACAGCACAGCGACGCAGAGGCATGGGACGAGTTGTCGGACGAGCAACTCGAGGATCCTTTCGTCGCGGACGGAAACTACGGCGGAACACCGGTGGGCGCAGCCGAACCGGATGATCTCGAGACTCCGCCGTACGGCACTCCGGTCGTGCAGCGGGCAACCGCACGGCAGACGCCGGGCACACTCGTGTCGGCGCGCGGGATCGAACTCCACGGACCGTGGGGTCATGTCTTCGGCCCCCTCGACCTGGACCTCGACGCCGGGGGAGTGACGGTTCTGGCCGCGCAGGCCGGTGCTGCGCGGACCGCTCTGCTCATGGCTCTGTGCGGACGGATGCGACTGACCCGAGGATCGCTGACGGTTCTCGGCGAGGACAGACCGCAGAAGATCATCGCGCGGTCGGCGATCGCCTGCATGAACGAACTCGACGAGGTACGCCCATCGGTCACCGTGCGCGATCTCGTCACCGAGCAGAAGCGGTGGGATTCCCCCTGGTACCGGTTCGTTCCGCGGGTCCGTGAGGACGGTGTCGCCGAGATGTGCGAGGAGATCTTCGGCGACGTACCGCTGCCACCGCTCGAGGCGTTCGTCGACGATCTTCCCGAACTCCAACAGTTGCTCCTGCGGATCTCGGTGGCGAACACCCGGCGTCCCCCATTGCTGGTGGTCGGCCGGATCGATCGGATCGCCGACGACGTCGAGCGTGCCACCCTGCTCGACCGGCTCGTCGCACTCGGCGAGAACCAGTCGGTGATCATCGGCGACGTGAACCCCGTCGAACCCGGTGTCCGGGTGCGAGCCGTGGTGGACATGCACGATCTGCTCGGACCCGGTGACATCGGCGTCCTGACGAAGAGGAAGTGACGAGTGCTCGCAGGCGTCTCTCTCGGTAGCGACTCGAAGCGATATTTCCGCGGCACGATGCCGCGCATCGCGATCGCGACGATCATTCTCATGCCATTGCTGTACGGCGCCATGTACCTGTGGGCCTTCTGGAACCCGTTCGGTGCGGTGAACAAGATTCCCGCGGCGATCGTCAACAACGACACCGGTCGTTCGTCGACGGGGGAACAGGTCGACGCCGGCGATCAGGTCGTGAAGTCCCTCATCGCATCCGGCCAGCTCGATCTGGCGGAGGTGTCGGAAGAGGACGCCGTCGCGGGTCTGGCCGACGGAAAGTACTACTACACCATCACGATTCCGGAGAATTTCACCGAAGCGGTCGAATCCCCCAACGGCGACAACCCGGAGAAGGCGAATCTGGTCTTCACTTTCAACGATGCGAACAACTATCTCGCGACGATCATCGGGCAGGACGCGTCCGAACAGGTGATCGGACAGGTGAACTCCACGATCGGTGCCCAAGGTGTCGGGACCGTGCTCACCGGTCTCGAGAGCGCAGGCTCGGGTCTGAAGCAGGCCGCCGACGGTGCCGGGCAGCTCGCCGACGGCATCGACACGGCCAAGAGCGGCGCGGACCAGCTCGCCTCGGGATCGCAGGAGCTCGCGACGAACATGGTCACGGCGCGAGACGGGTCGGCGCAGCTCGCCGCCGGCGCGAACGAACTCGCGACCGCGATCGACGGCGTGGCGGGTCCGCTGCTCAGCGCGCTCGACAGCGGTGCCCTCTCGGGTGTCGCCGGACAGGCGGCGGAGCTGCGGGCCTCGCTCGACGCCCTCGAATCGCGGGTACCGCAGACCACGCAGTCGACGGTGAACCAGGCCGTACAGCAGGTCGTCGACATCCTGAACCGGAGCTCCGATCCGGTCGTGCAGCAGGCGATCACCGCGTTGACACCGCTGACGGCGCAACAGGCGGCCTCCGATGCCGACGCCCTACGCGCTGAGATCGTGCGTCTGCAGGCAGACGCCGAACAACTCGAGTATCAACTCGGCAACCCGAACAGTCCGCTGCAGGGAGCCCTGGCGACGTTGTCGAACGGGGGACTGGCGGCGGAGGTGAACCGACTCCGCAGCGGTGTCGACGAACTGAGCTCCGGTGCCGCCACGCTGAACTCCGGTCTCGTCCAACTCACCGACGGCAGTGTCCAGTTGGCCGACGGAGCAGGAGAGCTGTCCTCGGGGATGGTCGAGTTGCAGTCGGGTTCGCAAGAACTCGCGCAGGCCTTGAGCCAGGGTGCCACCCAGGTGCCGAGCTGGACGGACGAACAACGCACCGCCACCGCCGAGACGTTGTCGACTCCGGTTGCTCTGCAACAGAACTACACGAACGAGGCACCCACCTTCGGTACCGGTTTCGCCCCGTTCTTCCTGTCGCTCGCCCTGTTCGTCGGCGGCATCATCACCTGGATGCTGCTCACCCCGTTGCAGTCGCGGCCCACCGTCGCGGGACTCGGTGCCTACCGCACGGTCCTCGCGTCGTACTGGCCGGCTCTGCTGGTGGGCATCCTGCAGGTGGTCGTGATGTACACGGTCGTCCATTTCGGCGTCGGACTGGACGTGAAGCACGTGGTGGGGACGATCTTGTTCCTGATGTTGATCTCCGCGACGTATCTGGCCATGATCCAGGCATTCAACGCGATCTTCGGCGTCGCCGTCGGTCGGGTGGTGACCTTGGCCTTCCTGATGCTGCAACTGGTCTCGGCCGGCGGTATCTACCCCGTGCCGACCACCGCGAAGCCGTTCCAGTACATCCACCCGTTCGACCCGATGACCTACACCGTCAACGGTCTGCGGCAGCTCACCGTCGCCGAGAACATCGATTCGCGATTGTGGACCGCAATCGCTGTCCTGGCCGGAATCCTGCTCGTATCGTTGACCCTGAGTGCCCTGTCGGTCCGGCGCAACCGCCGCTACACGATGGAGAGGCTGTACCCGCCGATCGAGGTGTGAGGACCGCCCGAATACCCCGACGTCCACCGGATCGGACGAGTGTTCGATGCGCGAAAAATGGAGGTAGCCATGTCAGATCCCACCGCTCCGAGCGAGACACTCGCACCCGCCTACACGGGCCGGCTCGGTACCGACCCGATTCCCGCTCTGAGACTCCCGAAGTCGGAAACCGAACCCGAAGCGGCGTACCGGTTCATCCACGACGAGCTGATGCTCGACGGCAGCTCACGGCTCAACCTGGCCACCTTCGTCACCACGTGGATGGATCCGCAGGCCGATCGCCTGATGGCGGAGACGTTCGACAAGAACATGATCGACAAGGACGAGTACCCGGCGACGGCGGAGATCGAGACCCGGTGCGTCAACATGGTGGCGGCACTGTTCCACGCCGAGGATCTGTCTCCCTCCGATCCCGCGTCGGCGACGGGTGTCTCGACGGTCGGATCGTCCGAGGCCGTGATGCTGGCCGGTCTCGCTCTCAAGTGGCGCTGGCGTCAGGCACGGCAGGCGGCCGGCAAGGATGCGACCAAACCGAACCTCGTGCTCGGCAGCAATGTTCAGGTGGTATGGGAGAAGTTCTGCCGCTACTTCGATGTCGAACCGAAGTACCTGCCGATGGAGCCCGGCCGCTACGTCATCACCCCGGAACAGGTCCGCGACGCGGTCGATGAGAACACCATCGGGGTGGTCGCGATCCTCGGCACGACCTTCACCGGTGAACTCGAACCCGTCGCGGAGATCGCGGCGGTGCTCGACGAACTCGCCGGTTCCGGTGGTCCCGATGTGCCCCTGCACGTCGACGCCGCCAGCGGTGGATTCGTCGTCCCGTTCCTCCATCCGGAACTCGAATGGGACTTCCGAGTACCGCGCGTGGTATCCATCAACGTCAGTGGCCACAAGTACGGCATGACCTATCCGGGCATCGGCTTCGTGGTGTGGCGGTCGAAGGAACACCTGCCCGAGGATCTGGTCTTCCGGGTCAACTACCTCGGCGGCGACATGCCGACCTTCACCCTGAACTTCTCGCGCTCGGGTAATCAGGTGGTCGGGCAGTACTACAACTTCATCCGTCTCGGCGTCGCCGGGTACACCCAGATCATGGAGTCCCTCCGCGACACCGCACTGATGTTGTCGCAGATGATCTCCGAGATCGACGACATGGAGATCATCACCGACGGCTCGGCGATCCCGGTGCTGTCCTTCCGGGTGGTGGGAGATCCGGGATACACGGTCTTCGACATCTCCCACGAACTGCGGGCCCGCGGATTCCAGGTTCCCGCCTACACGATGCCGGCCGACGCCGAGGACATTGCGGTGTTGCGCATCGTGCTCCGTGAGGGATTCAGTCGCGATCTCGCGTACAAGCTCGGCAAGGACATCGCCGAGGTCGTCGAATATCTCCGTAAGGGGGTCGGCCGCGGCCACACCGACCAGGCATTCGCACACTGAACGATGTCACGGCGGGGGAGAAGCTCACCGAGTTTCTCCCCCGCCGGCGTGAAAACCGTTCGTGGACCGCGTGAACGGAGGTGCGGAATTACTCCGGTGTGATTCTCGACGCGTGAACGGAATTCCGGTGAAACCCGTCATTTCACCTGCAGGCTGCTAATATCTGCACATATCTGTGAGTCCGTTTCGGGGACGATGCTGCCCGGATGCGAAAGGGATAGTGGACGTGCCGAGAACGATGCCCTTGTCTCGTCGCCGATTGTTCTCCGTTCTGTCTGCACATTCCGAACTCGTCGTGCTCGTCGGTGGTCCCTTCTCGGGCAAGACGACACTCGTCAACACGTGGCTGGCGACCGACCCGTGTCCCGAGATGGTGCCCGTCGTGGTTCCCGAACCCGCGCACGATGTCACACCCGAGACGTACTGGGCGACGGTGGCGTCGTCGCTGTGCAACTCCCTCGGAATCGACGAACCCGTTGCAGCGGAACGCTCCTTCGACACGGTGTGTTCGGTACTGGTCCGGCACGCCCGACCGGTGATGTTCGTGCTCGACGGCGTCCGGTCGGTCGAGTCGATCGAGGACCGGGTCGGGCAGTTGCTGCAACTCGGTCCGCAGGTGCGGGTCGTGGCCACCAGCAGAGCTGCGGGATCGTGGACCGAACATGTCGACGGACACCCGCGCAGGACGATCGTCGGCGCCGACGACCTGGCGTTCACCGTGGACGAGACCGCTGCACTGTGTCGCCTCTTCGGACTCGCACGCGACGAACGCACCATCGAGTGGATCATCCGCCGGACCGAAGGATCAGCCGCGTTCGTCGCGGCGGTGTGCGCGACGTTGCGCGCCGAGAAGCCGCACCGGGCCTACGGCGCCGACGCCCTCGTCGACTCGGCAGTAGATCTCGTCGTCATGCATGTGGTGGCGGCGGAGTCCTCACCGGCACTGTCCTCCCGCTCGGTCCTCGTCTCCGCCGCACCGAACACGGTGACCCGGACGTCGATCTCGGCCCTACCGCACATCTCCGACAGCGACGCCTTCCTTGCCGCACTGGTCGAATCGGGACTGATCGAGGCCTGCTCGGCGGACGACGGCTCGACGGACGACGAGACCGGTTGGTGCTATCCCGAGGTCGTCCGAAGGTCACTCCTGCGGGTGGGCAACGCGGAATACCCGGACGAGTTGTGGGATGCGCAGTCGGCTCTCATCGACCACTGGCTGCAGCGCGCGCGTCCGGACATCGCCCTCGAACATGCCGTGGAGCGGCGCGACTGGCAGTGCGCGATCGGCATCGTCGAGAAGAACTGGGTGGCACTCTACGGGAGCGGATCACTCCGCTCCCTGGGGGTCGTGCTGCTCGAGTTGCTCCCCGACGACATGACGGCCGACGATCGCACCGTCGCATCGCTGCGAACGATCACCCGTGCCCGGAACGGCTCGGAAGAGCCGAGGGAGTGGACATTCCCGCAGTCCTTCGAAGCGGTCCTCCGCCTCGGAAGTCTCCGGATGCAGGGTTCCTACGACGAGGCGATGGAGGTGTGCGACGGCCTGGCCACCGAACCCGTGCCGGATTTCGAGACGCTCGACACCGCGACCCGGCACGCCCACGGACTGAGGTACCTCAACTTCGGCACCGTCTACCTCCTCGGCGGACGCACCACCGATGCCGGAACGATGCTGCGCCACGCCCACACGGCGGGGCGAGGGGTGTTCGTCGAGCGGGAGGCCGCAGGCAAACTCGCGCTCCTCGAAGCGCTCCGGGGCCGGACGCACGAGGCCACCCGGTGGATCGAGGAGGAACGCCGGCATCCGCCGATCCTGGGAGAGGCCGAGGTCCTCGTCCGTACGGCGGGTCTGGCCGCCGCCGCGCTCGTGGCACTCGACCGGCTCGACACCGGCACGGCCTTCCGCGCGCTCTCCGAGCTCGGCACGCCCCGCCACACGGAAGAGCTGTGGGCGTCCGTCCTGTACGCGCGCGGTCGACTGGCGTTGCTGAGTGGTGTGCCCGCCGACGGCCTGCTGTACATAGATTCGGAGTTGCAGCACTTCTCCCATCGCCTCATCGGTATCTCCGCGCTGTTGGTCGATGCCGCGCGTGCCGATCTGCACCTCGCGCTCGGGGAGGCCGGCGCGGCGCGCGAGTTGCTCGCCGGGTCGACGCATCCCCTCACGGCTCCGGCCCGTGCGCGATTGCGGCTGCTCGGCGGTGATCCCGGAGGTGCCGAGGTGATCGTGCATCGCGGGGATGCGGCCCGTGAGCACTGTCCGGCCGTCGGTGCGGAACTCGCCCTGATCGGCTCGGTGGCGGCGCTGCGACTCGGTCGCCGCACCGACGCGCGACGGCATCTCCAGCGGGCCGTGGTGCTGGCGGAACATGCAGGAGTGACGCGGCCGTTCGTCGGTGTCCCACCGTCGGCCGTGCGCGACATCCTGTCCCTGGGTGTCGAACTGCCGATCGATCTCGACTCGGCGATGGCCGAGTACGGCATCTTCCGCGAGATCCGTGTCGTCGTACGGCTGACTCCGCGCGAGCGCGCGGTCCTCGACGCATTGCTCGCCGGCGGGACGGCGAGCACGATCGCCAAGGAACAGTTCGTCACCCTCAACACCGTCAAGACCCAGTTGCGTTCCCTCTACCGGAAACTGGGCGTGCATTCGCGTGAGGAAGCGATCGCGCAGGCACGCAGGCTCGTCGTCGGCTGAATCCTGTCCCAGACCCTCGGGGGACTATCGGAGGACGGTGCCGACGATGCCCGCGAAGTAACCGATGCGTGCGATCTCGGACGGACGGAACTCCGGTCCGCCGGGACGGCCGAGGACGAGGACGCGTTCGGGCGAGCCGAGGGGAGCCGCCGCGAGCATCGTGTCCATGTCGCGCCAGAGCTGCGGCACCCACTCACCGTCGTGGTCGAGCAGGGTGGCCTCGGCGAGAGGCATCCAGGGGACGCCGTCGAGGTGGGTCTCCGGCGAACCCGGGCTCCCCGCGATGCGGAAGACGCCGTTCGGGCCGACTCCGAGCACGGTCGCCCAGCCCACACGAAGCACCCGGGGAGCGCCGTCGACGAGGATCTGGATGCGGTCGTCGCGGGCGGCGGCGACGTGATCGATCAGTTCGAGTTCGCGATGGGTGTCGAGGATTCCGGCGTAGGGACGGATCGAGTCGACCGTCACACCGGGCAGGGCCTCGGCCGCGGTGAGCAGCGTGTCGGGGAGCTTGCCCGGCTCGACGTCGACGACGAGATCGTCGATCGCGAAGTCCGTGCCGCGTTCGACGACGTCGAGCGACAGGATGTCGGCGCCGACCGAACCGAGTGCCAGGGCGAGCGAGCCGAGGCTGCCGGGACGATCGGGGAGCCTGACACGCAAGAGGTACGACACGTGAGTCCTTTCCCCAGTCGGTTTCGTGCCGTCGACGAACGCCGCATCGACGGCACGTGGTGCGCCGGCATCCGCATGCCGGCCCAGGGGCCCGTGTCGACCTCTGGCAGACCACATCCTTGCACCTCGTCGACGGCGCCAGGGACGGTGCAGACCCGAAAATATGCCGACCCCACCGAAAATCCCCGGTCGCGACGGGGCATGTCACACGAACGCAACACAGCGTTGCGAAGCTGGCAACATCGGCGGGTCGGATGCGGCGCCGACCGCGCGACGAGTGATGTCGCCCGAACCGCGTGCGCCGTCGCTTCCAGGACGCATTACCCTGGACAGGACGTTCACTCTCCATCGGAAAGGGGCCATTCACGGTGCCTGCCATCTCCCGTGACGAGGTCGCGCATCTCGCCCGGTTGTCCCGGCTTGCGCTGACCGATGCCGAACTCGACGAGTTCGCCGGTCAGTTGGATTCGATCCTCAACCACGTCAAGGCGGTGTCGGAGGTGGCCGCGGACGATGTGGCTCCCATGGCGAACCCGAACGCCGTCACCAACGTGACGCGACCCGACGTCGTCGTCCCCGGTCTCACGCCCGAGCAGGCGCTCTCCGGTGCGCCGGCCGTCGAGGAGGACCGCTTCTCGGTCCCGCAGATCCTGGGAGAGGGCGAATGAGCACGGATACGACACGCCTCGACGCCGCGACCCTGGCGTCGAAGATCCATGCCGGCGAACTGTCGTCGGTGGAGGTCACCCAGGCACACCTCGATCGCATCGCCGAGGTGGACGGCGAATACAACGCCTTCCTGCACGTCGCCTCCGAGCAGGCGCTCGCCGCCGCGGCCGAGGTCGACCGTGCTGTCGCCGCAGGCGAGAAGCCGGCCTCGGCGCTCGCCGGTGTGCCGCTCGCGCTCAAGGACGTGTTCACCACCACGGACATGCCCACCACGTGCGGTTCGAAGATCCTCGAGGGCTGGGTCTCGCCCTACGACGCGACGCTCACCACGAAGCTGCGCGAAGCCGGGATCCCCATCCTCGGCAAGACCAACATGGACGAGTTCGCGATGGGTTCGTCCACCGAGAACTCGGCCTACGGTCCCACCCGCAACCCGTGGGACACCAGCCGTATCCCGGGTGGCTCCGGTGGTGGTTCCGCTGCGGCGCTCGCGTCGTACCAGGCCCCGCTCGCGATCGGCACCGACACCGGTGGCTCGATCCGCCAGCCCGCCGCCGTCACCGCCACCGTCGGCACCAAGCCCACCTACGGCACGGTCTCGCGGTACGGCCTGGTCGCCTGCGCGTCGTCGCTCGACCAGGGTGGACCCTGCGGCCGCACCGTCCTCGACACGGCACTGCTGCACGAGGTCATCGCCGGGCACGATCCGCGCGACTCGACGTCGGTGAACGCCCCCGTGCGTCCCGTCGTGGAGGCGGCGCGCCAAGGTGCGGCCGGCGACCTGAAGGGCCTGAAGGTCGGCGTGGTCAAGGAGCTGCACTCCGACAGCTACCAGCCCGGCGTGCTCTCGTCGTTCGATGCGGCGGTCGAGATGCTCACGAAGCTCGGCGCGGAGGTCGTCGAGGTGTCGTGCCCGCACTTCGAGTACGCGCTCGCCTCGTACTACCTGATCCTGCCGTCGGAGGTCTCCTCGAACCTGGCCCGCTTCGACGCCATGCGGTACGGCATGCGCGTCGACGACGGCACGATGAGCGCCGAGCAGGTCATGGCCGCGACCCGCGCCGCCGGTTTCGGCAAGGAGGTCAAGCGCCGCATCATGATCGGTACCTACGCGCTGTCCTCCGGCTACTACGAGGCCTACTACGGTCAGGCCCTCAAGGTCCGGACCCTCATCGCGCAGGACTTCGAGAAGGCCTACGAGCAGGTCGACGTTCTGGTCTCGCCCACGAGTCCGTTCACACCGTGGAAGCTCGGCGAGAAGGTCGACGACCCGCTGGCGATGTACCTGTCCGATCTGTGCACGCTCCCGACCAACCTCGCGGGACACTGCGCGATGTCGGTGCCGTCCGGTCTCTCGGCGGACGACGGTCTTCCCGTCGGCCTGCAGATCATGGCCCCGGCTCTCGCCGACGAGCGTCTGTACCGGGTGGGTGCGGCCTTCGAGGCGGCACGAGGACCCATCGTCGCCTGATCCTTTCCACACCACGACCCGCCGTGCCGTTCGTCGGCCGGCGGGTCGCGGTGTATCCGGGCGCCGATCCATCCGGATGCGATCTATCCGTGGGCGGAGGTGCACCGCGCCTGATCGTCGCCGTAGCGGTGCCCGTGACCGGGTGGGGCCTCGAGCGAGGTGAGCAGGTCCACCGTCGTGTTCACGAACGACACCACCGGCAGCCACGGCGGGATCGGGGCATCGGCGCGCGCATGCGACAGATCCGGCGGCGACCACAGCAGCGACGGCCGCCACCACACCACAGGGTCGGAGGTGTTCGCCCGGACACTCGCGCCGTCGGTGCGGACACCCGCGGGCGGCCCCGCGAGGAACAGTGCACACGGCTCCGGTTCGTTGTCGAAGACGGCGCTCGCACCGGTCGCGCCCAGGGACTGCCCGTAGACGTGCAGGGCGGGACGTTGCTCGTCGGGCAGCGTGGACAGGTGTGCTCGCAGTGCGGTGACGAGCGCCCGGGCCTCCTCCTCCGCGGCACCGTGGTCGAGGACGAAGGTCGCCCAGCTCGGCATGTCCGAGTACTGCTGGGCGACGATGGCGACGTCGTCGCCCCACCGGTGCTCGAAGCCGCGGACCGCAGCGGCATCGACCCAACCCGAGCCGGTCGGCACGGCCACCACGAGATGCGGTCGGTCGAAGGCTCTCGACCGTCGGAGTTCGTCCACTGCGAACTCCGCGCGCGCAGACGGATCCGGCGCGGCCGACAACGGCACGTAGATCCGGATCGGGGACCCCTCGGCGGGCAGGGACACGAACTTCTGCCCCTCGCGGCCCAACCGGTTCCACGACAGTGCCGATCCCGCACCGCCCGACAGCCCCGCCGAGAGCGCGGTGGGGGAGGCGACCGTGTCGATCGTCCCTCCGGGGGAGAACGCCATCGTGGCTGTGCCGATCCCAACCGTGACGCCGATCCCGACCGTGGCGCCGATCGCCAGCGTCACGGTGACGGCCGCCACCGCCACCCGGCGCCGCGACAGGAGATGCACGAGACGCGGAACGGCGAGCACCGCGGCGACGACCACGATCGCGACCGCCAGTGCTTCGAGCCACCAGCGCACATCCACAGCGGGAACCGACATCACCTCGCGCAGACCGTTCTGCCACCGATGCGCACCGGATGCCGCGACCAGCACGACGGACCCGCCGACGAGCGCGACCGGCACACGCAGTTCCGGCCTCGCGGGTCGCGGAGGTCGCCCGGCCCGCCGTCGCGCGGCCATGACGATGCGAAGCACCGCCAGCGCGATCACCACTGACAAACCTGTGACGACGCCCTGTACGACCGACTGTCGCGGCAGCAGGGGAGGGGCGAGGGAGATCACCGTCGCGAGAACCACCGTGAGGACCGTCATCGCCGCACCTTTCGTGCCGTGAAGCCCAGGGCGACCGAGCCCGCAGCGACGGCCAGGGCCCACGGCGATTCCGCGACAGGCGTCCGGTGACCCTGTCGCCACGAATTGAATTCCACTGCTGCAGAAGAGATTCCTGCGACCGGCATGCACGACGCGATGTCGGGTTCGGAACGACAGACGGTGTCGAGATGTCGCGCGAACAGCCCGTCGAGTTCGCGCCGGGCATCGGTGACCAGCTCGCCACCGGTGATGTGGGCGTACCGCAGGAGGTCGTATCCGAAATCGTGGACCCGGCACGCCGATTCGAACGCCGCCGGCACCGGAACCGGCGTGGAGCAGTCACCCTCCGGATCGGCGAGGACGGTCGTTCCGTCCGCCCACTGTTCGACGATCGGCGTGTACCCCATCACGGCGGTGAAATCGGTCGGCAGGGACGACAGTGCTCGCTCCGCGTCGTCGGCGACGAGCGCCGTCACCGTCGCTGCGGTCGCGGCGTCTTCCGTCGGGGGCGCGGCAGAGTGGGCGAGCGCCCCCGGCACGGCGGCATATGCCGCGGTGGCGAGGAAGGCGACCGACGCGACTCGGACCACTGCGGATTTCACTGTCATGCCGGCGACGCTAGGAACGCACAGCCCTCCACCGGACCCCGCGCCGGAGCGATCTCGATCAGGCCGGCACCACCTGCAGAGCTACGCGGATCTCACCCCCAGGTATGAGGACAGTCGAGACCGAGGCTCCTAGCGTGGGTGAGGTGAAAGAGCTTGCGAAGTCCGGCGTGAGAACCGCGGGACGCCTGGGCCGGGGACGGTGGAGCGTCGTCACCGTGGTCACCGTGACGTTGATCCTCTATGCGATCGCGTGGCCGACGCTGCCCCTGACCCACGACATCTCCCCACCGCTGTTGCCGCTGATCTCGGGGATGGCGGTGTTCCCGTTCCTCCTCGTGCTCGTCCGGCCGGCTCTGGGGTGGGCGGTGGCCGCGGCGGCCGGACTCGTCATCCCGATAGCGTTCGACCTGGTTCCCGGCTACGACTATCCGTGGCAGGTCGTGCACATCCTGGTGATGCTTGCGCTGGTGTTCGCCGTTGCGATCCGCGAGGAGATCCGCCTCGTGCTGGTCGTGTGGGTCGCGACCGTCCTGTTGTTCGCGGCGTTCGTTCCCGGCCGCAACGGCTGGGGATGGGGCATCGGTATCACCGCCGTCGTCGTCTTCGGGTTGCTGGTGCGCTGGCTGCTGATCTCCCGACGGCAACTCGCGCGGGAGGAGGAGGTCAGCGAGCTCGAACGTGCGCGTCGCGCCATCCTCGAGGAGAAGGCGCACATCGCACGCGACCTGCACGACATCGTCGCCCACCACATGTCGATGATCGTCGTGCA
Organism: Rhodococcus sp. 5G237; assembly: GCF_053764735.1. Taxonomy (NCBI): domain Bacteria; kingdom Bacillati; phylum Actinomycetota; class Actinomycetes; order Mycobacteriales; family Nocardiaceae; genus Rhodococcus; species Rhodococcus sp. 5G237. The sequence continues at coordinate 429,747 of NZ_JBSNCD010000006.1, read as the reverse complement.
GGCACAGAGCGCCCCTTATCGGATTCCGGACGTGAACGACGACGTGCGCGCCGAATTCGACGCCCTCGGTGCGACCGCGCGGGAGGCACTGAACGAGGTCCGCACCCTGCTCGGGGTGCTCCGCAGCGACGGGCAACTCCCCGAGCACGAACCCCAGCCGGGTCTCGACCGCATCGACGACCTGTTCGAGTCCTCGCGTCGCGCGGGGATGTTGCTCGAGACCCGGATCGACGGAGTGCCGGGGCGTGTCTCCGACGGTGTCGGCCTGACGGTCTACCGGATCCTGCAGGAGTCGCTCGCGAACGCGGCCCGGCACGCTCCCGGTGCCCGCGTGTGCGCGCGGCTGTTGTGGGAGCCGGCGACCGTCACGGTGGAGGTGACCAACGGACAGTCGTCGGTCGACGGCCTCGTCGCCACCGTTCGGCCGTCGGACCGCAGCGGCGGCAACGGAATCCTGGGCATGGTCGAACGCGCGTCCGTCGTGGGCGGACAACTCGTCGCCCATCCCCGGCCCGGCGGAGGTTTCGAGGTCCGAGCGGTTCTCCCGGTGCTGACCGGGGCCTAAGGTGGGTGCCGATGACCGAACCGCACCCTCCCATCACCGTGTTCATCGCCGACGACCAGGCCATGGTCCGGCAGGGCTTCGGAGCACTGCTCGGAGCCCAGCCCGACATCAGCGTCGTCGGCGATGCCCCCGACGGTCGAGCGGCCGTCTCGGAGGTCGCGCGCCTGCGACCCGACGTCGTCCTCATGGACGTGCGCATGCCCGAGATGAACGGTCTCGACGCGGCGCGGCACATCCTCGCCGACACCCGTGAACCGCGGTCGAAGGTGCTCATGCTCACCACCTTCGATCTCGACGACTATGTCTACGAGGCGCTGGGGATGGGAGCGAGCGGGTTCCTGCTCAAAGACGCGCCGGCCGACGAACTCGTGCGTGCCGTGCGGGTGGTCGCCGACGGACAGGCACTGCTCGCGCCGACCGTCACCCGCCGCCTCATCGCCGACGTCACCAGCCGGCGCCGACCGGCGAGAGGACGCGACCGCGTCCTCGATCCTCTCACCCCGCGCGAACTCGAAGTGCTCGAACTGATCGCGCACGGCCTGTCGAACACCGAGATCGCGGAGCGGTTGTTCGTCGCCGAACAGACCGTCAAGACCCACGTCGGAAAGGTGCTCGGGAAGCTGCATCTGCGCGACCGCGCGCAGGCCGTGGTGCTCGCCTACGAGTCCGGTCTCGTCACACCCGGCTGAATCGGGCTGCCGTCGCGACTGCGAACGGGCAGGATTGGCACTGCAGCACCGGTCCGGGCAGTACCGGTTCTGCGGTACTGGTCCATCCGACGGGAGGTAGTGCGTGACGAGGATCGGAATTCTCACCAGTGGCGGGGACTGCCCCGGTCTCAACGCGGTCATCCGCGGAGCGGTGCTCAAGGGGACCGAGGTGCACGGACAAGAGTTCGTCGGATTCCTCGACGGCTGGCGCGGTCTCGTCGAGGGCGATGTGATCCCGTTGGACCGCAGCCGTGTTCGCGGTCTCGCCCAGCAGGGTGGCACGATCCTCGGCACGAGCCGGTTCGGCCCGTACCAGGGACCCGACGGCGGGGCACAGAACATCCAGAAGACCCTCGACCGCCTCGGGATCGACGCCGTGATCGCCATCGGGGGAGAGGGCACCGCCGCAGCCTCGAAGCGGCTCTTCGGTGAAGGGATCCGCATCGTCGGTGTGCCGAAGACGATCGACAACGACCTCAGCCACACCGACTACACCTTCGGTTTCGACACGGCCGTCGAAATCGCGACGGTGGCGATCGATCGCCTCCGCACCACCGGCAACTCCCACAAACGCTGCATGGTGCTCGAGGTCATGGGCCGGCACGCCGGATGGATCGCACTGCACGCGGGCACCGCGGGCGGGGCACACGCCATCCTCATCCCGGAACACCCCGAGAGCCTCGAACAGATCTGCGAGTGGGTGATGAGTGTCCGCAACCGCGGGCGCTCGCCGATGGTCGTCGTCGCCGAGGGCTTCACACTCCCCGAGATGGAGGAGGCATACTCCACCAAGGGACTCGACGGATTCGACCGGCCGCGCCTCGGTGGGATCGCCGAGGTGCTCGCGCCGCTCATCGAGAAGCACACCGGCATCGAGGCCCGCGCGACGGTCCTCGGGCACATCCAACGAGGCGGTGTCCCCACGGCATTCGACCGGGTGCTCGCCACCCGACTCGGCATGGCGGTGACCGATCTCGTCGCCGAGGAGGACTGGGGGCACATGGTCGCACTGCACGGCACCGACATCGCCCGGGTCGATTTCGACGAACTCGCCGAACCGAAGTACGTGCCCGACGAGCGCTATCAGGAGATGCGGATCCTGTTCGGGTGAGGCCGCGCGTCGGCACTCCCGGCGCCGTCTAAAATCGACACCATGACTGCCTCCGTGTCCGCTGACCTGCTCGCCTACGACGACGTGCTCGCGAAGTTCGAGCCCGTGATGGGCATGGAGGTGCACGTCGAGCTGCACACCGCCACCAAGATGTTCTGCGGCTGCCCGACCGCCTTCGGCGCCGAGCCCAACACGCAGGTGTGCCCGGTCTGCCTCGGTCTGCCGGGGGCACTGCCCGTCGTCAACCAGGCTGCCGTCGAGTCCGCGATCCGCATCGGCCTCGCGCTGAACTGCTCGATCACCCCGTGGGGTCGCTTCGCGCGGAAGAACTACTTCTACCCGGATCAGCCGAAGAACTACCAGATCTCGCAGTACGACGAGCCGATCGCCACCGACGGATATCTCGACGTCGTGCTCGACGACGGCACCACCTGGCGCGTCGACATCGAGCGCGCGCACATGGAGGAGGACACCGGCAAGTCGCTGCACGTCGGTGGCGCCACCGGTCGCATCCACGGTGCGAGCCACTCGCTGCTCGACTACAACCGCGCCGGTGTGCCGCTCGTCGAGATCGTCACCAAGCCGATCGTCGGTGCCGGCGAGCGCGCCCCCGAGGTCGCCCGCGCCTACGTCACCGCCCTGCGCGACCTGCTCGAGGCCCTCGATGTCTCCGACGTCCGCATGGACCAGGGTTCGATGCGGTGCGACGCGAACATCTCGCTGATGCCCATCGGCGCGAAGGAGTTCGGTACCCGTACCGAGACGAAGAACGTCAACTCCCTCAAGTCCGTCGAGGTCGCGGTGCGTTACGAGATGCGCCGCCAGGCGGCCGTGCTGGTCTCCGGTGGTGAGGTGATCCAGGAGACCCGGCACTTCCAGGAGGCCGACGGCACCACCTCGCCCGGTCGCCGCAAGGAGACCGCCGAGGACTACCGCTACTTCCCGGAGCCCGACCTCGAGCCGATCGCGCCCGACGCCGCCTGGGTCGAGGAGCTGCGCGCGACGCTGCCCGAGCTGCCGTGGCTGCGCCGCGCCCGCATCCAGGCCGACTGGGGTGTCTCCGACGAGGAGATGCGCGACCTCGTCAACGCCGGTGCGCTCGATCTCGTCATCGCGACCACCGAGGCCGGCGCCCCCGCCTCGGAGGCCCGCTCGTGGTGGGTCGCCTACCTGGCCCAGCAGGCCAACACCCGCGGTGTCGAACTCGCCGAACTGCCCATCACGCCCGAGCAGGTCGCCCGCGTCATCGCACTGGTGGCCGACGGCAAGCTGACGAACAAGCTGGCCCGTCAGGTCGTCGACGGTGTGCTCGCCGGTGAGGGCGAGCCCGACGAGGTGGTCGCCGCTCGCGGTCTCGAGGTCGTGCGCGACGATTCGGCGCTGCAGGCCGCGGTCGACGCCGCTCTGGCCGCCAACCCCGACATCGCCGACAAGATCCGCTCCGGCAAGGTTCAGGCGGCCGGCAAGATCGTCGGCGACGTCATGAAGGCCACTCGCGGACAGGCCGATCCGGCGCGCGTGAAGGAACTCGTCATCGCCGCGTGCAGTTGATCTTGCGCGGCTAGAGTAGCGGCGCATGGACGCTGCTGTAGCCACCTCGCTGTTCTGGATCGCCGTCGCGGCGGTGCTGGCACCGCTGATCGCCGGCGCCGTTCCGCGTCGGCTGGTCCCCGAGGTCGTGCTGCTGCTGGTGGCCGGTGTCCTCATCGGTCCCTACGCGCTCGACCTCGCGGAGACGGGCAGCGAGATCGGTATCCTGCGCGAACTCGGCCTGGGGATGCTCTTCCTGCTCGCCGGATACGAGATCGACCCCGCCGAGCTGCGCGGGCGGGGTGGGCGTCGCGCGATGTTCACCTGGTGCGTGTGCATGTTGTTGGCTCTCGGCACCGTCGCCGCACTGGGAGCGGCGGGTCAGGTGCACGCCGAGATCGCCGTGGCGATCGCGCTGACGTCCACGGCGCTGGGGACGCTCCTGCCGATCCTCGCCGACCGCGGACTCGTCGCAACCCCACTCGGACGCTCGGTGCTCAACCACGGGGCCTTCGGAGAGCTGCTGCCCGTCGTGGCCATGGCGACCCTGCTCGGTGCGCGCGGCGCACTCGGCTCGCTGATCGTCCTGCTGGCGTTCGCGGTCGTGGCCGTCGTCGTCGCCGTGCTGCCGACCTGGATCCTGCGGGAGGGCTCACGGTTCACCCAGTTCGTCCGGCTCGGTTCCGACACCACCGCCCAGATCCCGGTGCGCCTGACGATGCTGCTGCTCGTCGGACTCATCGCCGTCGCGGCAGTCTTCGATCTCGACATCATCCTCGGTGCCTTCGCGGCCGGTTTCATCCTGCGCCGCACGATCCCGGCGGGCGACGAGCGGCTCGAGAAGAAGCTCGACGGTCTGGGCTACGGCTTCCTCATCCCGATCTTCTTCGTCACCTCGGGCATGGCGATCGACGTCGGTGCCGTTGTGAGTGCCCCGGGGATCCTGCTGGCATTCCTCGGACTGCTCGTCCTGGTGCGGGGTGTGCCGGTTTTCGTCGCATCGCGCCTCAAACGTGACGAGACCGGAAAGCGGATGTTCGGAACCGCGGAGCAGTTGCAGATCGCCCTGTACTCGACGACGGGTCTTCCCCTGATCGTCGCGGTCACGGGCGTGGCGGTGAGTGCCGACCAGATGTCGAACGCGAGCGCGTCGATCCTCGTGGCGGCGGGCGCCGTCACCGTCCTCGTGCTCCCGATGCTCGCGGGACTGCTCCACCGCACCGAACCGGTGGAGACGCCGGAGCGGGCGTGATCAGTCGAATCCACCGCCACCGGCCGGGAACTGGATGCGGACGACGCGGTCGTCGTTCGGTCCCGGTTCGGAACCGGACTTGTTGACCGTCGAGACCCACAGCAGGCCGTCGGGCGACGACGCGGCGCCGCGCAGCATGCCGTAACGGTCCTCCGCTGCGAGGACGGGCGACGCCGTGACCGCTCCGGTGCCCGGATCGGTGGCGACGACCGCGACGGCCTTCGCGTCGGTGAGCGAGATCGCGATCCCGTCGGGGGCCGCTGCGCACCCGGCGACACCGGGCCGCTCGGGCCACGTCCAGGCCGGGCCGGTGCCGGTCGAGCCGTCGACCCCGACCCGCTGGAGCCGGTCTTCGAGGGGAGTGCGGTCGGTGACCCACAGATTGCCGTTGGGGTCGCGGCACACATCGCCCGCGGTGCCGATGCCCGACAACATCACCGACGGGGCGGGTGCCGCGCCGGGGGCTGGGAGCGGCAGGTTCAGGAGCTTGCCGGACAAGACGTTCGGATCGTTTGCGGCCGCTGCGTTTCCGGCGTCGCCGGTCAGGACGGCGAGTTCGGTGGGTGAGACGAACTCGATGGCGCCGGAATTGCCCGTCGCGCCGCGGGGGATCCCTGTCAGCACGTCCTTGGGAGTGTCACCCGCGGCGATGCGGACCACGCGGTTGTCGGAGGCCGTGGTGATGTAGGCGTAGAGCAGTCGGTCCTCGGCGAAAGTGGGGGAGAGCGCCACGTCCAGCAGCCCACCGTCCCCGGAGCCGTCGACCGGGATGGTCGCGATCTCCACCGGCTCGGTCTCCGGGGCGACCTGCAGTATCCGGCCCGTCCGACGCTCGGTGACGAGCGCGGAGTTGCCATCGGGCATCGTCACCAGGCCGCCGGTGACGTCGAGGCAGGTCGCGATCACGGACGGATCGGGGTCGACACAGGGCCCCGGTGGCTTGGGGGAGGCGCTCGGCGTCGTCGTCTCGGTGGGGTCCTGGGGTCCGACGCCCGGTCCCGGGTCGAAGGTGGGCTCGGGAGTGAACGGGGTCGACGCGGAGTCGTCGAAGCGGGCGCAGGACGGGACGGCGAGGACTCCGACGGCGAGCACCGCCGCTGCCGCACGTACGCCCCACGAACCCGTCCATCGCGTACCCCGTGTCATGCCGCAAACGTTACCGGCACGACGCGCGCACCCGCGGATGCCGGGTGCGGGGACGGTCACGGGCATAGGCTGAGGACGTGGCCGACAACAAGAACGGTGGCATACCGGACGCGGGTTCGAATCCCTACGGCGACCAGCCCGACGAACACACACTCGAGATGCGCCGACCACGCGAGTCGTATCTCGGATCCGACGATGACTTCGGCGCAGGCGGAGCTCCCCTCGGCAGCGACGCCTACGCCGCTCCCACCGAGCAGATGTACCGGCCGGAGCCGGTCTACGGTGCGGATACGGGCGGCGCGGTGGTCGCCGGCGAACAGGCCCCGGCGAAGGTGCGCCGCGGAACGCTCGACCTCGGTCTGTTCGTCCTGCGTGCGGCGGTCGGGGCGATCCTCGTCGCCCACGGACTGCAGAAGCTGGTGGGTCTGTGGAACGGGCCTGGACTCGACGGTTTCGAGTCGTTGCTCCGCGATGCGGGATACCAGCAGCCCGCCGTGCTCGCGATCGTCGGCGCGGTCGGTGAGATCGCAGCCGGAGGACTGCTCGTCCTGGGTCTGCTCACCCCGTTCGCCGCTGCCGCGATCGTCGCGATCATGGTCAACGCGGTGCTGTTCAAGCACGAACTCGAACCGGGCGTCCAGTTCTTCGCCGCCGAATCGTCGGGCTTCGAATTCGAGGCCCTCCTCGTCGCCTGCGCGGTGGCGATCACCCTCACCGGACCGGGACGCATCGCGATCGACGGACGACGCGGGTGGGCGACGCGTCCGTTCCTGGGCTCGTTCGTCGTGCTGCTGCTGGGTGTGGCGGCCGGCGTGTGTCTGTGGATCTTCGGACGCTGAGACACGGCAAGCCGGATATTACGAAGGGCGAGGGCCCCGCGATCGGATGATCGCGGGGCCCTCGCCCTTACTGTCGTCAGGTGTTACGGCACGCGCCGCACGGCACCCTTGTCGGCGGAGGTCGCCAGAGCGGCGTAGGCGCGCAGTGCCTTCGAGACCGTGCGCTCACGGTCGACGGGCTGCCACGGACGCTCGGAGGCCTCCATCTTCGCGCGACGGTCCGCGAGCACCTCGTCGTCGACGAGCACCTCGAGGGTGCGGGTCGCGACGTCGATGCGGATCCGGTCGCCCTGCTCGATCAGGCCGATCACACCACCGGAAGCGGCCTCGGGGGAGACGTGCCCGATGGACAGACCGGAGGTGCCGCCGGAGAAGCGGCCGTCGGTGATCAGGGCACACACCTTGCCCAGACCGATGCCCTTGAGGAAGGAGGTCGGGTGCAGCATCTCCTGCATGCCGGGGCCGCCGGCCGGGCCCTCGTAGCGGACGACGACCACGTCGCCGGCCTTGATCTTCTTGCCGAGGATGACCGAGACGGCCTCCTCCTGCGACTCGACGACGTAGGCCGGGCCCTCGAAGTGGAACAGGTCCTCGTCGATACCGGCGGTCTTGAGGATCGCGCCGTCCGGTGCGAGGTTGCCGCGCAGCACGCACAGGCCGCCCTCGACGGTGTAGGCGTGCTCGATGTCGCGGATGCAGCCGTTCGCGGCATCGGTGTCGAGCGTCGACCAACGGTTGTCGGTCGAGAACGGTTCGGTGGTGCGCACACCGCCCGGTGCGGCGTGGAACAGCTCGAGGGCCGTCTCGGACGCCTTGCCGGAACGGATGTCCCAGGTGTCGAGCCACTCGTCGAAGCTCTTCGTGTGGACCGTGGAGACGTCGGTCTCGAGCAGGCCACCGCGGCGCAGCTCGCCGAGGATCGCGGGGATACCGCCGGCGCGGTGCACGTCCTCCATGTGGTAATCGGAGTTCGGGGAGACCTTGGCCAGGCAGGGCACCCGGCGGCTGATCTCGTCGATGGTGGACAGGTCGAAGTCGACCTCACCCTCCTGCGCGGCGGCGAGGGTGTGCAGCACGGTGTTCGTGGAACCACCCATCGCGACGTCGAGCGCCATCGCGTTGCGGAAGGCGGCCGGGGTTGCGATGTTGCGCGGCAGCACCGACTCGTCGTCGTCGCGGTAGTAACGCAGGGCCGCTTCGACGATCGTGGTGCCGGCGGTCTCGAACAGTGCGCGTCGCGCCTCGTGGGTGGCGAGGGTCGAACCGTTGCCGGGCAGCGCGAGACCGAGGGCCTCGGTGAGGCAGTTCATCGAGTTGGCGGTGAACATACCCGAGCACGAACCGCAGGTCGGGCACGCGCTGCGCTCGACCTCGTCGAGACCCGCGTCGTCGACGGCCTCGCTGGCGGAGGCCGAGATGGCGGTGATGAGGTCGGTGGGGGCGTGGGCGACACCGTTGACGACGACCGCCTTGCCGGCCTCCATCGGACCGCCGGAGACGAAGATCGTCGGGATGTTCAGGCGCATCGCGGCATTGAGCATGCCCGGCGTGATCTTGTCGCAGTTCGAGATGCACACCAGCGCGTCGGCGGTGTGCGCGTTGACCATGTATTCGACGGAGTCGGCGATGATCTCGCGGCTCGGCAGCGAGTAGAGCATGCCCCCGTGGCCCATCGCGATGCCGTCGTCGACGGCGATGGTGTGGAACTCGCGTGCCACGCCGCCTGCTTCGCGCACGGCCTTCGCGACGATCTCACCGACGTCCTTGAGGTGGACGTGACCGGGTACGAACTGCGTGTAGGAGTTCGCGATCGCGACGATCGGCTTGCCGAAGTCGGAATCGGTCAGGCCGGTGGCGCGCCACAGGGAGCGCGCTCCCGCGGCGTTTCGTCCGACGGTGGTGGTGCGTGACCTCAACGGGGGCATGGGCTGACTTCCTTGACGGTGGCTGTGTGCGCAATCGGCCGGGCCGCGTGCGGTCGCCGGGCTGGGGCGGATCCGGGCAGCGGCACCGACGAATCTACTCGCGTGCGTCCGGATGCACCTATTCGCACCCGGTCGCGAGGATCAGGAGGAGCGGTCGTCCTTCTTCTCGACGGTGACTGCGTCGTCGGTGGTTTCGGCGTCCGAGCCGGCTTCGGCGGCCGCCTCCTCGCGGTGTGCCTTCTCCTCGGCGCGCTGTGCGGCCGCATACGGATCGGGGATGCGGCCCCCACTCGCCTCCGACAACTGCGGCAACCGGCCGAAGGTGACGACCGGCAGTGCGACCTCGCTGCCGTCGGTGAGCCGCGCGCGGGCCCAGCCCCGCTTCGGGAACCGAAGGCCGTCGAGTTCGTCCCACTTCAGGCTCGTGGTCTTGAAGGTCGCCCGCGCGACGATGCCCTCGGGGCCGACGACGGTGCGTACCCGCACGACCCAGGCGGCGACGAGGAACGGAATGATCAGCGTCCATGCGAAGGCCTCCGGCCACGCGAGCGCGGGCGAGGCGAGGGCGAGGAACAGCAGAGCACACGCGAGGAACGACAGTCGCGAGATCTGGATGACCTGCGTCGCCGAATCGGGCGTGTGGGATGATGGAGTCGGTGGCACGGGCTGCTGGGAAGATGACACCTCTACATCTTCGCACTGCAGCCGCGGCATCTCACATTCTGGGACAGTGGACCGCACCAAGTTGACTGTCTGGACACCATGCGCCTACCGTCGAGCGCGTGAATCAGAATGGGTTGCTCGTAATCGGCCGGCGCGTCGTCGCCTGAGCCGCATTTCGCAACTCGCCCACGACGCGCCACCCTCGTACAGCAGACTTGCTGACGAGGGTTTTTTGTTGCCCGGAGCCAGAATCAGAGGAATTCGCAGTGAGCGCACCAACCGCACGGCCTCAACCCTCGCCGCGAAAGCCGGGGTCCGCCACCCCGACTCCCGCAGCTGCCGCAACGCAGCCCGCCAACCGACGCCAGGTCGCCCCCGAGCGGGTCACCGGCGCCCAGTCGGTGGTCCGCGCACTCGAGGAACTCGAGGTCGACACGGTATTCGGCATTCCCGGCGGCGCGATCCTGCCCGTCTACGACCCGCTCTTCGATTCGCGGCGCGTGCGCCACGTGCTCGTCCGTCACGAGCAGGGCGCCGGGCACGCTGCCACCGGTTACGCCCAGGCCACCGGCAAGGTCGGCGTGTGCATGGCCACTTCCGGTCCGGGCGCGACGAACCTCGTCACCCCGCTCGCCGACGCGCAGATGGACTCCGTGCCCGTCGTCGCGATCACCGGTCAGGTCGGTCGCCCGCTCATCGGCACCGACGCCTTCCAGGAAGCCGACATCTCCGGCATCACGATGCCGATCACAAAGCACAATTTTCTGGTCACCGACGGCGCCGACATCCCGCGCATCCTGGCCGAGGCGTTCTACCTCGCCTCCTCGGGCCGCCCGGGCGCGGTCCTCGTCGACATCCCCAAGGACATCCTCCAGGCACAGACCACCTTCAGCTGGCCGCCGGAGATGCACCTGCCCGGCTACCGCCCGGTGACGAAGCCGCACGGCAAGCAGGTCCGCGAGGCCGCGCGACTGATCGCCGACGCGAAGAACCCGGTGCTGTACGTCGGCGGCGGTGTCATCAAGGCCGAGGCATCGGCCGAACTGCTCGAGCTCGCCGAGCTGACCGGCATCCCGGTCGTCACGACGCTCATGGCCCGCGGTGCGTTTCCCGACAGCCACAACCTGCATTGCGGCATGCCCGGCATGCACGGCAACGTCGCCGCGGTCGCCGCGCTGCAGAGGAGCGACCTGCTCATCACCCTCGGTGCCCGCTTCGACGACCGGGTGACCGGCCAGCTCGACTCGTTCGCACCCGACGCCAAGGTCATCCACGCAGACATCGATCCTGCGGAGATCGGCAAGAACCGGCACGCCGACGTGCCGATCGTCGGTGACTGCAAGGAGGTCATCGTCGAACTGCTCGAGGCCATCCGCGCCGACCTGGCGACCGGCACGAAGCTCGACTACACGGCATGGTGGGCCTACCTCGACGACATCCGTCGCACCTACCCGCTGAGCTACGACCGTCCCACCGACGACACCCTGTCGCCGCAGTACGTCATCCAGGCCGTCGGCAAGCTCGCCGGTCCCGACGCGATCTACTGCGCAGGTGTCGGTCAGCACCAGATGTGGGCGGCGCAGTTCGTCGCCTACGAGAAGCCCCGCACGTGGCTCAACTCGGGCGGTCTCGGCACCATGGGTTACGCGGTTCCCGCCGCTCTGGGCGCCAAGATGGGTCGTCCCGACACCGAGGTGTGGGCCATCGACGGCGACGGCTGCTTCCAGATGACCAATCAGGAACTCGCGACGTGCGCCGTCGAGGGTGTGCCGATCAAGGTCGCGCTCATCAACAACGGCAATCTCGGCATGGTCCGGCAGTGGCAGACCCTCTTCTACGAGGAGCGGTACTCGAACACCGACCTGGCGACGCACTCGCTGCGCATCCCCGACTTCGTCAAGCTCGCCGAGGCCCTGGGCTGCGTGGGCATCCGCGTCGAGCGCGAGGAGGACGTCGAGCCGGCGATCCGCCGGGCACAGGAGATCAACGATCGTCCCGTCGTGATCGACTTCATCGTCGGCAAGGACGCGCAGGTGTGGCCGATGGTCGCCGCCGGCACGAGCAACGACGAGATCATGGCGGCCCGCGATATCCGGCCGCTGTTCGACGACGACGCCGCTGCCGACGACCCCGCCGTCATCCACGAGACCATCGACGCGCTCGAAATCCGCAGCGAGAACGCTGCGGCCCAGGAGGAGACCAAGTGAGCACGAGTCACACCCTCAGTGTTCTCGTCGAGGACAAGCCGGGCGTGCTCGCCCGAGTCGCATCGCTGTTCTCGCGACGCGGCTTCAACATCGAATCCCTTGCCGTCGGTGGCACCGAGGTGCCCGACATCTCGCGGATGACGATCGTGGTGACCGTCGACGAGTTCCCGCTCGAGCAGGTCACCAAGCAGCTCAACAAGCTCGTCAACGTCATCAAGATCGTCGAGCAGGAGGGCGAGGCGTCCGTCGCCCGCGAACTCGTGCTCATCAAGGTGCGCGCCGACGCGAGTGTGCGCACCCAGGTCATCGAGACGGTGAATCTGTTCCGCGCCAAGGTGATCGACGTCTCGCCCGAGTCGCTGACCATCGAGGCGACCGGTACGCGGTCCAAGCTCGACGCGCTGCTGCGCATGCTCGAACCGTACGGAATCCGCGAAATCGTCCAGTCCGGTGTCGTCGCCGTCGGACGCGGTCCGAAGTCCATCACGGCTACCCGTTAGCCTTAACACACCCATACTTGCTGAAAGAGGTAATCACTGTGGCAGTCGAGATGTTCTACGACGACGATGCCGACCTGTCGATCATCCAGGGTCGTAAGGTCGCCGTCATCGGCTACGGCAGTCAGGGACACGCGCACTCGCTGAGCCTGCGCGACTCGGGCGTCGACGTTCGCATCGGTCTGAAGGAGGGCTCGAAGTCGCGGGCCAAGGCCGAGGAAGCCGGTCTCACCGTCGGCACCCCCGCCGAGGTCTCCGAGTGGGCCGACGTGATCATGGTCCTCGCTCCCGACACCGCCCAGGCGTCGATCTTCACCAACGACATCGAGCCCAACCTGAAGGACGGCGACGCGCTGTTCTTCGGCCACGGTCTCAACATCCACTTCGGTCTCATCACCGCTCCCGAGAACGTGACCGTCGCGATGGTCGCCCCCAAGGGCCCCGGCCACCTCGTGCGTCGTCAGTTCGTCGACGGCAAGGGCGTTCCCGCGCTCATCGCCGTCCACCAGGACCCCAAGGGTGAGGGTCAGGCGCTCGCGCTGTCCTACGCCAAGGGCATCGGCGGCACCCGCGCCGGCGTCATCAAGACCACCTTCAAGGAAGAGACCGAGACCGACCTCTTCGGCGAGCAGGCCGTGCTCTGCGGTGGCACCGAGGAGCTCGTCAAGACCGGCTTCGACGTCATGGTCGAGGCGGGCTACGCCCCCGAGATGGCCTACTTCGAGGTTCTCCACGAGCTCAAGCTCATCGTCGACCTCATGTACGAGGGTGGCATCGCCCGCATGAACTACTCGGTGTCCGACACCGCGGAGTTCGGCGGCTACCTCTCCGGCCCGCGCGTCATCGACGCCGGCACCAAGGAGCGCATGAAGGAGATCCTGAAGGACATCCAGGACGGCACCTTCGTCAAGCGTCTCGTCGCCAACGTCGAGGGCGGCAACAAGGAGCTCGAGGGTCTGCGCAAGCAGAACGCCGAGCACGGCATCGAGGTCGTCGGCAAGCAGCTGCGCGACCTGATGAGCTGGGTCGATCGCCCCATCACCGAGACGGCCTGACAGCCACCCGATCCGGTCACGGCGGCCCGGTACCCCTACGGGGGTGCCGGGCCGCCGTCGTCGGTGCGGCGTGAGCGATGTCGCATCCACGAGCCGGGGCGGCGGAGGATAATCGGCTGATGTGGCTCCGCGCCGCGTTCGGGCGGCTCCCGGGTGTCGCCACCGCACGGTCCTACCGGCGGGGGTGGCTGCGGAGCGATGTCACGGCGGGCCTCGCGCTCAGCGCCCTGCTCGTCCCCACCGGCATGGGATACGCCCAGGCCGCGGGACTGCCGCCCTACACCGGCCTCTATGCGACCGTCGTGCCGATGCTGGTGTATGCGGTGGTCGGTCCGTCCCGGATCCTCGTGCTCGGGCCGGATTCCGCGCTCGCCCCGCTCATCGCGGCAGCGGTGATCCCACTCGCCGCCGACGGCGATCCGCAGCGCGCGGTCGCCCTCGCCGGTGTGCTCGCGCTCCTCGTCGGAGCGATCCTCCTGGTCGGCGGGATACTCCGCCTCGGATTCCTGACCTATCTGCTCTCCACACCGATCCGGATCGGTTTCCTCAATGCGATCGCGATCATCGTCATCGTCGGGCAGCTGCCACTCCTCCTCGGCACCTCGGACGACGAATCCGGCGTCGTCGCCGAGATTCTCGACATCGTCGACGACGTCTTCGAGGACGGTGTCGAGCCGGCCGGATTCCTTCTCGGCGTCGGCACCCTCGCCGTCATCCTCGTGCTGCAGAAGATCGTTCCCCGCATACCCGCGGTGCTCGTCGCGGTGATCGTCGCCTCGGCGGCGGTCGCGGTGTTCGGGCTCTCCGATCGCGTGGAGATGGTGGGGGCGTTGCCCTCCGGGATCCCCGCCCCCGTTCTCGGCGGTATCGAACGGGAAGACGTGATCGAACTGTTCGTACCCGCCGTCGCCGTCGCCGTCATCGCATTCGCCGACACCGCGGTGTTGTCGCGCTCGTTCGCGCTGCGACGGGGCGAGGACGTGGACGGCAGCTCCGAGATGCGCGCCCTCGGTGTGGTGAACATCGCAGCCGGTGCGACGGGCGGATTCCCGATCTGCGGTAGCGGCAGCCGCACTCCCGTCCTGGAACAGGCCGGAGCGCGTACCCAGTTCGCGGGTGCCGTCGGAGCGGTGACGGTCGCGATCTTCCTGCTGGTGGCCCCGGGAGCGACGGCGTACCTACCGCAGGCGGCGCTCGGTGCAGTCGTGATCGTCGCGGCGAGCGCGCTCGTCGACGTGAGGGCGCTCGGTCGCCTGTGGCGGGTCAACAAGATCGAATTCTGTTTGTCCTTCGCCGCATTCGTGGCGGTCGGTCTCGCAGGTGTGCTGAAGGGTGTGCTCGTCGCGATCGCACTGTCGCTGGCGGCCGTCGTCGTACGCGCGTGGCAGCCCCACCGGACCGAACTCGTCGAACTCGAGGACGTCGCCGGATATCACGATCGGGAGCGGCATCCCGAGGGTCACCGGATCCCGGGTCTCGTGCTCGTGCGGTTCGACGCCCCGCTGTTCTTCGCGAACGGTGTGATCCTCACGAAGTTCGTCCGCGAACTCGTCCGCGAACGCGAGGACCGCATCGAGTGGGTGGTTCTCGCGGCCGAACCGATCACCGATCTCGACATCAGTGCCGTCGAGGAGATCGAACGCCTCGACGACTATCTCGCCCACCGGGGGATACGGCTCGCCTTCGCCGCCATGAAGGGTCCCGTCAAGGACAAGTTGCACCGGATGCAGACGGGGAATCGCTTCCGGGACGGTCGATTCCACCCGACCGTCCGCACCGCCGTGGTGGCCTTCCGGCACCGGAACCAGCCCGGCATCGAGCGCAGTGTGCTCGACGCACCCCCGCGGGACGTCGTCCCGCCCCCGCGGAAGGATGGGCCCGCACCACCGTGATCCCGATCCCGGTGGCCCCGTGGGAAGGGCTGGGGCACTAAACTGTGGGCGGTCGCGGGTGCCCATGCATGCTGTCGGGCGCGAGCGCCGTCGACCACTCACACATTCACGACACAGGGAGTCCGCACGTGAGCCAGAATGGCCGTCCAGTAGTCCTGATCGCCGACAAGCTTGCGCAGTCGACCGTCGACGCGCTCGGTGACGGTGTCGAGGTGCGCTGGGTCGACGGCCCCGACCGCCCCGCCCTGCTCGCGGCCGTGCCCGAAGCCCAGGCGCTGCTGGTCCGCTCCGCGACCACCGTCGACGCCGAGGTGCTCGCTGCGGCGCCCAACCTCAAGATCGTCGGTCGCGCCGGTGTCGGCCTCGACAACGTCGACATCGCCGCTGCCACCGAGCGCGGTGTGATGGTCGTCAACGCGCCCACCTCCAACATCCACTCCGCCGCCGAGCACGCGGTCGCGCTCCTCATGTCCGCGGCGCGTCAGGTTCCCGCCGCCGACCGCACCCTGCGTGAGCGGACCTGGAAGCGGTCGAGCTTCAACGGCACCGAGATCCTCGGCAAGACGGTCGGCGTCGTCGGCCTCGGCCGCATCGGCCAGCTGTTCGCCCAGCGTCTCGCGGCGTTCGAGACCCACGTCATCGCGTACGACCCGTACCTGCCGGCCGCCCGCGCCGCACAGCTCGGCATCGAGCTCGTCGACATCGACGAACTCGTCGCCCGCGCCGACTTCATCTCGGTGCACCTGCCCAAGACCAAGGAGACAGCCGGCCTGATCAACGCCGAGCGTCTGGCCAAGGCCAAGGACGGCGTCATCATCGTCAACGCCGCCCGCGGTGGCCTGATCGACGAGGACGCGCTGTACGACGCGCTCGTCGAGGGCAAGGTCCGCGCCGCCGGCCTCGACGTCTTCGAGACCGAGCCGTGCACCGATTCGAAGCTGTTCGACCTCGACAACGTCGTCGTCACCCCGCACCTCGGTGCATCCACCGCCGAGGCCCAGGACCGCGCCGGTACCGACGTCGCCAAGAGCGTGCTGCTCGCCCTCGCCGGCGAGTTCGTGCCCGACGCCGTCAACGTCTCCGGTGGCCCCGTGGGCGAAGAGGTCGCACCGTGGCTCGAGCTCGTCCGCAAGCTCGGTCTGCTCGCCGGCACCCTCTCGCCCGAGGCCGTGCAGAACGTGCAGGTCGTCGTCAGCGGTGAGCTCTCGGCCGAAAACACCGACATCCTCGGCCTGGCCGCCCTCCGCGGCCTGTTCTCCGCGAGCAGCGACGAGCCCGTCACCTTCGTCAACGCCCCCAAGCTCGCGGAGCAGCGCGGCGTGACCGTCGAGGTCGAGAAGGTCAGCGAGGCCACCACGCACCGCAGTGCCGTCGAGGTCCGCGCCGTGTCGCCGGACGGACACGTCACCTCCGTCGCGGGTGCGCTCACCGGCTTGCAGCAGGTCGAGAAGATCGTCAACATCAACAGCCGCAGCTTCGACCTTCGCGCCGAGGGCCACAACCTGATCGTCCACTACCAGGACCGCCCGGGTGTCCTCGGAACGCTCGGCACCGTGCTCGGCAACGCGAGCATCGACATCCAGGCCGCGGCGCTCAGCCAGGACGCGGAGGGCCCCGGCGCCACCGTGATCCTGCGTGTCGACCGCGTCGTCGGCGACGCCGAGGTCGGACAGATCACCGAGGCACTCGACGCTCGCGTCGCCCAGGTCGACCTGTCCTGATCGTTCGGTTCTCCATCATTTGGTGGCCGCGACCGTCTGCACGGTCGCGGCCACCGTCGCACAGGAAGTGAGTAGTGCTCATGAAACTTGCGGTCATCCCCGGTGACGGCATCGGTGTCGAGGTCACGGCGGAAGCGCTCAAGGTGCTCCGCGCCCTCGTCCCGAATCTCGAGACGACCGAATACGACCTCGGCGCCCGCCGGTACAACGCGACCGGCGAACTCCTGCCCGATGCCGATCTCGCCGCGATCCGCGAGCACGACGCGATCCTCCTCGGTGCCATCGGCGATCCGTCGGTCACGCCCGGAGTCCTCGAACGCGGTCTCCTCCTGAACATGCGGTTCGCGCTCGACCACCACGTCAACCTGCGTCCGTCGCGCCTGTACCCGGGCGCGAAGTCGCCGCTCGCCGCCGACCACGACATCGACTTCGTCGTCGTCCGCGAGGGCACCGAGGGCCCGTACACCGGCAACGGGGGAGCGATCCGCGTCGGCACCCCGCACGAGATCGCCACCGAGGTCTCGGTGAACACCTGGTTCGGCGCCGAGCGCGTGGTCCGCTACGCCTTCGAACTCGCACAGACCCGCCGCAAGCACGTCACGCTCATCCACAAGACGAACGTGCTGTCGAACGCGGGTGCCATCTGGACCCGCGCCGTCGAGACCGTGGGCAAGGAGTTCCCCGAGGTCACCACGGCCTACTGCCACATCGACGCCGCGACCATCTACATGGTCGACGACCCGTCGCGCTTCGACGTCATCGTCACCGACAACCTGTTCGGCGACATCATCACCGACCTCGCCGGCGCCGTCACCGGTGGTATCGGCCTGGCCGCGAGCGGCAACATCGACGCGTCGGGCGCCAACCCGTCGATGTTCGAGCCCGTCCACGGCTCGGCACCGGACATCGCCGGCAAGGGCATCGCCGATCCCACTGCGGCGATCCTGTCCACCGCCCTGCTGCTGCGCCATCTCGGGCGCGAGGAGGACGCTGCACGCGTCGAGCGGGCCGTCGAGGCCGACCTCGCGAACCGTGGCACCGGTCCGATCGTGACCACCGAGATCGGTGATCGGATCGCGGCTTCTCTCTGATCTCTGAGCGCGGATTCTCTCTGGACACGGAGTTCTTCGGCACAAACGCGCGTGGCGCCGGCGGGTACGTCCCGTCCGGCGCCACGCGCGTTTCGCGTATCAGTCCTTCGGTACCACCGGGACCGCCGCTGCGGGAGCGATGGCGGCCAGGGCGAACGCCGCGGGGAATCCGACCGCGGCGATGAGCCCACCGAAGACCGGTCCGACGGCCGCGGCGAACACGAACTGTCCGGTGTTCTGGATCCCGAGTGCGCGGCCGCCCCAGAACGGGCCGGCGATCTCCGCGACGGCAGTGAACGCCAACCCGTTCGGCGCCGAGGTCAGGATCGACGCGACGAGCAGGACACCCACCGCGATCGCCGAATCGGTCCACGCCGTGACGGACAGCGCGACCATCGACACGACGACCGATGCGGCGACGAGGCGCATCGGTCCCAGCCTGCTGCCCACCCGATCGGACCAGGCCCCGGTGACGACACGCCCGAGGGCGCCGAGGATCTGGGCAGCGGTGATGACGAGACCGGCACCGACCTCGTCCCAACCGCGGTCGGCGATGAGCCAGACCAGTGCGTAGGTCCACACGACGTACTGCGGCACCACGAGCAGGATCGACGCGAGATGGATCCGCGTGAGCGACATCGAACTCCGGTACGGATTGCCGAGCACGCCTGCGCGCTCGGCCTCCGCCCGCCCGGGTCGCGGCGGATCCACCACGCCGACCGCGCAGGCGACGGCTGCGAGCCCGCACGCGAGCATGGGAAACGCGAGTGCCCAGGCGATCCCGTGGTCGCCCGCGAGCGTCGGGATGACGAGTGCGCCCGCGGCGACACCCAGCGGCACCGACATCTGCCGGATGCCCATCGCGAGGCCGCGCTGGTGGGGCGGGAACCATCCGACCACCACGCGTCCGCTCGCCGAATTGGCGCTCACGGCGCCGGCTCCCGCACACATCAGCAACAGGCCGAGCAGTGCGGCGGAGGCGGTGTGGGACAGGTCCACCGAGGTGGTCGCGCTCGCGAGCCCCATCGCGACGGCCGCGATCCCGAGCCCGGCGGCCAGCGCGAGACGTTCGCCGAATCGGTCGGCGATCGCGCCCCACACGACGAGCGTGAACACGCCGCCGAGGATCGGTGCGCCGGCGAGGGTTCCGGCCTGGGCGAGGGTGAAGCCGCCTTCCTGGTTCAGAGTCGGGATGAGGAAGGCGATGCCGTTGATGACGGTGGCCTGGGAGGCCTGTGCGAGGACGCCGAGGGCCAGGATCAACCATCGACGCCGACCGATGTCCGGAGTGTCCATGAGTCCCGCTATCTGAGAAAGCCGTACCGTTATGTGAAATCCGAGTCGGACTCTATACCCGCGGCACCCGGGCGTCGATCGCAGTGAGCGCGCACCGATAGACTCCGGACATGCGCCTTGGTCGAATTGCCAGCCCGGATGGTGTCGCGTTCGTGAGCATCGAAGGGGAGGGGGAGTCCGCGACGGCGAAGGAGATCGCCGAGCATCCCTTCGGGAACCCCACCTTCACGGGCCGGAGTTGGCCCCTCGCCGACGTGCGGATTCTCGCTCCGATCCTCGCCACCAAGGTGATCGCGGTGGGCCGCAACTACGCCGCCCACGCTGCCGAGTCGGGCAACGAGGTCCCCGACGAGCCGATGATCTTCCTCAAGCCCAACACGTCGATCGTGGGCCCGGGCGCTCCCATCGTGATTCCGCCCACCACGTCGCTCGTCCACCACGAGGCCGAACTCGCCGTGGTCATCGGACGCCCCTGCAAGGACGTCCCCGCCGCGAAGGCCCGGGAGGCGATCCTCGGCTACACGATCGCCAACGACGTGTCCGCGCGTGACCACCAGCGCAAGGACGGACAGTGGGGCCGGGCCAAGGGCCACGACACCTTCTGCCCGCTCGGCCCGTGGATCGAAACCGACATCGACGCTTCCGATCTCGAGATCTCCGCGGAGGTCGACGGACAGACCCGCCAGCGCAGCCGCACCTCGAAGATGGTGCACGACATCCCGAAGCTCGTCGAGTGGATCTCCGGTGTCATGACCCTGCTGCCGGGCGACATCATCCTCACCGGCACCCCCGAGGGCGTCGGACCGATCGAGCCGGGCAACACCGTCTCGATCACCGTCGAGGGCATCGGGACGCTCACGAACCCCGTCGTCGCCAAGGGATCCTGACCGGAGCTCGCAGCGGGGCGGATAGCCTGGGATGGTCTCCCGTCGATCCTCAACCCTGAGCGAGTCATGACCACCAGCGAAGTACGCGTACGTTTCTGCCCGTCACCGACCGGAACCCCGCATGTGGGTCTGGTGCGCACCGCCCTGTTCAACTGGGCTTTCGCGCGTCATCACGGCGGCACCTTCGTGTTCCGCATCGAAGACACCGACGCCGCACGCGACACCGAGGAGTCGTACCAGGCGATCCTCGACGCCCTCCGGTGGCTGGGTCTCGAATGGGACGAGGGTCCGGAGGTCGGCGGACCGTACGAGCCGTACCGGCAGTCGCAGCGACGCGACCTGCACCTCGAGATCGTGCAGAAGCTCGTCGACGCCGGTGAGGCCTACGAGTCGTTCTCGACGCCGGAAGAGGTCGAGGAGCGGCACAAGGCCGCCGGCCGCGATCCGAAGCTCGGCTACGACAACTTCGACCGCGACCTCACCCCGGAGCAGCGGCAGGCCTTCCTCGACGAGGGCCGCAAGCCGGTCGTGCGACTGCGCATGCCCGACGAGGACCTCACCTGGAACGACCTCGTCCGCGGGGAGACCACTTTCAAGGCAGGCTCGGTGCCCGACTTCGCGCTCACCCGCGGCAACGGCATCCCGCTCTACACGCTCGTCAATCCCGTCGACGACGCGTTGATGAAGATCACACACGTCCTGCGCGGCGAGGACCTGCTGTCGTCGACCCCGCGCCAGCTCGCGCTGTACGCGGCGCTGCAGCGCATCGGCGTCACCGATTTCACACCCGAGTTCGGCCACCTGCCGTTCGTGATGGGGCAGGGCAACAAGAAGCTCTCCAAGCGCGACCCGGAGTCGAACCTCTTCCTGCACCGCGATCGCGGTTTCATCCCCGAGGGCCTGCTCAACTACCTCGCCCTGCTCGGCTGGGGTCTCGCCGACGACCGCGACGTGTTCTCCCTCGACGAGATGGTCGCGGCCTTCGAGATCTCCAAGGTCAACTCGAACCCGGCCCGGTTCGACCAGAAGAAGGCCGACGCCATCAACGCCGAGCACATCCGCCTGCTCGAGCCGGAGGAGTTCGCGGCGCGGCTGAAGTCCTATCTCGTCGAGCACGGCCGGATCGGGGCCGACGTCGACGAGGCGCTCTTCCGGACGGCCGCCGACCTCGTACAGACCCGCATCGTCGTCCTCGGGGACGCATGGGACCTGCTGAAGTTCCTGTTCGTCGACGAGGCCGACTTCACGCTCGACGAGGCGTCCGCAGCCAAGAATCTCAAGGAGGACGCCGCGCCCGTACTCGACGCCTCCGTCTCCGCCCTCGAGGGGCTGTCCGAGTGGACCACGCCGGAGATCGAGGAGGCGCTCAAGAGCGCACTGATCGAGGGCCTCGAACTCAAGCCGAGGAGGGCTTTCGCTCCCGTGCGGGTCGCGGTGACGGGCTCGCACATCAGCCCGCCGCTCTACGAGTCGATGGAACTGCTCGGCCGTGAGCGCACCCTCGCGCGCCTGCGTGCGGGACGGGCTCGTATCGCCTGACCCTTCGCCGGTTGCTCTCGGCCCGTCGTCGGCACCCGCCGGCGACGGGCCGAGCTCGTTCCGTGCTCGATTTCAGGCCGCCGAGCTTGTTCCGTGCTCGATTTCAGGCCGCCGAGCTTGTTCCGAGCTCGATTTCAGGACTCTGACCAGCCGATTTGTAGTTGGTGGCGGGGTTGGTGCTAATCTTCTTCTCGGTTCGGAACGGAGGCCACAACGCCCGCAGGGCAGGCCGAAGGAACAGGCCATTGGGGTATGGTGTAATTGGCAACACAGCTGATTCTGGTTCAGCCATTCTAGGTTCGAGTCCTGGTACCCCAGCTGAGACGCGGCGGTTTGCCCGCAACGTCTCGGCCAGCTATGCTGGCTGAGCTTCCTTCGGGAAGCGAAGAGAAGAAGTTCCATAGGCCCCCGTCGTCTAGCGGCCTAGGACGCCGCCCTCTCACGGCGGTAGCGTGGGTTCGAATCCCATCGGGGGTACAACGGACTACCCACCGATCTCCGGGTCGGTGGGTGTTCTTCTCTCGGAGGTATCGATTCGTCGATTCCTCGGAAAGTTCCAGGCCCCCGTCGTCTAGCGGCCTAGGACGCCGCCCTCTCACGGCGGTAGCGTGGGTTCGAATCCCATCGGGGGTACAACAACGAAGGCTCTCCGATCATCGATCGGAGAGCCTTTCGCGTATGTGCGGTCAGTGCGCAGCGGACGGAAGATAGGCGGCCGTCGTGCCGCCGATCTCCATGGCGGGCATCCCGAGCTTGCGGTGATCCCACGAACGCACCCGCGCGGGCACCACCCGGACGGCCACCCGCTTGTGCATCATCTGTTCCACCGCGGGGCGCGCTTCGTCGGTGTACGGGGCGGTGTACCGCTCCCACACATCGCGGCACACCTCGAACAGGCGGTCGTGGTCGTCCAGGATCTCCGCGCGCCCCTCGATCGAGACGCCGCGCAACTGGTCGTAGGTGTCGCCGGCCTCGACGAGGACGGTCACGCGATCGTCGCGCCGGAGGTTGACGACCTTCTGTGATTTCGCTTTCGTCTCGAACCAGATCTCCCCGTCGAGCACGGCGTACCACATGGCGACGAGGTGCGGGGTGCCCGTCGGTCCGAGGGTCGCCAGGTTCGCGACCCGGCTGCGGCGGAGGAACTCGTCGATCTCCGAGTCCGTCATCGTGATGTCTGCGCGGCGGTTGGTTCCCATGCGAAGCACTCTGGCACAGCGTGGGGCCGCACGGCTGTGTTCGATCCCGCCGCCCTACCCGTGTTCGATCCCGCCGCCCTACCCGTGTTCGATTCCGCCCCGCCCGTGTCCCTCCTGGGCTCCACACGGGAGGGACACGGTCATGCGGTCGGCCTCAGAGACGCTTCTGGAGCGCTTCTGCGGCGGCGAGGAGGTCGGCTGCCCAGCGGGCGCCCGGTCGGCGGCCCATGCGGTCGATGGGGCCCGATACGGAGATCGCGGCGATCACGCCGCCGGTGCTGTCGCGCACGGGTGCTGCGACCGACGCCACACCGGGTTCGCGTTCGGCGGCGCTCTGCGCCCAGCCGCGGCGGCGGACCTCGACGAGCACGCGTTCACCGAAGGCCGCGTCGGGGAGGATGGCGCGCTGGGTCGCCGTATCGGCCCACGCGAGCAGAACTTTCGCGCCGGAGCCGGCCGTCATCGGAAGGCGGGCGCCGACGAGGACGGTATCGCGCAGACCGGTCGGCGGTTCGAGAGCCGCGACGCAGACCCGCTGGGTGCCCTCGCGGCGGTACAACTGCACGCTCTCGCCGGTGATCTCGCGCAGGCGGGGGAGGACGAGCGAGGCGGCCTCGACGAGCGTGTCGCCTGCGCCCGCGGACAATTCGGCCAATCCGGGGCCGGGGCGCCACTGTCCGTCGCTGTCGCGCATGAGGAGACGGTGGACCTCGAGGCCCACGGCGAGACGGTGCGCCGTGGCACGGGGCAGGCCGGTCCGCGCGCACAACTCGTTGAGGTTGCACGGCTGTTCGGCAACCGTATGGAGGACTGTCATCGCTTTGTCCAGCACTCCGATCCCGCTATGCTGTCTCATAGGTCGATACCTCCGTCTCGCATAATGGGAAGCATATCGCATACCGAGAACGGTGGGGACGACGCCATACGCGGCCGGACAGCCCCCGGGATCCCGCGTTCGTCACGTACGACAAGGTGGAGAAGATGGCTGGAAAGACTCTGGCGGAAAAGGTGTGGGACCAGCACGTGGTCGTGCGCGGTGAAGGAGAGGGATCGGCGCGACAGCCGGACCTGATCTACATCGACCTGCATCTCGTGCACGAGGTGACCAGCCCGCAGGCCTTCGACGGTCTGCGGCTGGCCGGACGCCCGCTGCGGCGTCCCGATCTCACGATCGCCACCGAGGACCACAACGTCCCCACGGTGGACATCGACAAGCCGATCGCCGACCCGGTCTCGCGCACGCAGGTCGAGACCCTGCGTCGCAACTGCGAGGAGTTCGGTGTCCGTCTGCACCCCATGGGCGATCTCGATCAGGGCATCGTCCACGTGGTCGGCCCGCAGCTCGGTCTCACGCAGCCCGGCATGACGGTGGTGTGCGGCGACAGCCACACCTCCACCCACGGCGCCTTCGGCGCGCTGGCGATGGGTATCGGCACCAGTGAGGTCGAACACGTCATGGCGACACAGACGTTGTCGCTGCGGCCGTTCAAGACGATGGCCATCAACGTCGACGGCACCCTCGCGCCGGGAGTGACGAGCAAGGACCTCATCCTCGCGATCATCGCGAAAATCGGCACCGGCGGCGGACAGGGCTACGTCCTCGAGTACCGCGGCGAGGCGATCCGCGCCCTGTCGATGGAAGCGCGGATGACCATCTGCAACATGTCGATCGAGGCGGGCGCCCGCGCCGGCATGATCGCTCCCGATGAGACCACCTACGAGTTCATCAAGGGTCGCCCGCACGCCCCGAAGGGCGCCGACTGGGACGCCGCCGTCGAGGCGTGGGAGCAGCTGAAGACCGACGACGACGCGGTTTTCGACGCCGAGGTCCACATCGACGGCAGCGCTCTGACGCCCTTCGTCACGTGGGGCACCAACCCGGGCCAGGGTGCTCCGCTCGGGTCCAGCGTTCCGGTACCCGCGGAAATCGCCGACGAAACCGAGCGGTCTGCAGCGGAGAAGGCGTTGCGCTACATGGATCTCGAACCGGGCATGCCGCTGCGCGATGTGAAGATCGACACCGTCTTCGTCGGCTCGTGCACCAACGGCCGCATCGAGGATCTGCGCGCCGTGGCGGATGTCCTGCAGGGCCGGAAGGTCGCCGACGGCGTCCGGATGCTCGTCGTGCCGGGTTCGATGCGGGTGCGCGCACAGGCGGAGGAGGAGGGTCTCGGCGAGATCTTCACCGCCGCAGGCGCCGAGTGGCGTCAGGCCGGGTGCTCGATGTGCTTGGGCATGAACCCCGACCAGTTGGCGCCGGGCGAACGCTCCGCGTCGACCTCGAACCGGAATTTCGAAGGACGGCAGGGCAAGGGCGGACGGACGCATCTCGTCTCGCCGGCCGTGGCCGCCGCAACCGCGGTGCGGGGAACGCTTTCCGCACCGGCGGATCTGGACTAGACCACAGGACCGACGAGGAGAATTTTCGATGGAAGCCTTCACCACTCACAAGGGCATCGGCGTCCCGCTGCGCCGCTCCAATGTCGACACGGATCAGATCATCCCGGCCGTGTACCTGAAGCGCGTCACCCGTACGGGATTCGAGGACGGTCTGTTCGCCGCATGGCGCAACGACCCGTCCTTCGTCCTCAACACCCCGCCCTTCGACCGCGGCAGCGTTCTCGTCGCCGGACCGGATTTCGGCACCGGCTCCTCGCGTGAGCACGCCGTGTGGGCGTTGTCGGATTACGGATTCCGGGTCGTGATCTCGTCCCGCTTCGCCGACATCTTCCGCGGCAACGCCGGAAAGGCCGGTCTGCTCGCCGCTCAGGTCTCGCAGGACGACGTCGAACTGCTGTGGAAGCTCATCGAGCAGCAGCCCGGACTCGAACTGGAAGTGGATCTCGAGAACCGGACGGTGACCGCCGGAACCACAGTGGTGCCGTTCACCATTGACGACTACACGCGGTGGCGTCTGCTGGAGGGTCTCGACGACATCGGATTGACATTGCGCCAGGTAGACGCGATTTCCGAGTACGAAAAGTCAAGGCCGTCATGGAAACCGAGTACCCTTCCGGCGCCCTGAAAACACCCCCCGAACGCGCCTTCTCCGGGCCCGGTCCGACGCTCCCGTCGGGCCGGGCCCGGAGGTTATTTGCATGAGAATCCGCGTGGCACATAGACTCTTGCCCGTTTGCGGGTCTACCGTGGACTGGAGTCGGTCTGACGGTGGACCGTGTATGTGCGGAGGAAATCAATGAACAAGGCAGAACTGATCGACGTTCTGACCGAGAAACTCGGTTCGGACAGGCGCACCGCCACCGCGGCCGTCGAGCACATCGTGGACGCGATCGTTCGCGCCGTGCACGACGGTAAGAGCGTCACCATCACCGGATTCGGTGTCTTCGAGAAGCGTCGCCGGGCCGCTCGTGTCGCGCGGAACCCGCGCACGGGTGAGACGGTCAAGGTCAAGCCGACCTCGGTGCCGGCCTTCCGTCCCGGCCAGTCCTTCAAGAACATCATCGCGGGCACCCAGAAGCTTCCGGCTTCGGGTCCGGCCGTGAAGCGCGGTGCGGCCGCAGCGGCCAAGAAGACCGCGGCAGCGAAGAAGGCGGCCAAGAAGACTGCGGCCAAGAAGACCACGGCGACCAAGTCGACCGCGGCGAAGAAGACCACCGCAGCGAAGAAGACCACGGCGGCGAAGAAGACCACCGCCACCAAGTCGACTCCGGCGAAGAAGACCACGGCAGCCAAGAAGACCACGGCGGCCAAGTCGACTCCGGCGAAGAAGACCACCGCCACCAAGTCGACCGCGGCGAAGAAGACCACCGCGGCCAAGAAGACCACGGCGGCCAAGTCGACTCCGGCGAAGAAGACCACCGCCACCAAGTCGACCGCGGCGAAGAAGACCACCGCGGCCAAGAAGAGCCCGGCCAAGAAGACCACGGCCCGCAAGAGCACCAAGAAGTAACACCCACCCGCGATGCGGCTCGCACATGTGCGAGCCGCACAGGTGAGACGACGGCGGCCACCGGACATCCGGTGGCCGCCGTCGTGTGTACTCGGTCAGATGCTCTCGTCGTCCGCCGGCGGTCGGCCCGTGGGAAGAGGGCTGTCGATGTGGTCGGCCGCGACGAGACGATCGCCGCGCAGTGACAACACCCACATGCTCGCCTTGCGGTTCCGTGCCGGAGGCAGCACGAGACCGTCGCGCTCGGCCCACCACTCCAGCAGCGGCGGGATCACTTTGCCCTGACTGGAGATCACGGGAGTGCCGGGACCGGACGCGATCTCCAGCGCCCGCTTGCGGCCGCGGTCCGGATCGGCGCGGTACTCCTCCTCCGACAGGGCCGGCTCGATGGCGATCTCGAACCCGTTCCGGGAGGCGAAGGGTTCGACCGTCGCGATGCACCGCGTGCGGTCGGCGGACACCACGCTGTCGCCGCCGAACGCCGTCAACTGCGGAACGAGAGCCTCGGCCTGTGCCCGTCCGGACGCATCGAGGGGCCGGTAACGGTCGTCGCCCTTGTACTTCTTGCGACTACCCGCCTTGGCGTGCCGCACGATCAGCGCCGTGGTCGTGTCCAGCGGCACCCGGCGGAACCGGCGCAGGATACTGCGGTCCATCGGATAGGACAACAGATCGAATGCCTCTTCGGGGGACACCCAACGCAATTCGTCCACCTCGTCGTTGGGCGCGAACTGCCCGTCGAGGCACCGCGCGGCCCAGTAGTCCACCCGTTTGAGTTTGCGGTGCCCCGGCACGGGGTAGACGACCTTCCCGAGACTACTGCCGAGCGCGGCGCGGAATCCGGTCTCCTCCTCGATCTCCCGCACCGCGGCGACCACGGCCGTCTCACCCGCGTCGAGCTTGCCCTTCGGGAAGGACCAGTCGTCGTAGCGTGGGCGATGCACGAGCGCGACCTGTGCATCGCCCGGAGCGTTCTCGTCGACAGGACGCCACAGGACGGCGCCCGCCGCGAAGATGTTGGCCTTCACGGGCTTGTCGCGTGATTCGGTCAACGTTCCCTCCACCTCAGGACGCACGGCTACGCATGAGTTCGACCTGGTGGTCGCGGGCAGCGGTTCCCGGCTCGGGGGACGCCGTCCAGGTGCCGTCGCCCTCGAGAATCCAGCAGCGGGTGACCGGGTCGAGCGCGGAATCGAAGATGCCGTCCAACTGCGCTGCGAGCCGGGTGTTCTTCACCTGCACCATCACCTCGACGCGACGGTCGAGGTTCCGGTGCATCATGTCGGCGCTGCCGATCCAGTACTCGTCGCTGCCCCGGAAATGGAACAACCGCGAATGTTCGAGGAACCGCCCCAGAATCGAGCGCACCGTGATGTTCTCGCTCAGGCCGGGCACGCCCGGCTTGAGGGCACAGATCCCGCGCACGACCACCTCGGTCCGTACCCCCGCCCGCGACGCACGGTAGAGCGCGTCGATCACCTGCTCGTCGACGAGAGCGTTGGCCTTGAGCCGGATCCCGCTGGGGCGACCGGCCGCGTGGTGCTCGATCTCACGCTCGACGCGTTCGATGATGCCCTTGCGGACTCCGTGCGGTGCGACGAGCAGATTGCGGTACTGCGCCTTCCGGGAGTATCCGGTGAGGGTGTTGAACAGGTCGGTGAGGTCGGCGCCGATCTCGGGTGACGACGTGAGCAGGCCGACGTCCTCGTAGAGACGGGCGGTCTTCGGGTTGTAGTTGCCGGTGCCGATGTGGCAGTAACGGCGGATCATCGAACCCTCGCGCCGCACGACCAGACAGGTCTTGCAGTGTGTCTTCAGACCCACGAGTCCGTATACGACGTGGACACCGGCCTGTTCGAGCTTGCGCGCCCACTTGATGTTGGCCTGCTCGTCGAAGCGTGCCTTGATCTCCACGAGCGCGACGACCTGCTTGCCCGCCTCGGCGGCGGCGACCAGGGCGTTGACGATGGGGGAGTCGCCCGACGTCCGGTACAGGGTCTGCTTGATCGCGAGGACCTGGCTGTCGGCGGCGGCCTGCTCGATGAACCGTTGCACGCTCGTGGAGAACGAGTCGTACGGATGGTGGACGAGGATGTCGCCCTCGCGCAGGGTGGAGAACACGCTCTTCGGTGTCTCACGCTCGCCGAAGGCGGGATGGGTCGCCGGCACGAAGGGGGCGTCCTTCAGATCCGGCCGGTCGACGGCGTGCACCTGCCACAGCGACGACAGATCGAGCAGACCGGGCAACTGGACGACGTCCACCCGATCGACGTCCAGTTCGCGCAACAGGAGGTCGAGCATGTGCTCGGTCATGTCGTCCGACACCTCGAGCCGCACGGGAGATCCGAAGCGCCGCCGGGCGAGTTCGCGTTCGAGGGCCTGGAGGAGATCCTCGTCGCGGTCCTCCTCGACCTCGAAGTCGGCGTTGCGGGTGACGCGGAATGCGTGGTGCTCGACGATCTCCATGCCCGGGAACAACACGTCGAGATGGGCGGCGATCAGCTCCTCGAGCGGGAGGAAGGCCGGCAGTCCGTGCGACGAACCCGCACGATCGACCCGGACGAACCGTTCGACGTTGTCGGGCACCTTCACGCGCGCGAAGTGTTCACCGGACGACTGCGAATCCTTGACCGTGACAGCGAGGTTGAGGGACAGGCCGCTGATGTAGGGGAAAGGGTGGGCGGGATCGACGGCGAGCGGCGTCAGGACCGGGAAGACCTGGTCGGCGAAATACTGTGTCAATCGTCGGCGTTCGTCCTCCGTCAGATCCGCCCATCGGATGATCGAGATGCCTTCGGCCGCCAGGGCGGGCATGACCGAGTCGAGGAAGACCTGCGCGTGGCGACCGGCGAGTTCGCGCGTGCTCGACGCGATGAGCGCGAGCTGGGCGCGCGGGGTCAGTCCGTCCGCGGACCGGACCGACAACCCCGTCTCGGCGCGACGTTTCAGCCCGGCGACCCGCACCATGTAGAACTCGTCGAGATTCGACGCGAAGATCGCGAGGAACTTGGCGCGTTCGAGCAACGGCTGCGAGGTGTCCTCCGCGAGCGCGAGAACGCGGGCGTTGAAATCGAGCCAGCTCTGTTCGCGGTTGAGATAGCGGTCGACGGGAAGCGTGTTGTCGTGATCGGTCCTCGACTGCAGTCCCGTCGCGGCCGGAGGGGCGCTGGTGGCGGTCGCCACGCGACCGGCAGGTCGTGCGGCACCGGACGGTGCCGCGTGCTCGGAACTCGTGGGATCGGGGGAATCGCCGTTGGTCACCAGTTCATTGTTGCAGAGCGACGGCTCCCTGCAGCGCTGTCGCACCGGTGGCGCAGCGGGAACTCGACCGTGTCGAGCACGGCCGCGGTGGCCGGTCCGACGCCGAGTCGCAGTGCGGCGGCGAGATCGTCCGGTGTGTCCACATCGAGTCGCAGTCCGGGGAGGGCGTCCGGTACGGGATACGCACCGGCATCGATGTGGCGACCGGCCGATCCCGGACCGAACGACAGTGGCGGCAGCGTGCCGCTCACGCAGTGCAGCAACGCCGTCGTACCGCTCGCCGTGTGGTCGACGACCACAGCCGTTCCGGTCCGCCGCGCAGTCTCGCGTGCGAGCGCGAATTCCTCGGCCCGCAGGGACGGAAGGTCGGCCTGCAGCGCCACGAGTTCGGCGCCGGGTGCGTGCTCCCGCGCCCGGCGGGCCGCTGCGAGCAGTGCGGAGTTCAGTGGGTCGGGGGAGTCGGGACGCACCGGGTCGGGAAGGACGTCCGCGCCGCAGTCCAGTGCGGCGGCCGCGACCCGCTCGTCGGCGGTGACGACGATGACCGTCACGTCTCCGGCGGACAGGGCCGCCGTGACGGTGTCCTGCAGCATCGCGAGCACCAGCGATTCCCGTGCCGCCGGGTCGAGGACGTGCGAGAGCCGCGACTTCGCCAGGCCGAGGGCCTTGACGGGAACGAGCACGTGCGTCGCGGGCATTGCCCGATTGTGCCATCAGTGATCGACGACACGATCGTGCGAGGTGACGAACCGCATGACCACCGCTGCGACCGGCGTCGTGCGGTCCGTCCTCCGACCCGGCGCGGCGTCGGTGGCGCCTGCGCGATACTGGGTGCGACCGTGGGTGGTGACCGCCCGGACCGAACCGGTCGCGACCGCCCGCTCCGGGCCGATCGCGACCGGCGGGTGCCGGGCATCGGACGAGAGTGAGGATCGCGTGACCACAGCAGCAGTTCTGGGCGCGGGTTCGTGGGGGACGGCGTACGCCAAGGTGCTGGCCGACGCCGGAACGGACGTGACGATCTGGGCGCGGCGCGAAGGAGTGGCGCGCGGCATCGCGGAGCGACACGAGAACTCCGATTACCTGCCCGGTGTGGAACTGCCGCACTCGCTGAAGGCGACGGCGGATCACCGGGTGGCCGTCGAGGGCGCCGATTTCGTGGTCCTCGCCGTCCCGAGCCAGACCCTGCGCACCAATCTCGAGGCGTGGAAGGCGGATATCGAACCGGAGGCCACACTTCTCAGTCTCGCCAAGGGAATCGAGAGCGGCACCCTGATGCGCATGAGTCAGGTGATCGGTCAGGTCACCGGCGCCGAGCAGAATCGCATCGCCGTGCTGTCCGGACCCAACCTCGCCCGCGAGATCGCCGAGGGGCAACCGGCCGCGACCGTCATCGCGTGCCCCGACTCCACCCGCGCCATGGAGATCCAGAAGTCCTGCGCCACAAAGTATTTCCGTCCGTATACGAATTCCGACGTTATCGGCTGCGAGATCGGCGGCGCCTGCAAGAACGTCATCGCCCTCGCGTGCGGCATGGCCGCCGGGGTCGGGCTCGGTGAGAACACCGTCGCGAGCATCATCACCCGCGGTCTCGCCGAGATCACCCGGCTCGGAACCGCCCTCGGAGCCAAGCCGGCCACGCTCGCCGGTCTCGCCGGCGTCGGCGATCTCGTCGCCACGTGCACGTCCCCGTTGTCCCGCAACCGTTCGTTCGGCGAACGCCTCGGCCGCGGCGAGTCGCTCGAAAGCGCGCAGGAGGCAACCCACGGTCAGGTGGCCGAAGGGGTCAAGTCGTGCACCTCGGTCCGCGCCCTCGCAGCGAGCTACGACGTCGAGATGCCGCTCACCGACGCCGTGCACCGCGTGTGCCACGAGGGCATGTCGGTGCCGGACGCGATCGGGCAGTTGCTCGGACGCCGGATCAAGCCGGAATGAGCGGCATGACGGGCGATTCGACACGTTGTGTGAAGGCGGTTGCATACGAGGGTGTTCCGGGCTCCCCGCTGCAGGCGGGGCCGGTCTTCGCCGCGCCGTATCTTCTCGGTGAGGACGAACGCGACGACGTCGACACCTATGCGCGTGCTTCGAATCCCGGCTGGCGTGCACTCGAATCCGCGCTCGCGGACCTCGAGCACGCCATGGCCGCCCGCGTCGTCGGCTCGGGGATGTCGGCGATCACGGTCGCCCTGCGATCCCTCGTGGCCCCGGGCGGCACGGTCGTCGTCCCCTCCGACGGTTACTACCAGGTGCGCGCGTACGCGCAGGAATTCCTGGCGCCGCACGGAGTGAAGGTCGTCGAGATGTCGGTCGCGGAGTTCGGTGACGGCACCCTGACCGACGTTCTGGCGACCGCTCCCGACAATTCCGTCGTACTGGTCGAGACCCCGTCGAATCCAGGCCTCGACACCGTCGACCTGCGCGCGATCGCGACCGCGTGTCACGTCTCCGACGCGCTGCTGCTCGTCGACAACACCACCGCCACACCCCTGGGTCAGCTGCCCCTCGACCTCGGCGCCGACGTCGTGGTGGCCAGCGGAACGAAATCGCTCAGCGGACACAGTGATCTGTTGTTCGGATACATCGCCGTCGCCGATCCCGACCTGCTGCCCGCGATCGACCGGGAACGACTGCTGTCGGGAACTGTGCTGGGACCCTTCGAGACCTGGCTCGCGCACCGCAGCCTCGGCACCGCCGGACTGCGCTTCGAACGACAGTGCGCCAACGCGCTCGCCGTCGCCGGGATGCTGCTCGAGCACCCCGCCGTCACGGACGTCCGCTATCCCGGACTCGCCGGCGACCCCGCCCACGCCGTGGCGGCCGGCCAGATGAGCCGCTTCGGCCCCCTCGTCACCTTCCGGCTGCCGGGCCGCGACGAGGTGCACCGCTTCGTCCGCGCCGCCACGCTCGTCGCATCCGCCACCAGTTTCGGCGGTATCCACACGACAGCGGATCGTCGCGCACGCTGGGGCGATGTGGTGCCGGAGGGATTCGTGCGGTTGTCGTGTGGAATCGAGGACACCGCGGATCTGCTCGCCGATCTCGACGCGGCGCTGAGGGAGACGACACTGCACTGAAGGAGACCGGGGCCGTCGGAGACATAGCAGGGTGTCCGATCCCACCCGCGCAGGACTCGCCCGTCGCGCGGAGATCGCCAACCGGTACCGTTCGACACGTGAGTACGCCCCGAACCCGGGTGGCCGTCGTCTTCGGTGGTCGCAGCAACGAACATTCCGTCTCCTGCATTTCGGCAGGGAGCATCCTGCGCAACCTGGATCCGGAGAAGTACGAGGTCGTGCCCATCGGCATCACTCCCGAGGGCGCATGGGTCCTCGGCGACGCGGACCCCGTCGGCCTCGCCGCAGCCGGTCGCGAACTGCCCGTCGTCGCCGGTGACGGCTCCGATCTCGTGCTCACCGCGGATCCCACCCGCGGCGGCGACATCGTCGCCCTCGACGAGGGCTCCTACGGCCGGGTGCTCGCCTCGGTCGACGTGGTCTTCCCGGTCCTGCACGGCGCCTACGGCGAGGACGGCACCATCCAGGGTCTGCTCGAACTCGCGGACATCCCGTACGTCGGTCCCGGGGTTCTCGCGAGCGCCGCCGGTATGGACAAGGAGTTCACCAAGAAGCTGCTCGCGGCCGAAGGCCTGCCCGTCGGTTTCCAGATCGTCCTGCGTCCCGGCACCGCGACCCTCACCGAGGAGCAGAAGAACCGCCTCGGCCTACCCGTCTTCGTCAAGCCCGCTCGCGGCGGATCGTCGATCGGCATCAGCCGCGTGGCCGACTGGGCCGCCTTCGACGACGCCGTCGCGAAGGCCCGGCAGCACGATCCCAAGGTCATCGTCGAGTCCGCGATCCTCGGCCGCGAGGTGGAGTGCGGCGTGCTCGAGTTCCCGGACGGCGACGTCCGCGCGAGTGTCGTCGCCGAGATCCGCATGCCCGACACCTCCGGCGACCACGAGGCGTTCTACGACTTCGACACGAAGTATCTCGACGACGTCTGTGAGTTCGACGTCCCGGCCAAGCTCGACGAGGAGACCTCCGACCGGATCCGCGAGCTCGCGGTCCGGGCGTTCCGGGCCCTCGACTGCCACGGCCTGTCCCGCGTCGACTTCTTCGTCACCGAGGACGGACCGGTGATCAACGAGATCAACACGATGCCCGGTTTCACGTCGATCTCGATGTACCCGCGGATGTGGGAGGCCACCGGCGTGGAGTACGCCGAGCTGCTGTCGATCCTGGTGGAGACGGCGCTCGCGCGGGGGACCGGCCTGCGCTGACCGCACACGGCCTGTCGGCTTCCCCCAGGACCCGACTAGGCTGGATACATGACTGCCGTGACCCCCGACTCAGCTGCGACCGACGCCGGCACGGACACCCGTGAGGCCGTCCACGAGGCCGCGCGTCGCGCCCGCGTGGCCTCGCGTCGTCTCGCGTTGCTCACCACCACCGAGAAGGACGCGGCTCTGCACGCCGCGGCCGATGCTCTGCTCGCCGCCGCCGACACCGTCCTCGCCGCGAACGCGGAGGACATCGAGGCCGCCCGCGCCGGTGGCACCGAAGAGGCCATCCTCGACCGGCTGCGCCTGACCTCGGCCCGGATCGACGGGATCGCCGCCGGCCTGCGCCAGGTGGCCGGGCTGCCCGATCCGATCGGCGGCGTGGTCCGCGGCTCGACGCTGCCGAACGGTCTCGAACTGCGCCAGGTGCGCGTCCCGTTCGGCGTGGTCGGCATGGTCTACGAAGCACGGCCCAACGTCACGGTCGACGCCTTCGGTCTCGCCCTGAAGTCCGGCAACGCCGCGCTGCTGCGCGGTTCGTCGTCCGCGGCCCGCTCGAACGCCGCGCTCGTCGAGGTGCTGCGCGCCTCGCTCGAGAGCCGAGGCATCCCCGCCGACGCCGTGCAGCTGCTGCCGAGCGCCGACCGCTCGTCGGTGACGCATCTGATCCAGGCCCGCGGCCTGGTCGACGTCGTGATCCCGCGCGGTGGCGCCGGTCTGATCGCCGCGGTGGTCCGCGACGCGACCGTCCCCACGATCGAGACGGGCACCGGCAACTGCCACGTCTACGTCCACTCCGCGGCCGATCTGGAGATGGCCGAGAAGATCGTGATCAACGCGAAGACCCGCCGGCCCAGCGTGTGCAACACTGCCGAGACGATCCTCGTCGACAAGGCGATCGCCGACACCGCCGTCCCGAAGCTCCTGCAGGCATTCCAGCAACACAGCGTGACGGTCCACGGCGACCTGCCCGGCCTCGTGCCCGCGACCGACCAGGACTGGTCCGACGAGTACCTCTCGCTCGACGTCGCCCTCGCGGTGGTCGACGACCTCGACGCGGCCGTCGACCACATCGACCGTTACGGCACCGGCCACACCGAAGCGATCGTCACCTCGGACCTCGCCGCTGCGCGGGAGTTCACGACGCGCGTGGACGCCGCAGCCGTTATGGTCAACGCTTCGACGGCGTTCACCGACGGCGAGCAGTTCGGATTCGGCGCGGAGATCGGTATCTCCACCCAGAAGCTGCACGCTCGCGGCCCGATGGGTCTGCCCGAACTGACGTCGACGAAGTGGGTGGTGTGGGGCGACGGCCACACCCGCCCCGCCTGATCGAGACCGGCCCGACGAAAGGAACCAGCGTGGATCGTGCGCTGCCCGCCACCCCGCCGATCTTCGCGGACGTCCAGGACGTCGTCGATCGTCTGGCCGGTACCGGATATCTCGCCGACAAGTCCACCGCGACCGCGGTGTTCCTCGCCGATCGCCTCGGCAAGCCGTTGCTGATCGAGGGACCCGCGGGCGTGGGCAAGACCGAACTCGCCCGCGCCGTCGCCGAGACCTCCGAGGCCGAACTCGTGCGCCTGCAGTGCTACGAGGGCGTCGACGAGTCCCGCGCGCTGTACGAGTGGAACCACGCCAAGCAGATCCTGCGCATCCAGTCGGCGGGGGCGACCGCCGCGGCGGGGGAGTCGTGGGACCGCACCAAGGAGGACGTCTTCTCCGAGGAGTTCCTGCTGTCGCGGCCGCTGCTCACCGCGATCCGCCGTGAGGACCCGACCGTGCTGCTCGTCGACGAGGTCGACAAGGCCGACGTCGAGATCGAAGGCCTGCTGCTCGAGGTGCTCAGCGACTTCGCGGTCACGGTGCCCGAGCTCGGCACCATCCGGGCCACCCGCAAGCCGTTCGCGGTGCTCACCTCGAACGCCACCCGCGAGTTGTCCGAAGCGCTCAAGCGCCGGTGCCTGTTCCTGCACCTGGATTTCCCCGACGCCGACCTCGAACGGCGAATCCTCGCCAGCCGGGTCCCCGATCTGCCCGACGCGCTCGCCGAACAGCTCGTGCGCACCGTCCGGGTACTGCGCGGCATGCAGCTCAAGAAGGTGCCCTCGGTGGCCGAGACGATCGACTGGGGTCGCACCCTGCTCGCACTGGGTCTCGACACCCTCGACGACACCGCGCTGCGCAGCACGCTCGGCGTGATCCTCAAGCACCAGTCCGACCAGGTCCGCGCTGCCGCCGAGCTCCGGCTGAACTGACATGGCCGCCGCGCACCTTCCCGGATCCGGGGCGCCCCCGGCACCCCACGGACTGCCCGGGCACCTGGTCGGATTCGTCGAGGCGCTGCGTCGCCGCGGCATCGCGGTCGGGCCGTCCGAGACGGTCGACGCCGGACGGGTCATGACGGTGCTCGATCTCCTCGACCGGGCGGCCCTCCGCGAAGGTCTCGCGTGCACCCTGCTCCGCCGGTCCACGCACCGCCCGACCTTCGACGCCCTGTTCGACCTGTGGTTCCCACCCGCGATCGGACGTCGCGAGGCCACCGGCCCGCAGGTGAGCATCCCGCGCACCCCCACGGGGGAGGTCGACTTCGAGGCCCTGCGCGACCTCATCGCCGAGCTGCTGTCCGACGAGTCGCCGGAGGCACTCGAGGCCTCCGAGATGCTCGTCTCCGCCATCGTCGAGGAACTCGGCCAGTACGCATCGTCGAACGGCCCCTCCTTCTCGGCCTACCAGGCGCTGCGCGACGTCTCCCCGGACACCCTGCTCACGAAGATCCTCGAGGGACTGCTCGGCAACGGCACCCGCGAGGAACGCGACGACGCCGCCTACGAGAGCGAGGTCGCGCGGCGCACCGCCGCCCAGCGCATCGCCGATTTCCGGGCGATGGTCGAACGGGAGACCCGCCGGCGCACCGCCGAGCAGCTCGGCCGCGAACGCGTCGAGAAGTACGGGGTGCCCAAGCTCGCCGAGGAGGTCGACTTCCTGCGCGCGTCCGACGCGGAACTCGTCGCCCTGCGCCGCAGCGTCATGCCGCTCGCGCGTCTGCTCGCGAGCCGTCTCGCGGCGCGCCGCCGGCGCGCTCGTGCCGGTGCCATCGACCTGCGGCGCACCCTGCGTAAGTCCATGTCCACCGGTGGCGTGCCCATCGATCTGGTCAACCGCAAGCCCCGCCCGGCGCGACCCGAGCTCGTCGTGCTCTGCGACGTCTCGGGCTCCGTCGCCGGCTTCTCCCACTTCACGCTGCTGCTCGTGCACGCCCTGCGCGAACAGTTCTCCCGCGTGCGTGTGTTCGCGTTCATCGACACCGCCGACGAGGTCACCCACTATTTCAACGCCGGGTCCGATCTGGGCGAGTCCATGTCGCGGATGCTGAAGGAAGCGGAGCTGATCACCTACGACGGTCACTCCGACTACGGACACGCCCTCGGCAGCTTCGCCGAGAACCACGCACATGCCCTCACCAGCCGCAGCTCGTTGCTGATCCTCGGGGACGGCCGCACGAACTACCGCAATCCGAACCTCGAAGACCTCGCACATCTCGTGTCCGTCGCACGGCACGCGCACTGGCTCAATCCCGAGCCGAAGGGACAATGGGGTTCGGGAGATTCGGCCGCCAGGGTCTACAGCGAGGTCGTCACGATGCACGAGTGCCGGTCGGCGCAGCAGCTCGCAACGGTGGTGGCGAGTCTGCTCCCCGTGTGAACCCGTAAGCTGGACAACCGTGCATCAGCCAACGGATCGGCCCTCGGCCCCCAGGCGCCGCCTGGGCGTCATGGGTGGAACGTTCGACCCGATCCATCACGGACACCTCGTGGCGGCCAGCGAGGTCGCCGCGAGCTTCGACCTGGACGAAGTGATCTTCGTGCCCACCGGGCAACCCTGGCAGAAGACCGGACGCGACGTCAGCCCCGCCGAGGACCGTTACCTGATGACGGTGATCGCGACCGCATCCAACCCGCGGTTCTCCGTCAGCCGCGTCGACATCGATCGACGCAAACCCACCTACACCGTCGACACCCTGCGCGATCTCAGCGAGCAGTATCCCGACGCGGAGCTGTACTTCATCACCGGCGCGGA
This sequence comes from Rhodococcus sp. 5G237, assembly GCF_053764735.1. NCBI lineage: Bacteria > Bacillati > Actinomycetota > Actinomycetes > Mycobacteriales > Nocardiaceae > Rhodococcus > Rhodococcus sp. 5G237. The sequence continues at coordinate 391,092 of NZ_JBSNCD010000006.1, read as the reverse complement.
CGCCCTGGGATCGATCCTGTCCTGGCAGGACTGGCAGACCCTGTTCGACCTCGCCCGCTTCGTCGGGGTGTCCCGGCCCGGATACGACCTGCACGCCGAACATCTGGCACCGCATCTGGACGAGCTCCCGGCCGAGGCGGTGAGCCTGGTGGAGATCCCGGCACTGGCGATCTCCTCCACGGACTGCCGCAGGAGGGCCCGCGAGAACCGTCCCGTCTGGTATCTGGTGCCCGACGGAGTGGTGCAGTACATCAGCAAACGCCGGCTCTACCGCACGAATACGCACCTCGACGGAGATCCCGTCCCGGTGTTCGACGGAAACACCCCCGGCACCATCGAGAGAAAGAGCACGCAGTGAGCGCAACGGCAGAAGCCACGGAGATGGCCCGAATCGCAGCCCTGGCCGCCGACGAGAAACTCGCCACCGATGTCGTGGTGCTCGACGTGTCCGAGCAGCTGGTGATCACCGACTGCTTCGTCATCGCGTCCGCACCCAACGAGCGTCAGGTCAACGCCATCGTCGACAACGTCGAGGAGAAGCTGCGCCTGGCCGGCCACAAGCCCGTCCGCCGCGAGGGCACCCGCGAAGGACGATGGACCCTGCTCGACTACGTCGACGTCGTGGTGCACATCCAGCATGAGGACGAGCGCAACTTCTACGCCCTCGACCGCCTGTGGAAGGACTGCCCGACCATCGAGGTCGACGGTGTGGGTGGCCCCCGCTCGGCGATCGACGCCGCCGACTCGCCGGAGGACGTGTGAGCCATCCGGGGGAGGGCGCGCAGAGCCCGCGGGTGCGGCAGCTGGTGCTGCTGCGCCACGGCCAGACCGAGTACAACGCCACACGGCGGATGCAGGGGCAGCTCGACACCGATCTGTCCGAACTCGGCCGCCGGCAGGCGCTCGCCGTCGCCGACGTGATCGCCCGGTTCGATCCGCTCGCCGTCGTCTCGTCCGATCTGCGCCGCGCCTACGACACCGCGACCGCGCTCGGTGACCGCATCGGTCTGCCGGTCGCGATCGACACGCGGCTGCGCGAGACGCATCTCGGCGAATGGCAGGGCCTGACCCACACCGAGGTCGACGCCGTGGCCCCGGGCGCGCGCAGCGCGTGGCGCGCCGACGCGACCTGGACACCCCCGGGAGGCGAGAACCGCGTCGACGTGGCGCGGCGCAGCATCGCCGTCATCGGCGAACTGCTCGACAAGTACGAGGACTGGAACGACCGGCCCATCGTGCTGGTCGCGCACGGGGGCCTGATCGCCGCGCTCACCGCGGCCCTGCTCGACCTGCCGGTCGACCGGTGGTCCGTCCTCGGCGGTCTCGGGAACACCGGCTGGGTGCAGCTCAGCGGATACGGAGAGGTGCCGTCCTGGCGCCTGGACGTGTGGAACGCGTCGGCCACGGTGGCGCCCGATGACGTCCTCTGAACCGACGCCGATCGAGACCGACGCCGCCCCGCGGCGCCCGGTCCTCCTGGTGATCGGCGACTCGCTGAGCTACTACGGTCCGAAGGGCGGCCTGCCCGCCGACCATCCGCAGATCTGGCCCAATCTGGTCGCGGCCGAACTCAGCTGGGACGTCGAACTCGTCGCCCGGATCGGGTGGACCACACGCGACGCGTGGTGGGCCATGACCCAGGACCCGCGGGTGTGGGCCGCGATCCCGCACGCCGGAGCCGTCGTCCTGGCCGTGGGCGGGATGGACACCCTGCCGTCCCCGCTGCCCACCGCACTGCGGGAAGGCCTGCGTTACATCCGCCCGCCGGCCCTGCGTCGCGCGGCGCGTACCGCCTACGGGTGGTTGCAGCCGCGACTGTCGCCGCTCGGTCGCCCGGTGGCGCTCCCGCCCCGGGTCAGTGTCGAGTACCTCGAAACGATCAGGGACGCACTGGCGTACATGCGACCCGACCTGCCCGTCATCGGCACCCTGCCGTCGGTGCACCGCAGCGAGCAGTACCGGTCGGTGCATGCCGGCCGGCTCCCCGCGGCACGCGCGATCACCCACTGGGCGGCCGAGAAGTCGGTTCCCCTCGTCGATCTCGCCGAAGCGGTGCGGGAGAACGTCTTCTCCGACGACGCCAACCCCGACGGGATCCACTGGGGTTGGGAAGGACACCGCCGCGTCGCCGCCGCTGTCGGTGACGCTGTCCGGATCGTGCATCGGGATGCGGAAGTCCCGGTGGAGGGCCTACGGTAGGCGTCGTGTCCGTCGTCGTCGTCACAGATTCGTCGAGTTGTATCGACCCCGAACTGGTCCGTCGGTACGACATCCGAGTGGTGCCACTGCACATCATCGTGGGCGGACGCGACCTCCGCGAGGGCGTCGACGAGTTGCCGGAGGACCTGTCGACCGTGACGACCTCCGGCCCCTCGCCCGCCGAACTGACCGACGCCTACACCGAGGCGCTCGAGGCCAGCGGGGGAGACGGCGTCGTCGCCGTGCACCTCTCGCGTGTGCTGTCCGGGACGTGGGACGCCGCCCGGCACGCCGCCGAATCGCTGGGCGACCGGATCCGGCTCGTCGATTCGCGGAACACCGCGATGGGTTCGGGTTTCGCCGTCCTCGAAGCGGTGCGCGCCGCCCGGGCCGGAGCCGATCTGGTGAGGGTGTACGAGCGGGCCGTGGAGGTCGCGGCGTCCGCCCGGACCCTGCTCGTCGTCGACCGGCTCGACCACCTGCGCCGCGGTGGCCGGATCGGCACGGCCACCGCGCTGTTGGGTACCGCGCTCGCGATGAAACCCGTGCTGCACATCTCCGACGGCAAGCTCGTCCTGCGGGAGAAGACACGCACGATGACCAAGGCGATGGCCAAGCTCGTCGACGGAGCCGCAACCGATGTCGGCGACGAACCGCTCGTCGCGGTGCACCACCGCGGGGCACCCGAACGGGCGCGCAGCCTCGCCGATCAGCTCGAGCAGCGTCTTCCGGAGGGTACCGAGATCGTCGTGTCCGAACTCGACGCGGTTCTCGGCGCGCACGTCGGACCGGGCGCGGTCGGTGTGGTCGTCGCGTCCGCGGCGACCGGTGTCTCCGAGGACTGACCACCTACACCACCTCCCGGCCCGGATCATGCCGGTGGAGGCCCGATCCGGGCATTCATCCACAGGGGTGGAGGTCATCCACAACCCCGGGCGGATCGGCGCCGATACCGAATCCGGCGGTCGCGGACGAGGTTAGCGTCGCGGCATGGCGAGCAGTGACCACCGTGATCTCGCGCGCACCCGCCTCGGCGCGATCACACGTTCCTCGGCGATGCCTGCGGAACCGCCCTGGACCGACGACACGCCGACGAACGACCACCCCTGGGCGGACCCCGACGACGGCGACGAACCCGTCCACAGCGGTCCCGGCCGGGAACGCTTCGTCGATCGGCTGGCCGCTGCGCGATGGGACACGGGACGACGAGGGACCGCTGCTCTCGCCGCGATCGGAGTGCTCGCCGCCGCAGTAGCCCTCGTCGTCGTGTGGCGCGACCGGCCGGTCCCCGAACCGGTACCGCCGCTGCCGAGGGTCGAAGTCGTGGACACCGCAGAGCCGTCCGCCACGAAGGAGACGGACACGGCACAGCCGGATTCCGCCGAGTTCGTCGTCAGCGTCGTGGGTGCGGTGACACGGCCCGGACTCGTGCGGTTGCCGGCGGGATCCCGTGTGGCCGACGCGCTCGACGCTGCCGGCGGTGCCCTCGACGGTGCCGACCTCATCGGCCTCAATCTGGCCCGGCGGGTCGCCGACGGTGACCAGATCGTCGTGGGAATTGCCCCGCCCCAACCTGTTCCGCAGGCCAGTGGAATCGTCGGGGCGCAGGGACCGGGCGATGCTCCACCGGAGGCAGGCGGGCTGGTGGACCTCAACACCGCCGACGAGACCGCGCTCGACGCGCTGCCGGGAGTCGGCCCTGTGACGGCCGCGGCGATCGTCTCATGGCGTGACACCAACGGACCGTTCACGGACGTCGAACAACTCGGTGAGGTCGACGGGATCGGACCGGCGCGCCTGGCCAGGCTGCGTGAACTGGTGACGGTGTGACCGTCCGGAACGACGGGTCCGACACCGCAACGGTTGTCGATGCCCGGTTGGTGCCGTGCGCACTGGCCGCGTGGGCCGTGACGCTTCTCGGGTTGTACACGGGATGGTGGATCGTCACCGCCGTGGCGGTCGCGGCCGTCGTCGGATGCGCCGTGACGGTCCGTCTCGTCGGGGCCGGTCGCATCCCTCGCGGAGGTGCGCGGATCCTCCTCGCCGCACTGGCCGTCGTCGCGGGATTCGGGCCGGCTGCCGGGCTCCGGATGTGGGCCGCCGACCAGCACCCGATCGCCTCCGCAGCGGAGAGGGGAGCGTGGGCCGGCGTCGTTCTCGTCCCCACCGACGACCCACGACGCATCCGGGCCGCGGCCTTCGACGACACACCCCGGGTACGCATTCCGGCACGGCTCGAGCACGTGACGGTCGGTGGACGATCCATGGACACCGGGGGATCGGTGGTGGTGTTCGCGCCGGCCGACTCGTGGGGAGACCTCCTGCCCGGGCAGTCGGTCACCGCACGCGTGCGGGTCGTGCCGCACACCGGGCCAGGCACCACGGTGGCGGTGCTCCGCGCGGAGCGGGCGCCGACGGCTGCCGGCCCGCCACCGGTGTGGCAGCGGTGGGCGGGCACGGTGCGCGACCGCCTCGCGCAGGTGAGTTCTGCGGTGCTTCCCGCCGACCGGGCCGGCTTGCTGCCCGGTCTCGTGGTGGGCGACACGACGGCGCTGACCGACGAGGTGCGCGAGGACTTCCGGGTTGCCGGACTGACGCACCTGACGGCCGTATCCGGAGCCAACGTCAGCATCGTTCTCGGAGCGGTACTGCTCCTCGTGCGCGCGGTGGGACTCGGCCCGCGTTCCGGCGCCGTCCTCGCCGCAACGGCTCTCGTCGCCTTCGTCGTCGTGGTCCGTCCGTCGGCGAGTGTGGTGCGCGCGGCGGCGATGGGATCGATCGGGCTGCTGGCGTTCGTGACGGGCCGTGAGCGACAGGCACTTCCCGCCCTGTGCACCGCGGTGGGCGTGCTGCTCGTGCTCATGCCCGACCTCGCCGTCGACGTCGGGTTCGCGCTGTCGGTGTCCGCGACGGCGGCGCTCATCGTCGCCGCGCCGCCCGTCGTGACCCGACTCGTCGATCGCGGGTGGCCGCGTCCCGTCGCGGAGGTCACGGCGATGTCGCTGGTCGCGTTCGTGGCGACCGCACCTCTCGTCGCGGGGGTGAACGGGACGGTGAGCGTCGTGTCGGTCGCGGCCAATGTCCTCGTGGCCCCGGTACTTGCGCCACTGACGGTCCTCGGCTCACTCGTCGCGGTGGCCGCCTCCGTCGTCCCGTGGCCGGGGGAGGTGCTCGCGCGCGGCACCGGGCCTTTCCTGTGGTGGCTGATCACGGTGGCCGATCGGGCGGCGTCGTTGCCGTCGGCCGAGTTCGAGGTGCCGGACGGACCGGTGGGAGCACTCGTCGCGGCCGTGCTGGTCGCCGTGGTGTGGTCGGTGGCTCGTCACCGGCGGGTGCGGATCACGGCTCTCGTGATCGCGGTGGCGGTCGCGGCGGTGTGGCTTCCGGTGCGGATGCTGCGACCGGGCTGGCCCGGAGCCGAATGGGTTCTCGTCGCATGCGATGTCGGCCAGGGCGATGCACTGGTGCTGGCGACGGGGGACGGACGCGCGGTCGTCGTCGACACCGGCCCCGAACCGGAACCCGTCGATCGGTGCCTGCGCCGGTTGCGGATTCGCCACGTCGCACTGCTCGTCGTGTCGCACCTGCACGCCGACCACGCGGGCGGAGTCCGCGGTGTCCTCGAAGGGCGCTCGGTCGAGACGGTCGTGGTCGGGCCGGGCGCTGCCGGTGACGGCGCGGCGGACGTGCTCGGTCCGGCAACCGAGATCGGTGTCCCCGTGCGGGAAGTGGGCGCCGGCGCGGTTCTGCGTGCAGGCGATCTCGACATCCGGGTGGTGGGTCCGGCCGGACGCGGGACGGGCGGTTCCGAGAACGACGACTCGCTCGTGTTGACGGTCGATACCGTCGTCGGTCGGGTTCTGTTGCCGGGCGACGCGGAGGAGGCCGCGCTCGACGCACTCGTGCGGTCGGGCACCGACGTGCGTGCGGACGTGCTGAAGGTGCCGCATCACGGCTCGCGCACCACACCCGCACGGTTCCTCACCGCCGTGCGGCCGAGCGTCGCCCTCGTCAGCGCCGGACGCGACAACCTGTTCGGGCATCCCCATCCCGAGATCGTCTCCACCCTGAGCGGGATGGGAGCGCGGGTGCTGCGCACCGACCTGCACGGCGACGTCGCAGTGGTCCGTGCCGGTTCCGGGGCGCTCGCGGTGGTGTCGGACGTGCGTGGCACGATCGAACCGTGAGCGACGCGTCCCTGCATCTGGTCCTCGGTGAGGAAGAACTGCTCGTCGACCGTGCCGTCGCGCAGATCGTGTCCGATGTCCGCACGCGCAGCGGAACTCCCGGCGACCTCCCCGTCTCCAGGCTCCGCGCCGGCGACGCGGGTGTGCCCGAACTCGCCGAGCTGCTGAGCCCGTCGCTGTTCGCGGAAGAACGCATCGTGATCCTCGAATCCACGGCCGACGCCGGAAAGGACTCCGCGGCGCTGATCCTCGACGTCGCAGCCGATCCGCCTCCGGGCGTGACGCTGGTGATCCTCCACAGCGGCGGCGGTCGCACCAAGGCGATGGTGCCCGCGCTGCGCAAATGCGGCGCCGAGGAACACATGTGTGCGGCTCCCGCGAAAGCGGGGGAGAAGGCCGCGTGGGTGCGCACGTTCGTCCACAAGGAGTTCCAGGCCGCGGACGTGCGGGTCTCGGGCGACGTCGAACAGCTCGTCATCGAAGCGGTGGGATCAGACCTGCGCGAACTCGCCGCTGCGTGCAGCCAGCTCGTGGCCGACACCGGTGGCAAGATCGACGCTGCGGCCGTGCGGCGCTACTACTCGGGCAAGGCCGAGGTGTCGGGATTCGACGTGGCGGAGAAGGCCGTGGCCGGCGACACGGCCGGTGCGCTCGAAGCGCTGCGGTGGGCGATGCACCGTGGCGTCGCCCACGTGCTGCTCGCCGATGCCCTCGCCGACGCCGTGCACACCATCGCCCGGGTCGGCTCTGCCGGTCGCGGCGACCCGTTCTCCCTCGCGTCGTCGCTCGGTATGCCGCCGTGGAAGGTGAAGAAGGCGCAGGCACAGGCGCGCACATGGGCACCGGCATCGATCGGCAGCGCACTCACGGTGGTCGCTGCGCTCAACGCCGACGTCAAAGGAGCGGCGGCCGATCCGGACTACGCTCTCGAGCACGCCGTGCGGGTCATCTCCGAACTGGCGGCCTGAGCCGTCCGCGCCGATCCCGATTCCGGGGCGGCGTCATGTCTGCCGTTCGATGCCACGAAGGCCGTCCCCGGCGGGGGACGGCCTTCGTGAAGCAGAGCCTGCGTCTACTACCTCGGAGCGATGAACTCAGAGCTTGTTGGCAAGCTTCGCGAGAGCAGACTTCTTGTTGGCGGCCTGGTTGGGGTGGATGACACCCTTGCTGGCAGCCTTGTCGAGCTGACGGCTGGTGGCGACGAGGAGCTCGTTGACCTTGTCCTTGTTGCCGGCGGCCGCAGCCTCGCGGAACGAACGGATCGCCGTACGAAGCGACGACTTCACCGACTGATTCCGGAGTCGGTTGCGCTCGTTGGTGCGAATCCGCTTCACCTGGGACTTGATGTTGGCCACGCGTAAAATCCTGTCGTCTTGCTGGTAGCTGGTAGGAAAGCTCTGGGTGCATCTGAGCACCGATGGACAAGGTTACCAAGAACGGATCGCAAAGCCCAAACCGGCGGTCGAATCACCCTTCTCACCGGCCTGATCTTTTCGGCCGGGACTACGCGCACCTGACTGTTGTTGTTGCGTGCCGCCGCGGGAGGGCATCCACACGGGCGGACACGCCACGGCGCACGATGTCGTTGTCGAGGTCACGGCGCTTGCGTAATCTCCCTCACAGCGCGAACGACGAGTTCGCGGCTGCGGTGCATCGACTCGAAGTGTTCTACCACCAGGTTCCGCCTGCGTGCGGGACCGCGAACATCGAGGTGACCCATGGAACCCCCACGCGATCCCGAGTCCCGAATCGACGAAGATCTCGCACGCCAGACATCCCTGGAAATCAGAGACCCCGGTGAGTTCTCCGATCTGCGGAAGTACGTGGCGGAGGCGATCGGAACGTTCTTGCTGGTGTTCTCCGCGGTGGGTACCGCGGTGTTCGCCGGAACCTATGTCGGCCAGCTCGGCGTCGCACTGGCGTTCGGCCTGACCCTGCTGTTCCTCGTGTACACCATCGGCCCGATCTCCGGGTGTCACGTGAACCCGGCGGTGACCCTCGGTCAGCTCATCGTCGGTCATGTGACCCCGGTGCGCGCCGTGGGTTACTGGATTGCGCAGGTCGTCGGCGGTCTGATCGCCGGTCTGACGCTCTACGCGGTGGCGTCGTCCCTGCCGAGCTACGACCGTGCCGCCGACGGGCTCGGGGCGAACGGCTGGGGCGCGCACAGCCCCTCGGCGGTGCACGGCCCGCTCGGCGGTGTGCTCGAGAACGGCTACGGCATCGGCGCGATGATCGTCGTCGAGGTCCTGCTCACGGCCGTGCTCGTGTTCGTGGTGCTGGGCGCGACCGACCAGGTCGCCGATGCGCCGATCGCCGGCATAGCCATCGGCTTCACCCTCGCGGTGATCCACCTGATCTCGATCCCCATCGACAACACGTCGGTCAACCCCGCACGCAGCCTTGCCGTCGCCTTCTACCAGGACGGTGCGCTCGGGCAGCTGTGGGCGTTCATCGTGTTCCCGCTCGTCGGCGGCGCACTCGGAGCCCTCGTCTACACCTTCCTCTTCGGACGGCGGTACGGGCTCCGGGCCTCCTGAAATCCCGCGGGCGGGACGCGGCCCGGTTCAGCTCCAACCGAAGTCGGTGCGGAGCCGGGCCGCGACCTGATCGAAGCGTGCGCGGGGAAGGATCGCGCCCTCGCGGCGGATGCCGTCCTCGGGGACGTCGAGCACGCGATCGAGGCGCACCCAGCTCGGGCGGTCCTCCGCGTCCCACCGTCCGGAGCCGATTCCGAGCCAGTCGCGGTGACCGTCGCGGTCGGCGTTCGACGACAGCATCAGTCCGAGCAGCGTCGAGTCGTCGCGGCCCACGACGAGCACCGGGCGGTCCTTGCCTTGCGTCGGATCTTCTTCGTAGGCCACCCAGGTCCACACGATCTCGCCCGGATCGGCGCGACCGTCGAGGTCGGGGGAGTACTCGAGGCGGCGGGCACGCTGCGCCGTCGGCGTGGTGCGCGACGCCACCGGGCGGCCGGGGGCCGGGCGCTTCGTGCCGGACGGGGTCTTCGCAGCACCGGGCTTCGGCGCCGCGGTCCGGTCCGCGCCGGGCTTCGGCGCCGCGGTGGTACCGCTCCCCGAGGTTCCGCTCGCTGCGCCGGTCTGGCCGGCCGCGTTCAGCGCGGCGCGCGCCTTGTCGAGCGCCCCGGACTGCTGCAACTGCTGGTAGATCTTCGGACCCTGCTCGACGGCGAGACGACCCAGCTGCCTGCCCAACTTCTTCCATGTACCGGCCACGGGAACCGAGCTTAACCGGACCTGACCCGGGCGAAGTCCCGGCCGCCGCCCGACTTGGATATTCTGCAGGGTGACCGCGGTCTGCAGGCCGCTGCCAGTCCGAGTCAGGAGCACGACATCAGCACCTTCGCCGACACCACGTTCACGGACCCCGCAAAGATCCGGAACTTCTGCATCATCGCGCACATCGACCACGGAAAGTCGACGCTCGCGGACCGGATGCTGCAGCTCACCGGGGTGGTCGAGGAGCGGCAGATGCGCGCCCAGTACCTCGACCGCATGGACATCGAACGCGAGCGCGGCATCACGATCAAGGCGCAGAACGTACGTCTGCCGTGGAAGCTCGACGGCGAAGACTATGTGATGCACCTGATCGACACCCCGGGCCACGTCGACTTCACCTACGAGGTCTCCCGCGCGCTCGAGGCGTGCGAGGGCGCGGTCCTGCTCGTCGACGCCGCGCAGGGCATCGAGGCGCAGACCCTCGCCAACCTCTACCTCGCGCTCGACAAGGACCTGACGATCATCCCGGTCCTCAACAAGATCGACCTGCCCGCGGCCGACCCCGACCGCTACGCCGGTGAGATCGCGAACATCATCGGCTGCGAGCCGTCCGACGTGCTCCGGGTCTCCGGCAAGACCGGCGAGGGCGTCCCCGAACTCATCGACGCCGTGATCCGCCAGGTGCCGCCGCCGGTCGGTGACGCCGACGCGCCCGCCCGCGCCATGATCTTCGACTCCGTCTACGACACCTACCGCGGCGTCGTGACGTACGTGCGTGTGGTCGACGGCAAGATCGTGCCCCGCGAGAAGATCAAGATGATGTCGACGGGCACGACCCACGAACTGCTCGAGGTCGGCATCGTCTCGCCCGAACCCAAGGCCACCGCCGGTCTCGGCGTCGGCGAGGTGGGCTATCTCATCACCGGCGTGAAGGACGTGCGCCAGTCGAAGGTCGGTGACACCGTCACCACCGCCCGCAACGGTGCGGAGGAGCCGCTCACCGGCTACCGCGAACCGCGCCCGATGGTCTACTCCGGTCTGTACCCGGTCGACGGCTCCGACTATCCGGTGCTGCGCGACGCGCTCGACAAGCTCCAGCTCAACGACGCTGCGCTCACCTACGAGCCCGAGACGTCCGTCGCCCTCGGGTTCGGCTTCCGCTGCGGCTTCCTCGGTCTGCTGCACATGGAGATCACCCGCGAGCGCCTCGAGCGCGAGTTCGGCCTCGACCTGATCTCCACCGCCCCCAACGTCGTCTACCGCGTCGTGCTCGAAGGCGGTCAGGAAGTCGTCGTGACGAACCCGTCCGACTGGCCCGAGGGCAAGGCGCGCGAGATCTACGAACCGATCGTCAAGTGCACCATCATCGCGCCGAGCGAGTTCATCGGCTCGATCATGGAACTGTGCCAGTCGCGGCGCGGTGAGCTCGGCGGCATGGACTATCTGTCCGAGACCCGCGTCGAGCTGCGGTACACGCTGCCGATGGCCGAGATCATCTTCGATTTCTTCGACTCGCTGAAGTCGCGCACCCGCGGCTACGCCTCGATGGACTACGAGGAGGCCGGCGAGCAGGAGGCCGCGCTGGTCAAGGTCGACATCCTGTTGCAGGGCGAGGCCGTCGACGCATTCAGCGCGATCGTCCACAAGGACGCCGCTGCCGCCTACGGCAACAAGATGACGACCAAGCTCAAGGAACTCATCCCGCGGCAGCAGTTCGAGGTGCCCGTCCAGGCCGCGATCGGCTCGAAGATCATCGCCCGCGAGAACATCCGGGCGATCCGCAAGGACGTTCTCGCCAAGTGCTACGGCGGCGACATCAGCCGTAAGCGCAAGCTGCTCGAGAAGCAGAAGGAAGGCAAGAAGCGGATGAAGACGATCGGCCGCGTCGACGTGCCGCAGGAAGCGTTCGTCGCCGCGCTGTCGTCCGAGGCCTCGTCCGACAAGCCGAAGAAGTAGTCGTCTCTGCTGCGACGCCCACCGGAAGGATTCGCGTGCTCGACACCTGGCTCACCCGAGAACTCGGAATCTCCGTTCCACTGCTGGGTGCGCCCATGGGTGGCCGGGCCGGTGGGCGGCTCGCCGGCGAGGTGACGCGGGCCGGCGGCCTCGGCCTCATCGGCGCCGCCCGCTACAACACCGCCGAGTGGATCGAGGGCGAGGTGCGCACCGCCCGCGAGATCGGTGGTGGGCCTGTGGGATTCGGTCTGATGACCTGGGCGCTCGCCGACGACGACAGCCTCCTCACCGCAGTGCTCGAGCATCGGCCGCAGGTGGTCACGCTCTCGTTCGGCGATCCCGCGCCCTACGTCGAGCGCGTCCACGAGGCCGGGGCCGTCGTCCTCTCGCAGATCAACACGATCGACGATCTGCGGGTGGTCGAGGCCGCGGGTGTCGACGCGGTCATCGCGCAGGGCCACGAGGCCGGTGGGCACACGGGCCGGATCGGTACCCTCCCGTTGTTGCAGGAGGTGCTCGAGTCGACGTCGCTGCCCGTGCTCGCCGCAGGCGGCATCGCCACGGGTCGCGGTCTGGCAGCAGTGCTCGCAGCCGGTGGGCAGGGCGCTCTGGTCGGGACGGCGCTGCTCGCCAGCCCGGAGACCGTCGGCCCCGACTACGCCCGTGGGCGGCTCGTGGAGGCCGGCAGCGCCGACACCGTCTACACCGACGTCTTCGACAAGGCCCGGCACCAGCCGTGGCCGGCGCGCTGGGGCGGACGTGCCCTGCGCAACGCCTTCACCGACGAGTGGCACGGCCGAGGCGCCGACGAGGACGCCCTCGCCGCGGCGTACACGGGCGACGATCCCGACATCGGTGTGGTCTACGCGGGGGAGGCCGCCGGTCTGGTGCGGTCCGAGCGACCCGCGGGCGAGGTCATCCGGGGTATCGCCGAGCAGGCGGAGACCCTGCTGTCCCGCTTCCGCTGAGGACGGCATCGGCACACGGACGTCCCCACTCGAGTTAAGGTGAGCCTCACCTGAAACGGAGGTCGCCCATGCATCGAGTCGTTCTCTCCGCGGTAGCGCTCGTACTGTTCGCCGTCCCGAGTCTCGTCGCGTGTTCGTCGGACACCGAGGAAACCGCGACCGCCGGCGGCGAGACCGTCACCGTCGAGCACTCCTACGGCACGACGACGATCGAGGGCACACCCGAGCGGATCGTCGCGACCTCCAGCCAATGGCTCGACGCCCTCGTCGAACTCGGAGTGCAGCCGGTCGCGTACTACAGCGCCGGCTCGTACGGCGACGATCGCGGCCTCTACCCCTGGCAGACCGACGTCTCCCCGGATGCGGTGGCGCTGAGTCCGACGGCGGAGACGTCGGTGCCCGTCGAGGAGGTCGCCGCTCTCGAACCCGATCTGATCCTCGGCGCGTGGCAGATCGCCTCGCAGAACGACTACGACACGATCTCCGCGGTCGCGCCGACGATCGGACCTCTCGGCGACACCGGCGTGGACAGCTGGGACGAACAGGTGCGCGTGCTCGGTGAGGTCCTCGGCCGCACCGAGGACGCCGAGCGGATCATCGCCGACCGCAACGCCGAGATCGAGGAGGCCGCTTTGCCGGGACTGGAGGGCCGGACCGCCGCGCTGTCGCAGTACGTCACCAACGAGCAACAGGTCGTCGTGGTCGCCGATCCGGACGACGGCGCCGCTGCGCTGTTCACGCAGCTGGGCATGACGCTGCCGCCGACGCTGGTCGCGGAGGGCGGAGCGTCCCAGGGGCGGGTCGTGCTCGGCCCCGAACGCGTCGACGCTCTGGTGGCCGATCTGCTGATCATCCTGCCGCGCGGCGGAACCGAGCAGGACCTGATGGCGCTGCCCGGATTCGACCGGCTGCCCGCCGTCACCGGAGGCGGTCTCGCCGTCGTCGACTTCCCGACGGTCGTCGCGTTCAACACGCCCTCGTCGCTGTCGATCGACTATGCGCTCGACGTGATCCGGCCGCAGCTCGAGGCGGTCGCGAACGCCTGAGACCGGCTCACGGCCCGAGATGCGCGGGCCGGAAGTTGCCCGCCCCGATCTCCCGCTCGGCGCGGATGACGTGGACGACGGCATTGATGAGCGCCAAGTGGGTGAACGCCTGCGGGTAGTTCCCCAGATGGCGTCCGGTCTCGGTGTCGATCTCCTCGGCATAGAGCTTCAAGGGGCTCGCGTAGTCGAGCAGGCGCTGGCACAGGGCGGCCGCCCGCTCGACCTCACCGATCTCGACGAGCGCCGAGACCAGCCAGAACGAGCAGATGGTGAACGAGCCCTCCTTACCTGCGAGTCCGTCGTCGGTGGTCTCCACCCGGTAGCGCAGCACCAGCCCGTCCTCGGTGAGTTCGTCGGCGATCGCCAGCACCGTGGCCCGCACCCGGGGATCATCCGCGGGCAGGAAGCGCAACAAGGGGATCAGCAGCGCCGACGCGTCGAGCGAGGGGTGGCCGTACCGCTGGGTGAAGACGCCGCGTTCGTCGACGCCGTGTTCGAGGACGTCGGCCTTGATCTCCTCGGCGATCGCCGCCCACTTGCGGGCGTAGTCGGGGCGGCCCTGCAGCTCGGCGAGTTTCGCGCCGCGATCGAGGGCCACCCAGCACATGACCTTCGACGACACGAAGTGCTGGGGTTCGCCCCGCACCTCCCAGATGCCGCGATCGGGCTTGCGCCAGTTGGCCGCCGCCTCCTCGACCTGCCGCCGCAGGGTGTGCAGCAAGGTCTGGGGGAAGTGCCCGCGGGACTTGACGTGCAGGTACACCGAGTCGAGCAGCGTGCCCCAGATGTCGTGCTGCTGTTGGTGATAGGCGTCGTTGCCGATCCGGACCGGGGTCGCGCCGTCGTAGCCGCTCAGATGCGCGAGGGTGGACTCCGGCAGTTCGCGCTCGCCGCCCACCCCGTACATGACCTGGAGCGGATATCTCATACCGTCCGCGTCGCGCGAGACGTCGAGGATGAACGAGAAGAAATCGTCGGCCTCCCGGTCGAACCCGAGTGTGTACAGGCCCCACAATGCGAACGTCGAATCACGCACCCATGCGTAGCGGTAGTCCCAGTTGCGTCTTCCGCCAGGGGTTTCCGGCAGTGAGGTCGTCGACGCGGCGAGCAGCGCCCCGGTCGGGCTGTAGGTCAGTCCCTTGAGCGTCAGCGCGCTGCTCTGCAGGTAGGTGCGCCACGGGTGATCCGGGAAGCGGCCCGTCGTGATCCACTCGCGCCAGTAGTCCTGGGTGGCGGCCATCTTCACTGCGGCCTCGTCGAAGGTGTGCGGCATCGGGCAGTCCGACCACGACAAGGCGACGAACGCCGTGTCGCCCTTGTGGAGTCGACGACGCGCGCGGACCTCGCGGTCCTCGATCCCGAGGCGCAGATCCGTCGTCATGCGCAGCGTCGGATGCTCGTCCGGTGCGTTCCGGCACACCGCGGTGGCCTCCTCGTAGACCTTGCCGGTGTACCGCCATTCGGTGCGGCCCCGGTGGTAGTCGAAGGCGGGTTCGCAACTGACGTACAGATCCACCGTCCCGTTCACACAGCGCACCGTGCGCAGCAGCATGTGCTCGGACTCCCAGTCGGACGGGGTCCGGCGGTGCGTGGTCGAGCGCTCCTCGACGTCGTACCAGGGCGCCATGACCAGCGCGTCCCGCACGATCATCCAACCCGTGTCGGTCTGCCAGGTCGTTTCGAGCACCAGACCGCCCGGCAGGTACCGGCGTGCCGCGGGAACGGTGCGGTCGTGCGGCGACAACCGGAAATGTCCCGCGCTGCGGTCCAGCAGCGACCCGAACACACTCGGGGAGTCCGGACGGGGCACGCACATCCACTCCACGGTGCCGTCACGCGCGATCAGGCAGGTGCTCTCGCAGTCCGAGAGGAATGCGTAGTCGTCGATGGGCGGGAACACGCTCCGTCGGAAGGGTGACCCCGACAGCGGTGAGGAGTGGTGGTGATCCATTCCTCCATGATCACTGCGGGCCGGGCGGATCGCAGTGCGGTTGCCGAACCTACTAGGGTGTAGGCAATGGATCGGGTGGCTTCGTGGTGGGACGGCTTCGAGCTGTGGCTCGCGGGCCTGTCCTTCGTCCCCCAGGTGGCCCTCGTGCTGGCGGTGCTGGTGCCGGCCTGCTTCGGGGTCGCATGGCTGCTCGATCGGGCGATGGCCGGTGTCTTCGCACTGCTCGGCCGCGGAGAGACGGACTCGCCCGCCACGACGACGGAGGATTGCTGACATGCCGCGTTCGCGCGTGACCCTGGCGCTGATCGCGCTGCTGATCATCGTCGTCGTCGCATGGCTCGTCTCCATGTGAGCACGCCGCTCGCGCATCCGGTTCGGTGCTCGACGCCCGGTGTCCGAATCGTCGATTTCGGTCGACCCTCGACCTCTGCTAATCTCTGCCGCGTGTCCGCGACCACTCTGCCCCGCATCCGCCACGAGTTGGCGTTGATCGCTGTGGGCATGCCTTCGGTCGCCGACATCGACTGTTGTCGCTGAACCCTTCTTCTCTCCGCGGTCCCCATCTTCCGGGCCCTCTCGTCCGTCGGTGCCGCATCCTCGCGAATCCCGGCCGGTCCGATTCCGGCAACCCCTCGTCCGGTGCCGGTCGCGTTCATTCCCCTCGAAACAGCCCCTCAGGAGGCTCGTCATGAAACGTTCCAGGTTCGTCGTCGCGGCGTTCGCCGCGGTCACCGCCCTCTCCCTCACCGCCTGCGCCGGCGGTTCGAGCGACACCGTCGGAGCCGAGAGTGGTGGCGACGGGTCCGGCGGCACGATCAACCTCTACGCCTACGCCGTGCCCAAGGTCGGATTCGATTCGCTGATCCCCGCATTCGAGGCGACCGAAGAGGGCGAGGGTGTCGTCTTCCAGCAGTCCTACGGCGCCTCCGGAGACCAGTCCCGCAAGGTGCGCGACGGCGCCGAGGCCAACTTCGTGAACTTCTCCGTCGAGCCCGACATCACCCGCCTCGTCGAGGCCGGTCTCGTCGACGAGAACTGGAACGACAACGCCTACAACGGGATTCCGTTCGGATCGGTCGTCACCATCGTCGTCCGTGAGGGCAACCCGAAGAACATCCGCGACTGGGACGACCTGCTCCGTCCGGACGTCGAGGTCGTCACCCCCAACCCGTTCAGCTCGGGTTCGGCGAAGTGGAACCTGCTCGCGCCCTATGCCGCGAAGAGCAACGGCGGCGCCGACCCGCAGGCCGGCATCGACTACGTCACCGCATTGGTCACCGACCACGTGAAGGTGCAGCCGAAGTCCGGTCGCGAGGCCACCGAGACCTTCCTGCAGGGCACCGGCGACGTGCTGCTGAGCTACGAGAACGAGGCACTGTTCATCGAGCGCAACGGCGACCCCGTCGAGCACGTCACCCCGCCCGTCACCTTCAAGATCGAGAATCCCGCAGCGGTACTGAAGAACGCGAAGGACGTCGAGGTCGCGCAGGCGTTCAACGACTTCCTGTACACCCCCGAGGCGCAGCGCCTGTGGGCCGAGGCCGGCTTCCGGCCCGTCGATCCGACCGTCGCCGAGGAGTTCGCCGACGAGTTCCCGCAGCCGGAGAAGCTGTGGACCGTCGCCGATCTCGGTGGCTGGGAGACCGTGAACGAGGAGCTGTTCGCCGACAGCACCGGCACCATCGCGGTGATCTACGACAACGCGACGAAGTAGAGCGCGCGCGTGACCATCTCGGAACACACCGCCGGGTCGGGAGATTCGTCTCCCGCCCCGGCGGGTTCGCGTCACGGGCCGTCCGCCGCGGCCCCCGCCCGACCGCGTCGCCGGATGTTCACCGGCGCCGTCGGGCCCCTCGGTATCGGCATCGCCACCCTGTGGTTGAGCCTGATCGTCCTGCTTCCCCTCGCGGCCCTGGCCTTCCACTCCGTCTCGGACGGTCTCGGGACCTTCGTCGATGCGATCACCGCTCCGGCCGCCCTGGCGACCCTGCGGATCACCGTCGTCGTCTCGCTGGTCGTCGCGGCGATCAACGCGGTGATGGGCACGGTGATCGCCTGGGTGCTCGTCCGCGACGAGTTCCCGGGGAAGAAGTTCGTCAACGCCCTCATCGATCTCCCCTTCGCCCTGCCGACGATCGTCGCGAGCATCGTGCTGCTCTCGCTGTACGGGCCGCAGAGCCCGATCGGTGTGCAGCTCAACGCGACCGAGCCGGGACTGGTGGTGGCGCTGGCATTCGTCACGCTGCCGTTCGTGGTGCGCTCGGTGCAGCCGGTGCTCATCGAGGCCGACCGTGAGGTCGAGGAGGCCGCCGCCTCGCTCGGAGCCGGCAACTTCACGATCTTCCGCACGGTCGTGCTGCCCGTGCTCGCACCGGCCGTCCTCGGCGGCACCGGCCTGGCGTTCGCCCGTGCCATCGGTGAGTACGGCTCGATCGTGCTCATCGGCGGCAACATCCCGTACAAGACCCAGGTCGCGTCGCAGTACATCCAGCAGCAGATCGAGATCGACCGGCCGGTCAACGCCGCCGCGGTCTCCGTCGCGCTGTTGGTGATCGCCTTCGTCGTGCTGTTCGTCCTGCGCCTGGTCGCAAACCGGGGGCTGCGCCGAGAGGAGGACGACCGGTGAAACCGTCCGTCGCATCCCGACTGTCGCTGCGCTTCGTCGCGCTCGCCTATCTGTTCGTGCTGCTGCTCGTCCCGATCGGGGTGATCCTCTACCGCACCTTCGAGAACGGCATCGTGGCGTTCGCCGAGTCGATCAGCACTCCCGCCGCGATCTCGGCGCTGAACCTGTCGCTGCTGATCGTCGCGATCGTCGTTCCCGTGAACGTGATCTTCGGCATCGTCGTCGCGCTGGCCCTCGTCCGCGGCAGATTCCCGGGGAGAGGATTGCTGCAGGCCGTCGTCGACCTGCCCTTCGCGGTCTCGCCCATCGTCGTGGGTGTCGCCCTGATCATGCTGTGGGGCGCCAACGGCTGGTTCGGTGCCGTCGAGGATCTCGGCCTCAAGGTGATCTTCGGGCTGCCGGGCATGGTGCTCGCGACGATCTTCGTGACGCTGCCGTTCGTCGTGCGCGAGGTCGAACCGGTGCTGCGCGAGATCGGGGAGGAGCAGGAGCAGGCCGCCGCGACCCTCGGCGCGAATACCTGGCAGACCTTCTGGCGGATCACGCTGCCGGCGATCCGCTGGGGCCTGACCTACGGCATCGTCCTCACCGTCGCCCGGGCCCTCGGCGAGTTCGGCGCCGTCATCATGGTCTCGTCCGGCTTCCCCGGCGTCTCCCAGACCCTGACGTTGCTCGTGCACGCCCGGTACATCGACGACCACAACACCTTCGGCGCCTACAGCGCCGCGACCCTGCTCATGGCATCGCGGTGATCGTCCTGCTGCTGATGACCCTGCTCGACCGGAAGAGGAGCACCGAATGATCACCGTCACCGGGGCGCGCAAGAACTACGGAGACTTCGCCGCACT
This sequence comes from Rhodococcus sp. 5G237, assembly GCF_053764735.1. Lineage (NCBI taxonomy): Bacteria > Bacillati > Actinomycetota > Actinomycetes > Mycobacteriales > Nocardiaceae > Rhodococcus > Rhodococcus sp. 5G237. Next base: position 372,072 of record NZ_JBSNCD010000006.1, on the reverse strand, counting down.
CGACGACGTCGGCATCGACATCCCGTCCGGCTCGCTCACCGCCCTGCTCGGACCGTCCGGTTCGGGGAAGTCGACACTGCTGCGTTCGATCGCCGGCCTCGAGACCCTCGACGCGGGCACCGTCCAGATCGCCGGCAAGGACGTCACCGGCGTCACCCCGCAGAAGCGCGACATCGGCTTCGTCTTCCAGCACTACGCCGCGTTCAAGCACATGACGGTGCGCGAGAACGTCGCCTTCGGACTCAAGATCCGCAAGCGACCCAAGGCCGAGATCACGAAGCGGGTCGACGACCTGCTCGAGATCGTCGGGCTCGGCGGGTTCCAGCGACGCTATCCGGCGCAGTTGTCCGGCGGCCAGCGTCAGCGCATGGCCCTCGCCCGTGCCCTCGCCGTCGACCCGCAGGTGCTGCTGCTCGACGAGCCGTTCGGCGCCCTGGACGCGAAGGTCCGCGCCGACCTGCGGACCTGGCTGCGCCGCCTGCACGACGAGGTGCACGTGACCACCGTGCTCGTCACGCACGACCAGGAAGAGGCGCTCGACGTCGCCGACCGCATCGCGGTGATGAACGCCGGACGCATCGAACAGGTCGGAACGCCGGAGGAACTCTACGATCGCCCGGCGAACAGCTTCGTGATGTCGTTCCTCGGGACGGTGTCCAAGCTCAACGGCGTGCTGGTGCGGCCGCACGACATCCGGCTCGCCCGGCGACCCGCGCTCTCCGACACATCCGGCGATTCGGTCGGTGTCACGCGGGCGACCGTCGAGCGTGTGGTCCGGCTGGGCTTCGAGGTCCGTGTCGAACTGCGCAACGACGCGACCGGTGAGCAGTTCACGACGCAGATCACCCGCGGCGAAGCCCACGACTTGGGCCTCGTCGCGGGCGACACGGTCTACGCGCACGCTCCCGCCGCGTCGGAGACCGCCCCGCTCGGTACCGCCGCGCAGTAACCGAGCGGGGGACTCGAGGGTCACGCGGGTCGGCTCAGTGGGCCTCGGTCTCCGACCGGTGGTGGGCCCGGCAGATCATGACCGGACAGCAACTGTGGTGGATGAGTCCCTGGCTGCTCGAGCCGACCACCGCAGCGGCCAGCGGACTCCGGCCGTGGCTGCCCACCACCACGAGCTGGGCGCTCTTGGATTCCTCGAGCAGGACGATGTCGGGCTTGCCCCGCTCGACCCGGTAGGAGACCTCGACGTCGGGGAACTGCTCGGTGTGCCCGGAGGTATGCGACTTCATCTCCTCCCTCCGGTGCTCGACGTAGGCAGTCCAGTCCGTGAACCGTGATCCCTCGCCGTAGGTGAGCGTGGACTGCTCCGTCCACGTGTGGATCGCGACGAGCGGTGCCTCGAGCGCCGCTGCGGTCGCGAACGCGTGCTCGACGGCCCCCGCACTGACCTCGGTGCCGTCCACGCCGACGACGACCGGACGGCCGTCGGGTGGCTGGAATCCCTCGCGGCTGCGCCACGTCACCACCGGGCATTCGGCGTGGTTGGCGACCGACACGACGTCGGAGCGCCGCACCATCGACTGCCATTCGGTGGTGGTGGTGTGACCGAGGACGATCATCCGTGCCTCGCGCGACAGGTCGGTGAGCACGCGATCCGGCTTGCCCGACGGGGTGGACCGCCGGACCTCCACCCGGTCGACTGCGCCACGAACGGCTGCTTCCGCGGCGGTGAGAACGGCCTCCGACGGGTCGGTCCCGTTGTCGGAGGTGGGGGGATGAACGTGCACCAGGTCGATCGGTTCGCCGAGACGTCGGGCGACGCACGCGGCCCACCGGGCCGCATCGAGTGCGCTGTCCGATCCGTCGATGCCGACGACGATTCCGTGACCGACATTGGCTGTGCCCATGCTGCCTCCTCGCGTCACCGTCCAGTGTGGTACGGATCACAGGCTGCGCGCCAGCCCTGCGCGCCTCGGCACGCCGGAGCACGAGCTCCCGGCAGTTAGTCGCCGACGGCGTCCTTGCCGCGCTGGACGATCTTCGGGTCGGCCGGGAAGACGATCTGACGGTCCTTGTCGTCGTACTCGAACTGGTTCAGGAAGAACCGCATCGCGTTGATCCGGGCCCGCTTCTTGTCGTTCGACTTGATCGTCGTCCACGGGGCGTGATCGGTGTCGGTGCGACGGAACATCTCTTCCTTCGCCTCGGTGTACTGGTCCCACTTGTCGAGCGATTCGAGGTCCATCTCCGACAGCTTCCAGCGGCGGACGGGGTCGAGCTGGCGAATCGCGAACCGCGTGCGCTGCTCGTTCTGCGTGACCGAGAACCAGAATTTGGTCAGCGATATCCCGGCGTCGACGATGAGCTGCTCGAACATCGGGATCTGAGTGATGAAGCGTTCGTACTCGTCGTCACTGCAGAACCCCATGACGCGTTCGACCCCGGCGCGGTTGTACCAGGAGCGGTCGAACAGCACGAGCTCACCGGCGGTGGGGAAGTGCTGGATGTAGCGCTGCATGTACCACTGGCCCTGCTCGCGGTCGGACGGCTTGTTGAGCGCGACGGTCCGGGCGTGCCGGACGTTGATGTACTCCTGGAACCGCTTGATGGTGCCGCCCTTGCCGGCGGCGTCGCGACCTTCGAACACGATGATGTGCTTGGACCCGTTGTCCTTGGCCCACGACTGGAACTTCAGCAGTTCGATCTGCAGTAGGTACTTCTCGACCTCGTAGGTGGCGCGGTCCATCCGGGTGTCGTACGGATAGTTCTCCCGCCAGGTGTCGACGGCCCGGCCCTCGATGTCGATCAGATCGGGGTCCTCACCGTGGTCGTCGCGCACCGAATAGCCCTCCGTGCGGAGCCGGTCGATGTAGCGACGGAGTTCGTTCTGCACGCGAGGTCCTCCCGGATCACCGATGTCGTCGAACGACGACTGTGACTCCGTTGTAGCGGAGGAATGCGAATCGTGCGTGAACTCGGGCGGAGAGTCGGACGCGACTCAGGCCACGCGCAGTCCGCGCCGGCGGTGCACGGCCTCGGTGTAGCGCTGGGTGATCACCCGCGCGACGGCATCGTGCCGGGTGAGAGTTTCCGCGACCCGCACGTGCCCGAGACTCTCGGCCTCGGCGCAGGCGCGGTCCCACAGCAGTCCGGGGGCGAGGATCCACGGCGTCAGCACGACGGTGCGTGCGCCGCGGGAGGTGAGATCGGCGAGGGTCGTTCCGACCGACGGGCCGGTGGTGGCGAAGCACGCCGCGGCCTGCGTCCACGCCGTCCCGGCGAGGATGCGGGGCACGACGAGTTCTGTCGCCCGGTTCGCTTCGGGGCGCCGCGATCCCACCGCGCACACCGCGACACCGACGGACGGATCATCGACCGACACCCCCGTGGCCGTGATCAGGTCGCGAGCCGCGTCGACGAGGAGATCGTCGTCGCCGAGGATCGGCGAGCACAGCACCTCGAGCAACGGATGACGTTGCTGCGCCTCGTGCAACAGGGCCGGCAGATCGACCCGCGCGTGGAAGGCGCTGCCGAGCAGCAGTGGCACCACCGCGACCTGCCGATGCCCGTCCGCGGCGAGCGCGTCGAGGACCTGCCCGACCGAGGGGGTGTTCAGGTCCAGGAACGCGAGTCGCACGTCCAGACCGGGGTTCTCGGCCCGGACGGTGTCGAGCGCGGCAGCCACGGCCCGCGCCGAACGCGGGTCGCGGCTGCCGTGCGCGACGGCGACGAGCGGCATCATGCCGGGACGCGGTCCCCGAGCTCGATGTCGGCGAGTCCGTCGCCCACGAGACCCGCAGCCAGGGTGTTGCCCCCGGCCGGATCGATGAGCAGGAAGCTGCCGCTACGGCGGTTGACGCGGTAGTCGTCCGCGGCGATCGGCTCGGCCACACGCACCGTGATGCGCGCGATCTCGTTGAGCTCGATGCTGTCCGGGCTCGGGACGGAGGAGAGGTTCTGCTCGTCGAACCGCTCGTCGATCGTGCCGACGATGGCCTGCGTGGTGCGGGTGCCGTGCTTGAGCAGCAGCCGGGCGCCGGGACGCAGCGGCTTCTCGGCGAGCCAGCACACGGTGGCCTCGAACTCCGACAGCGGCTCGGGTGCCGCCTCCGGGGTGGCGATGATGTCGCCGCGGGAGACGTCGACGTCGTCGGCGAGCACCAGGGTCACCGACCGGCCGGCGTGCGCGACATCGAATGCGCCGTCGGCACTGTCGATGCGCTCGACGGTGGTGCGGACACCGGACGGCAGCACGACGACCTCGTCGCCGGGGCGCACGGAGCCTGCCGCGACCTGACCGGCGTAGCCGCGGTAGTCGGGGAACTCGGCGGTGCGGGGACGGATCACGTACTGCACCGGGAAGCGCAGACCGGTCTCGTGCCGGCCGTGCACGTCGGCGTCGACGGGGACCGACTCGAGGTACTCGATGAGGGTCGGGCCGTCGTAGTAGGGGGTGTTCTCGCTGCGCACCGCCACGTTGTCGCCGTGCAGCGCGGAGACAGGGATCTCCTGCACGTCCTCGGGGGCCCAGCCGAGCGAGCTCGTCAGTTCGCCGAACTCGGCGGAGATCTGCGCGAACACCGAGGCCGGATCCTCGACGAGGTCGATCTTGTTGACCGCGAGGACGAGCTTCGGCACACCGAGCAGGGCCAGCACGGCGGCGTGCTTACGGGTCTGCGAGACGACACCCTTGCGCGCGTCGACCAGCAGGACGACGAGCTGCGCTGTGGACGCACCCGACACCGTGTTGCGGGTGTACTGGACGTGACCCGGCGTGTCGGCCAGGACGAAGCTGCGCTTCGGCGTCGCGAAGTAGCGGTAGGCCACGTCGATGGTGATGCCCTGCTCACGCTCGGCGCGCAGGCCGTCGACGAGCAGCGACAGGTCGGGGGTGTCGAGGCCGCGGTCGACCGACGCGCGGGTGACGGCGTCGATCTGGTCGGCGAGTACGGACTTGGTGTCGTAGAGCAGCCGGCCCACCAGGGTGGACTTGCCGTCGTCGACCGAACCGGCGGTGGCGAGGCGCAGCAGCTGCGTGTCGCTCTGCACGCTCCGCTCGTGAAGGTCGCTCATGATCAGAAATAGCCCTCTCGCTTGCGGTCTTCCATCGCCGCTTCGGAAACCCGGTCGTCGCCGCGGGTGGCGCCGCGCTCGGTCAGTCGTGATGCCGCGACCTCGGCGAGGATCTCCTCGTTCGTGGAGGCCTCGGACAGGATCGCGCCGGTGGTCGATCCGTCGCCGACGGTGCGGTAGCGCACCGAACGCGTCTCGAGCTCTTCGCCTTCGGCCGGACCACCCCAGACACCCGGGGTCATCCACATGCCGTCGCGGCGGTAGACGGGGCGCTCGTGCGCGTAGTAGATGCTCGCCAGTTCGACGTTCTCGCGGGCGATGTAGCGCCAGATGTCGAGTTCGGTGAAGTTGCTCAGCGGGAAGACCCGCACGTGCTCACCCGGTGCGTGCTTCCCGTTGTACAGATTCCACAGCTCCGGACGCTGACGCTTCGGATCCCACTGACCGAATGCGTTGCGCAGCGAGAAGATCCGCTCCTTGGCGCGCGAACGCTCCTCGTCGCGGCGGCCGCCGCCGAAGACGGCGTCGAACCGGTTCTCCGAGATCGCGTCGAGCAGCGGCACGGTCTGCAGCGGGTTGCGGATGCCGTCGGGACGCTCGGTGAGCCGGCCGTCGGCGAGGTAGTCCTCGACGCTCGCGACGTGCAGTCGCAGGTTGTACTTCTCGACGACGTGGTCGCGGAACTCGAGGACCTCGGGGAGGTTGTGGCCGGTGTCGACGTGCAACAGCGCGAAGGGCAGCGGCGCGGGCCAGAACGCCTTGATCGCGAGGTGCAGCAGGACGGTGGAGTCTTTGCCTCCCGAGAACAGGATGACGGGGCGCTCGAACTCGCCCGCGACCTCGCGGAAGACGTGGATCGCTTCCGACTCGAGGGCGTCGAGGGTGTCGAAACGGTTGCCGTCCAGCAGCGTCCGGGTGTCGGTGGGATTCGTATCGGTGAGTGTCATGAGGCGTGCAACCCGCATTCGGTCTTGGCTCGGCCGGCCCAGCGCCCGCTGCGCGGATCGGCTCCGGGAAGTGGTTTGGTGGTGCACGGGGCGCACCCGATGGACGGGTAGCCCTCGTCGACGAGGGGATTGACGAGGATCCCGTGTTCGTCGATGTAGTTCTGCATGTCCTCGTCGGACCATGCCGCGATCGGATTGATCTTCACCAGTCCGAACGCGTCGTCGAACGAGATCAGCGGTGCGTTCGCGCGGGTGGGCGCCTCGACACGGCGGATGCCGGTCACCCAGGCGCGGTAGCCCTTCAGACTTTCCTTCAGCGGCACCACCTTGCGCAGGCGGCAGCACTCGTTCGGGTCGCGAGCGAACAGATCCTTGCCGAGCAGGGCGTCCTGCTCCGCGACGGACTGCTGCGCCCGGGCGTTGACGATGTTCACGCCGTACACCTGCTCCACCGCATCGCGCGTGCCGAGCGTCTCGGCGAAGTGGTAGCCGGTGTCGAGGAACAGCACGTCCACGCCGGGGCGCTGCTGCGCGGCCAGATGGACCAGGACACCGTCCTGCATGTTGGACGCGACGATGTACCCGCTACGTCCACCGTCGGTGGTGGGGGTACCGAAGGTCTCGTCCGTCCACCGCAGGAGTTCCTGCGCCGACGCACCTTCGAGTTCTGCCGCCCCCTGCGCGGCAATACTTCGGAGCTCGTCGATGTTCGTATCGATCGTCATCGCGTCCCTTCCCGATCCGTCTTCGTGTCGACCGCTGCAGCAGTGCCCGTCATCGCAGGTCTGCCTCCTCGGCGCGGACGACCCATTCGCCGAAGCGCTCGCCGGGCGTGCGCTCCTTGACGAAGGTGCGCACCACCCGCTCGATGTAGTCGCCGAGCTCGGCGCTGGTGACCTTGTGCTGGCGCAGCTTGCGTCCGAACTTCGCGTCGAAGCCCAGCGCACCGCCGAGGTGCACCTGGAAACCCTCGACCTGGTTGCCCTCACCGTCGTCGACGAGCTGACCCTTGAAGCCGATGTCGGCGATCTGGGAGCGCGCGCACGAGTTCGGGCAGCCGTTGATGTTGATCGTCACCGGGACGTCGAGCTGCGCGTTGATGTCGGCGAGACGCTCCTCGAGCTCGGGCACGAGAGCCTGCGAACGCTTGCGCGTCTCGACGAAGGACAGCTTGCAGAACTCGATTCCCGTGCACGCCATGAGGTTCTTGCGCCACGGCGACGGGGAAGCCGGCAGACCCAGCGCCTCGAGCTCGGTGACGAGCTGCTCGACCTTGTCGTCGGCCACGTCGAGCACGATCAGCTTCTGGTACGGGGTGAACCGGATCCGGTCCGAACCCGCACGCTCGGCGGCGTCGGCGACCTTCGACAGGATCGTGCCCGAGACACGACCGGCGATCGGCGCGACACCCACGGCGTTGAGGCCGTTGCGCAGCTTCTGGACACCGACGTGATCGATCGGACGCTCCGGTGCAGCCGGGGCCGGGCCGTCGATCAGCGGACGCTTCAGATATTCGGTCTCGAGCACCTCGCGGAACTTCTCGATGCCCCAGTCCTTGATGAGGAACTTCAGGCGTGCCTTGGACCGCAGCCGGCGGTAGCCGTAGTCGCGGAAGATCGCGACGACGCCTTCCCACACATCGGCGACCTCCTCGAGTGGCACCCACGCGCCGACCCGCTGCGCGAGCATCGGGTTGGTGGACAGACCGCCGCCGACCCACAGGTCGAAGCCGGGGCCGTGCTCGGGGTGCTCGACGCCGATGAAGGCGACGTCGTTGATCTCGTGCACGACGTCCTGCTGGCCGGAGATCGCGGTCTTGAACTTGCGCGGCAGGTTCGAGTACTCGGGGTTGCCGATGTAGCGGCTCACGATCTCGTCGATCGCCGGAGTGCCGTCGATGATCTCGTCGAGGGACTCACCGGCGAGCGGCGAACCGAGCACGACGCGGGGGCAGTCGCCGCACGCCTCGGTGGTCTTCAGACCGACCGATTCGAGACGACGCCAGATCTCCGGGACGTTCTCGACCTCGATCCAGTGGTATTGGACGTTCTCGCGATCGGACAGGTCGGCGGTGTCGCGACCGAATTCGGTGGAGATACCGGCGATCGTGCGCAGCTGCGCGAGATTCAGGGCGCCGGCGTCGCAGCGCACCCGCATCATGAAGTACTTCGCCTCGAGCAGGTCGATGTTCTCGTCACCGGTGTAGGTGCCGTCGTAGCCCTGCTCGCGCTGGGTGTACAGACCCCACCAGCGGAAGCGGCCGCGCAGATCGCTCTTGTCGATTCCGTCGAAACCGGTTTGCGCGTAGATGTTCTCGATGCGCTTGCGGACGTTGAGCGGGTTGTCGTCCTTCTTCGTCTGCTCGTTGGCGTTGAGCGGCTCGCGGTAACCGAGGGCCCACTGGCCCTCGGCGCGACGCTTGGCGGGACGCGCGCGGCGGGCGGGAGTGGCCGACTCGTCGGCGGGCGTGACGTCGGTGGTCGACGACATACAGGGTCTCCTGATATTCGCTGGAACCGGATCGACGAGCGCAGGAGGGGGCTGACCTCGTGCACGCATGCTTCGACCCGGCGGGATCTGGGATGTGCCGGGGAGTGCCGACTAGAGACAGTCGGCGCAGAGACAAGCGGCGCAAGGCAGACAACAGGATGCGCAGACGCGCTTGAAGTCGACGTGGCGTCGCGCCACGAGTCGCACTCCGTGTCCTGTCATGCGGACCATTGTGCCATGTCACCGGGGCGATTCCGAATTGCGGGCGGTATTTCCACCCGATTTTCGGGAAATGTCGAGGTAGGGGCGTCGCGCGCGGAACCGCCCTTCGGGTCTCTGGAACACTGGAGGGCGTGAACAGCACTGAGATCGGTCGACGCACCGGCACGGAAATCGGTATCGCGGGTCGTCCGGCCGGTCTCGAACTTCCCGCTTCGGCACTCGCCGGCGTGGGGACGCGACCGTTCGGCGTGTACGTGCACGTGCCCTTCTGCGCGACCCGCTGCGGCTACTGCGACTTCAACACCTACACGGCCGGGGAACTCGGCAGCGCGGCCTCGCCGCAGTCCTGGCTCGAGGGACTGCGCCGCGAACTCGACGCCGGTGCCCGGCTGCTGTCCGAGGCCGGACGACCGGCCCCCGCCGCCGAGACGGTCTTCGTCGGCGGCGGAACGCCCTCGCTGCTCGGCGCGGACGGTCTCGCGCAGGTACTCGACGCGATCCGCGACTCGTTCGGGCTCGCCCCCGGTGCCGAGGTGACCACCGAATCGAACCCGGAGTCGACCTCCACGGAGTTCTTCTCGTCGATCCGCGAGGCCGGATACACCCGCGTGTCGCTCGGCATGCAGTCCGCGGCGCCGCACGTGCTCGCGGTCCTCGACCGCACCCACACACCCGGGCGTCCCGTCGCGGCGGCGAAGGAAGCGCGCGCGGCCGGTTTCGGCCACGTCAACCTCGATCTGATCTACGGCACTCCCGGCGAGCGCGACGCCGACCTCGACGCCTCCCTCGACGCCGTGCTCGAAGCGGGGGTCGACCACGTCTCGGCGTACGCGCTCATCGTCGAGGACGGCACCGCCCTCGCCCGCCGTGTCCGTCGCGGCGAGCTGCCTGCCCCGGACGACGACGTGCTCGCATCGCGGTACGAGCGGATCGACGCGCGACTCGCCGACGCCGGGATGACCTGGTACGAGGTGTCCAACTGGGCGAAGGCCGACGATCCGTCGGCGCGCTGCGCCCACAACCTCGGTTACTGGGACGGCGGCGACTGGTGGGGCGCCGGGCCGGGCGCGCACAGCCATGTCGGCGGCGTGCGCTGGTGGAACGTCAAGCATCCGGCCCGCTACGCGTCGACCCTCGCCGACGGAGCCCTGCCCGTCGCGGGAAGCGAACATCTCACCACCGAGGACCGGCACACCGAACTCGTCATGCTCACCGTGCGGCTGCGCACGGGCCTGCCGTTGTCGGAGCTCGACGACGGTGAGCGCGTCGCGGCGGAGACGGTGGTCGCCGACGGGCTCGCCGTGGAGCGCGACGATCATCTCGTGCTGACCGACCGGGGCAGGCTGCTCGCCGACGCGGTGGTCCGCACCATCCTGCTCGGCGCGGACGACTGACCGTCCGGTCGCGTCACGCCGCTCCGACCGACCGGTCGCGTCATGCCGCTCCGATGCGCTCCGAGTCGTAGACCGACAGCCGCCCACGGTTCTCGACCACCGACACCCAGTGCTTCTCCGACTCGGTCCGGCCGCCGACGGTGACGAACGTCAGGGTGACGATCACACTCGACGCATCGCGGGGCTCCACGGCATCCACCGAGACGGACCGGATCGTCGGCCAGAACTCCTCGAACCCGGCCCGGCCGACCTTCCCCGCGTAGTAGGGATCGAACAACGCCCAGGCCTGTTCGGTGTCGTCCGGGAGCAACGCGTAGTAGCCCCGAACGAAGGTCTCCATACGCTCGAAACTCGGCGGTGCCTCCGACGAGGTCGGTTCGGGTGACGTCGATCCGGGTGAGGACGGCACGGCGGAGGGTGTCGAGGTCTCCGCCGGGAGTGGACTCGTGGCAACGGCGGACGGCGAGTCGCCGGTGTCCCGCCCGAGGACGAAGGCGAACACCGCCCCCACTGCGATCACCGCGGCGGCGACCGCGAGTGCCACGACCGCACCGCGGCGCGGTGCACGCGCCGGAGGTGGGGGAGGAGGCCCCATCGGGGGTCGGTTCGGGAAGGTCGGCGGGCCCGTCCAGCTCGACGGGTTCACCGCGGTCGGCGGGATCACCGCCGTAGGCGGCGGTCCGGGCTCGACCTTCCGGAGCGGGACCGGTGCTCTGCGCGGCGGCCGTCGGTCCATCGTGCTCCGGGCCAGATCCTCGGCGAGTTCACCGGCCCGGCGATACCGATCCTCGACCCGCTTGGCCATCCCACGTGCGACGACGCCGTCCAGCGCGGCAGGGAGGCCGGGCACGAGGTCGGTCGGACGCGGCGGCGGTTTCGTCAGATGGGAGGCGACGTGCTGGGCGGTGCTGTCGGTGGCGAACGGTGCTCGTCCGGTGAGGCACTGGAACAACACGCAGGTCAGCGCGTAAATGTCGGAACCCGGCCCGGATCGGCCGTCGAAGCGTTCCGGGGCCATGTAGGCGAGAGTGCCGATCGCCCCGGCCTCGCGCGTGAGCGCGGTCTGACCGTCGGCATGTGCGATCCCGAAGTCGATCAGATAGGTATGGCCGCTGGGGTGCAGCACGATGTTGGCCGGTTTGACGTCCCGGTGCACCAGTCCCGCATCGTGTGCGGCGTCGAGAGCCGCAGCGACCTGGCCGATCACGCGCACGGTGCGGTCGAGCGGCAGGGAACCTTCACGTCGTAGCACGGTGCCGAGATCCTCGCCCTCGAGCAGGGCCATGTCGATGTACAGCCGTCCGTCGATCTCACCGAAATTGTGGATCGGGACGATGTTCGGATGGCGGAGCTTGGAGACGGCCCGGGCCTCACGATCGAAACGCGCGCGGTATCCGGCGTCGTCGGCGAGTTCCGGCGGCAGGACCTTGACCGCGACCTGACGATCGGTGACCGAGTCGAATGCGCACCACACCTGACCCATCCCGCCCTGGCCGAGCCGGGTCTGCAGTTCGTAGCGGCCGAACGTCTCGCCCATGCCATTCCTTCCCGGTCGGTGTCCGAGAGCTCGGGCGGTCCGTCGGACGTCGGTCGAAACGGGGCGAATCCACCCCTGATCGGGCTATGCGGGAGACGGGCCCCGAACCTCGGCGCCCGGGTCGGGCACGCCACCGGGAATCAGCACGTCGTACTCGAAGACACGCACATGCAGCACCGGCCGGTTCCGCAGCGCGGACTGCACGGCACGGTGGAGCCCGTCCTCGAGGTACAGCACGCCCTGCCACTGGACGGCGTGTGGGAACAGATCGCCGTAGAAGGTCGAGTCCTCCGACAACAGCCGGTCGAGTTCGAGCACCTTCGTCGTCGTGACGATCTCGTCGAGGCGCACCTGGCGGGGCGGAATCCTCGACCAGTCGCGCAGAGACAGTCCGTGATCGGGATACGGTTTGCCGTCCCGGACGCCCTTGAAGATCATGCGGACACATTACGGGGGACGCGCCGACGGCGTCGCCTCCGGTTCGGGGTGGTGTCGCACACGTGCCCGACACCTTCGAGGTCGTCGCGCGATTAGACTGGCAGGGTACGGCCCCGAGAGGTGCAGTCCTGCAGGCGGCGGAAACGGAGGTGGCGGGTTGTCGAGTACCGAGGAGCGGAGATTCAAGGTCTTGCGCGCCATCGTGGCGGATTACGTGTCCACCAAGGAGCCGATCGGCTCCAAGACTCTCGTCGACCGGCACAACCTCGGTGTGTCCAGCGCCACGGTCCGTAACGACATGGCTGTGCTCGAAGCAGAGGGATACATCACACAGACCCACACGAGCTCGGGACGCGTGCCCACCGACAAGGGCTACCGCCAGTTCGTCGACAGGATCGCGGAGGTCAAACCGCTCTCGTCGGCCGAGCGCCGCGCGATCCTGCAGTTCCTCGAATCGGGCGTCGACCTGGACGACGTGCTGCGCCGCGCGGTGCGGTTGCTCGCGCAGCTCACCCGCCAGGTCGCGGTCGTGCAGTACCCGACGCTCTCGGCGTCGTCCGTGCGACATCTCGAGGTGGTCGGGCTGACACCGGCGCGGCTGCTGCTCGTGCTCATCACCGACTCGGGCCGCGTCGATCAGCGCATCGTCGAACTCGGCGACGTGATCGACGAGGACGGCCTGTCGCGGCTGCGTGAGCTGCTCGGTGGGGCATTGACGGGCAAGCGGCTCGCCGCGGCTTCCGTCGCGGTCACCGAGCTCGCCGACAACGCACCGGACGATCTGCGCGACGCGCTCATCCGGTGCACCACCGTGCTGGTGGAGACCCTCGTCGAGCACCCCGAGGAGCGTCTCGTGCTCGGAGGCACCGCCAATCTCACCCGTAACGCCGCCGACTTCGACGGCCACGGGATAGTGCCGGGTTCGTTGCGCACGGTCCTCGAAGCCCTCGAGGAGCAGGTCGTGGTGCTCAAACTGCTCGCGTCCAGCCAGGACGCCGGCCGGGTCACCGTCCGCATCGGTGAGGAGACCCAGTTCGAGGAGATGCGCACCACCTCGGTCGTGTCCACCGGTTACGGGGCCGCGGGTACGGTCTTCGGTGGTCTGGGGGTGCTCGGCCCCACCCGGATGGACTATCCGGGAACCATCGCATCGGTCGCCACCGTTGCGAGATATATCGGTGAGGTGCTCGGCGAACGCTGAGCACCGTCCATTTTGCTCTGTAGAACGACGTAAGGACGAGAACCAAACGTGGCACGGGACTACTACGGGACGCTCGGCGTGTCCAAGAACGCGACCGACCAGGAGATCAAACGGGCGTACCGCAAGTTGGCGCGCGAGCACCACCCGGATGTGAACCCCGACGAGTCGGCGCAGAAGCGTTTCCAGGAGATCTCGGCCGCCTACGAGGTGCTGTCGGATCCCGAGAAGCGACGCATCGTCGACCTCGGCGGCGACCCGCTCGAACCCGGTGGCGGCGGTGCGGGCGGCTTCGGCGGCGCCGGCTTCGGTGGTGGCCTCGGCGACGTCTTCGAGGCGTTCTTCGGTGGCGGCGCCGGCGGTTCCCGCGGGCCGCGCGGCCGCGTCCAGCCCGGCGCCGACTCGCTGCTCCGCACCCGCCTGACCCTCGAGGAATGCGCTCGCGGCGTCACCAAGACGGTCACGGTCGACACCGCGATCCTGTGCGACGCGTGCACCGGTTCCGGCACCCACGGCGACTCGAAGCCCGTGCGCTGCGAGACCTGCGGCGGTGCCGGCGAGGTCCAGTCCGTCCAGCGTTCCTTCCTCGGCCAGGTCATGACCTCCCGACCGTGCCCCACCTGTCGCGGTGTCGGCGAGACGATCCCGGATCCCTGCCGCAAGTGCGGCGGCGACGGCCGCGTGCGTGCCCGCCGCGAGATCACCGTCAAGGTGCCCGCCGGTGTCGGCAACGGGATGCGCATCCGCCTTGCTGCCCAGGGCGAGGTCGGTCCCGGCGGCGGTCCTGCCGGCGATCTCTACGTCGAGGTGCTCGAACAGCAGCACGAGGTCTTCGTGCGCGACGGCGACGACCTGCACTGCACCATCCGCGTGCCCATGGTCGACGCTGCGCTCGGCACCAAGGTGACGGTCGAGACCATCCTCGACGGCCCCACCGAGATCACCATCGATCCCGGTACCCAGCCCGGTTCGATCTCGGTGCTGCGCGGCCACGGCATGCCGAAACTGCGCTCGGGTACGCGCGGCGACCTGCACGCGCATCTCGAGGTCGTGGTGCCGAGCAAGCTCGATCACAAGCAGACGAAGCTGCTCGAGGACTTGCGCCGGCACAGCGACCGGGAGCACGTCGAGGTCGTGACCACGGGTTCGCAGAACACCGGCGGCCTGTTCTCGCGCCTGCGCGACGCGTTCAGCGCCCGCTAGGTCGCTCGGGTGGCCGCGACACTGTTCTACCTCGATCCGCTGCCCGACGAGGGGCGGACGGCCGTGCTCGACGGCAAGGAGGGCCGGCACGCCGCCACGGTGCGCCGCATCGCGGTCGGCGAGCGGCTCGTGTTGTCCGACGGTGCCGGTGAAGTCGCCGACGTCGAGGTCACGGCGGTGGCGAAGGACCGGCTCGAAGCGCTCGTGCTCGGTCGTCGCGTCGTCGACCCGCCGCGTCCGAGCGTGACCGTCGTGCAGGCGCTGCCGAAATCCGATCGGTCCGAACTCGCCGTCGAACTGGCCACCGAGGCCGGCGCCGACGAATTCGTGCCGTGGCAGTCGGCGCGCTGCGTCGCCCGGTGGGATGCCAAAGCGGACAAGGGTGTTGCCAAGTGGCAGGCGGTCGCGACGTCCGCGGCGAAGCAGTCGCGGCGTGCGCACGTGCCGACGGTCGCCGGGTTGCACCGCACACCCGAGGTCGTCGCCCGGGTCCGCTCGGCCGTCGAGCGCGGCGACGTCGTCGCGGTGCTCCACGAATCCGCCACGATTCCCTTCGCCGATCTGCCGGTGCGCGACGCCGATTCGCTGACGCTGATCGTCGGTCCCGAAGGCGGACTCGACGACGCGGAGGTCGAGGCGCTCGTCGACGCGGGAGCGGTGGCGGTCGGTCTCGGCCCCACGGTGCTGCGCACCTCGACCGCCGCGGCCGTCGCACTCGGCGCGATCGGTGTGTTGACCGACCGGTGGCGTACCAGGCCGTTGCACTGAGGGACCGCTTGCGGGTCCTGACCATGTGCTGAGGGACCGCTTGCGGGTCCCGACCGTCTGTACTGAGGGACCGCTTGCGGGTCCCAATCATCTGTATCGAAGGAATTCCGCTCTTGGCTCGTACGAAGATCGCCTACGGCACCCACTCGCAGCAGTTCGGGCACGTCTTCCTGCCCGACCCCGAGGCGGTGGCGGGGCCCGTTCCCGTCGTCATGGTCGTCCACGGCGGTTCGTGGCACGGCCGATACCAGCTCACCCTCGGCACGGCGCTGTCCGCGGAACTCGCGCGTCGCGGGGTGGTGGCGTGGAACGTCGAGTACCGGCGTCTCGACGCCGGTGGCGCGTGGGACGAGATGTCCACCGATGTGGTCGCGGCGTACGAGACGATCTTCAGCGAGGTCGTTCCGCTCGCGCAGCGCGGCGGTGTCGAGGTCGATCTGGACCGTGTGCGGCTCGTCGGTCACTCGGCGGGAGGCCAGCTGGCGGTGTGGCTCGCGGGTGAGAGCACGTCGGTGCGACCGGAATTCGTGGTCTCGCAGGCGGGTGCGCTCGATCTCGTCACCGCGGGTGAGCGTGGTCGTCGCGTGGAGGCGTTCGAGGCGCTCTTCGGGGCGTCCTACGCGGATGCACCCGAGCGTTACCGGTCTGCCTCACCGACGCACCGGCAGCCGATCGGTGTGCCGGTCGCGGTGCTGCACGGCACCGCCGACGAGCAGGTGCCGGTGAGTGTCGCGCACCGTTACGTCGACGCGGCCGACGCGGCGGGGGATCCGGTGTCGCTGGAACTGTTCGACGGCGAGGATCACGTCGCCTTCCTGAACCGGACCACCCGTGCCTGGGAGCGATCGCTCGACCTGCTCACCGCTCGGTCAGTTGCCGATCTCGGCCTCGCTGCGGGTGCGGGTGTGGAGTCCGCGGGGGAGTAGCGCGGTGACCGCCGCGGCGCCGACGAGCAGGACGATGCCGGCGACGAGGCTCGCGGACGAGATCGCCTCGGCGAACGCTGCGGAGGACGCGTCGAGCAGCGGTTGTGCGTACGACGCCGCGAACGGGTTCGCCGCGAGTTCTTCCGCGACGATCGCCGCGCCGCCCACCGAATCGCCGGCCGCCTCGATCGCCATCGCGGCCTGATCGGCCATCGGGCCCGTCAGGTCCGCGAGCGGCAATCCGTCGAGGAAGCCGGAGATCTCGCGGTGATAAGTGGTGGCGAGGATCGAGCCGAGCACAGCGATGCCCAGCGAACCGCCGAATTCCACTGCGGTGTCGTTCAACCCGCCGGCCGCTCCGAGATCGGAGTCGGGGAAGCCGCCCATGATCAGGTCGGTGGACGGGGGTGTGGCCAGGCCGATGCCCAGTCCGAGCAGCAGCAACGAGATCAGGAAGGGCGTGAAACCGGAGGCGCCGTCCGTGACGGTCAAGGTGAGGATGCCTGCCGCAGCGGCGACCATGCCCGTGCCTACGAGGATCCGCGCGCCGAGACGGGGTGCGAGCCGACCGCTCAGTGCCGCGCCGAGCGAGACCGTCACCGCGAGGGGAAGCAGACGCAGGCCGGTCTCGAGCGGGCCGTAACCGAGCACGAACTGGAACTGCTGCGCGACGAAATAGATGGCGCCGAAGGCGACGAGGAAGAGCAGCAACACCGACACGCACGCACCGCCGACGGTCCGGTCCGCGATCCGGCGCACGTCCAGCAGCGGCCGGGGGTGGCGAAGTTCCCACACCACGAAGAGAACCGCGGCGATCACCGAGCCGATCGAGGTGGCGATCACGCCGGTGCCCCAACCGAAGTGGAACCCCTCGATGATCGCGTAGACGATTCCGCCGAGTGCAGCGACCGACAGGGCGCCGCCGACCCAGTCGGTGCGGGTGAGATCGTCGGCCTTCGAGGCCGGCACGAGGATCAGGGCCGCGATCGCGGCGAATGCCGCGATCGGCACGTTGATGAGGAAGGTCGAACCCCACGAGTTCGATTCGAGGAGCCATCCGGCGAGCAGGGGACCGAGCGCGATGGCGAGTCCGGACGTGGCCGCCCAGGCTGCGATCGCGCGGGCACGCTCGTGCACGGGGAACATCGCGACGAGCAGCGACAGTGTCGCGGGCATGATCACGGCGGCGCCCACGCCCATGACGATGCGCGCGACGATCACGTCGCCGGCGCTGTCGGCGAACGAGCCGTAGATCGCGCCGGCGGCGAAGGCGACCAGGCCCGCCAGCAACGCGCGGCGTCGTCCGTACCGGTCGCCGAGCACGCCGAACAGCAGCATCAGCGCGGCGTAGGGGACGGTGTAGCCGTCGATGATCCACTGCATGTCGGCGCTGGTGAGCTGCAGGTCGCGCAGCATGCCGGGGGCGGCGACGATGAGCGAGGTGTTGGCCATCACGACGATGAGCAGGCTCAGGCACAGCACCGCCAGCCCGGCCCAGCGCAGCCGGTAGGGTTCCTTCGCTGCGGTCCCTCCTGCGGCGGTGACGGCAGTGGTCATGGGTTCTCCTCGGGTGCGACACGGGCCGGGACCGGAGCCCCGATCTACACGGTGGTGTGCAAGTTACGCAGCTGCACATTGGTGTGCAACTAAAATGAAAGACAGATCACAGTCGGCGGAAGAGGACGAGAACGTGGAGAACTCGGTCACACGACCGCGAACCCGATTCAATGCGAACCGCATGCGCATACTCGACGCTGCGGTGATGTGCTTTGCGGCCGACCCCGACGCGAGCATGGACGATGTCGCGAAGGCCGCGGGTGTCGTCCGCCGCACCGTCTACGCGCACTTCCCCAACCGGGAAGCCCTCGTCGAGGGGATCGTCGACGACGCCTCGACCGCGCTCGCCGAGGCTCTCGACCATCCCGAGCCGGACGATCCCGCGGTCGCGCTCGCGGTCGTGGCGTTGCGGACCTGGCCGATCGGCGACCGTTACCGCGTGCTGCTCTCGTTCGCGCGCAAGGAGATGGGAGAGCAGCGCATCGCCGAACTGGTCTCCCCGGTGCGCTCGCGTGTCCTCGGACATGTCGACCGCGGCCTCGCGCAGGGTCAGTTCTCCGACTACCTTCCTGCGCCCGTGCTCGTGGGGATGATGGAAGGCCTGACGATGGCCACGCTCGAGCAGGCCAATCTGGGGCTGGTGGACGACTCCGGCGACACGATCGTCCTGGGCAATCTCGTGCTCGGCGGGGTCTCGCCCGACCGGGCACCCGGGATCCTCGCGGAGGCACGGCGGTGGCTCATGGAGGCCGGCTCGGGCGAAGGTGGAACCGAACCCCGCTGAAACTCGCTGTTGCGGGAGGGTGTGCCTCGTCCGGCGCTAGACTGGCACGAACACGACGACCGTCGTGCAGGAGCCGAACCGAAAGCAGGACGTACCGTCCACGTGAGTGAACCAGACCGACCCCACGAGCCCGCCGAATTCGAACCGACCACGGTCAAATCGAGCCTCGACCTCCCCTCGGAGGCCGCAGCGCCCCTGCTCGGAGCCGCGGACGAGAATCTGATCGCCCTCGAAGCCCTCCTGGCGGCGGACATCCACGTGCGGGGCAACACCGTCACGCTGACCGGAGCGCCCGCCGACGTCGCCCTCGCGGAACGTGCGCTCGCCGAGCTCGTCACCATCGTCCGTCGCGGACAATCGCTCGCGCCCGACGCCGTGCGTCGCACCGTGGGCATGCTCACCCAGGGGCTCTCCGAGTCGCCGGCCGACGTCCTCAGCCTCGACATCCTGTCGCGGCGCGGGAAGACGATCCGGCCCAAGACCCTGAACCAGAAACGGTACGTCGACGCCATCGACGCGCACACCATCGTCTTCGGTGTCGGACCGGCCGGTACGGGCAAGACCTATCTCGCCATGGCGAAGGCCGTGCAGGCCCTGCAGACCAAGCAGGTCAACCGCATCATCCTCACGCGTCCCGCCGTCGAGGCAGGGGAGCGGCTCGGCTTCCTGCCGGGCACCCTGCACGAGAAGATCGACCCGTATCTGCGTCCGCTGCACGACGCGCTGCACGACATGATGGATCCCGAAGCGATCCCGAAGCTCATGCAGGCCGGGGTCATCGAAGTCGCGCCCCTCGCATATATGCGTGGTCGCACCCTGAACGATGCCTTCATCATCCTCGACGAGGCGCAGAACACCACCGCCGAGCAGATGAAGATGTTCCTCACGCGCCTGGGCTTCGGCTCCAAGATCGTCGTGACCGGCGACATCACGCAGATCGACCTGCCCGGCGGTGCCCGTTCGGGTCTCGCCGCTGCCACCGAGATCCTCGACGGCATCGACGACATCCACATCGCGCGACTCGACAGCAGCGACGTCGTGCGGCACCGGCTCGTCTCCGACATCGTCGACGCCTACAGCCGTTTCGAGGCCACCACCCGCGACGGCGACGGGATCCCCGGCAACCGCGCCCAGCGTCGCGCGCAGCGGGTGCAGCGTCGATGAACATCCTTGTAGATCAACCGAATACCGTCGTGCAGAAGGAACTCCAGTCATGAGCATCGAGATCTCGAACGAATCGGGAATGGACGTCTCGGAGGAGGAACTCCTCGACGTCGCCCGCTTCGTGATCGCCCGGATGGATGTGCATCCGGCGGCGGAGTTGTCGATGGTGCTCGTGGATCTCGACACCATGGCCGATCTGCACGTTCGGTGGATGGACCTGCCCGGCCCCACCGACGTGATGTCGTTCCCCATGGACGAACTCGAACCCGGCGGCCGCCCCGACGCTCCCGAACCGGGACCGTCGATGCTCGGCGACATCGTGCTGTGTCCGCAGTTCGCCGCCGACCAGGCCGCGAAGGCCGGTCACCCGGTGGCCCACGAACTCGCCCTGCTCACCGTGCACGGCATGCTCCACCTCCTCGGCTACGACCACGCCGAACCGGAGGAGGAGAAGGAGATGTTCGGCCTGCAGAACCAGCTCCTCGCCGAGTGGTACGAGGAGATCCGCCGGGCCGAGCACGAGGCGCGGCTCGCCGCCCGCGACCGGAAGTTGCTGGGCAAGGCCGGTTTCGTCGACACCCCCGAATCATGAGCGGCGACAGTACGAGCCATCGTGATCGGACGACACCGATCGAGGGAGTGACGATCGCGTGAGTACCGTGCCCCTCGTCGTCCTGGCGGTCGTCCTGGTGGTGCTCGGAGGCCTGTTCGCCGCCGTCGATTCCGCGCTCAACACCGTATCCGCGGCGCGCGCCGAGGAACTCGCGAAAGAGGGCCGTCCCAGTGCGCGCCGCCTGCTCGGGCTGCTCGACGATCGGCCCCGCTACGTCAATCTGACGGTGCTGCTGCGCATCCTCTGCGAGATCACCGCCACCGTCGTGCTCGTCGGTGCGTTGCTCGCCGTGCTCGACCGCACGTGGGCGCTCGTCGTGGGCGCTGCGGTGATGGTCATCGTCGACTACGTCGTCATCGGTGTCGGTCCGCGCACGCTCGGACGCCAGCACGCGTACCCGATCGCGCTCGCCGCCACCGGACCGCTGCGGATACTCGGTGTCCTGCTCGGTCCGATCAGCCGGATCCTCATCAGCGTCGGCAATGCGGTCACGCCCGGTCGCGGTTTCCGGAACGGTCCGTTCTCCAACGAGATCGAGCTGCGCGAACTGGTCGACCTCGCTCAGGAAAGCGGAGTCGTAGCCGACGAGGAACGCCGGATGATCCAGTCGGTGTTCGACTTCGGCGACACCACGGCCCGCGAGATCATGGTTCCGCGCCCCGAGATGGTGTGGATCGAGGAGACCAAGACAGCCGGTCAGGCCACCTCGCTCGCCGTCCGCAGCGGGCACTCCCGGATCCCGGTGATCGGCGAGAACGTCGACGACATCCGCGGTGTCGTCTACCTCAAGGATCTCGTCCAGCAGACCTACTACCACCGCGACGGTGGGCGCAGCGTCTCCGTCGCCGACGTCATGCGGCCGGCGGTCTTCGTGCCGGATTCGAAGCGCCTCGACGACCTGCTCGCCGACATGCAGCGCGACCGCAACCACATGGCGGTCCTCGTCGACGAATACGGCGGCATCGCCGGCCTCGTGACGATCGAGGACGTCATCGAGGAGATCGTCGGAGAGATTGCCGACGAGTACGACACCGGGGAGATCCCCGACGTCGAGGAACTCGGCGACGACACCTACCGCGTCTCCGCGCGACTTCCCGTCGAGGACCTCGGCGAACTGTTCGACA
Organism: Rhodococcus sp. 5G237; assembly: GCF_053764735.1. Taxonomy (NCBI): domain Bacteria; kingdom Bacillati; phylum Actinomycetota; class Actinomycetes; order Mycobacteriales; family Nocardiaceae; genus Rhodococcus; species Rhodococcus sp. 5G237. The sequence goes on along the minus strand of NZ_JBSNCD010000006.1, from coordinate 350,685 downwards.
TCGACATCGAGGACGACGAGGTCGACACCGTCGGCGGACTCCTCGGCTACGAACTCGGCCGAGTTCCTCTGCCGGGTGCGGAGGTACGGACCCACGGCCTGCTGCTCCGCGGCGAGGGCGGACCGGACGTCCGCGGGCGGGTGCGTGTGAGCACCGTCTTCGTGCAGCGCGCGACACCCGAAGAAGAACCCACCGATACCGATACGGCCACCACCGAGGAGCATGCATGACCGACACCGACTTCCGTTCCGGCTTCATCTGTTTCGTCGGCCGGCCCAACACCGGGAAGTCGACGCTCACGAATGCACTCGTCGGCAGCAAGATCGCGATCACCTCGTCGCGCCCGCAGACCACCCGTCACACCATCCGCGGCATCGTCCACCGCGACAACGCCCAGCTCATCCTGGTGGACACCCCGGGACTGCACCGCCCGCGCACCCTGCTCGGCCAGCGGCTGAACGATCTGGTGCAGGACACCTACTCCGAGGTCGACGCGATCGGCATGTGCTTCCCCGCCGACGAGAAGATCGGCCCCGGCGACCGCTGGATCCTCGAGCAGGTGCGCCACATGGCGCCGAAGACCCCGGTCATCGGCATCGTCACGAAGATCGACAAGGTGGGCAAACAGCAGGTCGCCGCGCAGTTGCTCGCCGTGTCGAAACTCCTCGGCGAGAACTGCGAGGTCGTGCCGGTCTCCGCGGCCTCGGGTGAGCAGGTCGAGGTCCTCGTCGACGTCCTCGTCTCGCACATGGAGCCCGGACCGGCCTTCTATCCCGACGGCGAGCTCACCGACGAGCCGGAGGAGACCCTGATGGCCGAGCTCATCCGCGAGGCCGCCCTCGAAGGTCTCGGCGACGAGCTGCCCCACTCGCTCGCCGTTGTGATCGAGGAGATCACCGAACGTGAGGGTCGCACCGAGAAGCAGGGCGAAATGCTCGACGTGCACGCCCTGCTCTACGTCGAGCGGCCGAGCCAGAAGGGCATCGTCATCGGCAAGGGGGGTGCGCGGCTGCGCGAGGTGGGCACCGCCGCACGCACCCAGATCGAGAAGCTCCTCGGCGTGAAGATCTACCTCGACCTGCACGTGAAGGTCGCGAAGGACTGGCAGCGAGATCCCAAACAGCTGGGCCGTCTGGGATTCTGACGCCGAGCCCCTACGGGGTGGACGCGGTGATCGGCCGGGCGACCCACATCGACGCGAGGTCGTCTGCGGTCACCACGGTCCCGAAGTTCTGTGCGACCACCGCGACCGAGGCGGCGTGCGCGGCGGGACTGTAGGACGCGGCGCAGTCCTCGACGAGCGAGACCCAGTACTCGTGGAACAGGCCGCTGCGCAGGCTCGATTCGACGCAGATCTCGGTGGCGACGCCGGTGAACAACAACGATTCGATGCCCCGTGACCGCAGGACGCTGTCGAGATCGGTGCCGACGAACGCGCTGAAGCGATGTTTGACGATCACCGGTTCTCCCGGCTCCGGACGGACACCGTAGAAGTCCGCTCCGGCAGTACCGGGCCGGCAGGTCAGAGCGGTCCGCGCCGTGCCGGGACCGGTACCGACGCGGCCCAGCCACTGGGGCGTGTCCGTGGTCTCGTCGTGCTCCGTACGGACCCAGACGACGGGCACGTCCCTGCGGCGGGCGCGGTCGATCAGTTCCGCCAGCCGCGGTGTCATGGCGACCGCGGCGGAGACGTCGAAGCCGCAGCCGGCGAGAGCGCCGTCGGTGGAACAGAAGTCGTTCTGCATGTCGACGACGACCAGGGCGCAGCGTTGGGGGTCGTAGCGGAAACCGGATTCGTCCACGGGGGTCCTCTCCTCGAAGGTGTTCGGTGCGGATGCGGTGATCACCAGATCACCACCGCGGCGACGGTGGCGACGAGCAGTCCGCTCACCACCGGGATCGCGAGTCGTCGCACGAGATCCCCGACCGGAACGCGGCAGAAGCCCGCGACCACGATCAGCGACGACCAGATGACGAGGGTGCCGCCGCCGGTCCAGGTCGCGGCGTTTTGCGCGAGGGCGGCGAGCGTCGCGGTGTCCATGCCGGCCTGCGGGGCGAGGGCGGCGGCGATACCACCGGTGAGCGGCAGACCGGCCCAGCCGGAGCCGTCCAGGCCGATGAGCAGGCCGATCAGGAGCATGCTGAACGCGGCGAAGAGACCGTTGTCGGGAATGTAGGTCTGGATGCTCTTGACGGTGTCGAACAGGAAGGCCGGTCCGGTGCCGTCCTCGAGTCCCAGGATCGAACCGGAGTAGTCGGGGATGCCGAGGTACACGAATCCGGCCACCGGCAGGATGATTCCCATGGCCTTGAACGCGTAGACCAGGCCGTCGACGAAATGGGTGGCGCAGTGTTCGAGGGTGTCGGCCGGGCGCGTCGTCAGGGTCACGGCGGCCATGAGGACGAGCGCGGTGCCGCCGACGAGCGAGGCACCGGCGCCGTCCGACCACGGCACGAGATCGGTGAAGCGCCCCAGCATCGTGTAGACGAGCACCAGACCGAAGGTCGCGGGAACCCCGATAGCCCAGGCGCGTGCCGGGGTGGGGCGGGTGAGGACCGGGGTGAGAGTTCCGGGCAGGTCGATGGCGGCCACGGTGCTCACCGGTGCGGTGTGGTCGGTCCCGGTGTGATCGTTCTCGGGGGTCGGGAGGTCCCCGTTCGGGTGCGGTGCCGGACCTCCGGAAACGGAGCCACCGGTGCCCGGATCGTCCGTCGCAGACACGAGATTCGCGGAGTGGCGCACGATCTCCTTGCGGATGGTGAGGAACCAGGCGAGTACGGCCGCGGTCAGACCCACGATGAGGGACAGGACCAGCGCGCGGTCGGCGATGTCGTCGGCCGGCACACCTGCGCCGCTCGCCGAGATCGACGGTGCGAGACCGATGACGTAGTCGGAGGCGAGTGCCATGCCCTGCCCGGAGATCGCAAGGGCGAGTGCGGCGCCGAGCGGCGGCAGCCCGGCCTTGATGGCCGCCGGGAGCAGCACGGCACCGATGAGTGCGAGGGCGGGTGTGGGCCAGAAGAACAGCGACAGCAGGTAGGTGACGACGAACAGCACGATGTAGGCGACGCGGCCGTTGATCATCCAGCGTCCGAAGGGACGCACCATGAGTTCGTCGGCGCCGATGGTGCGCATCGCCGCGAGCATCGATGTCACGGCGGCGATGACGACGAAGATCTCGAAGAGGGCTCCGCCGGCGGTGAGGGTGGCGCGGAAGACCGCCATGACGGCGGAGGCGACGTTGCCGTCGTAGGCGAGGGCGGTGGCGAAAGTGGCGACGACCGCCGGGATCAGGACGTTCTTGCGTAGTGCCATGGCGACGATCAGGCCGACCAGTCCGAGCAGGAAGACGATGTGCGCGACGGTCACGGGAGACTCCTCGACGTGTGAACATGCGGCGGGCGACGACCGTGGACGGATCGAAGGGCGCCGCGACATCGATGGGCGGCACCGCCGTCGTCGGCCGGAACATATCGATCTTGAAGAGTCGGACAGGACTCGGCAATCGGCCGACAAACCACTCGCGACGGGAAAGAACTGTGCACACTGCACAATTCGTGACGGGGGTGTTTCGTCACGGATGCGGATGTGAACGCGTCGTCACGCCGGGGCCGGTGACCGAAGGGAACTCAGCGACGCGTGGCCGCCGCGCCGTGCAGCAACAGCAGGACGGCCTCCGACAGATCCGGCTCCGTACCCGTCGACAGGCGGCGCAGTTGCAGCCCCGTGATGGTCGCGACGACCGTCGGGGCGATCGCCTCCGGATCCGGCACTCCCAACGCCGAAAGGACGGAGACGGTCAACGCGTCGTAGGCACGCCAGCAGCGTTCGGCGACCCGCCGCAGTTCCTCGTCGCGCCCCGCCTGCACGTAGAGCTCGAAGGGGGCGATGCGTTCGGCCGTGAAGGTCAGGTCGTGGGCGACGCGTTCGGTGAGTTCGGCGGCCTCCGTCAGCGACAGGACCCGGGATCGATACTGCTCGGCGAGCTCTCGCAGCCGCTCGGTCTCCTCGTCGACGAAGAACTCGAGCGCGGCGCGCAGCAGGTCGGCCTGGGTGGGGAAGTGGTACGTGATCGAACCGAGCGAGACCTCGGCGCGCGCCGCGATGCGCCGGTTCGTCACCCCGGCGACCCCGTCGATGCCGACGAGATACAGGGTGGCGTGGACGATCCGCGAGCGGGCGTCGTCGCGTGTGGTCACCACCAGTGCTCCGGGGTGTGTTCGTACCAGCGCAGCACCGATTCGAGTTGGGAGGCGAGGGACACCAGCAGCGGTTCGGAGTTCGCCGGGCCGAGCAGCTGGGCACCCACCGGCAGTCGCTCCTCGGTGAAACCCGCGGGGACGTTGATCGCGGGCCAGCCCAGCACGTTCCACGGCCACGCATAGGGGCATGCCCCGGTGATGACCTTGTCGGTCGCCCAGCCGCCGATGCCGTCGATCGCCGTCACCGGCAGCGGCGGTGTGGCGGTGGTGGGGGCGAGCACGACGTCGAACCGGTCGAAGATGCGGCCGACCCGACGGTGCAGTCGCGGTTCGATCGCGCGCGCCGCCCGCAGCGGATAACCGTGCAGGAATCGGCCGGTGCGGGCATTGGCGCGGGTGCGCACGTCGGCGAGGGACGGGTCGGGCAGGCGGTACAGCCAGTCCTCGATACCGGCCATGGATCGCGGGAGGAAGGCGAGGCCGAACGCCATTCCGTAGTCGGGATCGGCGAGGGTCACCTCGTGGCCGAGATCACGCAGTACCGCGGCGAGTGCGGCGATGCGGGTGCGGACGCGGGCGTCGAGGCGGGTGGGTGTCGCGGTGAACGGGATCTTCAGCGACAGAGCGATGTTCAGTCTGCCGGGATCTCGTCCCACGGCGTCGGAGACGGTGAGCGGGGCGCACCTGTGCCGGTCGCCGGGGTGGTTTCCGGACACGACGTCGAGGAGCAGGGCCGCGTCGGCGACCGTGCGGGCGAGTGGGCCGTGCGTCGTGAGTCCGTTGAAGGATTCGGCGTCGGGCCACATGGAGATCCGGCCGCGTTGCGGCTTGATGCCGACGAGATTGGACCACGAGGCGGGGATGCGGACCGATCCGGCGCCGTCGGATCCCAGGGCGGCCGGGACGAGTCCCGCCGCGACGGCCGCGGCGCTGCCACCCGACGAACCGCCGGGGGTGTGCTCGCGCGACCACGCGCTGCGGGTGTGCCCGAAGGCGTCGCCGCCGGTGAGCGGCCACTGGCCGAGTTCGGGGGAGTGCGTCTTGCCGACGATCACCGCGCCGGCGGCCCGCAGGCGGCGCACGACCTCGGCGTCGGTGTCCTTCGGGGTGAAGGTGCCGGCGCAGCCGAACATCGTCGTCTCGCCGACGATGTCGGTGTCGTCCTTGATCGCGATGGGGACGCCCAGCAGGGGGAGTCGCTCGCCGTTCGCGCGGCGCCGGTCGGCTTCGCGGGCCTCGTCGAGTGCGGCGGTGCGGCGCACGACGCGAAAGGCGTTCAGGTGCGGTTGCGATTCGTCGATCCGGTCGAGGCTCGCACGGACGAGGTCCGTGGAGGTGGTCTCGCCGCGATCGAGCGCCTCGACGGTCGCCTTCAGGTCGCGCAGGTCGGTTCGAGCGTCCATTCGTTCCCCCGTTCGTTCGAACGAACAATAACGCGTTCCAGTTCTGGGTGTCGAGTCCCTTCGCGGGTCGTCCCGTGTCACCGCGACATGACAGACTCGGGGAGTGAGGCTTTATCGGGACAACGCGGTGGTACTGCGCCAGCACAAGCTGGGCGAGGCCGACCGCATCGTCACCCTGTTGACGCGCCGGTACGGTCTCGTGCGGGCGGTCGCGAAGGGCGTGCGCCGGACACGCTCGAAGTTCGGCGCACGGCTCGAACCGTTCGCCCACATCGACGTCCAGCTCCACCCGGGCCGCAGTCTCGACGTCATCACCCAGGTGCAGACCCTCGACGCATTCGCCGTCGGCATCGTCGACGACTACCCCCGCTACACCACCGCGTGCGCGATCCTCGAGACCGCCGAACGCCTCGCCGGCGAGGAACGCGCGCCCGTGCCGCGCCTGCACGCACTCACCGTCGGTGCGCTGCGCGCGGTGTGCGACCGCACCCGGCCGCCCGAACTCGTGCTCGACGCCTATCTGCTGCGGGCCATGGCCTACGCGGGATGGGCGCCGGCGATCACCCACTGCGCGCGCTGCGACCGTCCCGGCCCGCACACCGCCTTCCACGTCGCCGCCGGTGGTGCGGTGTGCGTGCACTGCCGTCCGCCGGGGGCGGCCACCCCCGCCCCGGGTGTGTTGGCGTTGCTCGACGCGCTCAACCACGGACGCTGGGCCGACACCGAGGCCGCCGACGCGGCGGTGCGCCGCCAGGCCAGCGGCCTCGTCGCCGCGCACCTGCAGTGGCATCTCGAACGGCAACTGCGCTCGCTGCCCCTCGTCGAGCGCGGTCGCACCGAACCTGCGACGGGGAACCGGGTTGATGACGTCGCCCGGGGTGTCCGGCAGGATGGGACCCGTGATTCGACGACGTACCACGCCCCCATCGCCTGAGCGGGTGATCCGGCCGCCCGACCCGCATCCGTCGGGCGCGCGACCTCCCGTGCTGCAACCCGAGCTGATCCCACAGCACGTGGCGCTCGTGATGGACGGCAACGGTCGATGGGCGCAGGAGCGCGGTCTGCCGCGCACCGCCGGCCACGAACGCGGCGAAGCCGTGCTCATGGACACGGTGTGCGGATGCATCGAGATGGGCGTCAAGTGGCTCTCGGCCTACGCCTTCTCCACCGAGAACTGGAAGCGCAGCCCCGACGAGGTCCGCTTCCTCATGGGCTTCAACCGCGACGTGATCCGCCGCCGCCGCGACGAGATGCACGAGATGGGGGTGCGGGTCCGGTGGGCCGGTCGCCGTCCCCGCCTGTGGCGCAGCGTGATCAAGGAACTCGAGATCGCCGAGGAACTGACGAAGGACAACGACGTCATGACCCTCACGATGTGCGTCAACTACGGCGGTCGCGCCGAGATCGCCGACGCCGCACGGGAGATCGCCCGCCGGGTCGCGGCAGGAGAACTCGATCCCGAACGCATCACCGAGTCGACCATTGCGCGGTACCTCGACGAGCCCGACATGCCCGACGTCGACCTGTTCCTGCGGCCCTCGGGTGAGCAGCGCACCTCGAACTTCCTGCTGTGGCAGTCGGCCTACGCCGAACTCGTCTTCCAGGACACGATGTTCCCTGATTTCGACCGTCGCGATCTGTGGGCGGCGTGCGTCGAATACGCCTCGCGCGACCGGCGGTTCGGTGGTGTGAAGTGACGTCGCTGCGCGAGCGGATCGCGGGCGCGCTGACGCCCTTCGTCGACGTCCGCACCCCGTCGTCCGCCGCCGACGGCGACGGCTCGTTCGGATTCGACTACGGCGCCGTGCCCTTCGCGCTGCAGGTCGTCACGCTCACCGAAGGGCTCGACGTGGTCTCCGTCACCGGAGTGCTCGCGTGGGATCTTCCGCTCGACGACGCCGTGCGCGGTCGGGTCGCGGCCGCCGCCGACGCCCTGCAGTTCGGTTCGGTCCACCTCATCGAACGCGAGACCGACGCCGACGTCGTGCTGCGGTACTCGTTCCCCGCGACCGGTCTCGACGACACGGCGCTGACCACCATGCTGCTGCTCGTGCTCGACGGTGCCGCGGACGCGCGCGGCGCCGTCGCCGGCACCCCCGACCCCAAGGAGAATTCGTGACCACCACCGACATCGACGCCGAGACCACCACCGAGGAGGTCGTCGCCGCAGACGGGGCGCACGCCGTCGCGATCCCGACCGAGGACGACGACGCGCTGCGCGCTGCCGTGGTGGAGACGCTGTCGGAGATTCTCGAGGAAGCTCCCGAGCCTGACGAGGACGGCGAGATCCCGATCTGGATCGACGATGTGCTCACCTACGCGACCGTCGACGCCGAGGGCGGCTTCGTGCTGCTCACCACCTACCTGGTCGAGGGCATCACGGGTCGCACCCGGGCCGCCGAGGTCCTCGGCGACCTGCAGGTCGAGTTCTCCGAGGTGAAGTTCGTCCTCGACAAGGACCGGGTCACCGTCGAATTGCGGGTCGCAGCGTCGCCGCTCGTCCCGATCCATCTCGTGCGGGCCGTCGCGTCGCTCGTGCCGGTCGTCGAGCAGGCACGCGCACTGGCGCAGCGTCTCGGCGGCGAAGCGTCGGTCTTCGACGGTGAGGCCGAGGACGACGAGGAGAACCTGCTCGCCGACGGCTGCGGCTGTGATGACTGCGATTGCGGCTGACGGCCGCGGGCCGTCGGTTCAGCCCTGAGCGAGGGCGCAATCGCGGCAGTTGCCGAAGATCTCGACGGTGTGGCTGACGTCGACGAAGCCGTTCGACTCGGCGACCTCGTGCGACCAGCGTTCGACCTCCGGGCCGTCCACCTCGACCGTGAAGCCGCAGTGGCGGCACACGAGATGGTGGTGGTGCCCGGAGGAGCACCGCCGGAACAGCGACTCGCCGCTGTCGGTGCGCAGCACGTCGACGCTGCCGACCTCGGCGAGCGACTGCAGGGTGCGGTAGACGGTGGTCAGGCCGATACCCTCGCCGCGCTTGCGCAGCTCGTCGTGCAGGTCCTGCGCGGACCGGAACTCCTCGGTGTTGTCGAGCAGGTCGACGATGGCGCTGCGTTGACGGGTCGAGCGGACCCCCACGAGAGGTTTGCGGGCGGAGGTCACTGCGATCGTCCTTCCTGGGCGTGAGCGACGGCGTCGACGACGATGCGGGCGAGGTGGTCGTCGGCCAGGTGGTAGAGCACTTCGCGTCCCGAGCGCTCGCCGCGCACGACGCCGGCGGTCTTGAGCACGCGGAGATGCTGGCTGATGAGCGGCTGGGTGACGCCGAGGGCGCCGACGAGCTCGTGCACGCAGCGGGCCGACTCGCGCAATTCGAGCACGATCGAGATGCGGACGGGCGCCGACAGCGCGCGCAGCAGCTCACCGGCGGCGATCAGGGCGCCGGGGGAGACGTCGACCGGGGACGGCAGGGCGTCGCTGCCGATCGGTCCGCGGGCGCGCTCGCCCGTGCTGCACTCGCGTGGATCGGCGTCGATGCTCACGGGGCTCCTCGGGGCGGGGACGGCCGCCGGTCGGCGGGTCTTATTGCAAATCGATTCCATTTTGATATGCACGGTTGTGCATGTCAACCGGCGCGAATTCGAGCCCGGAACGAGGAGCGATAGGCTTACAGATCGACGCATGCTGCGAAAACCCGCATCGAAGATGGAGAAACCGAGTGGCACCCAAATCCAAGATCGATACCGTCGCCAACCTCGCCAAGCGCCGGGGCCTGGTCTATCCCTGCGGTGAGATCTACGGCGGCACCAGGTCCGCGTGGGATTACGGGCCGCTCGGCGTGGAGCTCAAGGACAACATCAAGAAGCAGTGGTGGCGCAACATGGTCACCAGCCGCGAGGACGTCGTCGGCCTCGACTCGTCGGTGATCCTGCCGCGTCAGGTCTGGGTCGCCTCCGGCCACGTCGGTGTCTTCAACGACCCGCTCGTCGAGTGCCTGAGCTGTCACAAGCGCCACCGGCAGGACCACCTGCAGGAGGCCTACGCCGAGAAGAACAAGCTCGACGACCCCGATGCCGTGCCGATGACCGAGATCGTCTGCCCGGACTGTGGCACCAAGGGCCAGTGGACCGAGCCCCGCGACTTCAACATGATGCTCAAGACCTTCCTCGGCCCGATCGAGAGCGAGGAGGGCCTGCACTACCTGCGCCCCGAGACGGCGCAGGGCATCTTCGTGAACTTCGCGAACGTGCTCACCACCTCGCGCAAGAAGCCGCCCTTCGGCATCGGCCAGATCGGCAAGAGCTTCCGCAACGAGATCACGCCCGGCAACTTCATCTTCCGCACCCGCGAGTTCGAGCAGATGGAGATGGAGTTCTTCGTCAAGCCCGGCGAGGACGAGCAGTGGCACCAGTACTGGATCGACTACCGGATGAACTGGTACACCGATCTGGGCATCAACAAGGACAACCTGCGCCTCTACGAGCACCCCCTCGAGAAGCTGTCGCACTACTCGAAGCGCACCGTCGACATCGAGTACCGCTTCCACTTCCAGGGCAGCGAGTGGGGTGAGCTCGAAGGCGTCGCGAACCGCACCGACTTCGACCTGTCGACGCACTCGAAGCACTCCGGCACCGACCTGAGCTTCTTCGATCAGGCCACCAACGAGCGCTACACGCCGTACGTCATCGAGCCGGCGGCCGGTCTGACCCGTTCGCTCATGGCCTTCCTCGTCGACGCCTACACCGAGGACGAGGCACCCAACGCCAAGGGTGGTGTCGACAAGCGCACCGTGCTGCGCCTCGACCGTCGCCTCGCGCCGGTCAAGGCCGCCGTGCTGCCGCTCAGCCGCAACGCCGACCTGAGCCCGAAGGCCAAGGACCTCGCCGCGAAGCTGCGCCAGAACTGGAACATCGAGTTCGACGACGCCGGCGCCATCGGCCGCCGCTACCGTCGTCAGGACGAGATCGGCACCCCGTTCTGCATCACGGTCGACTTCGACACCCTCGAGGACCAGGCCGTCACGATCCGTGAGCGCGACACCATGGCGCAGGAGCGTGTGAGCCTCGACCAGGTCGAGGGCTACCTCGCGCAGCGCCTGATCGGCTGCTGACCGATCCGATCGACGCAGATGCCCTCCGGTCCATCGGGACCGGAGGGCATCTGTCGCTTCGTAGCGGGTGTTCCGTAACGGTCAGGTCGCCGAGCGCCGATCGATGTACTCGAAATATCCGCGGCCGGAGATCTCCTCGCCCCGCCAGGTCGCCGACCACGCGAAGCCGGTGACGAATCCGGTGCCCAGCCCGTAGGTGAAGGGGGTGTCCATGATCCCTTCGAGGTCCAGCCAGGGACGACCGCGGGTGTCCTTCACCAGGAAGCGGGTCCGGCTCGGCACCGGCATCGGGATGCCGTAGGGAGTCGGCTCGGGTTCGTCGCGCAGTTCGAGTATCTCGAAATCCACGTCCCGGAAGCGGGTTCCGTAGCCACTGCGGGTACGCAGGATCGCCGTCGTCATGAAGGGCCGGCCACCGATCGCGTAGCGGCTCAGCAGGATCTGCGTGTCTGCGTCGAGATCGAGGATCTGGTAGACGAAATGGTCGAGCGGAGCCTTCGCCGCGGGCGGCAGGGGAGTGGACCGCATCAGATACGGGCTCGGCATCGCCCCGTACTCGAACGAGCACAGACCGTCGGCCGTGACGCTGCGACCCTCGTGGGTGAAGGTGCCCTCGTATTCGGTGAGCAACCCGAAGTGCTTGTAGAGCGGGCTGCGGAAGAACCACGAGACCGTGTCCGTGTTGGTCAGTGTCAGCGCGATGTCGACAGTTCCGAGCCGGCCCACGAGTTCGTAGTGGGGGTAGCGTCCGGTCAGGGCCAGATCGTCCCCGAACTTCACGAGCGACCCGTCCGGGGAGGACACGAAATCGTCGCCCACGGAGTAGTTCCCGAAGTACGCGGGATGCGACGCCGCCGTGCCGGCGACCACGGCGGCGTTGCGGCGCGGCGATGCCGCGAACGCATGGTCGTTGTCGAAGGCGAGCGACCCGGTGGCGCCGATCAGCGACATCATCGAGAAGAACCGGTGCGGCTCCGGAAGATCCGGGATCATGACGCCGTAGTGCACCCAGCCGAACCGGCGCGAGTCGACGTGCGGGCGCAGGATGTCGGGTTCGGAGAACGGTTTTCCGTCGGACGACGCGGCGGAATCCAACAGTCGGACGGTCGATCCGAGACCGGCACCCAGTGCGCGTGCTGCGATCGGGCGCATGGTCTAGAAGCGTCCTCCGCTCGATCCGCCGAAGCCGCCGCCCCCGAAACCACCGCCGCCGAAACCGCCCCCGCCGAAACCGCCGCCGAAGCCACCGCCGCGGCCGCTGTTGAGCACGCTGTTGATGAGGATGCCGCCGAGCACGGCGCCCGCGACGTTGCCGCCCGAACCACCGCGGGGCGGACGGTGCTGGTTGTTCCAGCGCTGCACGTCGTTCTGCGCGCTGCGCAGTGCCTGCGCGGCCAGCGACGCGGCGGACCGCGCGTACTGGACGGCGGCCGCCGGATCGGACTCGGCTGCCTGCTGCGCGGCCTGCAGGTGCCGCTGCGCCTCCGACAGGCGGGTGCGCGCCTGGGCACCCACGACGCCCCGGCGCGTCCCGATGAAGTCGGCCGCGGCAGTGACCTGCGCTTGCGCCGCACTCAGATCCTGCTGGAGGCGGCGACGCATCTCCTCGGCCTGCTGCTTGGCCTGGCGCGTCCGGGCACGCAACTCGTCGAGACGCGCATCGGCCTCGACGACCCGCGTGAAACTGCCCAACGGGTCGGTGTGCTGCTCGGCCCGAGCGTGGTCGAGGGCTTCCTGCACGGCCTTCAGGGCGTCGACGAGTTCGGGGCCGCCCGCGTCGAGCAGTTGCTTCGCGTCGGCGACGCCCTGTTCGGCGTCCTCCACCGCGGCGGGGAGCGTCGCGATCGCGCGCCGGATGTCCTCCGCCGCATGGTCGAGCGCGTCGAGCAGCGTCGCGGCGTGCCCCAGCGCGCGTTCGGCCTCGCGGATCGCGCGCACGGCGTCGCCCTGCTCACCGACCGGTCGCGCCACCGCGGTGCGGCCCTGGTCGATCGCGTTCTCCGCGAACGAGATCTCCTCCCGCGCCAGCGAGACGTTGTCCACCACCGGGGTCAGGGCGCCCGCGGGGAACTCCGAGTGCAGCTGTCCGAGGATCCGCTCGGCCTCCGGAATGCGGGCCTGCAGCGCGATCGCGCGCTGCGTGAGTCCGTCCAGCCGGGCCGGGGCGTCGAGCAGCAGGTTGCGCATCTTGTCGAATGCCTCGACCTGCGCGTCGAGTTCGCGGTTCGCCTGCCCGCACGAGGAGACGAGCTGCACGAGCATGTCGCGCTGCTGTTCGGGCGTCTCGGGGATGTCGTCGTCGAGGCGCTGACGGATCTCGAAGGCGTTCGCCAACGCGACCTGTGCCTGCCGGTGTGCGCGGTCGAAGGGAGCCACCGCCGAGTCCCCGAACTCGCCTCGGGCGAGCTCGAGCGCCTCGGCACTGGACCGCACCGCGTTGTCGGTGTCCACCAGCAGGGTCTGCGCGTACTGGTCGAGACCCTCGATCGGTAGACCGCGCAGGGCCGTGGTGTCGGCCGGATCGATCTGCGCGGCCTGTGCGGCACCGGCCTCGGCGCGCTTCTTCTTCGACCGCCGGTTGTAGGCGTAGACACCGGCACCGCCGGCCGCGATGACACCGCCGCCGACGAGCAGCGTCGTCACCGGAGCAGCCGACGGCGTAAGGGCGTTGCTCAACCCGTCGGCCGCGCCCACGGCGGCGCCCGCCCAATCACTGTTGCGCAGCGCCGGCACGACGTCGGACGAGCTGATCCGGTCGCGCTCGCTCTCGGAGATCTCCGATCCTGTCGGTGTCCACAGCGCGAACTCGCGGTCGTCGGTCGCGACCGCCAGCAGCGCGGTGTCGGGACCGAAGTTGCTCGCCTGCGCGGTGGCCTGCGCCCAACTGTCGTAGTCGCGCCCGTCGAAGCTCGACACGTAGGTCACCCACAGCTGCAGACCGTGCTCGTCGTAGAGGGTGTTCGTCGCTTCCTGGATCCGTGCGACGTCGGCGTCGTCGAGCACGCCCGCGGTGTCGGTGATCGGCTGGGGGAGCCGCGAGGGTGGCTCCGCGGAGGCCGCCGCGGGAAGGAGCAACCACGCGGCCACTGCCAGCAGGGCGGGGACGAATGCGAGCGCGGACCGTGCAGGTCGCCGGAGCTGTGCTGCAGGTCGCCGGAGCTGTGCTGCAGGTCGCCGGAGCGGTGCGGCCGATACGTGTGCCATGGAATCGAATCTAGTGGCTGCGGGGTGAGGACGGGGTCGGCGCGTCGTCCGGTCGACGCGTTCTCGTTCGCTGGCAGAATCAGGGGGTGAGCACCGCATCCCGCCGCACCGGCACCACCGCGACGTACACCGGGGACGACCTCGGGGTCGGCGCGCGCATCGCGCGCTGGCTCCGGCGACTGATCGTCGGGGTGCTGCTCGCCGCCGTCCTCGTCGTCGGCGGCACGGCGCTGCGGGTGTGGCAGGTCGCGCGGATCGACGACCGCACCCCCGCCGACGCCATCGTCGTGCTCGGTGCCGCGCAGTATTCGGGCACACCGTCGTCGGTCTTCGAGGCACGCCTCGAGCAGGCCCTCAAGCTCTACGAAGCGGGAGTGTCGCCGCGGATCGTCACCGTCGGCGGCAAGCAGGAGGGCGACCTGTTCACCGAAGCCGCGGCGGGCAAGAACTATCTCGTCTCGCGCGGGGTGCCCGCCGAGTCGATCGTCGCCGTCGAGGAGGGTTCGGACACACTGCTCAGCGTCGAGGCCGTCAGCCGCGAGATGTCGGATCTGGGTCTGTCGTCGGTCGTGCTCGTCAGCGACCCGTGGCATTCGCTGCGCACCCGGACCATGGCACGCGACGCCGGTCTCGACGCCTGGACCGCTCCCACCCGCCAGGGTCCGGCGGTGTTCACCCGCGAGTCGCAGCTGCACGGCATCGCCCGCGAGACCGGCGCGTTGATCTGGTACCAGATCACCCACTTCTCCGCCGATTTCCCCTACACGGCGCAGCAGTGAGGCGGAACGTAGGGTCTTCGGTGACGGAAGGCAGTGTGATGCAGGGCTACAGCGAACACGATCTCGAACGGCGCGTCGCCGAGTCGCGCAAGACCTCAGCGCTCGCTGGGTCCGAGGGAGCGGCATCCGAGCGGACCGCCTTCGCACGCGACCGTGCGCGCGTGCAGCACTGCGCGGCCCTGCGCCGCCTGGCCGACAAGACACAGGTCGTCGGCCCCCGCGACGGCGACACCCCGCGCACCCGTCTGACACACTCGATGGAGGTCGCACAGATCGGCCGCAGCATCGCCGAAGGACTCGGCGCCGACCCCGATCTCGTCGACCTCGCCGGACTCGCCCACGACATCGGGCACCCGCCCTACGGGCACAACGGCGAGCGGGCACTCGACGCGGTCGCGGAGTCCTGCGGCGGATTCGAGGGCAACGCGCAGAACCTGCGCATCCTCACCTGCCTCGAACCGAAGATCCTTTATCCGGACGGCTCGAGCGCCGGTCTCAACCTCACCCGGGCCTCCCTCGACGCGACGCTCAAGTACCCGTGGACGCGTCCGCGCCCGGGGGCGAAGTTCGGCTCGTACGACGACGACGCCGAGGTCCTCCACTGGATCCGCGAAGGTGCACCCGAGCGCCGCAAGTGCCTCGAGGCGCAGATCATGGACTGGTCCGACGACGTCGCGTACTCGGTGCACGACCTCGAGGACGGCGTGATCGACGGTCGCATCGACCTGCGGATGCTCGACGAACCCGACGATGTCGCCGGGCTCATCGAGGTGGGTATGCGCGAGTTCTCGGGTCTCGACCCGGCCGAGCTGACCGAGGCGGCCAAGCGGTTGTCCTCCATGCCGGTGGTCCGGGCTGTCGGCACCTTCGACGGCACCCTCGCCTGCTCCGTCGCGCTCAAGAAGCTGACCAGCGAGCTGGTGGGCCGCTTCGCCAACGCAGCGATCCTCGGGACCAGGGAGGCGACGGAGGGCCGACGCGTCACCCGGTACGACGCCGACCTCGTGGTCCCGCCGATCGTGGTCTCGGAGGTCGCGTTGCTCAAGACGATGGCGTTGCAGTTCGTCATGTCCGACCGCGCCCACCGCACCCGCCAGGAATCGCAACGCGAACGCATCCACCGCGTCGCCGAGTGGCTGCTGCGCACCGCGCCGGTCGGCCTCGACCCGTTCTTCGTCGCCGCATGGAAGGCCGCGCCCGACGATGCCGCGAAGGTGCGGGTCGTGGTCGATCAGATCGCCTCGTGCACCGAATCGCGCCTCGAACGGATCGACCGCGACAGTCTCGCCGCGCAGGCGAGCTGGGGCTGACACCGACGTTTGCACCCCTTCACGGACACAAGCACGAGGTCGGCGCGGTGCATCTGTCCGCGGGACGCGCTGACGCACTCGCCGGTGTGGGTTGCGCCGGACCGACGTGCCGGGCAGTCTGCCGGGCGGCTTAGACTCGTCTCGTGGCCGGCCGTATTTCAGACAGAGACATCGCGGCCATTCGCGACCGCGTGCGCATCGAGGACATCGTCGGCGAGTACGTCGCACTCAAGCGCGGGGGTGCCGACTCGCTCAAGGGACTGTGTCCCTTCCACGACGAGAAGTCCCCGTCCTTCCACGTGCGGCCCAATCACGGGCACTACCACTGCTTCGGCTGCGGTGAGGGTGGCGACGTCTACTCGTTCCTGCAGAAGATCGAACACGTCAGCTTCGTCGAAGCCGTCGAGCAGCTCGCCGAACGCGTCGGCTACACGCTGAACTACGAGGGCGGCGGTCCATCCGTCCAGCGCGACCGGGGCACGCGTGCCCGGCTGGTCGCGGCGAACGCGGCCGCTCAGCAGTTCTATGCCGAGCAACTGCGCACGCCCGACGCCCAGGCTGCCCGCGACTACCTGACCGAGCGCAACTTCGACCAGGCGGCCGCCGAGACGTTCGGCTGCGGCTACGCACCCGCCGGCTGGGACGCGCTCACCAAGCACCTCCTCGGCCGGGGCTTCGACTTCTCCGAACTCGAGGCCGCGGGACTGTCCCGGCAGGGACGGCGCGGCCCGATCGACCGTTTCCACCGGCGGCTGCTGTGGCCCATCCGTAATCTCGCGGGCGACGTCATCGGCTTCGGTGCCCGCCGTCTGTACGACGACGACCAGATCACCGCCAAGTACATGAACACACCGGAAACGGTGCTGTACAAGAAATCTCAGGTGTTGTTCGGTCTCGATCTCGCCAAGCGCGAGATCGCCAAGTCTCACCAGGCCGTGATCGTCGAGGGCTACACCGACGTCATGGCCATGCATCTGGCCGGCGTGAAGACCGCGGTCGCCGCGTGCGGCACGGCCTTCGGTGACGAACATCTCGCGCTGTTGCGTCGCCTGCTCATGGACGACAGCTTCTTCCGCGGTGAGGTCATCTACACCTTCGACGGCGACGACGCCGGTCGCGCGGCGGCGATGAAGGCGTTCGAGGGCGACCAGAAGACCGCCGCGAAGACCTACGTCGCGATCGCCCCCAAGGGCATGGACCCGTGCGAGCTGCGGCAGCAGTCGGGCGACGGCGCGGTGCGCGACCTCGTGGCCCGCCGCACCCCGATGTTCGAGTTCGTCGTGAAATCGATTCTCGCCGAACACGACCTCGACACCGTCGAAGGTCGCGTCGAGGCCCTGCGCCGATGTGTCCCCGTCGTGGGCCGGATCAAGGACCGCACGATCCGCGACAACTATGCGGTGCAACTCGCGCACTGGACGGGATGGGACGACATCCCCACCGTGCGCCGGCGCGTGCAGGAGGAAGCGCGACGGGGAGTCCGTGCACCGGAAGCGAGGACGCGGCCTGCAACGGCCACGGCGGAGCCCGTGTCGGCCCTGCGACGCCCCCGCCCCAACGATCCGACGCTGTGGCCACAGCGCGACGCGCTGAAGGCCGCGCTGCAGTATCCCGGCATCGCCGGGACCGTCTTCGACTCCCTGCCGCCGGAAACCTTCACCGACCCCGCCTACGCGGCCGTACGGCAGGCCGTCGCCGACGCCGGTGGAACCGCAGCGGGGCTCGGGGGAGCCGAATGGGTCGATGCCGTCGGCAGGGCCGCGACCGACCCCGTCGCGCATTCGCTCGTGATGGAACTCGCCGTCGAACCGGTCCCCGCCGAAGAGGACCGGCTGCCGCGCTACATCGGCGGCGTGCTGGCCCGACTGCAGGAGGTCTGGGTCGGCGAGCAGGTGGCCGAACTGAAGTCCAAACTGCAGCGGATCTCCCCGGCCACCGAGTCCGAGGAGTTCCACGCCTTGCTCGGCGACCTCATGGCGCTCGAACAGTACCGGCGGAGCCTGCTCGACCAGGCCATCGGTGACGGCCTGGCCGGCTGACCGTCTACTTCTTCAACTGGTCCCGCGGGATCATGATCGTCGTCGTCTCGTCGATGGGCTTCATCGGCTCGAGCTTGGGCTGAGGACTGAGCGAATCGGCGAGCTTCTGCCGGCCCACCTCGATCGCCTTCTTCGTGACGGGGCTCGCGGCCACCGCCTTGGCCGTCTTGCTGATCTGTTCGTACCTCGCGCGACCCGCTCGGGTGCCGAGTACGTATCCCGCAGCGACCCCGACCAGCAAACCCATCAATGTGTTGTCCTTCCACCCGTGACTGCGTCGTCCCCATCCTGCCCGATGACCCCGCAGCATGCCCACAAGCAGGCGATTTGGTGCTGCGGTGGGTGGGACGCTATGGTTTTTCACGCACCGGGGGAAACCGCGGAGCGCCGCAGGACAATCCCCTGTAGCTCAATTGGCAGAGCATTCGACTGTTAATCGAACGGTTGCTGGTTCGAGTCCAGCCGGGGGAGCGCCTACAGAATCCTCCCACCCGTCACGGGTGGGAGGATTCTGTGCTTCCGGGGCGCCTATGCGGCAGAACATCCACCGATGTGATCTCTGTTACTCCGCACCCGGCAGAGTGTTGCACGCTGTGTCCGGGTAGCATTCGATCGCGCCGTGCGAGCAGTGCGGCACTGTGCGACGCGTGTCGTCGCGACGGGGCGGTAGCTCAGTCGGTTAGAGCCGCGGACTCATAATCCGCTGGTCGCGGGTTCGAGCCCCGCCCGCCCCACATCCTCCGCTCGTGGCCGCGAGATGTTCCTCCTTCTCGGAACGGTAGCGTTCGACCCCATGAGCACCCTTCGAGAAGTCGGCGAGCGCGAGGCGTGGCGTTGCTGGTTGTGCGACGAGCCCGTGGACCCCGACATGTCGGTCAACGACCCGCGAGGTCCCAGCATCGACAGCATCAACACCGCCAAGAAGGGTGGCAAGGGAAAGGGCGGAGTCGAGCGGCTCGCGCACCGCGCCTGCAACACCAAGAAGGGTGCCGTCAAACCCGTCGTGCCGTGGCCCGACCGGCTGTTCGTCGTCGACCCGGCGCCCATCATCGGCGTCGTCGAGCAGCTCATGCGCAAGGGTGGTCGCGTCGCCGTCGCTCGGTGTCCCGAGAAGTCGGACGCGGAGGAAGCCTCCGAGTGGCTCCTCGACCGCTTGTCGCGCCTCGAGCCGGGAGTACGGTTCGACACCAGGATCGAGCCGGCCGGCGGCGGCTACCTCCTCGTGCTGACAGCCTAGCCGGGAGCCAGCACCAGTCCGGAGTGATCCGGTGACTCGACGGAGACCTCGACCTCGGTGAGCACCGTTCCGTCGTCTTTCAACAGCGTGTAGCGACCCGGCATGAGACCGGTGAACAGGAACCAACCCTCGTTCGTGGTGACGATGCTGCGGTCGATGTACTGCTCGCACACGTCCAGGCCGACCAGTCGAACCGTGGTGGACGGATGGAAGGCGCCTCCGATCCGCCCGTTCGCCACCGATCCGATCGCAGCCGGTGGATCCGGGTGGTCGCCGAGTTCGTCCGGACGCCAGGCGGGCGCGCCGTCCGGCGGCGCACACGCCGGGACCGAGGAGTGCGACGACCGGGCATGCGCGACCGTCGGGTCGGTCCCGTCCACGGAGACGGGATGTGTCGTCGCCGCGACGAGTACCCCTGCTCCCACTGCGGTGATCAACATCCATCGGGTTCTTCGGATCGTTCCCCTGTGCAGCAACGGATCCACCTCCTCTCCGTAAGAGAACTTAGGAAAGTTGTTCTCGCCGAGGGTTATTCGGAACCGATGCTTCGTTGGATCGTGACGATACCCGGCGGGGACGCGCAGGGCTATCGTCCGTGGAGGTGACACGAAGCGGCGGAATGTAACGGTCGGGTTGTCGAACCGCCGAAATCGGTTGTTGGCACAACGATTCGGTCTAGTTTCGGACGAGGACGGTAGTCGGAGGGGTGCATTCCGCCTCCTGGACGGCAGATCCGGTTGCACTGTTGTGTTCGGACAATGCGGTTCCGAACGGTCGGTTCCGGAAATAATCGCCCCGGGGCCGGGCGTTGTGCGGTTTCGTCGGCGTACTCACCGGCACCGAGTTGCTCGAAGCGGACTGCGGAACGAGGGAGCACATGACGGTCGACGAGAAACCGACGACGCTCCGCCGGGCGTCCGATCTGCTGGCAGGGGTTCGTGACGGCACGGACGACGACACGCTCGCGGCAGGCGTCGTACTCGCGGCGACCCTGATCGCTCTGGTCTGGGCCAACCTCGGCGACTCGTACGAGGCGTTCTGGCACACGCCGCTCAGCATCAGCATCGGCGACTACGGCATCGACCTCGACCTCAAACACTGGGTCAACGACGCCGTCATGACGCTGTTCTTCTTCGTCGTCGGCCTCGAGGTCAAACGCGAGCTCACCATGGGGGAGCTCACCGACCGGACGCGCGCCGCGGTCCCGCTCGTGGCCGCGATCGCGGGTCTGGCGCTGCCCGCAGCACTGTTCCTGCTGCTCAATCCCAGCGGGGAGGCCGCGGGAGCGTGGGGTGTGGTCGTGTCCACCGACACCGCCTTCGTGCTCGGTGCGCTCGCGTTGGTCGGGCCTCGGTGCCCGGCCCGATTGCGCGTGTTCATCCTCACGCTGGCCGTGGCCGACGACATCGGCGCCCTCGCCATCATCGCCTTCGTCTACACCGACAACTTGCAGCCGGTCTACCTCATACCCGCGGCGATCGGACTACTGCTGATCCTGCAGTTCCGCCGACTCGAGGTGTGGCGGGGCGTCGTCTACTTCGTGGTCGCAGCAGGGACATGGGTGGCGTTCTACGAATCCGGTGTGCACCCCACCCTCGCCGGTGTGCTGATCGCGTTGATCCTTCCCGTCTATCCGCCGCGCCGCAGCGAAGTGGAGCGCGCCGGCGAACTCACGCGGGCGTTCCGTCAATCGCCCAACTCCGACTACGCGCGCGCCGCGCAACTCGGGGTGCTCCGCGCGGTGTCCGTCAACGAGCGGCTGTTGCGGCTCTACCAGCCGTACACGGCGTTCCTCGTCGTGCCGATCTTCGCCCTCGCCAACGCGGGTGTGGTGATCTCCGCCGAGACCGTCGGCATTGCCATCCGATCGCCGATCACGTGGGGGGTCGTCCTCGGTCTGGTCGTCGGCAAACTCGTAGGCATCACCGCGGCCACCGCCGTCTTCTCGAGTCTGCGGCCGGGCAGCCTGCCGCCGGGACTCACCCTCTCGCGTGTCGGTGGGGGTGCCGCGCTCGCCGGCATCGGATTCACGATCTCCCTGTTCATCGTGGATCTGGCAATCGAATCTCCCGAAGCAGCCAACGACGCCCGGATAGGCGTACTCCTCGCGGCGGTTCTCGCCACCGCAGTGGGCTGGGCGTTGTTCCGGCTGTCCGACCGCCTGCATCCGCCGCAAGGACCGGCCGGGCTCGTGCTGCTGCGTCCGGTGGACCCGGACCGCGACCACGTGCGGGGACCGGTCGACGCTCCGCTCACACTCGTCGAGTACGGCGACTTCGAGTGCCCGTTCTGCAGCAAGGCCACCGGCAGCATCCGCGACGTGCACAAACACTTCGGCGACGACCTACGGTACGTCTTCCGGCACCTGCCTCTCGACGAGCCGCATCCGCACGCGCGTTTCGCCGCCGAAGCGGCCGAGGCCGCCGCGGCGCAGGGGCGGTTCTGGGACATGCACGACCATCTGTTCGCCAACAGCGACGCCCTGTCCCGCGACGAGATCTACGAACACGCACAGCAGTTGGGTCTCGATATCGACCGGTTCGACGAGGACCTGCGCCTCGGACGGCACCGGCACCGTGTCGAGGACGACGACCTCGACGCCGAGACCAGCGAGGTGTTCGGAACGCCGACCTTCTATCTCGGCGTCACCGGCTCGGATCTGACCCGGCACATCGGCCCTTTCGACGCGCGGACGCTGATCCGGCGGCTCGAAGAGGTGCGGGAGAGGTAGGGGTGACACGATTCGGGTGGATCGGACCCCGGGAAGCGGGGTCGATCCACCGACATCGTGACAGGTCAGCGGATCGGCCAGCTACGGAGGGCCGCCTCGGTCATCTTCTGGAGTTCGTCGCGATCGACGCCGCTCGCTGCCTGGACGGCGATGCCGAACGCGAGGGTGGTGGTGTAGCGGGCCAGTAGCCCGGCGTCGGTGTCCGGCGGCAGATCGCCGGAGGCGACAGCGCGCTCGAACCGCTCGCGGACGCGCGAGCAGCCGTTGTTGCGCCAGGCGACGAGAAGTTCGCGGACCTCCCGGCCGGCATCGCTGGCGCTGAGAGCCCCCTGAACGCCCATGCATCCCGCGGGGTTCGTCGGGCAGGTGGTGGTCCGGATGGTGCCTTCGAGAATGGCGGTGGCGACGCGGAGCGCGGTGGGTTCTTCGAGTGCTCGGCTCAGGTATGCGCTCGGCCCTTCCGTGTAGCGTTCCAGCGCTTTACGGAACAGTTCTTCCTTGTTGCCGAAGGCCGAGTACATGCTCGTGGTGGATATGCCCATCGCCTCGGTCAGGCAGGACAGGCTGGCGCCTTCGTAGCCGTGCTCCCAGAACACCCGCATGGCGCGCTCGAGTGCTTCGTCGGCGTCGAATCCGCGCGGTCGTCCGACCGCCTTGCCCTGTTTCGTTGTCACCTCACGAGTGTACCTATTTCGCATCGATCGATACAGAAGTGCTACTGTTCGAATTCCGCATCGAACGATGCGGAATTCGAAGGAGGCAATCCTCGTGGGACTACTCGAAGGCAAGACCGCTCTCGTCACCGGCGGCAGCGCCGGGATCGGACTCGCCGGCGCCGTGCGACTGGCAGCCGAGGGCGCACACGTATTCATCACCGGACGACGTAAGTCCGAACTCGACGCAGCCGTCGAGGAGATCGGGTCGGAGGCGACCGCCGTGGTGGGCGACATCTCGAACCTGGACGATCTCGACCGGATCTACGAGACCATCCGCGGGCATGGGCGGGGCCTGGATGTGCTGTTCGCCAACGCCTCGGTCGCCGAGTTCGTCACCCTCGAAGACGTGACCGAAGAGCACTTCGACATGCTCTTCGGCATCAACGTCCGCGGGATGCTGTTCACCGTCCAGAAGGCGCTTCCCGTGCTCAACGACGGTGCCTCGGTGATTCTGAACGGGTCCACCAATGTCGACGTGGGCGCAGAGGCGTTCGGCGTCTATGCGGCGACGAAGGCCGCGACGCGGTCGTTCGCCCGGACATGGGCCAACGAACTCAAGGGACGTGGCATCCGGGTCAACACCGTCACCCCCGGGCCGACCGAGACTCCCGGATTGTCAGGGCTCATGCCCGACGAGGAACAGTCAGCGAACTTCAGGCAGCAGCTGGCCGCCCGGGTTCCGCTGGGCAGACTCGGGCGACCGGACGAAATCGCTGCTGCCGTGGCGTTTCTCGCGTCGGATCAGAGCAGCTTCGTCACGGGTTCCAGTCTGTACGTCGACGGTGGGCTGAACCAGATCTGAACTTCACCGGCCGACCGGGACGGCGAGTCCGGCCGGTCGCGCACTCGTCTCGCCCATGATCGGACCGAGGTAGGAAGTCATGACAACCATTGGAATCATCGGTGCGGGCGAGGTCGGCAGCCAGATCGCCCGGGCTGCGATATCGAGCGGCTACGACGTCGTCATCGCCAATTCGCGAGGACCGCACACGCTCGCTGTACTGATCGACGAACTCGGCCCCTCATCGCGTGCGGCAACGGCTGCGGGTGCGGCTGCCGCAGGAGATTTCGTCGTCATCGCGGTCCCGTTGAAGTTGGTGAACGACATGCCCGTCAGCGAACTTGCGGGCAAGATCGTGCTCGACACCAACAACTACATGCCGTGGCGTGACGGCAGATTCCCGCTCGTCGACTCGGGGGAGAAGACGGTCCACGAACTGCGCCAGGCGCATCTGCCGACGTCCGAGGTGGCCAAGGCGTTCACTCATATCGAGGCTCCACGCATCACCACCGCTGGGCTGCCTGCCGGCACTCCCGGACGCATCGCACTGTCCGTCTCGAGCAACTTCCCCGAGGCGGTCGCTCTCGTGACCCGCCTCTACGACGAGTTCGGGTTCGACACTGTCGACAACAGTCCGCTCAGCGAATCCTGGCGCACCGAACCGGGGCAGCCGGCCTGGCACGCCCACGAACACCAGACCCGCAGCGAACTGATCGACAATCTCGCCAGGGCGCGGAAACGATCGGCGCGGGCCCAGGAGTAGGTCGTCTGCTCGTCGCTGTCTCGTCGGGTGAGTGGTTCTACGACGAGCCGAACGGCTTGTCCCGGTTCCCGCCCGAACCGGTCGCGAAGGTCTCGACGATGTTGTGGACGACGCAATCCGGCCGCAGCGGCGAGTACCTGCATCCTTCGTGGAACCACCAGTGCTCCCACTCCGCCCGCTCTTCGGGCGTCAGATCCTGGGGTGCCTCGTCGGTGTCCGCAACGGGGGAGACACCGGGCCGGAGGTGGACGTCGGCGCTTGCCGTGGCCGGTACTGCGAGGGTGATTGCGGCGCATCCGAGCACGCCCGCGGCGAATCGCTTCATGAAACCTCGAATCTCTCTTACGAACCTTCGGGGAAATCATTCCCGGGCCGGCCGCACCCCGCCATTCGAGACGAGTGGTTCGAGCCCGTCGAGGACGCGCTGCAGCCCGAACTCCCACGCGTGGTGCGGGCTGTAGGCGGCGTTCATCTCCGCCCCGGCCGCCGCCCCCACCCGTTGCGCGAGCGGGTGGGTGTCGCCGAGATAGTGCGCCAATCGCTCGTTCCACCTGACCCAGGCCTCGGCGATGTCGGCGGCGTGCGGATCGGGACGTCGCGCTCGCGCCGCACCGCGCACGAAGTCCGCGACGAATGTGAGTGCAGCATCGCGATCGATGTCGCCGAGAGATGTCCCGTCGAAAGCGTGGAGTTCGTGGTCGTACTTCGCGATCGTGCCGGGGCCGAGGGCTGTGCGCTGATCGTCGACGTCCAGCAGCCACCAGTGTGCGGCGTAGTGCTCGAGTTCGGATTCGGCGACCTGCCGTACCCGATCCCGCCACGACGGGGACTCGTAGGGCGGCCGGGGTTGCCGGGCGTGGACCCGGTCGACCATGAGGACGAGGAGGTCGTCGCGCGACCCGACGTGGGTGTAGAGGGCCATGGCGGAGACACCCAGGTCGGTCGCGAGGCGACGGATCGTCACCGCGTCGAGGCCCTCCGCGTCGGCGACGGTGACGGCCGCATCCACCGCGGATGTGGTGGTGACCTTGGCTTTCGGGCCGCGGGAACCTCCGGTCGGTGCGTCGGGATGCTCGCGCCACAGCAGGTCGATCAGGTCGCGCGCCATAAATGCCTCCCGAAAACTCGTTCTCGGGATTACTCTATACGTCGTACAATATTTCTGCCCCCGGGGAGGTCCTATGAAAATCAGGTCCACAGCACTGTCGCTCAACGTCGCCGACACGGCCGCATCGGCCGATTTCGCGATCCGGCACTTCGGTTTCACCGAGGAGATGTCGGCGGACGGATTCGTCTCGTTGACTCACCCGGATGCAGGATTCAACATCGTGTTCCTGCGTACCGGGCTGTCGACCTTCAAGCCGGAATCCGTCGCCGGACCGGCCGGTCAGGGCATGCTCATCGCCTTCGTCGTCGACGACGTCGACACCGAGTTCGCGCGCATCGCGGAAGCAGGTGCGACGGTGGTGACCAAGCCGGAGACCGAGCCGTGGGGCGAGCGGTACTGCCAGTTCGCCGATCCCAACGGGATCATCTGGCAGCTCGTCCACTGGGTCTCGGAACCGGCCTGACCACGCGACGTTTCAGTCGAGGCAGAATTCGTTGCCTTCGGGGTCGGCCATGACGATGTGGCCGGCCCCGAACGGCGGCGCGGGGTCGTGACGTTCGAGGCGCGTGGCTCCGCGCGCGACGAGCCGTTCGGCCTCGGCTTCCAGGGCGGCCATGCGCTCGGCGCCGTCGAGTCCGGGGGCGGCACGCACGTCCAGGTGCACCCGGTTCTTGGCCTGCTTGCCCTCGGGCACCTTCTGGAAGAACAACCGCGGCCCTGTCTCGTCCGGATCGACGACCGCCGACGCGTCGTTGCGTCGTTCGAGCGGCACTCCCATCGCGTCGAGTGCGTCGTCCCACGAGACGAAATTGCCGGGCGGCTTCTGGAGTTCGTAGCCGAGGGCGTCGGCCCAGAACTCCGCGAGGGCTCCGGGATCGGCGCAGTCGAACGTGATCTGGATGTCGCGTGCCATGTCAGCGCGTCTCCTGTCGGGTTCGGGTACGGGTGTGCAGGTAGAGGTCGCGCAGGAGGCAGACCTCGGACAGATGGTGGATGAGTTCGCGGTTGATGTGCAGGACCAGCGCGCCCATCGGATACTGCGCGTACGGTCCTTCCGCTTCACCGCACGGCCGGGCGAGTCCGTCTTCCCCGAGGGACTCGACGCCTGCGACCCACATCGAGAGTTCGGTATCGAACTGGGCGAGGGCCTCGTCCGCGGTCGCTGCGTACTCGAACGACATGTAGTCGGTGGGGGTGCGTCCGAAATGGCTCGCGTTGCGCATCGCCAGTACACCGACGACAACATGACCGAGACGCCATGAGATGGTCGTGAAGGGCGGCGGATCGGGTTCGGGGAACGCGAAATCGATGGTCATCGACCCGGCGCCTCCCTGCATGGGAGCGGTGCCCGTCCCGCGCGGCCGAACACTCCAGCAGTCGGGTGCGGGTTCGAAGAAGTATTCGTCGTCGGTGAGGCCGTCGAGGCGGCGGCGTGCCGGATGGTCGAGTTGCTGTCGCAGTAGGTGATTCCAGTCGAGTTCTGTCATGGCTACAGGCTGACGCATATTCCGGACAGATTCGGTCCGTGATTCATGCGAGGATCGCCGTGTGACCGTCGAGTCGACCACGGAACGGGTTCTGAGGGTGCTTGCGCTGTTGCAGAGTCGCCCCTCGTGGACCGCTGACGAACTGGCTGCGGAACTCGGCGTGACCGATCGCTCGGTGCGCCGCGACATCGATCGGCTGCGTGCCCTCGGCTATCCCGTCCGCGCAACTCCCGGTGTCGGCGGTGGTTATCAACTCGGTGCCGGCACGAGACTGCCGCCGCTGCTTCTGCACGACGACGAAGCGATCGCAACGGCGGTATCGCTGCGACTGGCGTCGGGCAGCACCATCGCCGGTGCCGCCGAGGCGGCCCTGCGTGCACTGGCCAAGCTCGACCAGGTGATGCCGCCGCGTCTGCGCGAGGAGGTGCGGGCGATCTACGGTGCCACCGAGACCGTCGTCGGCGCGGGCACCGAGATCGATGCCGATACGCTGCTGGCGTTGGCCCGCGCGTGCCGCGACGCGACCCGTGTGCGATTCCGGTACACCACCCGGCAGGAGGCGGACGACGAGCGCACGGTCGAACCGGTGCGGATGGTCGCTGCCGGGCAGCGCTGGTACCTCATGGCATGGGACGTCGATCGCGACGACTGGCGCACCTTCCGGCTCGACCGGATGCGCGACGTCACACCCATGACGTGGAGGTTCCGGCCGCGGCAGCATCCCGATCCGGTGTCGTACGTCCAGCGGTCCGTGACGGAGTCGCCCTACCGGTACATCGCGCGGATCCGCCTGCGGGCGGACGCCGACCAGGTGCGCGACATGGTGCCGCCGCAGGTCGGGCGGGTCGAGGACGACGAGGGCGGGTGGTGCGTACTCGTCGTCGGCGCGGACGACCCGGACTGGGTCGTGATGCACGTCGCGCGAATGGGTTTCGAGGCGGTCGTCCTCGAGCCACCGGAGCTGCGGGAGGCCGCGGATCGGCTCGCGGCGCGCCTCGCCGCGATCGCTCGTGCCGACCGGTGAGCAGTCGACGCGGAATCCCGTTGCGGGGTCAGGCCTCAGTGCCCATCGACTCGGCGAGGATCGGCCATGCCTTCCGCAGGTCGTCCTCCCAGTAGCCCCACGAATGCGTTCCGTCGGCATCGAGTTCGGCCGTGACCGGGATGTCGAGCGCTTCGAGGCGGTCCACCAGCTGGTGCGTGCAGGCATTCGTGGCGGCCTCGATTGCTCCGCCTGCGACGATCTGCGTGGCGAACGATTCGCCGGCCGCCCGTTCCTGGCCGGGGACGTCGTACGGGCCGGGCAGGCCGTTGCGGCTCGACAGGTACAAGGCCTTGCCGCGCAAGCCTTCCGCGTTGAGGTAGACGTCGTGCTCGGCCCAGCGCGGACCGTCGGCCGGTCCCCACATGTTCTCGACGTCGCCCTTGCCGCGGCGCTCGACGACGAGCCTCACGTACAGCTGACCGACCGGATCGCTGGTGCGCACACATCCGCTGAGAGAAGCGACGCCGGAGTACAGGTCGCCGCTCTGGATCGCGAGGTCCAGCGCGGAGCCGGCGCTCATGGACATCCCGATGATCGACTGCTTGCCGTCGGTGTCGAGCAGTTCGTCGACGACGGGCGGCAGTTCCTCGAGGAGGAAGGTCTGCCACTGGTTGCGGCCGAGGACCGGGTCGTCGAGATCCCAGTCGGTGAAGTAGCTGAAGTTGCCGGTGGCGGGGATGACGACGTTGACGTTCTTGTCCGAGAAGAACTCGGCGATGTCGCTGCTCTCCATCCATCCGGTGCCGTCGATCACGCCGACACCCGCGCCGCCGAGGGCGTAGACGACCGGCCGGGGTTCGCTCGGATCGGCCGGACGCAGGACGTCGAGAGGGACGACGGTGTCCATGGCCGGGGAGTAGACGCGGACCGTCCAGTGCTGGTCGGTCACCTCGTCGACGCCGTCGACGTAGGCGGAAGCGGGCTCGGCGTCGGGTTGCTCGGGATCGGCGTGCGCGGTGGCGGTGCCGAACGCGAGCGCCGAGAGGCCTGCGAGACCGATCGCAAGGCTGCGGAAGCCACGACGGGACACGACGGATCGACGCACGGATGAACTCCTCGACTCGAATTGATGCTGATGAGTCGTTCCCCCACACTCGACCCGCTGAGCTGGACAGTACCTTCCTCCGGTTGCGAAAAACGCCCCGGGGTGTTGTGATTCCGGACTCGCGATGGCGCCGGGACGAGTTCGGCCACCGCACTCGGGATCTCGTGCGGCGGCCGAACTTTCGGACGATTACGTGGTACTCAGAGTGACAGGATCGACGCAGCGGCGGTGCCGGGTGCGCCGTAGACCTGGGCGAGGCCCACCTTCGGTTCGCCCGGAACCTGCCGCTCGCCGGCCTGACCGCGCAGCTGCAGCACCAGTTCGTGGACCTGGCGGATACCGGAGGCGCCGATGGGTTCACCGTTGGCGATGAGACCACCGTCGGTGTTCACCGGAAGGGACCCGCCGATCTCCGTGGCTCCCTCGGCGATCAGCTTCTCCTGGTCGCCGTCGGCGCACAGGCCGGTCTCGGCCATGTGGATCACTTCCGCGCCGGCGTCGGTGTCCTGGAGCTGGGCGACATCGACGTCCTCGGGGCCGATGCCGGCGGCCTCGTAGGCGGCCTTGGCGGCGTAGACGGTGGGGGAGACGTCCTCCTCGACCGACGCCCACGTCGCATGGACCTCGTACGCGCCGTAGGTGCGCGTACGAATCGCAGTGGAGCGCAGGTAGACCGGCTTGTTCGTGGTGTACTTCGACACCAGGTCGCCGCGGCACATGATCACCGCTGCGGCACCCTCGTCCGGCGCGCAGAACATCTTCGCCGTGAGCGGGTAGTTGAGCATGGGCGACGACAGGATCTCGTCGATGCTGAACTCCGTGCGGCGGAACGCCTTCGGATTGAGGCCGCCGTTGCGGTAGTTCTTCGCCGCGACCCGTGCGAGCGTCTCGTGCGAGATGTTGTGATCGATGGCGTAGCGGTTCGCCTTCATACCGAAGAACTTGGTGGTGACGAACTGTCCGTTCTCGGCGTACCAGGCGGGCAGACCGAGCATGGCGGGATCGGCGGTGAAGGCGCCGCGGGGGTGCTTGTCGGTGCCGACCGCGATGCCGATGTCGTACTTGCCGGAACGGATCCCGTCGGCGGTCTGTTCGATCGCGCTGGCGGACGTCGCGCACGCGTTGAATACGTTGGTGAAGGGGATGCCGGTCAGGCCGACGAGGCGGGTGACGGCGTCGGTGTTGTCGACCTCGTAGCTGCCGCCGATGCCGAACTGGATGTCCTTCCAGGCGACACCTGAGTCCTCGAGTGCGAGCTGGATTGCGTCTGCGGCCATTTCGATGGCCGATTTGGCGCCGAATCTACCGAACGGGTGAAGGCCCACCCCGATGATGGCAACGTCGTTCATGATGTCGGGAACTCCTCGATGGGATGTGTGCGGATCAGATCGGCGCGAAGGCCCACGTGACGATGTCGGTGCCCTCTTCGTCGGTGTAGAAGGGGACGAAGGTGAGCTCGAGCTCCATGCCCGGGTGCAGTTTCTCGGGGTCGGTCTCGGTGAGGCGGGCCTCGACGCGGACCACGTCATCGAGTTGGACGAGGCCGAACGCGAACGGTGTGAAGGTCGCCGCCGTCTCGTTGCCCGCGTAGGGCTGCTTCGGCACGAATCCCTGCGTGGTCCATGCCACGAGCGTGCCGCGACGCGGCAGCAACAGTTCCGAGATGCTCGCCCCGCTGCACCGGGGGCAGCGCGGCTGGGTGGGCCACGTGGTCGCGGAGCAGTCGTCGCAGCGACTCCCGATGAGCTGCGGGTTCTCTGCCGGCCACGTGGATACGTCGGGCGCGAGCGCCTTCGTCGTCATGGTTCGTCCTCCGTTGTCCGATGCCGATACGGCGGCCCTCGCCGCGGTCGAACATGAGGATCACGTTAGACGGAAATATCATTCTCTACAATGAGAGGATGGATATCACGCGAGACGATTCTCGCGGGAAGTGAAAGGAGCGGCTCAGAAACGGCGCCTCCGGCGGGGTGGAGGTTTGCGTCGACCCGGCCTCGAGTGGCGTCGGTGCTCCTCCGGGTTCTGGGCACCCGTGCGGTATTCGTCGAGCACCTTCCGCATCGCAGCGATCGCACGCTCCCGGGTGCGCGGGTCGTCGATCTCGAGCAGTTGGTCGCGCAGACCGGTGGCGAACTCGGCGTACTCGTTCTGCCAGTCGCGGCCGACGTGCACCGGCGCCGGCGGTGCGACGGTCGCGACGTACTCGGCCGGGCCGCCTGCCACGAGCCGGTACCGCGCACCGATCTCCGGAACGACCACGTTCAGGTCCGCATCGAGTCCGTGCAGTGACGCCGTGAAGGCAGCGAGCGCATCGGGCTCGCCGTGGTCGAGGAAGACCGTGCCGGAGATCGGCGCGCGGTGCCCGACCCAGCGCACCAGCTCGCCGCGGTCGGCATGTGCGGAGTAACTGTCGATCCGCCGGATCTGCGCCCGGACGTCGATGTCCTCACCCGAGATCCGGACCTTCGACGCACCCTCGAGGATCACCCTGCCGAGCGTGCCCTGCGCCTGATAGCCGACGAAGAGCACCGTCGAGTCGGGGCGGGCGAGGTTGTTCCGCAGGTGGTGCCGAACCCGTCCCGCCTCGCACATCCCGGAGGCAGCGATGATGATCGCGCGTCGGTAGGTGTCGATCCGCATCGACTCCTCGGCCTCGGCGGTGTATCGGATGCCCGGATGGCGGAAGACGTTCCGGCCGTCGAGGTCCTCGAGTTCTCCGGCGTGTGCGGCGAAGACGTCGGTGGCGCGGATCGCGAGCGGGGAGTCGACGAAGACCGGCGCATCGGGAATGTGCGCGTCGTCGAGCAGGTATCCGATGTCGAGCAACAACTCCTGGGTGCGTTCGAGAGCGAACGACGGCACGATCAGGTTGCCGCCGCGCTCCATCGCCTCGTTCACCTCCCGCGCGAGGAGGTCGCGGCGCTCGGCGATCGTGAGCCGAGGGCGTGAGCGATCCCCGTAGGTGGATTCGCAGACGACGTAGTCGAGTCCGGTCGGACCTTCCGGATCGGCGTGGAACGCCTTCTGTTCCGGGCCGAGATCTCCCGAGAACACCATGCGCACACCGCCGGCCTCGATCTCCGCCGACGCCGACCCCAGGATGTGTCCGGCATTCCACAGGCGGACCCGGAAACCGGGTGCCGGCTCGAACCACTCCTCGAGTGGAACCGGCCGGGCGCGCGAGGCGGCGAGCCGGGCGTCCTCCTCGGTGTAGATCGGCTGGAACTTCGCCCGGTGCGCGCGGTCGCGCCGCCGATTGCGGCGCTGGGCCTCGAACTCCTGGATCCGCGCCGAGTCGGCGAGCATGAACGAGAGCAGCTCGGCCGTCGGGGCAGTGCAGAATATGCGGCCCTCG
Organism: Rhodococcus sp. 5G237; assembly: GCF_053764735.1. Classification (NCBI taxonomy): domain Bacteria; kingdom Bacillati; phylum Actinomycetota; class Actinomycetes; order Mycobacteriales; family Nocardiaceae; genus Rhodococcus; species Rhodococcus sp. 5G237. The sequence continues at coordinate 318,423 of NZ_JBSNCD010000006.1, read as the reverse complement.
AAGCCACGCGCGACGAGCTTGGGGAGCAGTCCGCAGTGGTCGATGTGGGCGTGGGTGAGGATCACCGCGTCGATCGACTCGGGAACGAACGCGAACTCCGCGACATTGAGCTTCTCGAGGCTGCGCGAACCCTGGAACATCCCGCAGTCGACCAGGATGCGGGCGTCGGCGAGTTCGATCATCGCGCACGAGCCGGTGACGGTTCTCGCCGCGCCGTGGAAGGTGAGTTCCGGATCGTCGGGCACGGCATCTCCTCGGACGGTCGGGCGGTGGGACCCGCGGTGCTCGGGTCCCACGGTATCCGCGTTCGCAGGTCGACCGGACCGGGACGAAGGCTAGAACCTGTTCCAATTCTGTGCGATTGTGTCTATCGTCACGTGCACAACCGGCAATGCGATGGAGGGCGAGCCAGATGAAGACCAAGGGTGCAGTGCTGTGGGGCATCGACGAACCGTGGTCGGTCGAGGAGATCGAACTCGGCGATCCCGTCGCGGGCGAAGTGCAGATCCGCATGGAAGCCGCCGGCATGTGCCATTCCGACCACCACATAGTCACGGGCGCAACCCCGATGCCGTCCTTCCCCGCCATGGGCGGTCACGAGGGCTCGGGCGTGATCACCAAGGTCGGTGAGGGAGTGGTGGGCCTCGAGGTGGGCGACCACGTCGTGCTGTCCTTCATCCCCGCATGCGGGCGGTGTCCGTCCTGTGCCTCGGGGCACTCGAACCTGTGCGATCTCGGCGCCGGACTGCTCAGCGGCCAGGCGATCTCCGACGGCACCTACCGCATCCAGGCACGCGGCCAGAACGTGATCGCGATGTGCCTGCTCGGCACCTTCTCGCCGTACATGACGGTCAACCAGAGCCAGGTCGTCAAGATCGACAAGGACGTACCCTTCGAACTCGCCGCGCTGGTCGGCTGCGGCGTGCCCACCGGCTGGGGTTCGGCGACGAACATCGCCGAGGTCAAGGCCGGCGATTCGGTCGCCATCATCGGCGTCGGCGGCGTCGGCATGAGCGCCCTGCAGGGTGCCGTGGCCTCCGGTGCGCGTCACGTCTTCGCGATCGACCCGGAACCGTTCAAGCGCGAGCAGGCGCTCAAGTTCGGTGCCACGCACACCTACGCCTCCATCGAGGAGGCCATCGTGCCGATCATGGAGATCACGTGGGGCCGCATGTGCCACTCGACGATCATCACCGTCGGCGAGATGAAGGGGGAGCTGGTCGATCCCGCGCTGACACTCACGGCCAAGGGTGGCCGGTGCGTCGTCACGGCGATGGGCTACATGTCCGACATGGACGTCAAGCTGAACTCGTTCCTGTTCTCGATGCTGCAGAAGGACCTCAAGGGCAACATCTTCGGTGGGTGCAATGCCCGCGTCGACATCCCGAACCTGCTCGACCTGTACAAGTCCGGTCAGCTGAACCTGGCCGACATGGTCACGCGTACCTACACCCTCGAGCAGATCAACGACGGATACCGGGACATGCTCGAGGGCAGGAACATCCGCGGCGTCATCCGCTACACCGAAGCCGACTGGTGACCGGTACCGACCGGTGACCCCGCCCCGCCGGGCCGTCTCGTAGGCTGATCGCGTGCACAGCCTCGATCTGCTCAGCGACTGGCCCGTCGACCGTTCCGCCGCCGCGGTGGTGACCCGCGACGGCGGAACGGTCGCGTCCAGGGGAGACCTCGACGAGGTCTTTCCCCTCGCGTCCGTGACGAAGCCGCTCGTGGCGTACGCCGCGCTCGTGGCCGTCGAGGAGGGCGCGATCGAGCTCGATCAGCCTGCGGGCCCCGAGGGGTCGACGGTGCGGCATCTGCTCGCCCACGCCTCGGGTCTGGCGTTCGGTGAGCGCACGGTGCAGACCGAACCCGAGCGGAAGCGGATCTACTCGAGTGCGGGCTTCGAAGTGCTCGCCGAACTCGTCGAGACGGAAACCGGTATCGAGTTCCCGGAATACCTCCGGCAGGCGGTCTTCGAGCCGCTGGGCATGCCGTCCTCGTCCCTGCCGGGGCCGGCCGGTCACGGGGCGCAGTCGTCGGTCGCCGATCTCGCACTGTTCGCGCGCGAGCTGCTCGATCCCGTTCTGGTCTCGTACGAAACCCTCACCGAGGCGACCAGCGTGCAGTTCCCCGGTCTGAACGGACTCGTGCCCGGATACGGGATGTTCAAGCCCAACGACTGGGGTCTCGGATTCGAGATCCGGGGCGAAAAGAACCCGCATTGGACCGCCACCGGTAATTCACCGCGTACTTTCGGTCATTTCGGTCAATCGGGCACATTCATTTGGGTAGATCCCGAAATTTCCGTCGCCGCTGTGGTACTTACTGATCGTGCCTTCGGAGACTGGGCGAAACCGCTCTGGCCTGCCGTCGGAGACGCCATCATCACCGAATTCACATAAACCTCTCTGGTTCGCTGGCGAAACACACGCCACACGGGCACACTTGTACGCAGCCTGCATGGAGAAGCCTTGGCCGACGAAGGTCGTTGGGGAAGACGTCCTGGTCGAACCGGAGGTGAATGTATGCGCGCATCCAACCAATTCGCGGATGCCACGGCGGGGGTGATCTATGTCCACTCCTCACCGGCGGCGGTGTGCCCGCACATCGAGTGGGCACTGGCCGACATCCTCGACTGCCGGCCCGATCTCGCGTGGACGGGCCAGCCCGCCGCACCGGGGCTGCTGCGCACCTGCGTCGACTGGGTCGGGCCCGTGGGCACGGCCGCGCGACTGGCCGACGTGCTGCGGTCGTGGCCGATGCTCCGCTTCGAGATCACCGAGAACCCCAGCGAGGGCGTCGACGGCGAACGTTTCAGCTACGTCCCCCGACTGGGTCTGTGGCGCGGGTGCACCAGCGCCAACGGCGACATCGTCGTCGGAGAGATGCGTCTGCGCGCCATGCTGTCCTCCGCCGATGTCACGAGCGAACTGCACCGCGCCCTCGGAACGGCATGGGACGAAGAGCTCGAGCCGTACCGCAGCGGCGACGAAGGCGCGCAGGTGACGTGGCTCCGCCGGGACGTCGGCTGACCGCGGTCCGCCGCCCCTGGCGACGCGACCGGAACGCACCCCACATCTTCCTGATACGAGAACACCGGCACCGCTCCGAGGAGCGGTGCCGGTGTTCTCGTGCTGTGTCCGGATCAGAGCGGAATGTTCTTGTGCCGTCCGCGAACCGCGGGTGCGGCGGCGAGCGCGGCGGCCAGGGTGCTGCGCGTGGTGGCGGGATCGATCATCTCGTCGACCACACCGATGGCCATCGCGCGCCCGACGCCCCCGGCGATCGCCTCGTGTTCGGCGGCGAGACGGTCGTGCAGCGCCTCACGCTCCTCGTCGGGAGCCGCGGCGAGGGCCTTCTTGTGGAGGATGCCCACAGCGGCCTTCGCGCCCATCACGGCCACCTCGGACTCCGGCCACGCATAAACGGCGGTGGCCCCGAGCGCCCGGGAGTTCATCGCGATGTACGCACCGCCGTAGATCTTGCGTGTCACGAGCGTGACGCGGGGAACCTTCGCCTCGGCGAACGCGTGGAGCAGCTTGGCGCCGCGTCGTACGACACCCTCCCATTCCTGGCTCACGCCGGGAAGGTAACCGGGAACGTCGACGATGACGACGAGCGGAACACCGAAGGCGTTGCACATCCGCACGAAACGCGCTGACTTCTCCGCGCTCTCGGAGTTGAGACATCCGCCGAGGCGGAGCGGGTTGTTGGCGATGACCCCGACCGTGCGGCCGCCGAGACGTCCGAAGCCGGTGACGATGCTGCGGGCCCAGCCGGCCTGCAGCTCCTCGAAGGAGGACTCGCCGTCGACGTTGTCGAGCAGCTGGTGGACGATCGGCCGCACGTCGTATGCGCGTCGCGGCGACGCGGGCATCAGCGCCCGCAGGTCGGTGTCGCCGAGTGCCGCTGCGGCGACGTCGAATTCGCCCTGCTCGGCCAGCATCGACACCAGGCGGCGGGCCCGGTGCAGGGCGTCGGCCTCGTCGTGCGCGGCGATGTGCGCGACACCGGACTTCTTGGTGTGCGTGTCGGGGCCGCCGAGCGACTCCATGTCGACCTGCTCACCGGTGACGCTGCGGACCACGTCCGGTCCGGTGACGAAGACACGGCCCTCGGGGGCCATGATGACGATGTCGGTCAGGGCCGGGCCGTAGGCGGCACCGCCGGCCGCGAAGCCGAGAACGACGGAGATCTGGGGAATCAGACCGGACGCGCGGACCATGGCCTCGAAGACCAGGCCGACGGCGTGGAGGGCCTCGACGCCCTCGGCCAGACGCGCGCCACCGGAGTGGAAGATGCCGACCACGGGGATCTCGTGGTCGATGGCATGGTCGATGGCGGAGACGATGTGCTTGCATCCCTCGACGCCCATGGCTCCGCCCATGACGGTGGCATCGGAGCAGTATGCGACGGTGCGGATGCCGTCGACCTCGCCGACGGCGGCGAGGACGCCCGACTTGTCGCGGGTGTGCAGCAGTTCCAGGCTGCCCGGGTCGAACAGTTTCTCGAGACGGGCCAACGGATCTCTCGGGTCCACCGTCGTCTCACGCGGGGTGGCTGGATCCAGGATGGTCATCGGGTGCTCCTCGGGCAGACGCGGTGGTGGTGGGCTGCGGTGGAGGCTCCGGGTGGAGCCTCCACCGCATGGGGCGGACCGGCGTCGACGGTCAGGCGCGACCGAATGCGAGCGCCACGTTGTGCCCACCGAAACCGAACGAGTTGTTCAGCGCGAAATCGATCCGGCCGGAACGTGGTTCGCCCTTGACCACGTCGAGATCGATCTCTGGATCCTGGTTCTCGAGATTCAGCGTGGGCGGGATGACCCCGTCACGCAGAGTCAGGACCGTGAGTACTGCTTCGAGTGCACCCACCGCACCGATCGAATGACCGAGCGCGGACTTGGGGGCGTAGATCGCGGCGTGGTTGCCCACGGCCGCGTTGATGGCCTTGGCTTCGGCCACGTCGCCGATCGGGGTGGCCGTCGCGTGCGCGTTGACGTGCCCGATGTCGGCCTTGGTGAGCCCGGCGGTCTCGATCGCCCGCCGCATGGCCCGAGCCGCTCCCGTACCTTCCGGGTCGGGGGCGACGATGTGGTAACCGTCGGAGGTGATGCCGGCGCCGAGGATACGAGCGTGGATGGTCGCTCCGCGTGCCTTGGCGTGCTCCTCGCTCTCGAGGACCATCAGTGCGCCGGCCTCGCCGAAGACGAAACCGTCGCGGTCCTTGTCGAACGGACGCGAGGCGCCCTTCGGGTCCTCGTTGCGGGTGCTCAGCGCCCGCATCATCGCGAAGCCCGCGGTGGCGACCGCGTCCAGCTGACCCTCGACACCACCGGTGACGACGATGTCGGCGTCGCCGAAGGCGATCATGCGGTACGCGTTGGCGATCGCCTCGGATCCGGACGAGCACGCCGAGACCGGGGTGATGACCCCGGCGCGGGCACCGAGTTCGAGCCCGACGGTGGCCGACGGTCCGTTCGGCATGATCATCTGCACCGCGAAGGGCGAGACCTTGCGGTAGCCGCCGACACGGAGCTTGTCGACGGCGTCGATGAGCGACTCGCCGCCACCGAGGCCCGTACCGATGACCACACCGAGACGGTCCTGGTCGACCTCGGGGCTGCCGGCGTTCTGCCAGACGGTGCGCCCGAGGGTGAGCGCGAGGCGCTCGACGAAGCTCATGCGACGGAGTTCCACGCGGGACAGTCCCTCGTCGGGGCTGACCTTCAGGGTTCCGCCGATGCGCACCGGGAGGTCGAACTCGTCGACGAAACCGCCGTCGATGGTGCCGATCCCGCTCTCACCGGCCAGCAGTGCTTTCCAGGTGGCGTCCACGTCGCCGGCGATCGACGTCGTAGCCGCGAGGCTGGTGACGACGACGTTGCGGAGTGCCCGAGGAGAAGGGGAGGTCACAGCAGAACTCATTCGTTGTCGTTCGTGGCCTGAACGCCTGCGGCCTCGAGCTTCTGGATGTAGTTCACGGCGTCACCGACGGTGCGCAGACCGGCGAGATCCTCGTCGGGGATCTTCACGCCGTACTTGTCCTCGGTCTGGACGGCGATCTCGACCATGGACAGCGAGTCGATGTCGAGGTCGTCGACGAAGGACTTGTCGACGGTCACCTCGGAGGGCTCGATGCCGGTGACCTCTTCGATGATCTCCGCGAGACCGGCGATGATTTCTTCCTGGGTGGCGGCCACGATGTGGCTCCCTTCTCGATCTGTCGACTATGTCGTTCGAAACCGGCCGGATGTTTCCGGCCGGGGGTCCGGGGAGTTCCCGGTGAGGTGCCCGTGCTGTGCGACGGCGCGCGCAGCAACCTAACCGAGTTGAAGACTTTCGGCCAGAGCGGAGATCTCCGCGGGGGTCTTGAGGGCGACGGTGGGCGTGCCGCGCATCTCGCGCTTGGCGATGCCCACCAGCGTGCCGGCGGGGGGAAGCTCGACGATCCGGCTCACCTGCGCCTCGCGCAGGTAGGCGGTGCACAGGTCCCACCGGACGGGCCGGGTGACCTGGGCTGCGAGACGTTCGAGGGCGTCGGCTCCGGAGGTGACGGGCTTGCCGTCGTAGTTCGACAGCAGCGTGTGCGTCGGATCCGAAGGTGTGATCTTCGCCGCGGCGGCAGCCACGGCGTCCTGGGCGGGTGCCATGAATCGGGTGTGGAAGGCACCGGCGACCGGCAGGGCGCGGACGCGGGCCTTCTCGGGCGGGTTCGCAGCGAGTTCCTCGAGCGCGCTCAGGCGCCCGGCTGCGACGATCTGACCGGCCGCATTCATGTTCGCGGGGGTCAGATCCAACTCGGCGAGGCGCGCGAGCACCTCGTCCTCGGCGCCGCCGAGAACGGCGGACATTCCGGTGGGTTCGAGCGCGCAGGCGCGGGCCATCTCGGCTCCGCGGACGGCGGCGAGGGCGACGGCGTCGTCGGCGCTGATGACACCGGCGATGGCGGCCGCGGCGAGTTCGCCGACGGAGTGGCCGGCGACGATCGTGTCGGCGGGCACGAGGCCGCGACGGTCGAGATCCTCGAAGGCGAGCAGGGCGGAGGCCACCACGAGCGGCTGGGTCACCGCGGTGTCGGTGATCTCCTCGGCGGTGGCAGTGGTGCCGAGACGCGCGAGATCGAGTCCCGCCGTCTGCGACCACCGGTCGATGCGGTCGCGCGCTCCGGACTGCTCGAGCCACGGGGCGAGCATTCCGGGTGTCTGAGACCCCTGGCCGGGGGCAAGCAGCGAAATCACGATCACCAGGGAACACCGCGAGCGGGTGCCTGCGAGATGTCGGTAGCGATGAAAGGTTGCCCCTCGATTTGTAGGGTTCCCACAAATCTGCACGTCGGTGCTCGCTATCGGAGGAAAGGCCGGGGACGTTACGTGTCCGATTCGCGAATTGTGAATCGAGTGGCAGGTGGTGCAGGCGATCTCAATTCGTTATGGCTTCGTGCCAGGCGACCTACCGTGGCAGCGATTCGGAGCACGTACGCATCGCGAGGATTTGTGGGATCCCGACCCGTGACTTCTGTGATCCGCTTCAATCGATACCGCACGGTATTTGGATGAACAAACAGCTTCCGGGCGCAAGTCTCGACAGCACCCCCACTGTCGAGGTATGCGTCCAGCGTGTCTGCGAGGGACGGCCCGGCGGCAGCGAGCGGGGCGACGACGAAGTCCTCGAGCGCGGCGATCGCGCCGGGATCACCGAGCAGCGCGCGCTCGGGCAACAGCTCGGCGGCGTGCACCGGCCGGGGAGCCCCCGGCCACCCCACGACCGCCTCCATGCCGGCGAGCGCTTCGACGGCGGAGACGTGTGCGGTCGCCAGCGTCGGTGTCGTCGGACCGATCACCACGGGATCGTCGGAGAACGCGCGCATCAACTCGGTGCGGAAGTTCGCCGCGTCGACCGTCCCGTGCAGTTCACCGCTGACGACCATCACCAGGCGTTCGCCCTGCACCACCGCGAGGGCGGCGCGACCGTGCTCCTGGGCGACGGTGTGCACGGTGGTGATCACCGAGACGCCCTGGTCGGGTGGGGGAGTTCCGACGATCACCGTCGCCGGGGCGGTCGCGTCCCAGTTGAGGGTCGCGGCCCGCGACTGCATGTCGGGCCCGGTGTCGCCGCGCACCACGGCGTCGACGACGAGGGCCTCGAGCCGCGTGTCCCAGGCGCCCCGCGACTCGGCCGCCCCCGCGTAGACCGCCGCGGCGGCGAAACCGAGCTCGCGCCCGTAGCGCAGGATCGCCTCGGTGAGCGCCACGAGCTGTTCCTCGTTGCGGGCGAGGGCCGGCAGCCACTGCTCGAAGAACTCCATCGCCGCGCGGACCATGTCCACCGTCTGACGCAGCGTCAGCCGCCGGGCGAGATCCTGCGGGATCATCTGGAAGGCGTCGAGGCTGAACCGCAGGTCGCTGTCGGGATTGCGCACCCACTCGAGGAAGTCGACCACCGATGTCTGGATGACCAGCTGCACGGTCGACCGTTGCGACGCGTCGAGATCGGCGAAGAAGGGCAACTGCTCCTGCATGACGTGCACCGCTTCGGTGGACAGTCGCCCCGAGAACTGTTTGACCCGACGGAGCAGCGCGTCGGGGAGCGGTGCCCGCTCGGGACGGGACGGCGGTACCGGGCGCTCCCTGTGAACGCCCGGTACCTGCCCCATCCGGCGGGGTTGCGGCTCGTCGACCATGGGACGAAAGTACCCGGCGGCCGCGAGCCGGCCGGTCACGCCACTCGGACGTGACCGGCGGACGGATCAGGCGACGCCCGGATCCGCCATCGAGACCGGGGCGGCCGTCACGTCGTCGATCTTGTAGGTGCGGGCCGCCTCGACGGCCTTCTCACGATCGATCGCGCCCTCGCGGCCGAGCGCCGAGAGCACCGCGACCACCGTGGACTCGGCGTCGATGTTGAACACGCGGCGGGCGGCGCCACGGGTGTCGGAGAAGCCGAAGCCGTCGGCGCCGAGCACCGTGTAGTCGCCCGGAACCCACTTGCGGATCTGATCGGGCACCGCGCGCATCCAGTCGGACACCGCGACGAACGGACCCGCCGCATCGTTGAGCACCGACGCGACGTACGGCACCGGAGCTTCCTCACCGGGATTCAGCAGCGCCTGCCGGTCGCACTCGACGCCGTCGCGACGCAGCTCGCCCCACGAGGTGACGGACCAGACATCCGCGGACACGCCCCACTCGTCGGCGAGGATCTCCTGCGCACGCAGCGCCTCGGGCATCATCACGCCCGAGACCAGGATCTGCGCCTTCGGGCCCGACTCCTGGCCCCGCTTGTACAGGTAGATGCCCTTGAGCAGCCCCTCGATGTCGAGGTCCTCCGGCTCGGCCGGCTGCGAGTACGGCTCGTTGTAGATGGTGATGTAGTAGAAGACGTCCTCGCCACCGAAGCCGTCGACACCCTCCGTGCCGCCGTACATCCGCCGCAGACCGTCGCGGAAGATGTGGGCGATCTCGTAGGAGAACGCCGGGTCGTAGGTGACCGCGGCCGGATTGGTCGACGCGAGCAGCAGCGAGTGCCCGTCGGCGTGCTGCAGGCCCTCACCGGTCAGCGTCGTGCGACCGGCCGTCGCGCCGAGGACGAACCCGCGTGCCATCTGGTCGGCCGCCGCCCACAGGCCGTCGCCCGTGCGCTGGAAACCGAACATCGAGTAGAAAATGTACACGGGGATCATCGGCTCGCCCTGCGTCGCGTAGGACGTCCCGACCGCCGTGAACGACGCCGTCGAACCGGCCTCGTTGATGCCCTCGTGCAGGATCTGGCCGACCTCGCTCTCCTTGTAGGCGAGCATCAGATCGGCGTCGACCGAGGTGTACAGCTGACCGTTGCGGTTGTAGATCTTCAGCGACGGGAACCACGAGTCCATACCGAAGGTGCGGGCCTCGTCCGGGATGATCGGCACGATGCGCTTGCCGATCTCCTTGTCGCGCAACAGTTCCTTGAGCACACGGACTGTCGCCATGGTGGTGGCGACCTCCTGCTTGCCCGAACCCTTGCGGACGACGTCGTAGGTCTTCTCCGCGGGCAGCGCCAACGGCTTCGCGGCGGTGCGGCGCTCCGGCAGGAAGCCGCCGAGGGCCCGGCGACGCTCGAGCATGTACTGGATCTCGGGCGACTCGAAGCCGGGGTGGTAGTACGGCGGCATCTTCGGATCCTTCTCGAGCTCGGCATCGGAGATCGGGATCCGCTGGACGTCGCGGAAGTACTTGAGGTCCTCGAGGGTGAGCTTCTTCATCTGGTGGGTCGCATTGCGGCCCTCGAAGTGCTTACCGAGCGTGTAACCCTTGATGGTGTGCGCGAGGATCACCGTCGGCTGACCCTTGTGCTCCATTGCCGCCTTGTAGGCCGCGTAGATCTTGCGGTAGTCGTGGCCGCCGCGCTTGAGGTTCCAGATGTCCTGGTCGGACAGGTCCTTGACCAGCTCCTTGGTCCGCGGGTCGCGGCCGAAGAAGTGCTCGCGCACGAACGCGCCGTCGTTGGCCTTGTACGTCTGGTAGTCGCCGTCGGGGGTGACGTTCATGAGATTGACCAGCGCGCCGTCCTTGTCGGCGTGCAGCAGGGCGTCCCACTCACGGCCCCACACGACCTTGATGACGTTCCAGCCGGCGCCGCGGAAGAACGACTCCAGCTCCTGGATGATCTTGCCGTTGCCGCGCACCGGGCCGTCGAGACGCTGCAGGTTGCAGTTGACGACGAAGGTCAGGTTGTCGAGACCCTCGGTGGCCGCGACGTGCGCCAGACCACGCGACTCCGGCTCGTCCATCTCGCCGTCGCCGAGGAACGCCCAGACGTGCTGATCGGAGGTGTCCTTGATGCCGCGGTCGTGCAGGTAGTGGTTGAACCGTGCCTGGTAGATCGCGTTCATCGGGCCCAGGCCCATGGACACGGTCGGGAACTCCCAGAAGGTCGGGAGCAGGCGCGGGTGCGGGTACGACGGCAGGCCACCACCGAGCGAGGCGTGGCTGTGCTCCTGCCGGAAGCCGTCGAGCTGCTCGGTGCCGATGCGGCCCTCGAGGAAGGCTCGGGCGTAGATGCCGGGGGAGGCGTGGCCCTGGATGAAGACCTGGTCGCCGCCGCCGGGATGGTCCTTGCCGCGGAAGAAGTGGTTGAAGCCGACCTCGTACAGGGCGGCGGACGACGCGTAGGTGGAGATGTGACCACCGACGCCGACACCCGGGCGCTGCGCGCGGGTGACCATGATCGCCGCGTTCCACCGGATGTACGCGCGGAAGCGACGCTCGACCTCCTCGTCACCGGGGAACCACGGTTCGCTCTCGGTGGGGATGGTGTTGACGTAGTCGGTGGAGGTCAGGGCGGGAAGGGAGACCTTGCGCTCGTTGGCACGCTCGAGCATGCGAAGCAGCAGGTAGCGCGCGCGGGTGGGACCCGCGGCCTCGAGCATCCCGTCGAACGACTCGAGCCACTCTTCGGTCTCCGCCGGATCGATGTCCGGCAGGTAGGAGGCCACGCCCTCGCGGATCACCCGGACACGATTGTCCTTGGTCGATGCCGGCTTGGCCGAGGAATCCGGTCCCGACGCGCCCGGTGCAGCGCCTTCTCGGGAGTCGGATCCGTGGATCAGGTCTGTCAACGTCTGCTCCTCATCGTGGTGGGCGCGTAGGTGGAGCGCCCTCTCCGTCGGCCGGCTCTTGTGGGAGCCGACGCAATCGACATCTGAACATGATGCACCCCTCATCTTCCCCCATCCGCGACGAAGGATCACGCCCTGGCCCGGCCAACAGGACGGATCGGACACGGTGCGGGGCGGTGCAACGGGGCCCTCTGGAAAGATTCTCCCGCTTTTCCCAGCGATTCGGGTTGCGTTGAGGCCCGCAACGATGTTCGCTTTGACCAATTGATCGTCACGCCGGTACGCGGATCCGATTCGCGCACCACAACCCTTAGGAGGAGCCACCGTGGTCGCCGCGGCGGATGCCAAGAACTATGTCTCCAAGCTCGGTATCACTCACGACCACGTGGTGCAGGAACTCGGTTGGGACGAGGACACCGACGACGAGTTGAGAGCTGCGATCGAAGAGGTCACCGGTACCGAGCTGCTCGACGAGGACTCCGACGAGGTCGTCGACGTCGTGCTGCTGTGGTGGCGCGACAGCGACGGCGACCTGGTCGACGCCCTCATGGACGCGATCGGCCCCCTCGCCGACGAAGGCGTCGTATGGGTGCTCACCCCCAAGACCGGGCGCCCCGATCACGTCGAGCCCAGCGAGATCGCCGAGTCGGCCGCCACGGCCGGCCTCACCCAGACCACGGCCACCAACCTCGGTGACTGGATCGGCAGCCGCCTCGTCCAGCCCAAGGCCGGCCGTCCCCGCCGCTGAACCGGCTCCCGGAACGTAAGGATCCACACGCATGCCGATCGCCGTGGGCACCGAAGCCCCCGATTTCACCCTCAAGGACCAGAACAACCAGGAAGTGACGCTGTCGAGCTTCCGGGGCAGCAAGAACGTGCTCCTGGTCTTCTACCCGCTCGCCTTCACCGGCGTCTGCCAGGGCGAGCTGTGCGCCGTCCGCGACGACCTGCCCACCTTCGAGAACGACGACACCGCCATCCTCGCGGTGTCGGTCGGCCCGTCGCCGAGCCACAAGATCTGGGCGGCCGAGCAGGGCTACACCTTCCCGCTGCTGTCCGACTTCTGGCCGCACGGCGAGGTCGCGCAGGCCTACGGTGTGTTCAACGAGAAGTTCGGTTTCGCCAACCGCGGCACGTTCGTCATCGACAAGGACGGCATCGTGCAGTTCGCGGAGGAGAACCAGCCCGGAGAGGCCCGTGACCAGGGAGCTTGGGCCAGAGCGCTCGCCGCGCTAAAGTCCTGATGCGAAGTCGGCGGCACCTGCCGCCGTCTTTCGGGCGTGTAGCTCAGTGGTAGAGCTCTGGTTTTACACACCAGCGGTCGGGGGTTCGAAACCCTCCGCGCCCACAATCCCATGTGCGATTCCGGTGGATCGAGCCCCGCTCAGCGGGGTCGGATCCGCACGGATCTAATGTCCCGCATTCACCGCCGCGACGAGCGTCGGCAGGTCGTCGGCGACGACGATCATGAGCGGCCGTTCCTTCGCGCTGCCACTGTGCGTGACGATCAACGCCGTCGGCGGCAGTTGCCCGCCGGCGGGCGGGGACAGCTTCTTGATCGCCTGCGGCACCGTGATGGTTCGGGGCAGGTGCGCGGCCCGCTCATGCGGTTCGGCGAACTCCAGGGCCGCTCCGACGGTCTCGCTCTCGACGATCTCGTCCGTCGCGAGACGATGCGCGAGCCAGCGGGCGATGCAGTTCGTCGTCAGCAGCCCGAGATAGGTGTCGTCCTCGTAGATCGGGAACTGCGAGTAGTCGTGGCGCCGGATCTCGTCGAGCACCCGATTCAGTGGTGTGCCCGTCTCGAACACGGCGGGTGCCCGTCTCGGCAGGACCTGCAGCACCTTCGGCGGATCGATGATCCTGTCGCGCAGTCTCTCGATCGCCTCGACGACCTCCGGGACCGGATCGGCGACCGGCTTTCCCCCGTAGTAGTCCTGGTGCACGAGCGCGTTGCGCAGGTCCGCGAAGGCCCGGAGGGCGGGCAGATCGACCTGGGTGCGGTGGCGCCGGGCGTACTCCTTGGCCATCCGGACGAAGCTCATGTGCTCCTCGTCCGTCTGCAGCTGCCACTTGAAGTGGTTCTCGATGGCCGTGAACGCCGACAGGAACCGGATCGCGCCGCTGACCTCGTCCATCTCGTCTCCTTCGTGCGGAAGGGAGTCGTGGGGCGTCAGTCGCGCGGTTCCGCCGCGGTGCGGTAGGCCACGTCGAGCAACTCCACGAAGTGGTCGTCGAGTTCGTCGACCGACGAGACGCTCAGCCGGTGCGTCGTCACCGTCCCCTTCTTCGGGAACGCCTCACGCAGCGTCGCGTGATGGATGCGCCGCGGCAGATCCAGGGCCACCTCGAGACGCGAGGCGTAGACGAACGCCGCCGCGAACGGACGGCCCCGCGACCAGGAGATCTCCGACGCGTGGACGTGCTCGGTGACGTCGCCGCCGAGGTCGAGGATCATCGCGCGCACGTGCCGGAACACATCGACGGCGGCCGGATCCTTGTCGGCCAGATAGTCGTCGACGGTCGCGTACATCGGGAGCTCCTCGAATCGGGGCAGGGTGGTCGGCTCGGTCACCGCGGCCGGCCGTATCGATCGGCGAGCTTCTCGCTCGCGGTGCGCGGTGCCGCTTCCGCCGGGGCCTCGGCTGCGTCACCACCGTCTTGCGAACCCTTGGACTTCCTACGTTCCCGCAGCTCGGCCCACACGAAGTAACCCAGACCCAGCGGGGCCATGATCCCGAACGCCAGCCACTGCAGGCCGTAGGACAGGTACGGGCCCGAATCGAGCTGGGGGAGCGGGATCACGCCGAGACCGCCGGGCTGGTCAGCGTCGAGCTGCAGGTAGACGTCCTCGAGATCGAGACCCGTGACGGACGCGACCTGCGGGGCGTCGATGAAGTACACCTGCTGGTAGCCGTCGTCGACGAAGGGGGCCTTGTCCTCGACCGTTCCCTCGGACATCCGGATGCGGGCGTCGAGGGTGACGGTGCCGGACGGCGCGGCCGGAATCTCGGGGATCTCGGTGCCGCGCACGGGCCGCACGTACCCGCGGTTGACCAGGATCGTTCCGCCGGAATCGAGGACGAACGGGGTCAGCACCTCGTAGGCCGGCCGCGACTCGACGTTGCGCAACCGCACGAGCACGTCCGACTCGGGCAGATAGGAGCCCTGCGCGAGCACCCGGCGCCACTCGTCCTCGATCGTCGGACCGTCGCCGCCCAGCAGTTCGCCGACGGGAACCGGATCCTGTGCCATCGACCCAGCGATGCGACCGTTGCGGTCCTCGGTGTTCGTGTTCTTGCCGAGCTGCCACGGCGCGAGGACCGTGAAGCACGCGTAGGCGAAGCCGACGACCACCAGTGCCAGGACCAACCAGCCGGGGCGTAGGAGAAATGTCAATCGGCGCACAGATCCACGGTAGCCGGTGAGGTGCGTCTCACTGCTGCCGCACCCGCTCGAGCAGGCCCGGAACGGCGGCTTCGATCTGCTCGCGGACCTGCTCGAACTCGTCGAGGGAGCCGTAGTACGGATCGGGCACGGAATCGTCGTCGGCGTCGGGCTCGAACGAACGCAGCAGCACACGGCGATCGGACGGGACACCGAGCTGCGCCAGCGCCCGCTCGTGGGTGGTGGTCATGGCGACGACGAGGTCGGCCGACAGGTGCTCGGCACCGAGCTCGGCGGCGCGGTGACCGGTGGGATAGCCGTGCCGCTGCAGCACCGCGTCGGTGCGTGGATCCGCCTCGGAGCCGACGTGCCAGCCGTGCGTGCCGGCGCTGCTCACCCGGACCCGGTCGTCGAGTCCCTCCCGCCGCAGGTGCTCGGCGAATATCTTCTCGGCCATCGGCGACCGACAGATGTTGCCGGTGCACACGAAGGTCACGTGGAAGCGGTCGTCAGCGTCCACCCGTGAGTACCTCGCGCAGTTCCTCGACCGAGGCGGTCGTCCGCGCCGCCGCACGACCCTCGGTCTCGGTCCCGTAACCCCACTCGACGAAGACCGTGGGGATGCCGAACCGGCCTGCACCGTGGATGTCGTGCTCGCGGTCGCCGACCATCACCACACCGGTGGTGCCGCCCGCTTCGGCATCCCGCGGATCGATCCCGAGAGCGGCGAGGCTGTGCGCGACGACCTCCCACTTGTGCCGCCGGGCGCCGTCGTCGCTCGCACCACCGACGAACTCGAAGTATCCGGTCAGACCGAAGTGGTCGAGGATCCGCTCGGCGAACGCCTGGGACTTCGACGTCGCGACCGCCAGGCGACTCCCGGCCCCGCGCACGGCATCGAGCACCGCTTCGATGCCGTCGAAGACCGCGTTCTCCGCCCAGCCGGTCGCGGAGTAGTAGTCCCGGTAGGCCGCGAGTCCCGCAGCGACCTGCTCCTCGTCGAGCCCGAGATTCTGCAGGGTGTCGCGCATGGGCGGTCCGAGCAGCCACTGCAGGTCGCCGTCGGGCGCCTCGAAACCGGTCGTCTCGGCGGCGTGGAGGAACCCGTTGATCACCCCGGTCGCGGAATCGGTGAGCGTGCCGTCCAGGTCGAACAGGACGACGGGAGCGGGGAGCACGAGCGGCTGGGTGGCAGCGAGAACGGTCACCGGGCCATTCTCCCCGTTCGTCCGGTCTTCCGCCGCGTAGGGTCGTGCGCGTAGGAGAGAGCGGATCAGCTGGAGGTGGACGTGACGGCGGCGACGCTGCGTGAGGTGATCGACGTTCTGGAGACGGCCTACCCGCCGTCGCTGGCGGAGAGCTGGGACTCGGTGGGACTCGTCGTCGGCGACCCCGACGAGCCGGTGCACAAGGTGCTGCTCGCCGTCGACGCGACCGCGGCCGTCGTCGACGAAGCGCTCGAGTGGGGCGCGCAACTGCTGCTCGTGCACCACCCACTGTTGCTGCGCGGAGTGGACACGGTGGGCGCGCACACGCCCAAGGGTGCGCTGATCCACCGCCTCATCCGCGGCGGTTGCGCCCTGTTCACCGCGCACACCAACGCCGACCGCGCGAACCCCGGAGTCTCGGACGCCCTCGCCGGAGCGCTGGGCCTGACCGGCCTGCGACCGCTCGAGGCCAAGCCCGAACCCGCGACCGACAAGTGGGTCGTCATGGTGCCGTCCGACGCCGCCGACACGGTGCGCGCGGGACTGTTCGCGGCGGGCGCGGGTGCCCTCGGCAACTACCGCGAATGCTGCTGGTCGACCACAGGCACCGGCCAGTTCCGCCCGGTCGACGGCGCGGACCCGGCCATCGGCTCGGTCGGCGACCTCGAGCGCGTCCCCGAGGACCGGATCGAGGTCATCGCCCCGCGCCGGTCGCGCGCGGCGGTGCTCGCTTCCCTGCGCGACGCGCACCCCTACGAGGAACCGGCCTTCGACATCATCGAGCTCGCCGACCTGCCGAGCGATCGCGGGCTCGGCCGGGTGGGGGAGCTGCCGCAGACCCGCACGCTGCGCGAGTTCACCGCCGACGTCGCCGCCGCTCTGCCGGCCACCGAATGGGGCGTGCGCGGCGCGGGCGATCCGGACCGGCCGGTGCGGACCGTGGCGGTGTGCGGCGGATCCGGTGATTCCTTCCTCGGACTCGCCACCGCGCAGGGTGTCGACGTCTACGTCACTGCCGACCTGCGGCACCATCCCGCCGACGAACATCTGCGCGCGGGAGGCCCCGCGCTGGTGGACGTCGCGCACTGGGCGAGCGAGTACCCGTGGTGCGCCCAGGCCCGCAACGTCCTCGACGCGGCGTTCGCCGACCGGGACGGCTGGCAGGCGCGGGTCAGCGAGTTGCGCACCGATCCCTGGACGACCGCGGCGGGCGCGGTACGGTAATCAGCTACGACACGTCCCGCGTGGCCGCCGACTCCCGGCCCACCGACACACCATCGAAAGCAGGAACCACCCGAGTGAACGTCGAACCCACCGTGCAGGCCAAGCTGCTGTCCCTCGCCGCCGTGGACGCAGAGCTGAACCGCCTCGCGCATCGCCGTCGGACACTGCCCGAACAGCAGGAGGTGGACCGCCTGCAGACCGAGCGCAACGCGCGCAAGGACGCCGCGGTGGCCGTCGAGATCATCCTCGACGACCTCGACCGGGACATCCGGAAGCTCGAGGGCGAGATCGAGGCCGTGCGAATGCGCGCCGACCGCGACCGGTCGATGCTCCAGAGCGGCTCGGTGGGATCGAAGCAGCTCACCGAACTGCAGCACGAGCTCACCAGCCTCGAGCGTCGCCAGGCGGCACTCGAGGACGACCTGCTCGAGGTCATGGAGCGTCGCGAGGCGTCGAAGGCCGACCACGACCATGCCGGTGCGCAGGTCTCGCAGGTCGACGACCAGCTCGGCGACGCCGTCCGGGCCCGCGACGAGGCGCTCGCCGACATCGAGGTGGCCGAGCAGCGGTGCCGCAGCGACCGCGAGGCATTGCTCGCCGTCTTCCCCGCGGAACTGGTGACGGTGTACGAGAAGCAGCGCGAGAAGTCCGGCATCGGCGCCGCATTGCTGCAGGCCCGCCGCTGCGGCGCGTGCCGTCTCGAACTCGACCGCGGTGAGATCGCCCGGATCGCGGCCGCACCCGCCGATCTGCTCGTCCGGTGCCCGGAGTGCGACGCGATCCTGGTCCGCACCAAGGAATCCGGACTGTGACGACGGTCGTCGTCGAAGCGGACGGCGGTTCCCGCGGGAATCCCGGACCGGCCGGTTACGGTGCCGTGGTCTTCGATGCCGACCATCGGACCGTCCTCGCCGAACGCCAGGCGAGCATCGGGCGCGCGACGAACAACGTCGCCGAGTACAAGGGCCTGATCGCCGGTCTCACCGCCGCCGCCGAGCTCGGCGCCGACGAGGTGCACGTCCGCATGGATTCCAAGCTCGTCGTCGAACAGATGAGCGGACGGTGGCAGGTCAAGCATGCCGACATGATCCCGCTGGCCGCGCAGGCGCGGGAGCTCGCCGGCCGGTTCCGCACCGTCGACTTCACGTGGATCCCGCGTGCGGAGAACGCCTACGCCGACCGGCTGGCCAACGCCGCGATGGACGCGGCCGCCGAAGCGTTGCTGGACGTCGCATCCGACACCGTGGCACGTCCGGTCCAGGTGAACGCGCGGACCGAGAACGTCACCACTCCGCCGGTCGTGCCGGTGCCAGACCCGGCTGTTCCGGCTTCGCCCGGCTGGACCGGTGCGGTCGGAACACCGACCCGTCTGCTGCTGCTGCGTCACGGGGAGACCTCGCTGTCGGTCGAGCGTCGCTACTCGGGGCGGGGCAACCCGGAGCTGACCGAACTCGGTCGTGAGCAGGCGGTCGCCGCGGCCCGGCGGCTCGGTGCCCGCGGTGGGATCACCGCCGTGCTGTCGTCACCGCTGGGGCGCGCGCGGGAGACGGCCGCCGCAGCGGCGGACGCCCTCGATCTCCCGGTGACGGTGCACGACGGGCTCATCGAGACGGATTTCGGCGACTGGGAGGGTCTCACCTTCGCCGAGGCCGCGCGTCGCGACCCCGAACTGCACCGGCGCTGGCTCGGCGACACCTCCGTGCGGCCCCCGAACGGCGAGAGCTTCGACGAGGTGGCCAAGCGTATTGCCTCGGTGCGCGACGACCTGCTGACCGACTACGCCGGCACGACCGTGCTGGTCGTCTCGCACGTCACGCCCATCAAGACGTTCCTGCAGATGGCGCTCGAATCGGGTCCATCGCTGCTGTACCGCCTGCACCTGGATCTCGCGTCGCTCAGCATCGCCGAGTTCTACGCGGACGGTGGGTCGTCGGTGCGGCTCGTCAACGACACCTCGCACCTGTGAACCGGTAGCGGCCGCAAACGAAAAGTGGCCGCGCAGACATGTCGGGGGGTTGCCTGCGCGGCCACTCATCAGGTTTATCTGTCGGCCGACCGACGGTGTTACACGGTTGCCGGAAATTTTTTCCGGCGGGATGTCAGGCGGTGCAGCCGGGCTGGGATTCCCGGCCGGAAAATCGCTGAGCGAGCCAGTCGAGGCCTTCGACGACGGCCGGGAACATGCCGATCAGGTGGCCGGTTCCGGTCTTCGTCAGGACGGGTCCGACGTCGTAGCGGCGGTAGGTGACGTCGGCGCCGGCCGAGCACCACTTGTCGACCATCGTGTCGACACCCTGGACGAGCACGAAGTCGTCGCCGGTGCTCTGCGCGACGAAGATCGGCATCGACGGGGTGCGGTTGCCGAGTTGCTGCTCGGCGACCAGCGACGCCCACGGCTCGTCGCCGAGGTGCTCGGCGATGGGCCGTCCGTCGACCGTATACGCCGAGGTCTGCCCGAACGGGTTCAGTGTGAACGCGTCGAAGACGCAGGCCGTCTCGGCGCGACGCAGGATGTCGAGTCCGGCAGGATCGAACGCCGCCAGTAGCGACGGGGCGTGCTCGGGATAGGCCGAGATGAAACCGTCGACGACCCAGCCGACCCCGCCGGAGAGCAGGGAGCCGTCGCCGGCCACGGCGAGATCGCCCAGGTCGGCGGGTGGTGAGCCGGCCACGGCGCCGACCACCGACAGCTCGGGGGCGTACGTCGCGGCGAGTTCGGCGGCCGAGGCGGACGCCATGCCGCCCTGCGAATATCCCCAGAACGCGATCGGGCCCTCGGGGTCGAGACCGAGATCACCGAGCGACCGGGTGGCGCGTGCGAGGTCGAGCATCGCGCGTCCCTGCGACTCGCGGTTGAGATAGGGGTGCACGCCGGGTGTGCCGAGTCCTTCGTAGTCGGTGACCGCGACGGCGTAACCGGCCGCGAGCATCGGACCGATGTGGATGTACTCGTACTCCTGACCGAAGGTCATGAGCTTCGACGGTGCGCACTGGTCGCCCATGCCCTGCGTGCCGGGACCGAGCACGACGGTGGGCCGGGGTCCGGGGCCGGTCCACGGCTGCGACGGGACGAGCACGGTGCCGACGGTGGCGACCGGTCCTCCGGTGGCGTTCGTGCTGCGGTACATCACCCGGGTGACGGCTGCGTCGAGGACGGCCGGGGTGTTCGGGACGACGGCGGCGACCGACGGTGCGGTGCGCAGGACGTCGCCGAGCGGCGCCGTCTCGAAGGCCGGAGGGGGCGTGTAGAAGTCGGTATCGGCCTCGGCGGTCGCCACCGTCGGTGTGGTCGCGAGGAGTGCGGCCGCGGCGATCGAGGCGAATACTCCGGTGCGTCTGCGCATCCTGGGCCTCCGAACGGAACGAACGTCGAGAAGGGACGCTACCTGCAGCCTGTAGGTAGATGCAACGGTCGTCACACCAGTCGTCGCAGCGTGTTGAGGTTCCGGACGGTCGTCGTCGCCTTGTTCCGGGCCGAACCCGACTGCTTTCCCACGGCACTGTCGAGGGTTGAGCCCTTCACGACCTGCCAGTAGAGGACACCTTCACCCGCGTCGACGCATTCGAGGTCCGGATCGAGATCGTCCGCGAGGGCGACCAGCGATTCGAGCACTGCGGGATCGGAGACGAACACGACGTACGAATGCCGGTCGGTGCGTGCGTCGTCGAAGGGATACGCCTCGACGACCCGTGCGAGATACGACTGCTCGACGACGAAGGTGTAGGCCTCGTAACCGAACCGCTCGGTGAGTGCGGCCTCGATCCGTGCTTTCGCGGTGGCGGGGTCGTCCTCGGCGTCGAAGAGCACGTTGCCGGATGCGAGGACGGTGCGGACGTTCTCGCATCCGAGGCCGCCGAAGACCTCCTTCAGATCGGCCATCCGGATGCGGATGCCGCCGACGTTGATTCCGCGCAGCAGGGCCACGAGTCGCGTCATGAGTGCACCGTAGTTGGCGGCGCCGATACGCCGCGGGATAGTCTGGTCGAGCGAACGAGTCGGCCGGGCGGCCGCGGAGCAGGGAACCGGTACCGCACGGTGCCAGGCCCTGAATCGAGGAAAGTCCGGACTCCACAGAGCAGGGCGGTTGTTAACGGCAACCCGAGGTGACTCGCGGGACAGTGCCACAGAAAGCAAACCGCCTGCCGTACGGCAGGTAAGGGTGAAAGGGTGCGGTAAGAGCGCACCAGCGCCCCGGGTGACCGGGGCGGCTAGGTAAACCCCGCCCGGAGCAAGGTTGAAGGTCGCACCGCGTGCGGTGCGGCTGCGCAGGTGTTCGAGGGCTGCTCGCCCGAGCCTGCGGGTGAACCGCTCGAGGTACCCGGCGACGGTGTGCCCAGATGGATGGTCGCCACCCCGTTTCGGCGGGGGACAGGATCCGGCTTACAGGCCGACTCGTTCGCCCGGCGTCTCCCGCTCCCACCGCGTTGCTACCGGTCGGGTCAGATCGGATCGATGACCAGCAGGTGCGCCCAGTACGAGGCCGCATCCGGACCCAGCCAGGGCAGCAACGCGTCGTAGAGGATGTAGGACATTGCTTGCTCCTTCGTTCGGACATCGAGCACGGGTGTGCGGCCCGACAGTACCGCGCCACGCCTGCCGACGGGTTGTCCGTACAGACAGACGCGATTCGGGCACACTGAGACCATGAGCGACGACGGCTGGTACTACGACGTGCGCACCGGGAAGGTCTCCCAGGGCAAGGATCCGCACGCCCTCAACCGCATGGGTCCCTACCCGGACAGGGAGACCGCTCAGCGGGCGCTGGAGATCGCGGCAGAACGGAACAAGGCGGCCGACGCCGCCGACGACGACTGGAAGAACGGCTGAATTCGACGACGAGCACCCGAACCACCAGGAGTTCACGAGCATCGTGGTGACCACTCCCATCGTCGTTGCGCCCGCGATCGACTTCGCCGATGTGCGCGCCGAATTCGACCTCGTCGGCGAGTTCCCGCCGGAGGCCCTCGCCGATGCGCGACACGCGACCGACCGCTACGCGGACGTCCGTGAGGACCGCACCGATCTGCCTCTCGTGACCATCGACCCACCCGGCTCGATGGACCTCGATCAGGCCCTGCATCTCGAACGCACCGACGACGGCTTCGTGCTGCACTACGCGATCGCCGACGTGTACGCACTCGTCGAACCGGGTGGTGCGCTGGACGTCGAGACGCACCGCCGCGGGCAGACCTTCTACCTGCCCGACGGCTCCGTGCCGCTGCATCCGCGCGAGGTGTCCGAGGGCACCGCGAGCCTGCTGCCGGACGCCGTCCGCCCGGCGGCGCTGTGGCGGATCGAGACCGACCACCGTGCCGAGCCCGTCGCGGTGAGTGTGCGGCGCGCGCTCGTCCGATCGGTCGCACGCATGGATTACGCCGGAGTGCAACGCGACGCCGACGCAGGCCGGCTGCATCCGTCCGTCGAGGCGTTGCCCGACTTCGGGCGGTTGCGAGCGGCCGCGGCGCTCGCCCGCGGGGCGATCGAACTGCGCCTGCCCGCGCAGGAGGTCGTGAAGCACGGCGACGGCTGGACGCTGCAGATCGAGCCGCGCACCGAGGCCGACGAGTGGAACTCCGAGATCTCGCTGCTCACCGGGATGTGCGCTGCGCAGATGATGATCGACGCACGGGTCGGCCTGCTGCGTACGCTCCCGCCCGCCGACCCTGCTGCGGTCGATGCTCTGCGCCGCACCGCGCGGTCGCTCGACGTGCCGTGGCCGTCGGGGCTCGGTGTCGGTGCCTTCCTCGCCTCGCTCGACGCCAACGACCCGAAGACACTCGTGCTGATGAGCGAAGCGCCGACATTGCTGCGCGGCGCGTCCTACGCGGCCTTCGACGGCGACCTGCCCGAGACGATCCTGCACGGCGCGATCGGTGCGCCCTACGCGCACGTCACCGCGCCGCTGCGCCGGTTGTCCGACCGCTACGCCACCGAGGTGTGCCTCGCGGTGTCGTCGGGTCGGGACGTCCCGGACGAGGTCCGCGCAGCACTGGCCGCGATGCCGAAGATCATGTCGTCGACCGATTCGCTCGCCGGCAAGGTGAACCGAGCGTGCGTCGACCTGACCGAGGCCGTCGTCCTCGCGCCGCGGGTGGGGGAGACCTTCGAGGCGACGGTCCTGAAGGAGGCCACCGACCGGCGCGACGCGGAGGTGTTCGTCGCCTCCGAGACCGTCATCGGCCCGTGTGGCGGGGCGCCGGAGGAGGGCAGCACGGTGCGGGTGCGGCTCACGCTCGCCGACCCGCAGGCACGCAAGATCCGCTTCGACCATGACCGGTGAGACGACGCGGCGGCGACGGCCGGTCGCTGCCGTCCTCGCCGTCGTGCTCGCACTGTGTGCGGTGATCGCGGTGCTCGTGTGGTGGATCCTGCCGAACCGGCTGTTCCCGTGGGACAGTGCGGCATTCCCCGAGATCGACACCTCGTCGTTGTCGCCGACGCAGGTGCGGATCGTCGAACTGCTCGAGGAACAGCACGAGGCGCAGAATCCCGGCACGTTCTACTCGGAGGGTGTCCGCGAACCGTGGTGCGCCGACTTCGTCAGCTGGATCATGCGGGAAGCCGGTGTGCCGCTGTCCAATCCGCATTCGGGACACTGGCGGATCCCCGGCGTGTTCACGCTCGGTGAGTTCTACGAGCAGGCCGACCGCTACGAACCGGTGGGCACGGGCTATCGGCCGGAGGTCGGCGATGTGGTGCTGTACCACAACAGGATCGGCGTCGGTCAGCGCGAGCACACGAACATCGTCGTCGCCGTCGACGGTGATTCGGCGATCACCGTCGGCGGCAACGAGATGGGCCGGATCCGCGTCCACGAACTCGACGTGACCGGGGACGACGCGGTGGTCGGCTTCGGGCGGCTGCCGGGCTGATCCTGGGTCAGCGGAACATGTCGGTGGCCTCGACGAGCCGGTGCACGATTCCCGGTTCGGTCGCCGCATGGCCCGCGTCGTCGACGATGTGCAGGCGGGAGGACGGCCACGCCTCGTGCAGGTCGTGCGCGCTGCGCGCCGGGCACACCACGTCGTAGCGGCCCTGCACGATCACCCCGGGGATGTTGCGCAGCAGATGCGCGTCGCGCAGGAGTGCGCCCTCGTCGAAGAAGCCACGGCGGTGGAAGTAGTGGTTCTCGATGCGCGCGAAGGCCAGCGCGAAACGGGGTTCGGCCGTCTCCGCGACGCGATCCGGGTTCGGCAGCAGTGAGCTCGTGGCGCCCTCCCAGGTGGACCACGCGATCGCCGCGTCCAGAGCGACGTCCGGATCGGTCGAGTGCAGCAGACGGTGGTAGACGTCCACGGGATGCTCGCCCCGCCCGGCGGCCGCAAGCGGAGCGCAGAATCCCTCCCACGCCTCGGGGAACAGCTGCCCGGCGCCACCGTTGTAGTACCAGTCGATCTCGCTGCGGCGCAGCAGGAAGATCCCGCGCAGGACGAGTTCGGTGACGCGCTCCGGGTGCCGCTGGGCGTAGGCGAGGGCGAGCGTCGAGCCCCAGGACCCGCCGAAGACCATCCACCGGTCCACACCGAGGAAGGTGCGCAACCGCTCGATGTCGGCGACCAGATGGTCGGTGGTGTTGACCGACAGGTCGGCGCCGTCGGCCACGTGGGGTTGCGACCGGCCGCAGCCGCGCTGGTCGAACAACACGATCCGGTAGGCGTCCGGATCGAAGAAGCGCCGGTGCTGCGGCGCGGTGCCCCCGCCCGGACCACCGTGGAGGAAGACCACGGGCTTGCCCTGCGGGTTACCGCTGACCTCCCAGTACAGCTGCTGGCCGTCACCGACGTCGAGCATGCCCGTCTCGTGCGGCTCGATCGGCGGATACAGTTCGCGTCGCTCCACGGATCAGAACCCGACGAGGCCCGACGCGAGATCGGGGATCTCGAGTGCCTGCACGGCCTCCTCGCGCACCTCCGGGCACTGCGCGGAGGTCGCCGCGTCGATGCGGCCCCGGTCGCCCGCGAGCGCGACGAGGTCGACACCGTTCGCCGCACCCCATTCGCCGACGAGGATGTTGAGGCCACCGCGCCCCACCGAGGGGGTGTAGGTGCGCCAGTTCGACAGCTGGCCCTCGAGGCGTGCACACAGATCTGCGGCCTGCGCCTCGGTGAAGCCACCCGCTCCGGCCTCCGCGGGGCTCGACCCCGCAGCCGATGTCGTCTCCGTCGTCACCGGGGACTCGGTGGACGTGCCGGTCGGTGCCGGGTCCTGGGCCGGCGCGCACGCCGCGAGAACACCTGCCAGCGCGACGGCGACGGCGGGAACGAGACTGGAGCGGATCTGCATGGACACCTCACGGGTCGTACGGTCGGATCGTCGTCGAGTCTGCCACCGGCCGGGGACGGGGCCGTCGGCGGTCAGGACACGGGTGCCGGTCGCAGGCGCCGGACCACCCACTTCTCGAACTCGGCGACGACGAACACCAGCAGGCCCGCCGCGAGCACCTTGCCCCAGTCCGCCCACGAGATCGCGGCGGACCCGAAGATCGCCTGCATGAACGGGGCGTAGGTGAACAACAGTTGCAACGCGGCGCACGCCGCGATCGCAGCAAGCACGTACCGGTTCCCGAACAGCCCGTCGCGGGTGAGGACCGTGTCGCGGATGCGGCGGCTGTTGAGCAGGTAGAACATCTCGGCCACGACGATCGCGTCCACCGCGAGCGTGCGCGCGACCTCCACCGGTGCACCGCGGTCGAGTTCCCACAGGAACAGGCCGAGCGAGCCGACCATCATCAGCACCGACACCATCACCACGCGCCAGACGAAGAAGCGGGACAGCAGTGATTCCCCGGGCGGTCGCGGCCTGCGGAGCATGACCGACTTCTCCGTCGGTTCGAACGCGAGCGCCAGACCGAGGGTGCTGACGGTGGCGAGGTTGATCCACAGCACCTGCGCGGGTGTGAGCGGCAGGGTGAGCTGGAAGAGGATGGCGGCGACGACCACCAGCGCCTCACCGCCGTTGGTGGGCAGCATGAAGAGGACGAACTTCTTCAGGTTGTCGTAGACGCCGCGGCCCTCGCGGACTGCGGCGGCGATGCTCGCGAAATTGTCGTCGGCGAGAACGACGTCGGCCGCTTCCTTGGCGGCCTCGGTTCCGGTCATGCCCATCGCGACCCCGACGTCGGCCCGCGCAAGCGCCGGCGCGTCGTTCACACCGTCGCCGGTCATCGCCACGACGTGACCGCCGGCCTGCAGGGCGCGCACCAGACGGAGTTTGTGCTCGGGACTGGTGCGCGCGAAGATGTCCGTCTCCGCGACGACCCGGCGCAGTTCCGCATCGTCGAGGGTCTCGATCTCGGCGCCGGTCATCGCCCGCGAACCCGTGCCGAGACCCATCTGCGCCCCGATCTCGGCGGCGGTGGCGGCGTGGTCACCGGTGATCATCTTCACCGTGATCCCGGCGCGGTGGCATTCGCGCACCGCCGTGATCGCCTCCTCGCGCGGCGGGTCGATGATGCCGACCAGAGCGAGCATCGTGAAGTCGTGCCGGGCGTCTTCGAAGGCGAGCACGCCGTCCTCCGGTTCGCGGTCGCGGAACGCGAGGGCCAGCACGCGCAGGCCCTGGGCCGCGATCTCGTCGGCGCGGCGGGTCCAGTAGGCCTCGTCGACGGGGCGTACCACGCCGTCGGCGCCGAGCTGGCCGGTGCAGGCGACGAGGACCCGCTCCGGGGCGCCCTTGAGCAGGATGCGTTCGCGGCGACCGTCGTCGTGCGGGTGCAGGGTCGCCATGAACTTGTGTTCGGATTCGAACGGGACGACATCGAGGCGCGGCCACCGCTCGTGGGCCGCCGCGGTGGGCAGGCCGGCCTTGCGGCCGAGGACGACGAGCGCTGCCTCGGTGGGGTTGCCGTGCACCTCCCACACGCCGTCCTCCTCGACCACCTCGGTGTCGTTGCACAGGACACCGGCGCGGACGGCCAGATCGAGTGCCGGGTCGGTGTGCGGATCGACCGGATCGCCACTCTCGGCGGCGATGATCGAACCGATCGGCGCGTAACCGACACCGCCCACCTCGACGGTGCGGTGCGCACACACGACCTTCTGCACGGTCATCTCGTTGCGGGTCAACGTGCCCGTCTTGTCGGAGCAGATCACCGTCACCGAGCCGAGGGTCTCGACGGCAGGAAGGCGCCGGATGACGGCGTTGCGCCGGGCCATGCGTTGCACGCCGAGGGACAGGGCCACGGTCATCACGGCCGGGAGTCCCTCGGGGATCGCGGAGGCGGCCAACGCGACCACGAGGGTGAACATCTCCGCCGGGCTCTCGCCGCGCCACACGACACCGAGCGCGAAGGTCACGGCGGACGCGAGGAGGATGACCGCCGCCAGCCAACGGCCGAAGCGGCCGATCTGCTCGAGCAACGGTGTGGCCGCGCGGTCGACACCCGACAACAGGGCATTGATGCGGCCGAGTTCGGTGTCGGAGCCGGTCGCGATCACCACGCCGTCACCCTGGCCGAAAACCGCGACGGTGCCGGTGAAGCACGTCGATCTGCGGTCGCCGAGTTCGGTGTCGGCGTCGACCGGGTCCGGTGTCTTGGCGACGGGCACGGATTCACCGGTCAGGGCCGCCTCGTCGATGCGCAGCTCACGCGAGCTCAGGATCCGCAGGTCGGCGGGGACGCGGTCGCCGGAGGCGAGGCGCACCACGTCGCCCGGCACGAGATCTGCCGCGGGGATGTCGACGATCCGGCCGTCGCGGTGGACCCGCGTCCGGGGCGCGAGCATGGCACGGATCGAGTCGAGCGCGGACGCGGCGCGACCCTCCTGGACGAAACCGATGAGCGCGTTCACGATCACGGCACCCATCAGGACTGCCGTGTCTATCCAGTGGCCCAGGAACGCGGTGACGACAGCGGCCGCCATCATCACGTACAGCAGGACGTTGTGGAACTGTCGCAGCAGTCGCCACCACCAGCGATCCGAGCGGGGAGCGGGCAGCGCATTGGGTCCGTACAGCTCCCGCCGGCGGGTCGCCTCGGCCGTGGTCAGTCCCGCTTCGGTGGTCTCGAGCCGGGCGAGCGTGTCACCGGAATCGAGTGCGTGCCAGGGGTGGCTCATTACCGAAATTTTACTCAGTGTCGCTTCCGCGGGCACCCCGGGACGGCGGTGATCCCGGACGCACGAGGGGCACCACCGCGGTCGGTGGTGCCCCTCGGCAAACGAGCGATCGTCAGAAGGAGTGCTCGGGCCCCGGGAAGGTGCCCTGCCCGACCTCTGCTGCGTACTGTGTTGCGGCGCGGCGCAGTTCGTCGCCGACCTGCCCGAACTTCTTGACGAACTTCGCGGTCTTGCCGCTGGTGTAGCCGGCCATGTCCTGCCAGACGAGCACCTGCGCGTCGCACTCGTTGCCCGCGCCGATGCCGACGGTGGGGATGCTCAGCTTGCGGGTGACCTGCCCGGCCAGCTCGGCCGGCACCATTTCCATCACGACGGAGAAGGCACCCGCCTCCTGGACGGCGATCGCGTCGGCGACGAGCTGCTCGGCGCCGTCGCCGCGGCCCTGCACGCGGAACCCGCCGAGCGTGTTCACGGACTGCGGGGTGAAGCCGATGTGGGCCTGCACGGGGATGCCGGCGGCGGTGATCGCGGCGATCTGTGGAGCCATCCGCTCGCCGCCCTCGAGCTTCACCGCGTGGGCGCCGCCTTCCTTCATGAACCGCACGGCGGTGGCGAGGGCCTGTTCGGGCGAGGCCTCGTACGAGCCGAACGGCAGGTCGGCGACGACGAGCGCGTGCGGAGCACCGCGCACGACGCCGCGGACGAGGGGGAGGAGTTCGTCGACGGTCACGGGCACCGTGGTGTCGTAGCCGTAGACGACGTTGGCTGCGGAATCGCCCACGAGCAGGACCGGGATACCGGCCTCCTCGAAGATGCGGGCGGAGGAGTAGTCGTAGGCCGTCAACTCTGCCCAGCGGCGGCCTTCGGCCTTCATCGCCTGCAGGTGATGGACTCGCGTCTTGCGCTTGGGGGTGTCTGCAGGGGCTGCGGCGGAGGCCGCGCCACCGTATACGGACGTCATGTTCTCGGACATCACTGTCCCTTTCTTCCTCGAGGCCCTCGGGGTCCCCGGGTCGGGTGATGACTGTCTCAGTCTGCCACTCGGGTTCGGACGGACGAAGGCCGCGCAGCGGTGCGATTCGTCACACCGCACGACCGCTCGGAAGGGAGCGCAGGTCGTGCCGCTGCAGGCCGACCGGGGCGTGGCACGATCGGATCGTGCCCCACCCTGCTCGCGCGCGCATCCGTCGTCTGTCCCTCCTGACGCTCGTGGCCGCCGCCGCGGCGACCGCGTGTGGTGACACCGCGCAGGAAAAGCGACAGCCGTCGGCGGTCGGAGTCGTCCCGGGACTCGAGCGGTTCTACGAGCAGGACGTCGACTGGGAGTCGTGCGGGTCGTACGGCGCGGACGGGCCGATGATGGTGCGGCAGGGTGTCGAGTGCGCACGCGTCGAGGTTCCCCTCGACTACGAGGACCCGAACGGCGAGGTGATCACCCTCGCGGTGTCGCGACTGCCCGCCGGCGGCGACCGGATCGGTTCCCTGCTCGTCAACCCCGGCGGCCCGGGCGCCTCGGGACTGTCCACCGCGCTCGCCGCCGACGGCACCGTCCTCGCCGACCGCTTCGACGTGGTCGGCTTCGACCCCCGCGGTGTCGGATCGTCCGAACCGGCGGTCCGCTGCCTCACCGATGCCGAGTTCGACGCCGACCGCGCTGTGGACGACGGGGACACGAGCCCCGAGGGCATCGCCGCGACGGAGAAACGCAATCGTGAGTACGCGGAGTTGTGCGCCGAACGCAACGGCACGGATCTGCTCGCGCACCTCGGCACCCGAGAGGTCGTGCAGGACATGGACGTCCTCCGCGGGGTCCTCGGGGACGACGCATTGACCTATCTCGGCTATTCCTACGGAACCCGGCTCGGCACCCTCTACGCCGAGGCCTTCCCTGGCCGGGTGCGGGCGATGGTGCTCGACGGCGCGATCGATCCGGAGCAGGACCCGGTCGAGGAGATCGTGCTGCAGGCCGAGGGTTTCCAGAAGGCGTTCGACGAGTTCGCGGTGTACTGCGCGCAGTACGCCGGGTGCCCGCTCGGCAGCGATCCGGCTCGGGCAGCGGAGCGGTTCCGTACGCTCGTCGACCCTCTGCTCGACGCTCCGGCACCCACCACCGATCCGCGCGGGTTGAGCCACCGCGACGCCATCACCGGTGTGCAGCAGGGCCTGTACTCGCCGACCCTGTGGGGTTCACTGCGCGGCGGGCTGGAGTCGCTCGCGACGACCGGCACGGGCGACACCCTGCTGCGACTCGCCGACCTCTACGAGGGTCGCGGTGAGGACGGCACCTACAGCAACATCACCGACGCGTTCAACGCCGTCCGGTGCGTCGACGACCCGCCGGTGACCGACCGCGCCCTCGCGGGCGAACTCGACATGCGGTTCCGCACGGCGGCGCCCTTCCTCGACGACGGCCGCGGCACCGGATCGGCGGCCCTGGACGTGTGCGCCTTCTGGCCCGTTCCGGCCACGGGGGAGCCGCACACCCCCGATGTCCGCGATCTGCCGCCCGTGCTCGTGGTCTCGACGACCGGTGATCCGGCGACGCCCTACGATGCGGGAGTCGAACTGGCAGCCCGGCTCGGTGGTGTCCTGGTGAGCTTCGAGGGCACGCAGCACACCGTCGTCCTGGACGGCAACGCATGCGTCGACACCGCTGTGACCAGCTATCTTGTGGATTCGACGGTGCCGGAAAACGATCCTCACTGCTGACCGTCGACGAACGTGAGCGACACGCCATCCGCAAGTGGCACCTGATGTAACACGGAATTAACGGATTGTGCCTAGTCTCGCGAGTATGGATCGCCAGAAGGAGTTCGTGCTCCGCACCCTCGAAGAGCGCGACATTCGGTTCGTGCGCCTGTGGTTCACCGACGTCGTCGGCACCCTCAAGTCGGTGGCGATCGCGCCGGCCGAACTCGAAGGAGCCTTCGAGGAGGGCATCGGTTTCGACGGCTCGGCCATCGAAGGCTTCTCCCGGATCTCCGAAGCCGACATGGTCGCGCGTCCCGACGCCACCACTTTCCAGGTGCTGCCCTGGGTCGACGATCGGGGTCACCAGTACTCGGCCCGGATGTTCTGCGACATCACCATGCCCGGCGGCACCCCCAGCTGGGCCGACCCCCGCCACGTGCTGCGCCGCCAGCTCAACAAGGCCTCCGATCTCGGCTTCAGCTGCTACGTGCACCCCGAGATCGAGTTCTTCCTCGTCGAGGACGGCCCCGAGGGGAGCGCCCCGGTCCCGGCCGACATCGGCGGCTACTTCGACCAGTCCGTGCACCGCTCGGCCCCGCACTTCCGGCGTCACGCCATCGACGCTCTCGAGTCCATGGGCATCTCGGTGGAGTTCAGCCACCACGAGACCGCGCCCGGCCAGCAGGAGATCGACCTGCGCTACGCCGACGCGCTGTCCATGGCCGACAACGTCATGACCTTCCGCTACGTGGTCAAGGAGATCGCGATGCAGGAGGGCGTGCGGGCCACCTTCATGCCCAAGCCCTTCCGCGACCACGCCGGCTCCGCGATGCACACCCACATGTCGCTGTTCGAGGGCGAGACCAACGCCTTCCACGACCCCGACGACCCGCTGCAGCTCTCGGCGACCGGCAAGGCGTTCATCGCCGGTGTCCTCGAGCACTCCAACGAGATCAGCGCCGTCACCAACCAGTGGGTCAACTCCTACAAGCGTCTCGTGCACGGGGGAGAGGCACCCACGGCCGCGTGCTGGGGCCCGTCGAACCGGTCCGCGCTCGTGCGCGTCCCGATGTACACGCCGAACAAGGCATCGTCGCGTCGCGTGGAGATCCGCACCCCCGACTCGGCGTGCAACCCCTACCTGACCTTCGCAGTGCTGCTCGCGGCCGGTCTGCGCGGCATCGAGAAGGGCTACGAGCTCGCCCCCGAAGCAGAGGACGACGTGTGGTCGCTGACCTCCGCCGAGCGTCGCGCCATGGGCTACCGCGAACTGCCTACCGATCTCGACATCGCGCTGCGCGAGATGGAGAAGTCCGAACTCGTCGCCGAAACCCTCGGTGAGCACGTCTTCGACTACTTCCTGCGCAACAAGTGGCGGGAGTGGGAGAACTACCGCAGCCAGGTCACCCCCTTCGAACTCGAGCAGTACCTGGGGTTGTAAGCGACGATGGAAGCGTGGTGAGACCGCCCAGCGCGCGTTCGGTAGTTCCCGGCCCCGGTCGGCTCGGCCTCGTCGAGCCGACCGCCCCCGCCGAGCTCGCTCGACTCGGATGGAACGACGCCGACAGCGTCGAACTGCTGTGGGCGCTGTCCCGTGCCCCCAACGCCGACCTGGCCCTGCGCACCCTCGCGCGCCTGGCCGACGCGCTCGGTGACGACTGGGCCGAACTCGACTCGGCGCTGCGCTCCGACACGCGCCTGCGCGGCCGGTTGTTCGGTCTGTTCGGGGCGTCGTCGGCGCTCGGCGACCACATCGTCGCCAACCCGGATCGCTGGAAGATGCTCGCGGGCAGCGCGGCGCTGCCCGACAAGCACACCTTCACGGCGCGGATGCTCGACAGCGTCGACGCCGAACCCGAGCCCGACGGACGTCCCGGCCGGCTGATCCACCGGGCCGGGCTCATCGGCCCGCACGCGGTCGCGGCGCTGCGCACCACCTACCGCGACCAACTGATGCTGATCGCCGCCGCCGATCTCGCGGCGGTCGTCGAGAACGAACCGGTGCTGCCCTATCTCGAGGTCGGGGCGCTGCTCGCCGACCTCGCCGACGCGGCGCTGACCGCGGCCCTTGCGGTGGCCGTGTCCACGGTGATCCCGGAGGGCCCGTGCCCGATCGACCTCGCCGTCATCGCGATGGGCAAGTGCGGTGCGCGCGAGCTGAACTACGTCAGCGACGTCGACGTCGTCTTCGTCTCCGAACCCGCCGACGCCCGCGCGAGCCGGATCGCCGGCGAGATGATGCGCATCGGCACGTCGGCCTTCTTCGAGGTCGACGCCGCGCTGCGACCGGAGGGCAAACGCGGCGAGCTCGTCCGCACCCTCGAATCCCACGTCGCCTACTACAACCGGTGGGCCAAGACCTGGGAGTTCCAGGCACTGCTCAAGGCACGGCCGATGACCGGGAACCTCGACCTCGGCCGCCGGTACATCGACGCCCTGAGCCCGATGGTGTGGACCGCCTCCGAACGCGAGGACTTCGTGCCCGACGTGCAGGCGATGCGCCGCCGGGTCGAGGAGATGGTGCCCCCGGAATTACGCGAACGCGAACTCAAGCTCGGACGCGGCAGCCTCCGCGACGTCGAGTTCGCCGTGCAGTTGCTCCAACTCGTGCACGGTCGCGTCGACGAATCGCTGCGCGTGCCCAACACCGTCGAAGCGCTGTGCGCGCTCGCCGACGGCGGTTATGTCGGGCGCGACGACGCCGCGAACATGCGGGCGTCCTACGAGTTCCTCCGCCTGCTCGAACACCGGCTCCAGCTCCAGCGGCTCAAGCGGACCCACACCCTGCCACCGCCCGAGGACCGCGAGGCCCTGCGGTGGCTCGCGCGCGCCGCGCACATGCGGCCGGACGGGCGCAAGGACGCCCTCGGCGTGCTCGAATCGGAGATCAAGCGCAACTCGTCGCGGATCCGGAAACTGCACGCGCGCCTGTTCTACCGGCCGCTGCTGGACTCGGTGAGCAAGCTCGACAAGGAAGCGCTGCGGTTGTCGCCCGACGCGGCCGTCCGCCAGCTCGCCGCGCTGGGGTACAACGGCCCGCAGCACGCGATGGAACATCTGGCGGCGTTGTCCGGGGGAGCCTCCCGCAAGGCGCGCATCCAGGCACTGCTGCTCCCTCAGTTGCTCGAATATCTCGGCGAGACAACCGATCCCGACGCCGGTCTGCTCGCCTACCGGCGGCTGTCCGATGCGCTCTACGACACGGTCTGGTTCCTGCGGGTGCTGCGCGACGAGCCGGCCGTCGCCGAACGTCTCATGACGGTGCTCGGCTCGTCGGCCTACGTCGCCGATCTGCTGGTGAAGTCTCCCGAGGTCATCCGCCTGTATGCCGACGCGTCGACCGGGCCGCGGCTGCTCGAGGCGAACCCGCCCGAGGTTGCGCGCGCCCTCGTCGCATCGTCCTCGCGCTACTCCGACCCCGCTCGCGCCATCGCCGCCGCGCGTTCGCTGCGCCGCGCCGAACTCGCGCGCGTCGCGAGTGCCGACATCCTCGGCATGCTCGACGTGCCGCAAGTGTGCCGGGCGTTGTCCACGGTATGGGCGGGTGTCCTCGAAGCCGCGCTCGACGCGGTGATCCGGGGCTCGGAACAGTCCCGCGGACCGGCGCCGGCGCGTATCGCAGTGATCGGGATGGGCCGGCTCGGAGGCGGCGAACTCGGCTACGGATCCGACGCGGACGTGCTGTTCGTGTGCGACCCGCTGCCGGACGCCGACGAGACCGATGCGGTCAAGTGGGCCACGAGCATCGCCGAGCAGGTGCGGCGACTCCTCGGCGCGCCGAGCACCGACCCACCGCTCGAGGTCGATCTGGATCTGCGTCCGGAAGGTCGCAGCGGCCCGATCGTCCGGACGTTCGCGTCCTACCGGGCGTACTACACGCAGTGGGCCGAGGTGTGGGAGGTGCAGGCGCTGCTGCGTGCACACGCCGTCGCGGGCGACCGCGAACTCGGCACCCGCTTCCTGCACATGATCGACGAGGTGCGCTATCCGGAGGGCGGGGTCTCGCAGGAGGCCGTCCGCGAGATCCGGCGCATCAAGGCACGTGTGGACTCCGAGCGGCTGCCGCGCGGGGCCGACCCGGCCACCCACACCAAACTCGGACGGGGCGGCCTCGCCGACATCGAATGGACCGTGCAGCTGCTGCAACTCCAGCACGGCTACCGGCTCCCGGCGCTCCGCACGACCTCGACGCTCGAGGCGCTCGACGGCATCGGCGCCGCCGAGCTGCTCAGCGCGACCGACGTCGAACTCCTGCGCACGGCATGGATCACCGCGACGGATGCGCGGAACTGTCTCGTGCTCGTCCGCGGCAAACCGACCGACCAGCTCCCGGGGCCGGGACGGCTGCTCGAAGCCGTTGCCCGCGTGACGGGGTGGCGTGGTGAGGACGCGTCGGAGTTCCTCGACCACTACCTACGCGTCACGCGTCGGGCGCGGGCGGTCGTCGAGCGGGTGTTCTGGGACTGACGGACCGTCAGTCGCAGAAGACGACGAGTGCGAGTCCTCGCCAGACCTCGACCTCGGTCTTGTCCCACTCCTTGTTCTCGTGGTCCCAGTCGTACTCGACCTCGACGTCGTAGCCGCGGTCGCGTTGCTCGGTCACCCTGCAGTTCTGCATGGTGCTGCCGGACCGGTTGAGGATGATGTAGGGGACGCCCGCGTCGGAGAGCACCTGCTGTGCCTGCTCCTGCGACATGCCGACGACGGAGATGTCGGTCTGGGCCGCTGCGGTGCCTGCGAATGCGACGGACAGAGGGACGGGGGACAGCATGACAGCGGCGCATGCTGCCGAAACGAGGGATCTACGCATGGTGGCCTCCCGAGGAGACGTGTCGTTCGGATACGGACCACGTCGCATCCACTCCCCCGCGAGCGGGTGTGACGAACATCACCAAAGCTGTGTCCTCACGGTACACCCGTGTGCAGTACGGCTGTCCAGTCGGTTTCGGCTCGGCGGACCTGCGCACGACCCCCTGCACACGACGGAGCCACCCGCCGAACACGACGGGTGGCTCCGGGACGGTGCGTCAGGCGCGGTCGTGGACCGCCGGCGCGGTCACTTCTTCAGATCGAAACGATCCAGGTTCATCACCTTCGTCCAGGCCGCGACGAAATCGCGGACGAACTTCGGGCCGGCATCGTCGGTCGCGTAGACCTCGGCGAGCGCCCGCAGCTGCGAGTTATGCCCGAAGACCAGGTCGACGGCGGTCGCGGTGTACTTGACCTGGTCCGATCCCCGAGCGCGTCCTTCGTAGACGCCCTCGCTGTTCTGCGAGACCTTCCACTCGGTCCCCATGTCGAGCAGATTGACGAAGAAGTCGTTCGTCAGGGTCTGCGGGCGGTCGGTGAAGACCCCGTGCTTGCTGCCGCCGTGATTCGCGCCGAGCGCACGCAGACCGCCGACGAGCACCGTCGTCTCGGGCGCGGTCAGCGTCAGCAGGTTGGCGCGCTCGAGGAACAGCTTCTCGGGCGGAAGCTTCTCTTCACCGCGCAGGTAGTTGCGGAAACCGTCGTGCTTCGGCTCGAGCACCTCGAACGACTCGACGTCGGTCCACTCCTGGCTCGCATCGGTGCGGCCGGGGAAGAACGGAACCGTGATGTCGTGTCCCGCATCCTTGGCGGCCTTCTCCACCGCGGCGTTACCGGCGAGGACGATCAGATCCGCCAGGGAGACCTTCTTGTTGCCGCCCGAGCCGTTGAAGTCCTGCTGGATACCCTCGAGGATCTGCAGTACCTGTGCGAGCTGCTCGGGTTCGTTGGCTTCCCAGTCCTTCTGCGGCTCGAGCCGCACGCGTGCGCCGTTCGCACCGCCGCGCTTGTCGGTGCCGCGGAAGCTCGCGGCCGACGCCCACGCGGTGGCGACGAGCTGCGGGATCGTCGCTCCCGAGTCGAGGACCTTCGCCTTGAGTGAGGCGATGTCGCTCTCGTCGATCAGCTCGTGGTCGACGTCCGGCACCGGGTCCTGCCAGATCTGCGGTTCCGGGATCCACGGTCCGCGGTACCGCGAGAGCGGACCCATGTCGCGGTGCAGCAGCTTGAACCACGCCTTGGCGAACTCCTGCTCGAGTTCCTCGGGATGGTCGAGCCAGCGCCGGGTGATCTCGCCGTAGATCGGGTCGTAGCGCAGCGCGAGGTCGCTGGTGAGCATGCCCGGCGCGTGCTTCTTCGCCGGGTCGTGGGCGTCGGGCACGGTGTCCGCGCCGGCACCGCCCTTCGGCGTCCACTGCCACGCCCCGGCGGGGCTCTTGGTCTTCTCCCACTCGTAGGCGTACAGCGTCTCGAGGAAGGTGTTGTCCCACTTCGTCGGAGTGGGCGTCCAGGTGACCTCGAGGCCGCTGGTGATCGTGTCGGCACCGGCGCCGGTGCCATGCGAGTTCTTCCAGCCGAGACCCTGCTGTTCGAGCGGGGCACCCTCGGGTTCGGGACCGAGATTGTCGGCGGGAGCGGCACCGTGCGTCTTGCCGACGGTATGACCACCGACGATGAGCGCAGCCGTCTCGACGTCGTTCATCGCCATCCGGGCGAACGTCTCGCGGATGTCGCGTCCGGACGCGAGGATCTCCGGGTTGCCGTTGGGGCCTTCGGGATTGACGTAGATCAAACCCATCTGGACGGCGCCCAGCGGGCCCTGGAGTTCGCGCTCACCGGCGTAGCGTTCGTCGCCGAGCCAGGTGTCCTCCGGGCCCCAGAAGACCTCGTCGGGCTCCCAGATGTCCTCGCGGCCGAACGCGAAGCCGAATGTCTTGAACCCCATCGACTCGTAGGCGCAGTTGCCGGCGAAGACCAGCAGGTCGGCCCAGGAGAGCTTGCGGCCGTACTTCTGCTTGATCGGCCACAGGAGGCGACGCGCCTTGTCGAGGCTGACGTTGTCGGGCCAGCTGTTGAGCGGCGCGAACCGCTGCGCGCCCTTGCCGCCGCCACCGCGACCGTCGGCGATGCGGTAGGTGCCGGCCGAGTGCCAGCTCATGCGGATGAACAGACCCCCGTAGTGACCGAAGTCGGCCGGCCACCAATCCTGGGAATCCGTCATCAGGTCGATCAGATCCTGACGGAGCGCCTCGACGTCGAGGGATTCGACTTCCTTCGAGTAGTCGAAGTCGGGTTCCAACGGATTGGACAGCGGTGAATGCTGGTGCAGGACAGTCAGATCCAGCTGGTCCGGCCACCAGTCCTGATTGGTCCTCGGCCGGTGCGGTGACGGCTCGGGGGAGGGGATTGCTGGGTTTTCGCTTTCGGACACTGCGGTTTCCTTCCGGATCAGGGTCGATCGGACCGATTCAGGGCTGTTGTCGTGGATCGTCTGTCGAACAGTCGCGGCACAGGCCCCAGAAGACGACGTCCGCCTCGTCGACGTCGAAACCTGCGTCGTCCACCGGTGACAGGCAACGCGAGTCGCCGATGGTGTGGTCGACATCCGAGATCGCGGCGCAGGACCGGCAGACGAGGTGGTGATGGTTGTCGCCGACGCGCACCTCGTACCGCGCGTGGAAACCTGCGGGCTGGATTCGCCGGAGCAGGCCGTGTGCCGAGAGCGCGTGGAGGATGTCGTACACGGTGTGCCGGCCGATGCCGGGAACGACGGCGCCGACCGCGTCGAAGATGCGATCGGCATCGGCGTGCGGGTGCTCGTGCGCCGCATCGAGCACCGCCAGACGCTGTCGGGTCACGCGAAGACCGGCTGCGCGTAACCGCTCGGAGAAATCCCGCGTCGAGGGCACGTGCCCACTATGGACCACTTTTCTGGAACCGGTCGCGATTTCGCCGGATTCGATGACGAACAAACGATTCTCGCGCGCCGAACCGGGGCTTGCTGCTGCTGCAGCAGGGGCGAACCCCGTTTCGGCGCGCGAGGATGCCGGAGCGGAAGGGGCGCAGACAAGGCGAGAGGCCGCCCGTCCCGGAAGGGACGAACGGCCTCTCGAAGAGTGCTTACCGGACTCGACTCAGCAGTCGAAGTACAGCTGGAACTCGTAGGGGTGCGGGCGCAGGTTGACCGGAGCGATCTCCTGCTCGCGCTTGAGCGAGATCCAGGTCTCGATGAGGTCGGTGGTGAAGACGCCGCCCTCGGTGAGGTACTCGTGGTCGCGCTCGAGGTTGTCGATCACGGCCGACAGGCTGGTGGGGGCCTGCGGGATGTTCTTGGCCTCCTCCGGCGGGAGCTCGTAGAGGTCCTTGTCGACCGGAGCGAGCGGCTCGATCTTGTTCTTGATGCCGTCGAGGCCGGCCATCATCTGCGCCGCGAAGTTCAGGTAGGGGTTACCCGAGGAGTCGGGAGCGCGGAACTCGAGACGCTTGGCCTTCGGGTTGTTGCCCGTGATCGGGATACGCACGGCGGCCGAACGGTTGCGCTGGCTGTACACGAGGTTGATCGGAGCCTCGTAGCCCGGCACCAGACGGTGGTACGAGTTGATCGTCGGGTTCGTGAAGGCGAGCAGCGACGGCGCGTGGTGGAGGATGCCGCCGATGTACCAGCGGGCGAGGTCGGACAGACCCGCGTAGCCGGACTCGTCGTGGAACAGCGGCTTGCCGTCCTTCCACAGCGACTGGTGCACGTGCATGCCCGAGCCGTTGTCGCCGAAGAGCGGCTTCGGCATGAAGGTGGCGGTCTTGCCGTTCTTCCACGCCGTGTTCTTGACGATGTACTTGAACAGCTGCAGGTCGTCGGCTGCGGAGAGCAGCGTGTTGAACTTGTAGTTGATCTCGGCCTGGCCGCCGGTGCCCACCTCGTGGTGGCCGCGCTCGAGCTCGAAGCCGGCGAGCTGCAGGTTGGTGGAGATCTCGTCGCGCAGGTCGACGTAGTGGTCGTACGGAGCGACGGGGAAGTAGCCACCCTTCGGGCGGACCTTGTAGCCGCGGTTCGGGGTGCCGTCGGCGTTGTACTCGGCGCCGGTGTTCCACGAGCCGGAGATCGAATCGAGCTCGTAGAACGCGCCGTTCATCTTCGAGTCGTAGGAGACGGAGTCGAAGATGTAGAACTCGGCCTCGGCACCGAAGAAGGCGGTGTCGGCGATGCCGGTGCTGATCAGGTATTCCTCGGCCTTACGCGCGACGTTGCGGGGGTCGCGGCTGTAGGACTCACGGGTGAACGGATCGTGGACGAAGAAGCTGACGTTCAGGGTCTTGGCGGCGCGGAAGGGATCGATGCGGGCGGTCGTCACATCGGGGAGCAGGAGCATGTCCGACTCGTGGATGGACTGGAAACCCCGCACGGAGGATCCGTCGAATGCCAGGCCGTCCTCGAAGACGTCCTCGTTGAACGCCTTCGCCGGGATCGAGAAGTGCTGTTCGATGCCGGGCAGGTCCGTGAAGCGGATATCGACGTACTCGACGTTCTCTTCCGCGATGTACTTGATGACCTCTTCGGCCGTGGTGAACGCCACGCTTGTGCTCCTTCAGTCGGTGCGCGCCATGGGTGCTGGGCGCCTGCGTCGGATCAGACGTTATGGATCTGGTGTTGCCCGTCCATCAAGCCTATGTTTCGCGGGTGTTACACATGCTTTCGTCCTGCTGTGAGGTCGAAAAGGTGGTATAAGTCACCGCGGCCAACACGGGTCGACGCTGGTCCGCCCATGAGAGCTTATCCTGGTGCCATGGCACGCATGACGGGCAGTTGGCTTTCCGGGCCTGCTGCGGCGCTTCCCAAAGGTCTCCAGCAGGAGCAGGACTATCCCGGGCAACTGCTCGGCCTCCCCGAACACGGCCCCGGCTCCATGGTGCCCACCGTCCGCCGGGTACTCGCCCTCGCGGTCGACTGGTTCATGTCCATGGCGATCGCCGCCGGCCTCGTCGGGGGCAACCCGCTCGAGAGCCCGCTGCTGTCGTCGTACACCCTCATCATCTGGTTCGTGGTGGGCGTGGGATGCGTGAGCCTGTTCTCGTTCACCCCCGGCCAGTTCGTCGCCGGGCTGCAGGTCGTGCGGGTGGACGCCCCCGTGCGGGTCGGCATCGTGCGCGCGCTCGCACGTCAGGTGCTGCTGGTGTTCATCGCCCCGGCGCTCGTCACCGACATCGACGGTCGCGGCCTGCAGGATCGCGCCACGGGCACCGCGGTCGTCCGTTCGCGCTGACCGCGCACGCGTCCGTTCGAGCCGATCACCCGAAAACTGCTCCGCATACGCCGAAGGCCGCCTTCGTCCCCGGGACGAGAGGCGGCCTTGGGCGTACTTCGGAAGATCAGCGGCGGCGCATCGTGCGCTGCACGCTGCGCATCTTCGCACCGGCGGGAAGCGGACCCTTGGGCATGGCCGGCCCGGACTTCTTCGTGCTCAGCGCGGACAGGCGACCCTCGATGGTGTCCATCCGCTTGGTGTCGATGTTGCGAGGCAGCTTGTTCAGACGCTTCTGCAGCTGGGAGAGCGGAATCTGGCCCTCCTCGTTGCCGACGACGAACTCGTAGATCGGGGTGTCGCCGACGAGACGCGCGACCCGCTTCTTCTCCTGGGCCATCAGGCCCTTCACGCGACCGGGGTTGCCCTCACCGACGAGGATGATGCCGGGGCGTCCGATGACGCGGTGCACGGCGTCGAGCTGGGTGGTG
The DNA here is from genome assembly GCF_053764735.1 of Rhodococcus sp. 5G237. Classification (NCBI taxonomy): domain Bacteria; kingdom Bacillati; phylum Actinomycetota; class Actinomycetes; order Mycobacteriales; family Nocardiaceae; genus Rhodococcus; species Rhodococcus sp. 5G237. Next base: position 276,717 of record NZ_JBSNCD010000006.1, on the reverse strand, counting down.
CCCGCGACCGCCTGGCTCACGCGCCATGCGCCCTGCAGGTTGTCGAGCGCCCACGCGGCCGCACCGGCCTGGCCGTCGGCCTTCGAGTACACGCTCTTCTGCACGCGGCGCCCGAAGATGATGAAGGCCAACAGGACGCCGACGAGGATGCCGACCGGCAGCAGGAACCACTGGATGTCGAAGATCAGGCCGACGAGGAAGAACACCACGATCGAACCGACGAGGGCACCGATCATCCACGGCAGGAGTGCCTTGTCCTCCTTGCGCTGGATCTGGAACGCCTGCCACAGCTGGGTTCGACGCTCCTTCGACGCCTGCTTGCGTGCGGCCTTCGCCGCGGCCTTCGCTTCCTTGTCGGTCTTGCTGCCCTTCGCCATGTACTCAAGGATACGGCCCCGGTGATGGCACGTTTACCACCACCGGGGCCGCCTGAGGACCTGCCGCGACGAGCGGCGCGAGGTCAGTTGCCGAAGCGCGCGAGAACGGCGCCGGCTTCCTGGGACGCCGTGCCCTCCTCGGCGAGATGCGCCTGGTCGGCGGGAAGTTCGCGTCCGTGGTGGGCCATCGCCTGCGCGTACAGGCGACCGGCGCGGTACGACGAACGCACCAGCGGCCCGGCCATCACACCGGCGAACCCGATCTCGCGGGCGGTCTCGGAGTGATCGACGAACTCCTGCGGCTTGACCCAGCGCTCGACCGGATGGTGGAGCGGGGAGGGCCGCAGGTACTGGGTGATCGTGATGATGTCGCAGCCGGCGTCGTGCAGGTCGTGCAGCGCTTCGGTGACCTCCTCGGGGGTCTCGCCCATGCCGAGGATGAGGTTGGACTTGGTGACCAGTCCGAAATCGCGGGCCTGCCGGATGACGTCGAGCGACCGCTCGTAGCGGAAGGCCGGACGGATGCGCTTGAAGATCCGCGGCACGGTCTCGACGTTGTGGGCGAGCACCTCGGGACGCGACTCGAAGACTTCCTGCAGCAGGTCGGGCTTGCCGTTGAAGTCGGGGATGAGGTTCTCGACGCCGGTGCCCGGATTGAGCGCGTGGATCTGCTTCACTGTCTCGGCGTACAGCCATGCGCCGCCGTCGGGCAGATCGTCGCGGGCGACGCCGGTGATCGTGGAGTAGCGCAGACCCATCGAGCGGACCGACTCGGCGACACGGCGCGGCTCGTCGCGGTCGAGCGCGGCGGGCTTACCGGTGTCGATCTGGCAGAAGTCGCAGCGACGGGTGCACTGCTCGCCACCGATGAGGAATGTCGCCTCGCGGTCTTCCCAGCACTCGTAGATGTTGGGACAACCGGCTTCCTCACAGACCGTGTGCAGACCTTCGCGTCGCACCAGGCCCTTGAGGTCGGTGTACTCCGGGCCCATCTTCGCCCGGGTCTTGATCCAGTTGGGTTTGCGTTCGATCGGCGTCTGCGCGTTTCGGGTCTCGATCCGCAGCAGCTTGCGTCCTTCTGGGGCCACAGTCACGCCCTCGATCGTACGCCGCCGGTCCCGCCCGGACCCGGCGGGTGCGACCGCCCCTCAGAACCGGTGCGTCGTGAATTCCGGGGTGGTGGTGGGAATTCCGGACGTCCCGACCGCCTGCTCGAAGGTGACCCGCTCGATGTCGCACTCGGTCACGGGGATTCGACCGTCGAGAGCAGCGATGACGGCCTCGGTGACGGCCGGGATCACGTCGTCGACGGTGACCTCCCGGCCGAGTTCGCCGGTGAGCGACGCGACTCCGGCGTCGCGGATGCCGCACGGGACGATCGAGTCGAACGCGTCGAGAGCCGAATTGCAGTTGAGAGCGAAGCCGTGCATGGCGACCCCACGCTGCACCCGGATACCGATCGCGGCGATCTTGCGTTCGGGGAGCCAATGCCCGTCGCGCAGCTCGGCGGGGAGCCAGACGCCGGAACGTCCCTCCACACGGCCGCAGGTCAGGCCCATATCGGTGCAGACGCGGATCAGACCCTGCTCGATGCGACGCACGTAGCCGACTACGTCGATCGGCTCGGCGAGCTTGACGATGGGGTAACCCACGAGCTGTCCGGGGCCGTGCCAGGTGATCTTGCCGCCGCGGTCGACGTCGATGACGGGCGTGCCGTCGGTGGGGCGATCGCCGTCCTCGGTTCGGCGCCCGGCCGTATAGACGGGCGGGTGTTCGAGCAGCAGCAGGGTGTCGGCGCCGATGCCGTCGGCGCGCTCGTTCGCGAGTTCGCGCTGCCTCTCCCAGGCCTCGAGATAACCGAGGGTTCCGAGCCGTACGACGGCGACGGGAGCCGAATCGGAACGGGCGGAAGACGAGGGATCACTCATGTTCCTGAACTCTACGCCGCACCGCAGGGGGAGGGCACCCGCTGTGGCGCGGACGCCGACGGGGGCATCACCGCAGCGGTGATGCCCCCGTCGGAGGTCGTCCGGACGGGTAGTCCGGATCCGGGAACCTACAGTCCCAGATCGGCCTCGAACGCGCCCTCCTCGAGACGATGCTTGATCGTCTTGAGGAAGCGGCCCGCGTCGGCACCGTCGATCAGGCGGTGATCGTAGGTCAGCGGCAGGTAGCACATCGAGCGGACGCCGATGGACTCGTTGCCGGTCTCGTCGATCACCACGACCGGACGCTTGACGATCGCGCCGGTTCCGAGCATCGCGGCCTGCGGCGGCACGAGGATCGGGGTGTCGAACAATGCGCCCTGGCTACCGATATTGGTGATGGTGAAGGTGCCACCGGCCAGCTCGTCGGGCTTGAGACCACCCTTGCGGGCACGCTCGGCGATGTCGGCGATCGCGCGGGCGAGCTCGGCCAGCGACAGGTCGCCGGCGTTGTGGATCACCGGGGAGAGCAGACCCTGCTCGGTGTCCACCGCGATGCCGAGGTGCTCGGCCGCGTGGTAGGTGATCTCCTTCTTGCCGTCGTCGAAGGAGGCGTTGACGTTCGGGTGCGCGCGCAGCGCCTCGACGACGGCCTTGGCGAAGAACGGCAGGAAGGTGAGGTTGACGCCCTCGCGCTCGGAGAACGTCTTCTTCGCCTGGGCCCGCAACTGGGCGATCTTGGTGACGTCGACCTCGAAGGTCTGGGTGAGCTGCGCGGTGGTCTGCAGCGACTCGAGGGTCTTCTTCGCCGTGATCTGGCGGATGCGGTTGACCTTCTGGGTCGTTCCGCGCAGCTTGGCGAGCTCGGGACGGACACCCGGAGCCGGACCGGCCGCAGCGGCAGGCTTCTGCTGCTCGCCACCGGCGGCCTTGCCGCCCTCGGCGGCGGCGAGGACGTCCTGCTTGCGGATGCGGCCACCGACACCGGTGCCCTTGACCGTCGACAGGTCGACGCCGTGCTGCGAGGCGAGCTTGCGCACGAGCGGGGTGACGTACGGGGTCGCACCGCTCGGGGTGGACTCCTCCTGAGGTGCGGGCTTCGGGGTCGTCGCCGCGGTCCCGACCGGCTTCGGTGCGGGAGCCGGGGTGGCCTGCTCGACCTTCGGGGCCTGCTGCTGTGCGGCGGGCTTCTGCTCGGCGGGCTTCGGAGTCTCCTGCTTCGGAGCCTCCTGCTTCGGCGCGGGCTTCTCCTCGGCCGGGGCGGACTGCTGGGCCGGAGCGGACTGCTGGGCGGGAGCCTCGCTGCCGATGACGGCGAGCTGTCCGCCGACCTCGACGGTCTCGTCCTCCTGCGCGGTGATCTCGGTGAGGATGCCGGCGACCGGGGAGGGGATCTCGGTGTCGACCTTGTCGGTGGAGACCTCGAGGAGCGGCTCGTCCACGGCGACCTCGTCGCCGACGGCCTTGAGCCAGCGGGTGACGGTGCCTTCGGTGACCGACTCGCCCAGTGCGGGCATGGTGACCGGGGTGCCCTCGCCGCTGCCACCCGAGGATGCGGGCTGCGCGGGGGCGGACTCCGCGGCGGGCTCTTCGGCGGGAGCCTCTTCGGCCGGTGCCTCTTCGGCAGCGGGTGCGGAATCTCCGCCGGCTTCCTCACCGGCGTCACCGATCACGGCCAGTTCGCCACCGATCTCGACCGTGTCGTCCTCCTGGGCGACGATCTTGACCAGCACGCCGGCTGCAGGCGACGGGATCTCGGTGTCGACCTTGTCCGTGGAGACTTCGAGCAGGGGCTCGTCGACTTCGACCGTGTCTCCTTCCTGCTTGAGCCATCGCGTGACAGTTCCCTCGGTGACGCTCTCACCAAGCGCTGGCATCTGGACGGAGAAGGCCATGTCTGTTGACTCCTCGACGGTTGTGTTCGTGTGTGTTGAGTTGTACCGACTCGTGGTCGCCGACCATTGTGTGGTCGTTGACCATTGTGCGCGGGGCAGGAACCCCGTGCCTGCTGGTTCACGTGTTCGGTCGGGCCGATACCGGCGGGGCATGGCCCCTCCCATCCTTGCACCTATCTTTCGGTGATGTTCGGGGAGGGGCGGATCACCTCACACCGGGGGTTCCGCTGTTGCCGATCACACCGGTCCTCTCCCTCGTCCCGGGCGGGGCCCGTCGGGAGAGGACCGGTGCGGGAGATCATCCGTTGGCGGCGACGTCCTCGATCACGGCGAGCATCGTGCGCACGGGCACGCCGGTGCCGCCCTTGCCGACGTAACCGAACGGTCCGCCGGTGTTGAAGGCCGGGCCGGCGACGTCGATGTGCGCCCACTGCACGCCCTCTGCGACGAACTCCTTCAGGAAGATGCCGGCCGTGAGCATGCCGCCCCACCGGTGGGGGGAGACGTTCGCGAGGTCGGCCACGCGGGACTCGAGATCGCCGCGCAGTTCCTTCGGGAAGGGCATCGCCCAGCCGTTCTCACCGACCTCCTGGGACAGCGCGGCCACGCGGTCGCGGAACTCGTCGTGACCCATGACGCCCGGCGTCCGGGTGCCGAGGGCGACCATCTGCGCGCCGGTGAGGGTCGCGGTGTCGATGAGGTAGTCGGGATCGTCCTCGCATGCGCGCACGATGGCGTCGGCGAGGATCAGGCGACCCTCGGCGTCGGTGTTGATGACCTCGACGGTGGTTCCGCCGTACTGGGTCAGCACGTCACCCGGACGCTGCGCGGTCGACGACGGCATGTTCTCGGCCATCGGCACGGTCGCGGTGACGTCGGCAGCGACACCGAGTTTCGCGGCGAGCACGACGGTCGCGACGACCGCGGCGGCGCCGGCCATGTCGGAGGTCATCGCCTCCATACCGGCGGCGGGCTTGATGGAGATGCCGCCGGTGTCGAAAGTGATGCCCTTGCCCACGAGCGCGACCTTCGGGGCCTTGCGCTTCTTCGACGAGTAGGACAGGCGCACGAGACGCGGGGGACGCGACGAGCCCTTGCCGACGCCGACGATGCCGCCGAAGCCCTTCTTCTCGAGCGCCTTCTCGTCGAGGATCTCGACCTTCAGACCGGCGGCCTCGCCGAGTGCCTTCGCGCGCTCGGCGAACTCGGCCGGGAACAGGTGGCTCGGCGGGGTGTTCACGAAGTTCCGGGCCGTCGCGACGGCCTCGGCGATCGCGACGGAGCGGGTGAGCGCCGCCTTGGCCGCGCGGTCGCGGGTCGAGGGCACGAGCAGCTCCACCCGCGCGACCGGCTGCGCGTCCTCCTTGGGTGCGGACTTCTCCGACCGGAACTCGGTGTAGGTGTAGGCGCCGAGCGCGAAGCCTTCCGCCGCGGCACCGAGGTCGACGGCGGACAGTGTGGTCGCGACCGTCTCCACACCCGTCAGTGCGCGTGCCGCGGTACCGGCGGAGCGGCGGACCTGCTCGGCGTCGATCTTGTCGGCGTCGCCGAGACCGACGGCGAGCACGCTCGCCACGGGCAGGGAGGCGGGTGCCGGCACGCGGGTGAGCTCCTCGCCGCGGCCCTTCGCGCCCACGGCGACCAGGGCGTCGAGCAGTTCGCCGAGGACCGCCTCGTCGATCGGGGCGTCGCCCGCGAGGATCTCGGGGGTGCCGTCGGAAGAGGTCACGCCGATCACCAGGACATCGGCTCGTGTGGAAACCGAACCGGCGAGAACGAGTTCGGGAAGATCGGGAGTGGGTGCACTCACAGGGCATCTCCTTGGAGCTGGGTCGGGAACGAGCGAGTCGTTCTCTTGCGGCGTCGTTCGGTGCGAGGGGAATCGCCTCGATGCCATCGACCCTAATGACAACGACGCCCGGCGTCGCTGTCGGACACCATGGCGGTGGGATAGCGTCGTACGCCATGAGCGACGAGGAACTGAAGCAGGGCCCCATCCACACCGTGCACGTCGAACTCGGTGCGACCTTCGCTCCGTTCGGTGGCTGGGAGATGCCGGTCTCCTACGCCGGGACGGTCGCCGAGCACACGGCCGTGCGCGAGAACGTGGGACTGTTCGACGTCAGCCACCTGGGAAAGGCGCTCGTCGCCGGACCGGGTGCCGCCGAGTTCCTCAACACCACGCTCAGCAACGACCTCACCCGGATCGGTCCCGGCAAGGCGCAGTACACGCTGTGCTGCACCGAGAACGGCGGTGTCGTCGACGACCTGATCGTCTATCACGTCTCCGACGACGAGCTCTTCCTCGTTCCGAATGCGGCCAACACCGCGGCGGTCGTCGAGGCACTGGCCGCCGCGGCGCCGGCCGGCGTCACAGTGACGAACCAGCATCGCGATCACGCGGTGTTCGCCGTCCAGGGACCGAAGTCCGGCGAGGTCCTCGAGGCGCTCGGCCTGCCCACCGACATCGCCTACATGGGCTTCGCCGACGCCGAGTACGAGGGTGCTCCGGTGCGCGTGTGCCGCAGCGGCTACACCGGTGAACGCGGCTACGAGGTGCTGCCGCGCTGGGACGACGCCGAACGCGTCTTCCGCGCCCTGCTCGATGCCGTCCGTGCGCAGGGCGGCCAGGCCGCCGGTCTCGGCGCCCGCGACACCCTGCGCACCGAGATGGGCTACGCGCTGCACGGGCACGAGCTCTCCGTCGACATCTCCCCGCTCGAGGCGCGGGTCGGCTGGGCCGTGGGCTGGAAGAAGCCGCAGTTCTGGGGGCGCGACGCCCTGCTCCGCGAGAAGGAGGCGGGCCCGGCGCGGAAACTGTGGGGCCTGCGGGCACTCGACCGCGGCGTCCTGCGTCAGGATCTGACCGTGCGACGCGACGGCGACGAGGTCGGGCGGACCACCTCGGGCACCTTCTCTCCGACCCTCAAGATCGGCATCGCCCTCGCGCTCCTCGACACCTCCGCCGGACTCGAGCCGGGCGACGAAGTGGCCGTGGACGTGCGCGGACGATCGCTGCGTGCCGAAGTGGTGGCTCCGCCGTTCGTCGAGGACCACACCAGATAACGGTTCTGCGGGCGGTTGTACCATTGTCCCCCATGACAGGTGTCCTCGAATTCGCCCGCGTCCAGCATCCTTCACCGAGCTCTGCGGAGCGGCGACAGGAGGTTCTGTCGAATCCCGGATTCGGGCAGCACTTCACCGATCACATGGTGTCGATCACCTACACCGACGGAATCGGCTGGCACGACGCGAAAGTCGAGCCGTACGCGCCGATCCCGCTCGACCCGGCCGCGATGGTCCTGCACTACGGGCAGGCGATCTTCGAGGGCCTCAAGGCCTACCGTCAGGCCGACGGCAGCATCGCGTCGTTCCGCGTGACCGCCAATGCCGCGCGCATGAACCGGTCCGCGGAGCGGCTCGCGATGCCGTACCTGCCGCCGGAGCTGTTCGTGAAGGCGATCACCGAGCTGGTCGAGGTCGACAACGAGTGGGTTCCCGCCGCCGGCGGCGAGGATTCGCTCTACCTGCGTCCCTTCGCGTTCGCGACCGAGCCGGCTCTCGGCGTGCGGCCCGCGAAGGAGTACAAGTTCCTCGTCATCGCGTCCCCGGCGGGTGCCTACTTCCCGCGCGGCGTGAAGCCCGTCAACGTGTGGCTCTCCCGCGAGTACGTGCGCGCCTCCCCGGGTGGCACGGGCGCCGCGAAGTTCGCCGGCAACTACGCGGCTTCGCTCGTCGCGCAGGCGCATGCCGCCGAGCAAGGCTGCGACCAGGTGGTCTGGCTCGACGCCATCGAGCGCAAGTACGTCGAGGAGATGGGCGGCATGAACCTGTACTTCGTGTACGGGTCGGGTGCCGACGCGCGTCTGGTCACCCCGGAGCTGTCCGGCTCGCTGCTGCCCGGCATCACCCGCGACTCGCTGCTCACCCTCGCCAAGGACTCCGGTCTCTCGGTCGAGGAGCGGCGCATCAGCACCGACGAGTGGCGTGAGAAGGCCGGCAGCGGTGAGATCACCGAGGTGTTCGCGTGCGGTACCGCCGCGGTCATCACGCCGGTCGGCAGCGTCAAGGACAAGGACGGCGAGTTCACCATCGCCGACGGCGAGCCCGGCCCCATCACGATGGCCCTGCGCGACACCCTGACCGGCATCCAGCGCGGTACCTTCGCCGACACCCACGGGTGGATGACGACGCTGCGCAAGTGACGTAGCCACGAACGACGACGAAGGGGTGCTGCCGATTCCGGCAGCACCCCTTCGTCGTTTCCGGACGCAGTGCGATCTAGAGGAGCCCCGACGCTGCCACCGCGACGGCGGCGGCCGTGCCCTCGGTAACTGCGCCGAGCACGTCGCCGTTCATGCCGCCGAAGCGCGCGACGCAGTGCCGGGCGAAGAGTACCGCGACGACCAGTACCACCGTGACGACGAGCGGTCCCGCCCAGAGCGGACCGGGCAGGCACACGAGCGACAGTGCCACCGCGGCCACCGTCCACACCGCGATCGGCACGACGCCCTGTGTGCCTGCCACGAGCGAGCCGAAGCCGCTGCCGGGCGCGGCCGGGACACCGCGCCGGCACGCGAGGACCACGGCCACACGTCCCGAGAAGACTGCGAACGCGAGCGCCCACCACGCGTCGGTGTCGGCGAGCGCGCCGAACGAGGCGGCCTGCAGACCGAGGACGACGACGAGCGCCGCGACACCGAAGGGACCCGCGCCGCCGCTGTGCATCACCTCGCGCGCCCGCTCGGGCGGGCCGTAGCAACCGAGACCGTCGGCGGTGTCGCTCAGCCCGTCGACGTGCATTCCCCGGGTGCCGACCGCCAACACCCCGACACACACCAGGCCCGTCACCAGTGGTGGCGTCCCGACGGCGGAACCGACCAGGCAGACGGCCGTGGTCGCGGCGGCGAGTACGGCACCGGCGATCGGCGCCGCGGAGATCGCACGTCCGGCGACCGTCCGGTCGATCTCCGACGGGCCTCGCGCGGGCAGGACCGTCAACCACGACAGGGCCAGCGCGACCCCGCCGATCCAGGCGCGGATCATCAGTCCGCGGTCGCCGGAGCGCTCTCCTCGCGGGTGCTCACGCCCGCCTCGGAGAAGGTGGCCATCTGCGCGAGGATCGCGACCGCACCCTGCAGTACCGGCAGCGTCGTCACGGCTCCCGATCCTTCGCCGAGGCGCATACCGAGGTCGACGATCGGTTCGAGTCGGAGATGACGCAGCGCGATGGCGTGGGCGGGTTCGGCCGACCGGTGACCGGACACCCACCAGCGTGCCGCGCCGGGTGCGAGTTCCTCGGCGACCATCGCGGCGGCGGTGACGACGACTCCGTCGAGGATCACCGGCGTCCGGCGGACCGCGGCCTGCGCGAGGAATCCCGCCATCGCGGCGAAGTCCGCGCCACCGGCGGTGCGCAGCAGGGCGACGGGATTGCGTACGTGGGGCCGCGCCCGCCACATGGCGTCGCGGATCGCGGTGACCTTGCGCATCCACCCCGCGTCGTCGACGCCGGTGCCGCGGCCGACCGCGGCCACGGGTTCGGTGGCGGTAAGGGTGGCGATGAGAACGGTTGCAGGAGTGGTGTTCCCGATTCCCATATCGCCCGCGACGAGCAGATCGGCACCTTCGTCGACCTCGCGGTCGGCGAGCGCACGGCCGGCCTCGATCGCGCGGACCGTCTCGTCGTGTGTCAGTGCGTCCTCGCGGTCGATGCTGCCGCTCGAGCGACGGATCTTGAACTCGGACACCTCGGGGGAGGTGTCGCTCTCGACTGCCATGTCGACGACCCGCACTCCTGCGCCTGCGGCGGCGGCGAGCACGTTCACGGCGGCGCCCCCTGCGGACAGGTTCGCGACCATCTGCGCGGTGACCTCCGGCGGATAGGCCGAGACCCCGTTGCGTGCGACGCCGTGGTCACCTGCGAAGACCACGACCCGCGGTCGGCGGAAGGGATGGGGCGGGACCTCGCCCTGGCAGGCGGCGACCCAGCACCCGAGTTCCTCGAGCCGTCCGAGTGAGCCGGCGGGTTTCGTCAGATCTCGCTGGCGTTCCTCGGCGGCGACGCGTGCTTCGAGATCGGGTAGGTCGACGCGCGGGAACTCGACGTCGGCGGGGGAATCGGAACCGCTGGTCACAGGTCACCTCTCGGACGGATCTTCACGCGAGAACGCTATCAACCGCCCGGTCTGGCAGAAATTCGACGTTATGCGTCATCACTGCCACTTTTCGGCGATCGGGTTCGGTCGGAGGATCGAGACATGATCGAACTCACCGTCACCGTCGTGGTCCTGTCCACCCTGATCATCGGTCTCGAGGTGCTCCGCCGGCGGACTGCTCCCGCGCCGGCCTGGGTCCGGCGTGCACCCTGGCGGCTTCACTGGGAACGCCCCGCACAGACGACTCGGCCGCGGCACCGCATGTCGCAGGACATGCAGGCCGCGGCCGAGATCCGGCAGCTACCGCCGGTGGTGTGCGGGGCGCCTCACAACTGAGGGTCGCCGGACGGTCAGACGGCGTCGCCCGGGCCGACCCGGGGGAGCGGTGCACGCAGCTTCTTGATCTGGGAGGCGCGCACGAAGGCGTACCAGCCGAGGCCGAAGCCACCGTCCGTCGAATCCGGGAAGCGCTCGCGCACCTTCCTGTTGACCATGCGCCCGAGGTAGATGCCCTCGATGATCATCAGGAACATCATCACGAACATCGCGAGCGTGACGTACTGCTGCACCACCGGTCCGAGGAACATCGACATGATGAGCACGAGCGCGAGTGGCATGAACAGGCCGACGAGATTGCGCCGGCTGTCGACGATGTCGCGCACGTAGGCGCGCACCGGGCCGCGGTCGCGGGGGAGCAGGTACTTCTCCTCGCCCGCGAGCATCCGGTTGCGACGCTCGGACGCGTCGGCGCGACGCTGCGCGGCGGCCGCCTTGCGCTCCTCCTTGCTCTGCGACTTGCGCGCGGCCTTACGGCGCTCGCGTGCTTCCTTCGCAGTCAGGGGAGCGGGGGCGACGGGACCGCGGCGACGGTTCTCGGCGTCGCGCCGTTTCGGCGTCGGACGCCCCTTACCGGTCGTCGCCTTCGCGGACGCGGAATCGTCGGGAGTCGCGGCCGGGGAGTCCTCGGTCGCAGGAACCTGGTGATCGGCGGAGTCGTCGGAACCACCGCGGCGTAGCAACTTCACACCACCAGGCTATGGGATAGTGGAGAGAAGCGGGAAATTCCGCGTGCCATACCACGCTCGGCGCGACTCGTCCACGAGGAATAGATTCCGGCGCGGTACCGTTGAACCATCGGGTTTCGACACGAACGACAGGGAGCGCCCATGACTGTGCAGCAAGAGACCGATACTCACGGCGTCATCCTGACCGAGGCCGCCGCTGCGAAGGCGAAGGCACTGCTCGATCAGGAGGGCCGCGACGACCTCGCACTGCGTATCGCCGTGCAGCCCGGAGGCTGTGCCGGTCTGCGGTACCAGCTGTTCTTCGACGACCGCACGCTGGACGGAGACCTCACGAAGGAATTCGCCGGTGTGACGCTCGCCGTCGACCGGATGAGCGCGCCGTACGTCGAGGGTGCGTCGATCGACTTCGTCGACACCATCGAGAAGCAGGGCTTCACCATCGACAACCCGAATGCCACGGGGTCGTGCGCCTGCGGCGACTCGTTCAACTGAGCTGAGGACGCACTTCGGAACCCCGGCGCTTCACGGCGCCGGGGTTCCGTCGTTTCCGCGGTAGTACCGTGGGACCGCTACGGCTCTCCGTGTGAGCAGCCACACCATCGACATCCGCGGAAAGGCTCAGCCACGTGACCATCGCCGTGACCGGCTCCATCGCCACCGACCACCTCATGCGCTTCCCCGGCCGGTTCGCCGAGCAGCTGCTCGCCGACCAGCTCGCGCACATCTCGCTGAGCTTCCTCGTCGACGACCTCGTCGTCCGGCGCGGCGGAGTGGGCGGCAACATCGCCTTCGCGATGGGTGTGCTCGGCGGAACGCCGGTGCTCGTCGGCGCCGTCGGCGCCGACTTCACCGAGTACCGCACCTGGCTCGAGGACCACGGGGTCGACTGCTCGTCGGTGCGGATCTCGCAGACCGCCCACACCGCCCGCTTCGTGTGCACCACCGACCTGGACATGGCACAGATCGCCTCGTTCTATCCCGGTGCGATGTCCGAGGCCCGCGAGATCTCCATCGCCGACGTGGTGAGCAAGCACGGTGTCGACCTCGTGCTCGTCGGCGCCAACGATCCCGACGCGATGATCCGGCACACCGAGGAGTGCCGCCGGCTCGGCGTCCCGTTCGTCGCCGACCCGTCCCAGCAGCTCGCCCGCCTGGACGGGCAGCAGACCGAGCAGCTCATCGACGGTGCCGAGTACCTGTTCACCAACGAGTACGAGTGGGGACTGCTGCTGCAGAAGACCGGTCTCACCGAGGACGAGGTGCAGGCGAAGGTCGGCATGCGTATCACCACCCTCGGCGGCGACGGCGCAAAGATCGTCGACCGCGACGGCAACCAGGTGCAGGTCGGTGTGGTGCCCGAGCGCGCCAAGGTCGACCCCACCGGTGTGGGCGACGCCTTCCGCGCCGGCTTCCTGCTCGGACACCGCTCGGGTCTGAGCATCGAACGGGCCGCGCAGCTGGGCTCGCTGGTCGCGGTGCACGTCCTCGAAACCACCGGCACGCAGGAGTGGACCTTCGACCGCACCGACGCCCTCAAGCGTCTCGCCGACGCCTACGGCACCGCCGCCGCCGACGAGATCGGCGCGGTTCTCGGCGCCTGAACGACGGAACACCCCGTCCTGGAAACGCGACGGCCGCGAGCATCCCTGGGGATGTTCGCGGCCGTCGCGTACGGGTTGGGTGATCAGATCTCGACCGGGTAGGCCGGCTCCTGGATCTGCGGCACGATGCGCTTCTCCACGAAGATGCCGTGCCAGACCATGAAGCACAGCACCGTCCACAGACGACGGCTGTGATCGATCGGGCCGGTCCGGTGCTCGTCGAGCATCTTCGCCACCGCAGCCTTGTCGAGCAGGTGATCGGTCTGCGACTCGGCGATCACCTCGTGCGCCCAGTCGAACAGCTCCGTGCCGGCCAGCCAGTGCCGCAGCGGCACCGGGAAGCCCAGCTTCGCGCGGTGCAGCACGTGCGGCGGGACGATGCCCTCCAGCGCCTGCCGCAGCGCATACTTCGTCGTCTGCTTCGTGATCTTCTGGTCCAGCGGAACCTGCGACGCCACCCGGAAGACCTCGGAGTCCAGGAACGGCACGCGCAGCTCGAGCGAATTGGCCATCGTCATCTTGTCGGCCTTGACGAGGATGTCGCCGCGCAGCCACGTGAACAGGTCGAGATGCTGCATCCGTGCCACCGGATCCCAGCCGGCAGACTGCGCGTAGATCGGGGCGGTGACGTCCTGGTGCGTCCATTCCGGACGGAAGTCGCGCAGCACCGAGCGCAGCTGCGCGTCGTTGAAGCTGCGGGCGTTGCCGTAGTAGCGCTCCTCGAGCGTCATCGAGCCACGGTGCAGCAGGCTCTTGCCTCGGGTGCCCTCGGGGATGCGCTCCGACAGCTTCCCGGCGGCCCGGCGCAGCGCCGGCGGCAGGAACTCGAACGGACGCAGCGACAGCGGCTCGCGGTAGATCGTGTACCCGCCGAACAGCTCGTCGGCGCCCTCACCGGACAGCACGACCTTGACGTGCTTGCGGGCCTCCCGGGCGATGAACCACAGCGGCACGAGCGCCGGGTCGGCCACCGGGTCGTCGAGGTACCAGATGATCTCCGGGATCGCCGCGGCGAACTCGCTGGGGGAGACCACCCGCACCACGTGCCGGGCACCGATCGCGGCCGCCGACTCCGCGGCGACGTCGACCTCGGAGTAGCCCTCCCGCTCGAAACCCGCGGTGAAGGTGATGAGCTTCGGGTTGTGGCGCATCGCCAGCGCGGCGATGGCCGTGGAGTCGATGCCACCCGAGAGGAACGACCCGACGGTCACGTCGGCGCGCATGTGCTTGGCCACCGAGTCCTCGAGGGCCTCGGCGATCTCGCGGTAGCGGTCCTGCTCGCGTCCCGCCGCGAACGGCCGGACCGGGAAGGTGGGGTGGAAGTAGCGGGTGATCTCGGGCTCGGCGCCGGGCGTGATACGCGCGTAGCAGCCCGACTCGAGGCGCCGGATCCGCCGGTGCAGCGTCTCGGGCTCGGGAACGTACTGCAGCACCGTGTAGTGCTCGATCGCACGAGGATCGAGCTCGGTGTCGATGCCGATCACGTCGGCGAGCTCGAGCAGGCTCTTCTTCTCGCTGCCGAAGGCCGTACCGCCGGTGCCGGTCGCGAGGAACAGCGGCTTGATGCCGAACGGGTCGCGAGCGACGAACAGTTCGCGGCTGTGCGTGTCCCAGATCGCGAAGGCGAACATGCCCCGCAGGCGCTGGACCGCGCGCACTCCCCAGTGGTGGTAGGCCGCGACGATCGCCTCGCTGTCGCCCTCGGTCGCGAAGGAGGTGCCGAAGGTCTCGGTGAGCTCCTTGCGCAGTTCGAGATAGTTGTAGATCTCACCGTTGAAGGTCAGCGCGTAGCGGTCGGGCTGTTCCGGCGGGCCCCAGCGCAGCGGCTGGTGCGAGTGCGCGATGTCGATGATCGACAACCGGTTGAATCCGAAGACGAGGTCGGCGTCGTGCCAGGTGCCGTGCTCGTCGGGGCCGCGATGGCGCAGGCAGTGCATCGCGGAGCCCACCTTCGCGACGGCGTCGTCGCTGGTGCCGTCAGTGGTCAGAAACCCGAGCAATCCGCACACGCGTGGGTTACCTCATTCCGGTCGGGGGTGTCGCGAGGAACCCCGGTGGGTGCCCAGCGCGGGACACCGCACCGCGCATGACACCGGGAACTACCACTCGGGGTCCGGCGTTGGTTCTACCGAAGTATGCCGCAGACGGTCGACACCGGGCAGCCGCGCCCGGACGCCGCCGACGATCACTCGCCCGACAGGAGAAAACCGACGTCACGAGCCGGGTCTTCCGGTCGAAACGCCCAGTCCGACACTTTCTTCGTGCCCCGGCGATGGATAGCGCCCGGGTTTGGTCTACGCTGCGTAGTAATTGGGCCGGCCCTCCGGGTGTGCCCTAGTGGAATTGCGGCGATCAGGAAGGCGTGAACGTGGCGCAAGGTCGGATCCTTCGGCGGTTCGGGCTCGCAGCATCACTCGGCATTGCAGCCTTGGTGCTGACCGGGTGCTCGAGCGAAGAAATCCTTCGTTTCGGCTGGCCGGAGGGCATCACTCCTCAGGCCGAGCGTATGCGTGAACTGTGGACGTGGTCGGTTGTCGCCGCCCTCGTCATGGGAATTCTCGTGTGGGGACTCACCTTCTGGGTGATCATCGCCTACCGGCGTCGGAAGGACGATCCGGAGTTCCCGCGTCAGACGGCGTACAACGTGCCGCTCGAGCTGGCTTACACCGCGGCGCCGTTCGTCGCCGTGTGTGTCCTCTTCTACTTCACGGTCGTGGTCCAGAACTACGTCCTGGAGAAGGAGGACAACCCGAACGTCGTCGTCGACGTGACGGCGTTCCAGTGGAACTGGAAGTTCGGTTACCGGACCATCGATCTGCAGGACGGCACCGCCCGGTACGAGGGCACCGACGAGGTCGCCCAGGACGCGGTCGCACTGCAGCCGTACGAGCCGGGCACCGAAGGTGAGCACGGTGGTGGAGAAGGCGGCGAGCACGAGGCTCCGGGTCCCATCCACGGCAAGCCGGCGGAGGACCTGTCCTACCTCCACTACGACAAGATCGAGACGATCGGCACCAGCGAAGAGATTCCGGTGCTCGTGCTTCCCACCGGCAAGCGCATCGAGTTCCACCTCGCGTCGTCCGATGTGATCCACGCTTTCTGGGTGCCGGAGTTCCTGTTCAAGCGCGACGTGAACCCGAACCCGCGTGAGAACAACTCCGATCCGGTCTTCCAGATCTCCGAGATCGAGCGTGAGGGCGCGTTCGTCGGCCGTTGCGCCGAGATGTGCGGCACCTACCACGCGATGATGAACTTCGAGGTCCGCGCCGTCAGCCCGGAGGACTTCGCCCGCTACATCGAGCTCCGCAAGCCGGTCGAGGACGGCGGCGAAGGCCTGTCGAACGCTCGTGCGCTCGAAGCCATCGGCCAGAGCCCGATCGCGACCTCGACGACTCCGTTCAAGACCGACCGCACGGACCGGTCGGCGACCGTCGCCGCAGGCGAGTGACGGCCACCCCACCCGACAAGGACAAGTGCTGATATGAAGATCGAAGCCAAGCTCTTCGAGGTCGTGACGGTGTTCTTCGTGCTCGTCGCCATCGTGTACGGCGTGTTCACCGGGCTGTCGGACAAGGGCATCGAATGGGCCGGCCTCACGGCCATCGTCCTCTCCGCCGGTCTGACCCTGATCGTCGGAACGTACTTCCGCTTCGTCGCGCGTCGTCTCGACACCCGTCCCGAGGATTACGAGGACGCCGAGATCAGCGACGGTGCGGGCGACCTCGGTTTCTTCAGTGCGGGTAGCTACTGGCCGATCCTGCTCGCCGGTGCGGCCGCTTTCGCCGCCATCGCGCTGGCCTTCTACCAGCCCTGGATGATCGTCCTCGCGGTCGCACTCATCATCGCCGCCGCAGCCGGCCTGGTGTTCGAGTACCACATCGGACCCGAGAAGCACTGAGCCGACATTCTCGACGCACACGGGCGCCGCACCTTCGGGTGCGGCGCCCGTGTCGTTTCCGGTGGCGTTCTCGAGGTTTCGTTCTTCAGGAAGCCCCGCGGGTGGTGAGGACGACCCTCGCGGTCGCTGCGACCGTGCGATCCGGGTCGCCGGTCAGAGCCTCGAGAGCATCCTCGGCGGCCGACCCGGGGATCTCCGCGAGTGCCTGCGTGAGACGTAGCCGGACACCGGCATCGTCCGAGCCGCCGAGCGCGTGCTGCAGCGACCGCACGATCTCGGCGGACGACAGCGGCCGATCCGCGAGCAGGCCGAGTACTTCGGCGGCCTCGACGTCCGACCGGCCCTTCACGATCATCTCCACGAGCACGGGGACGGCCGCGTCCACCCCTCGCGCCCCGAGCGCCAGAGCTGCCGTGGAGCGCGCCTCGAGATCGGCGTCGTCGAGTGCCTTCTCCAGGAGCGTCGTCGATTCGGGCACACGGAGTTCCGCGAGTGTCGCGATCGCCCGTCGCCGCACGGGCACTTCGGCGGAGTGAAGGCCCTCCGCGAGCGCCGGCAGCGCAGCGTCGACCTCGTCCGCCGCTCGGGCGAGCGACCAGCGCAACGCGCCGGCGACGAACGGGTCCTCCTCCGACAGCGCCGCCCGGACCAGCGCCGCGACCGGCAGCGTCGTGTCCTCGTCCTGGGACAGGATCGCCTGCTGGCGGCGGGAGCCGGAATCGGATTCGAACGCGCGCAACAGCGCGACGAGGCGCAGGACGTCGTCCCAACCGCTGGGGGAGGCCGAGTCGACGCCTTCGAGACGAGCGAGGAGTTCGGTCTCGGCGGCGATCCGTTCGCGCGTGTGCCGGATCAGCTCCTGCACCAGTTCCACCGGAGCGAAATCCGGTTCCCCCAGCGCTCGTCCGACCTCGTTCAGCGACAGGCCGAGACTCCGGAGACTCTCCACGTGAAAGAGCCTCCGGAGGTCGTCCTCGGTGTACTCGCGGTAACCGCCCGAGGTGCGGCCCGTCGGCGTCACCAGCCTCAGGCGGTCGTAGTGCCGCAGCATGCGGGTGCTGACACCGGAGCGCCGCGAGACCTCACCGATCAGCACCGGCTCACTCCCGGATCCCGTCCGCGCCGAGTGCGGCGACGCGTTTCGCCGACTCCACGGAGAGGACGAACGCGCTGTCGGGGTCGACGCGGATCCGCTCGGTGGCCTCTGCGTGGGCACGGACGCGCGGGTCGGAGCTGTTCATCGCCGCGTGCAGGACCGGCACTGCGGCCTCGTCGAGCGCTGCGAGAGCGCGACCGAGGCTCAGTTGCAGGTCGTGGTCGCCGCGGCCCAGTTCGACGCCGAGAGCCGCAGCGAGGCCGCTTTCCGAGCCCGGTGGCACGAGAGCGACCGCCGCGCGCCACGCGCTGCGTGCCACCTCGTCGTGCTCGTCGTGGAGCATCCCCGAGACCTTCGGCCATGCGACGGGATCGCCGATCTTCGACAACGTGTGCAGGGCCTGACTGCGCGCCTGCGAGACATCCGAACCGAGCTCGTCGAGCAGCCGCGGCACCGTCACCCCGGCCGGCAGGCGGCACAGCGCCCAGGTCAGCATGTCGCGGACGAAGAAGTCCGGCTCCACCGCGCAACGGTCGACGAGAGCCGTCACCGTCCCGGACTCGGCTGCCGTACCCGACTCGAGTGCGGCGCGCAGACGCACGGAGGCGTCGTCGGCGGACAGGGCCTCGACGAGGCGGGTGGACAGGGCCTCGACGAGGCGGGTGGAGGGGTCGTGATGTGTGCGCATGGGAGGCACCTCCTTCACGACCCATTCGAGCGCTTGTCACAGTGTCAAGGTCAAGACGTACGCTCCGGACGATATCCGGTGGGGGAGGGGAGGACCCGCGAACGACGAACGGGGCCCCGGACCGTGATGGTCCGGGGCCCCGTTACGAGCCGCTGATGCGGATCAGTGCTGCGACTTGTCGGGCAGCTGGGCTGCGCCGTCTCCGTTGCCGTGGACGCGCTCCTGGTACTCGCGGAGCGTGTTCCGCAGCTCGAGCTCGGCCTCGTGGTGGGCAGCCTCGAGAGCGGCGGCCTCGTCGGCCGGGTCCGGGCTCCACCAGCTGCCGGCACCGGGCTTGCCGGCGCTGCCGAGGCGGTTCATACGCTTCGGAACCGGGGCCGCCTGGTACTCCAGTGGGATCGGATGGCCGTGCTCGTCCACCGGGCCGAGCGGCTGGTGGATCTCGATGTACTCGCCGGTCGGCAGGCGACGGACGATGCCCGTCTCGATGCCGTGCTCGAGTACCTGGCGGTCGCTGCGCTGCAGACCCAGGCAGAACCGGTACGCGATGTAGTAGGCGAGCGGCGGGAGCAGGACGAGACCGATACGGCCCATCCAGGTCGTCGCGTTGATCGAGATGTCGAACTTGAACGCGATGATGTCGTTGATGCACATGATCGTGGCAACGGCGTAGAACGCCAGGGCCATGAACCCGATACCGGTGCGGACCGGCACGTCGCGCGGACGCTGGAGCAGGTTGTGGTGTGCGTCGTCCTTCGTGAACTTCTTCTCGATCCACGGGTAGACCGTGAGCACGACGAACACCAGGCCCATGATCAGCGCGATCCAGAACGGCTGCGGGATCGTGTACCGGTTGAACAGGTACAGCTCCCATGCCGGCCAGATACGGGCCATGCCGTCCGTCCACATCATGTAGATGTCGGGCTGCGAGCCGGCGGACACCTGCGACGGGTTGTACGGGCCGATGTTCCAGACCGGGTTGATCTGCAGCAGGCCGGACATCAGGGCGAGCACCGCGAAGGTCATCGCGAAGAACGCACCCGACTTGACGGCGAAGACCGGGAGGATACGAACGCCGACGACGTTCTGCTCCGTGCGGCCGGGGCCGGGGAACTGCGTGTGCTTCTGGTACCAGACCAGCGCGAGGTGCGCGGCGATCAAGGCCAGGATGATGCCCGGGACGAGCAGCACGTGCAGCACGTAGAAGCGCGGGATGATCAGCTCACCCGGGAAGTCGCCACCGAAGATCGCCCAGTGCATCCACGAACCGATGATCGGGATCGAGAGCGTGATGCCCGAGAACGCGGCGCGGAGGCCGGTGCCCGAGAGCAGGTCGTCGGGGAGCGAGTAACCGAAGAAGCCTTCGAACATCGCCAGGATGAGCAGCAGCGAGCCGATCACCCAGTTGGCTTCGCGCGGACGCCGGAACGCACCGGTGAAGAACACGCGCAGCAGGTGGACGACGATCGACGCTGCGAACATCAGTGCTGCCCAGTGGTGAATCTGTCGCACGAACAGACCACCGCGGACCTCGAAGGAGAGGTTCAGGGTCGTCTCGTAGGCGCGGGACATACCCACACCGCGCAGCGGCGTGTAGACGCCGTCGTAGATGACGTGCGCCATCGACGGGTCGAAGAACAGGGTGAGGAAGACACCCGAGATCAACAGGATGACGAAGCTGTAGAGCGCGATCTCACCCAGGAGGAAGGACCAGTGGGTGGGGAACACCTTGTTGATCTGGCGGCGGATGCCCGCGGACAGGTGGTAGCGAGAATCGAGATTCTCGCCGATCTGTGCGGCGCGGGACGGGGTTGCAGTACTCACGGGCGACGCTCCCAGAATGCCGGGCCGAGTGCCTCGATGAAGTCACCGTTGGCGACCAGGAAGCCCTCTTCGTTCACTGTAATCGGAAGCTGCGGCAGTGCGCGAGCAGCGGGACCGAAAATCGGCTTGCCGTACTCCAGCGCATCGAACTGCGACTGGTGGCACGGGCACAGGATGCGGTGCGTCTGCTGCTCGTAGAGCGAGGTCGGGCAGCCGAGGTGCGTGCAGATCTTCGAGTACGCGAAGTAGTCGCCGTAGTTGAAGCTCTCCTGGCCCTTGCGCTTGACGACACGCTCGGTGTCCTCGGTGCGCAGACGGATGAGCATGACGGCGTTGCGGATGCCGCGCAGGCCCTGCAGCAGAGCGTGGTCGTCGCCGCGATCGGACTCGCGGAACGGGAACACCGTCTCCATACCGCCGGCGTCGAGGTCCTCCGGGCGCACCAGGACGATGTCCTGGGGGCGGCCGGTGTCGCGACGCAGGTAGATGGTCTCGCCGGGGTAGCGCGGGGTCCAGCCCGACACCCACAGCGACGACTGGTCACCCTCGGCCCACGGGTTCTTGATCAGGCCGCCGAGCGGCATGATCAGACCGAGGCCGAGCGCGCCACCACCGAAGATCGCGGTGCGCTTGATCAGCTTGCGACGCGGCAGGGTCGACGTCTCGAGCGAGTCGGAGAGCTCGGCGACGATCGTCTTGCGATCGACCTCGGGCGAGCCGCCGTCGTGCCGATCCTGGATCGACACCTCCTCCGGGATGAACTTCTTGGTGAACTGCACCGCGCCCACACCGATGCCGAGGATGGCCAGACCCAGGGTCAGGCCGAGCATCGGGGTGTAGAGGCTGTACCAGCCGTAGTTCTCGTCGCCGATGCCCTGGTACTCCCACGGCCAGAACAGGTAGATCGCGATGAACGCGACACCCGCGATGCCCGCGAGGGCGAACCAGAAGGCGACGTTGCGCTCGGCCCGCTTCTCGGCACGGGTGCCTTCGACGGGCCAGCGGTCCTTGCGGAACGCGACGTCGACACCGTCGAGGTTCGTGCCGAGCGTGACGAGGTCGTCCCGGCTCATCCGGTCGAGATCTTCGACCGTGTGCTTGTTCGGCGTTTCGCCGCCACTCATGACCTTGCTCCGATCCACAGTGCAGCGCCGACGACGGCGACCATGCCGACGACCCACATGGTCGGCCCTTCGGCACCGGGGCCGAAGCCGCCGAGCCCGTAGCCACCCGGGTCTCTCGTCTCACTGGCGGACTTGATGTACGCGATGATGTCCTGCTTCTCCTCGACCGTCAGCTGACGGTCGGAGAACTTCGGCATGTTCTGGGGGCCGGTGAGCATCGCGGTGTAGATCTGCTGCTCGTTGGCCGGATCCAGGTTCGGTGCGAACTTGCCGGACGAGAGCGCGCCGCCGCGTCCGGTGAAGTTGTGGCAGGACGCGCAGTTCTGGCGGAAGAGCTCCGAACCGCGTCCGATGTCGTTGCCGCGCAGCGACGACTGGGCGATTTCGCCGTTCTCGTCGCGGATGACGGTCGGGCCTCCACCGTTGGCCTGGATGTACGCGCCGAGGGCGTCGGTCTGCGCGGCGTCGAACTTCGGGTCCTTGCGGAGGGCCTGGGCCTCGTTGCGCATCATCGGCATGCGGCCCGAGGAGACCTGGAAGTAGACGGCGGCCTCGCCGACACCGATCAGGCTGGGACCGCGGTCCTGGACACCCTGAAGGTTGACACCGTGACAGGTCACGCAGGAGGTCTCGTAGAGCTGCTGACCCTCGCGGATCAGAGCGCTCTGGTCGTCCTGCGCTGTAGCCACCTGCGGGGCAGGTGTCAGCGCGGAGGCGATGAAGCCTGCGCTGAGGAGACCGAGCGCGAGGACCAACGCTCCGGTGACGCGCCGGCGCATCTTGCGCTGGCGGCGGGACTTCGCAGCATCGGCTGCAGAGGATCGACCGGGCATGTCACCCTCGGAGGCGAGAGGTGGGGATGAACTCATCTGTATCCCTTTTTTTATGTCGGGACGGACTGGACGTCAGGGGGCTGCCTGGGCGTTCAGCTGGCTAACGGATGAAATAAATCGTGGCAAACAGCGCGATCCAAACGATGTCGACGAAGTGCCAGTAATACGAAACGACGATGGCTGCAGTGGCCTGCGCAGGCGTGAACTTGCTGACCTTCGTGCGGAACAGCAGGAACACGAAAGCGATGAGGCCGCCGATGACGTGCAGGCCGTGGAAACCGGTGGTCATGTAGAACACCGAGCCGTACACGCTGCCCGGGATGGTCGTGCCGTCCTTCACCAGGGTGATGTACTCGTAGCCCTGGCCGAGCACGAAGAAGGTGCCCATGCCGAGGGTGACGATGTACCACCGGCGCAGGCCGAAGACGTCGCCGCGCTCGGCGGCGAAGACGCCCAGCTGGCAGGTGAAGGAAGAAGCGATCAGCACCATGGTGATCGGTACCGCCAACCACAGGTTCAAGTGGGTGGGCGGGGGCGGCCACATGCCCTCCGGGGCCTGTGCCCGTGCCACGAAGTACATGGCGAAGAGCCCTGCGAAAAACATGAGCTCACTGGACAACCACACGATGGTGCCGACGCTGACCAGGTTGGGCCGGTTCAACGAGTGCACGCGCTGTGTGATTGCAGATCCTGAAGTCCCTACTGCGCTCGTCACGCTGGCTAGTATGACCCGTCGTAGTACGTCTTGGGCAATCGGGGCCGAAATCGGCGCGTCCGTGCAGGTCCCAGCCCTGCATTTCTCCAGGTGGGCACTCGGTGGCGGGTGCTCGGAAGGGTGCCACACGGGACATTTCGGAGGGTCGCGGAGGTCACGTGCGATCGTGGTGACATGAGTACCGGAAAGGGTCTTCGGGGGTGGCTGCGGTCCCTGGTCGGCCGGCGCAGCGAACCACTCGACGCGAAGCGGGCCGACCTGGTCGTTGTCGTCTCGTCATTCGACGACGCGGAGGCGTGTTCGACGGCGCTCGAGCGCGCCGCCGAGGCGACGCCTGCGTGGCAGGCCGAGGACGAGGCGGTTCTGCGGCATCACCTCGTCCTGCCCGCCGACACGGTGGACCGGGCGGTGGAACTGGCCGGCCAGGACGGCTACGTCGTGGCCGGAACCGGCGGCGGCAACGTCCCGCCCGCCGCCGTCGTCGAGGGTGCTCCGGTGATCCTGCAGCGTGTCCAGGTCCTCGATGCACTGCACTGTGCGCAGGAGAAGTCGCGCATGGCCTCGCTCGCCCAGCGGCTCGGTGGAACGGCCCTGGGATGGGACGCTCTGCAACCGGAGGATGCCGCTGGCTAAGCTGACCGGTCGGAGGGCACGCCGGTGCCCGGTGAGGAGCGAGATGCGGCGAGGGCAGGTGCGATGAACGCGACGCGAGACGCGGACGAGGTGACGCAGAACTGGCCCTCCGTCCTGGGAGTGCTCACCGCCGGACAGGACCTGTCCGCCGCCGAGGCGCGATGGGCGATGAGCGAGATCTTCTCCGACAACGCCACCCCCGCCCAGATCGCGGCCTTCGGCGTCGCTCTGAAGATGAAGGGCGAGACACCCGAGGAAGTGCGGGCACTCGCCGACACGATGCTCGACTACGCCCGGCTGGTCCCGGTCGACGGTGACGTGGTCGACGTGGTGGGCACCGGTGGCGACCGGGCGAACACCGTCAACATCTCCACGATGGCCTCGCTGGTCGTCGCCGCAGCGGGTATCCGCGTGGTCAAGCACGGCAACCGCGCTGCCTCGTCCAAGAGCGGCGGCGCCGACGTGCTCGAAGCGCTCGGGGTGCACATCGATCTCGGACCCGACGAGGTGGCCCGCTCGGTCGCCGAGGCCGGGATCGGATTCTGCTTCGCCCCGGTCTACCACCCGGCGCTGCGTTTCGCGGCCGCACCGCGCAAGCAGATCGGCATCCCGACGGTCTTCAACGTCCTCGGCCCGCTCACCAACCCGGCCCGCCCGAGTGCCGGTCTGATCGGATGCGCCTTCGAACCGCTCGTCCCGACCGTCGCCGGTGTGCTCGCGCAGCGCGGCAATTCGGCGCTCGTCGTCCGCGGCGACGACGGTCTCGACGAACTGACCACCTCCACGACCTCGCGCGTGCACATCGTCCACGGCGGCGAGGTCCGGGTCGTGACGCTCGATCCGCGCGATCTGGGCATCGAACGGGTTCCGCTCGAGGCGCTCCGCGGAGGCGACGCCACGGAGAACGCGGCGATCGCGCGGGCCGTCCTGGCGGGGGAGACGGGGCCGGTGCGCGACGCCGTGCTCCTCAACGCCGCCGGGGCGATCGCAGCCTTCCGGGGCGTCGACGGCGTTCTCGAGGACGCCCTCACGGCCGGGCTCGAGACGGCGGCAGAGGCGATCGACAGCGGCCGGGCCACGGCCGTCCTCGAGCAGTGGGCAGAGGTCACCACGCGGCTGGGTGCCGGTTCCGGACAGAAGTGACCGGGGAAGAGTAAGGACACCGAACGACGGGCCCGCACTGCATCGGTGCGGGCCCGTCGTTCGTCGGTGGTGCTGCGCGGTGTCAGTTCCCGATCGAGAAGCCGGCCTCGACGTCGGCGCTCGAGTACGACTGGAACGCGATGTGGGTGACGGTCTTCGTCACGCCGTCGATCTTGTTGATGCCCCGGGTGACGACGTCCGCGATCTTCTCGTGGTCGCGGACCCGGACCACGGCCACGAGGTCGACGTCGCCTGCGCAGGAGTACACCGTGTCGACACCGTCGAGGTCGGCCACCGCTTGCGCGGTCTCGGGGATACGGTTCGCCTCGGCGTCGATCAGGACGATCGCGTTGATCATGTGGTCTCCTTCAACCTTCCTCGGGGATTGCATCAGCCTAAGCGGTACGGCTCGTCGGCGGAGAGGAGCCTGCGGACCGCGCGGGCGTCGCGTGCGAGCTCGGCCCACGCGCTCCACCGACCTGCGCCCCGTGTCGGTTCGCACCAGCCCTGGCTCGCCCGGACGATGCGGATGTCTTCGCCGTCGAGCCATCGAGCGACCAGACCGATCTCCTCCGGGGACGCGCCCCGGAGCGGGCCGGGTGACGGCCGCACAGTCTCGGCTGCGGCGACGATCGCGTCGACGACGGGCATCGGCCGCATACCGCGCGGCGCCACCCCTGCGGACGCGAGACGACCGGCGCGCACGACGGCGAACTCCCACCCGCCTTCGGCCCGCGGTCGCGCGGCGACGAGTTCGTCGACGGCCGCCAGCGCCGCGAGGCGTTGCGTGCGCCGCAGCGCGACGAGGGCGGCGGCGAGGCGGTCGCGCAGGCGGGCCGCGTTCTCGAACAACTGGTCGCGCACGAGGGCGTCGAGGCGCTCCTGCGCCGTCTCGACGGCGTCGTCGGTGGTCCCGCGGACGACCGCGCGCGCACGCTCGACCTGGGCCGCATAGGCGGAGGCGTCCTGAACCCCGAAGGAGGCTGCGGCGCAGCCCCCGACGGCGACGGGCGGGCAGCGGTCGCCGTGGCGGGCCGTACGGCCGATCCTGCGCGTACACGTGCGCAGACCGCACATCTCCGCGAGCAGTGCCGCGACATCTGCGGCGTCGGCGCGCACCGAGAACGGGCCGACCGAGTCGGGTCCGGGGGTGCGGCTCACGGCCAGGCGCGGGAACGCCTCGTCCGTGAGGATGATCCACCAACCGCGCATCGGATACTTCGATCTGCGGTTGTAGGGAGGGGTGTGGGCCGCGATCAACCGGAGTTCGCGGACGCCGGCCTCGAGCCCGTGGGCGCATTCGACGTGATCGATGCGTGTGGTGAGCGCGACCATCTCGCGCAATCGCGGTCGCGTCTCGGAGCCCGTGAAATAGGTACGGACACGCCGGTGCAGGTCGACCGCCGTGCCGACGTACAACACCTCGTCCGACGGGCCGCGGAACATGTAGACGCCCGGTTTGCGCGGCAGATGCGCGGCGAGTGCGCGTTTGGCCCTCTGCTCGGCGGTGACCACCGGCATGTAGTCGCGCAGCTCGGTGAGGCTGTGGACGCCCTGGTTGCCGACCCGTTCGATGAGGGCGTGCAGGACGTCCACGGTGGCGCGCGCGTCGTCCAGGGCGCGGTGGGTGGGCACGGTGGAGACCCGGAACAGTTCGGCCAGCGCGGACAGCTTCACCGACGGCGCTTCGTCGCGTCCGAGGACGCGGCGGGCCAGCTTGACGGTGCACAGCACCTGGAAGCGGGGCCACGCGAGTTCGCACTGCGCTGTGGCGGCCTTGAGGAAGCCGACGTCGAATCCGGCGTTGTGTGCGACGAGCACCGCTCCGGACGCGAATTCCAGGAAGGCGGGCAGCACCTCCTCGATCTTGGGGGCCGCGTAGACCATGGCGGTGGTGATGCCGGTGAGCTGCACGATGTACGGGGGGATGGGTCGTCCCGGATCGACGAGGGTCGCGAACTCGCCGAGCACCTCGCCCCCGCGGATCTTCACCGCTCCGATCTCTGTGATGGCGTCCTCGGCTGCCTTCCCGCCCGTCGTCTCGAGATCGACGACGACGAAGGTTGTCTCGCGCAGGGGAGCGTCGAGCTCGTCGAAACCGAGTTGCACGCCCAGGGCGGATGGTTGCGGCGAGGTCATGCGGCAGAGCCTAGGAAGCGTCACCGACACGCCGCCGAGCGGGCTTCGGAGTGGGTTCGAAGCAGGGGGGAGACGAGGATCACACTGCGTTCTTTTCGGCTCGATGAGGGGTACGCGCGGGCCGGAAAACAGACCGATCGGCCTCCGAGGACGGCACTCCGGCGAATCGGGCGCATCGCCTCGTCGAAGGTCGGCGAGTCAGGGCGTCCTGACCTGGTTCTTCCGGAAAGGACTCGGGTGAAACGGGCGCCGAGCCTCCCTCTGGTGAAGGCGCGTCGAGCGGTGGCCGTTACCGCGCCGTTATCGGACCGTTGCCCCGCGGCGGCATTCCCCCAGAGGCGGGCCGAAACGAGCGGGCCACACAGGGAGGCGGTCGACTTCACCGATGCCGTTTCGTAATCTTTTCGAGACCGAGCGGAGAGTTTCCCGCCCCACCCCCGGGTCGGAGCCGCACGGTTACCGCCTAATCGCTTCTCCCGTCTGCGGGAGCAGCGAGCCGGGGACCCACACGTAGTACTCGGGGTGAATCCCCTCCGCCGCTCGCGGGGAGGGGTAGGGCTGATCTTCCGGCCCGAACCCGTCAGCTAACTCGGTCGGCGGGTGAACGGAAGAAACGGAGAACGTCCCCTCGTGGTTTCGAACAACAGCAAGCGCACCGTCCGGCGCGCACTCGTCGCCGGTGCCATTGCTCTCGGAGCAGTCACCGTCTCGGCCGGCCCGGCGATGGCCGAGCCGATCAACATTCCCGGTGTCGGAACGTTCGACCTCCCGGCCGGTGTGACCGTGCCGCCGGAGATCGCCAACATCGTTCCGCCGGCCCCCGAGGCGGCCCCCGCGCCTCAGGCCGGTTCCTTCACCGCCCCCTTCAGCTCCGTCGGCCAGCGCGCTGCCGACGCCGCACAGTCGAAGATCGGTGCCCCCTACGTCTACGGCGCCGCCGGCCCGAGCTCCTTCGACTGCTCGGGTCTCGTGCAGTGGGCCTACAAGCAGGCCGGTCTGAGCGTCCCGCGCACCAGTTACGAGCAGGCCTCCGCCGGTGCCCCGGTGGACGTCGCGGCTCTGCAGCCCGGTGACGTCGTGTCGTTCTACGGTGGCAGCCACACCGGCATCTACATCGGCGGCGGCAACATCGTGCACGCCTCCACCTCGAGCCAGCCGGTCAAGATCGCACCGCTGAACTCGATGCCGGTCGACGGCGCCCGTCGCTTCTGATCGACGGCGCCCCGTCGCTTCCGATCGGTCTGAGCACCCCCCGCTCCAGCGCCGACGCACTGCCGAGGAGGGTGGGTCCGGTACGTACCGGACCCACCCTCCTCGTGTGTCTGCACGTCCCTGCCGATGCGCGAACGGCATGCACAAACGGCCGCTGCGTGGGAGAGCTACTCGCAGGTAGACACAAACCTATGCAATTCCGTAACCTGATCGAGACCTTTGGGAAAGGATGCGAGCCCACGTGGTTTCCGACAGGACAAAGCACCTCGTACGAGTGCAGGACAGGCGACGGACCGGCCGTCCAGCGCTCGTCGTCGCGCTCGTGATGATGGTCCTCGGTTTCACTCTGGCGCCGGCGACGGCGCAACCCGCAGGGGAGAGCCCGGCCGCACGCCTCGAGCACCTCGCGGATCTGTCACGTCGCAGCGAACAGGCCACCGAGGCTTTGCACGCCGCCGGGGCGGATCTCGAAGCGAAGGTCGCGGCGCAGCACGAGGCCGAGGTGCGTGCCGGCCAGGCCGACGAGGCGCTCGGCGCCGCTCGCGCCGAGATCGCCCGCTTCAAGCCCACCGTCGACAAGCTCGCGCGGGCCAACTACCGCGGTGCGCGCACCAACCGGCTGTTCGCCGTGGTGGTGAGCGACTCGCCCCAGCAGATGCTCGACCAGATGGTCCTGCTCGACGTCCTGGGCGAACAGACCTCGCGTGAGGTCGAGGGCTTCCGGGCGGCCACCGCCGCTGCGGCCGAGGCGGCCGTCGCCGCACAGCATGCCGCCGACGAAGCACGTGCCGCCGCCGAGCAGGCCCAGACCCTCCGCGACGAACTCCAGCGGCGACAGGCCGACCTCGAGGAGCAGATCGAAGGAGTCCTGAACGCCTTCGAGGCGCTGAGCGACGCGGAGAAGGCCGAACTCGCAGGCACTCCCTTCCCTCCGGGCCTCGACGCCGAGAAGATCCTGCAGCACCTCGTCCCCGGCAGCAACGGCGCCGCGCTGCGCGCCGCCCTGTCGCGCATCGGCTCACCGTACGTGTGGGGCGCGACCGGCCCCGACCAGTTCGACTGCTCGGGACTGATGGTGTGGGCGTACCAGCAGGTCGGCAAGTCGCTGCCCCGGTCGAGTCAGGCCCAGGCGCAGGGCGGCATCCCCGTCTCCCGCGACAATCTGCAGCCCGGCGACCTCGTCATCTTCTACGACGACGCCTCCCACGTCGGCATGTACGTCGGCGACGGCAACATGGTGCACGCCTCGACCTTCGGTGTGCCGGTGAAGGTGCAGTCGATCGATCGCTTCCCGTTCCACAGCGCCCGGCGGTACTGACCGGGTAGAGGCGGGATCGCCGCCGGTGGGCGAGGGCGTACGGGACCGCCCTCGGACGCCGACCTAGACTGACGCGGTGCCCGCGCGATCGCCCTTCACCGCCGGTACCCGCAAGTGGGAACGTCTCGGCCTGGCCGGACTCGTGGTCGCGCTGGTCACGGCAGGACTGCTGCTGGCCGTCGACCCGGTGGACACCGACGACGCCGACAGCCGGGTACGGGCCGAACTGCAGGTCGTGCTCGACGACTGGGCGCATGCGGTCCGGACCGGCGACGACGGATCGCTCGCGGAGTTGATCGACGACGCGTCCCCGGAACTCCTCGACGCCGAACGGGAGCGGATCGCGGCGATCGCCGTCGTTCCCCTCGCCGATCTCGGCTACGAACTCGCCTCCGAACCCGCGCTGCCGCTGCCGCCCGAGACGATCGCCCGGTTCGCGGCCGACGAGGTACGGGCGCACCGCGTCCACCTGCGGTACGCCGTGGACGGAATCGACGACGTACCCACCCGACGGCCGGTGACCGTGCTGTTCGTCCACCGGCCGCAGGGCTGGCGGATCGCCGACGACGCACCCGATCTCGCCGGGGCACAGACCGTCACCTGGCGAGGACCCTGGGACCACGGCAGCCTCCACCTCGCGACCGCGCAGACCGAGGGTGGTCGCTCGCTCGTGATCGGACACCCGGACAACGCCGCCTTCGTCGACGACCTGGCCGGCGACCTGCCGTCGGTGGTCGAGGCCGTCGACGACCTGTGGGGCGATTCCTGGCCGCGACGCGCACTGGTGGTCGTGACGTCCACACGCGAGGAGTTCTCGCACCTCGTCGGACCCCGGCACGACGGCGACGACATCGCGGCCGTCGCGGTCTCCGACGATGTCGATCACAAGCGCGGGATCGCCACCGGGCAGCGCATCGTCTTCAATCCGGCCGCGAGCGACCGGCTCGACGACACCTCCCGCCGGATCGTGCTCGCGCACGAGACGGTGCACGTCGCCGCACGCGCCGGCACCGTGGACGGCTCACCGATGTGGGTCCTCGAGGGCTTCGCCGACTACGTCGGCCACCGCACGGCCGCAGAGGGTCTCGAGACAGGGCCGCTCGACGTGCAGCGGATCGCGCCGACGCTGACCCGGCAGGTACGGGCGTCGGGTGCGCCGACGTCGCTGCCCGTCGACGGCGACTTCACCGGCCACCGGTCGGCGCTCGCCTACGAGAGCTCCTGGTCGATCGCCGCGTACACCGCGGACGAGTTCGGACACGACAGGCTCGTCTCCCTCTACCGCGCCCTCGCCGCGGGTCCCGTCACCGACGAGCGGCTCGACGACGTGCTCACCGACCTGCTCGGCGTCGACACCGCCGGCTTCGTGGACGGTTGGAGCCGCTGGCTCGGGGAGCGCATCCGCGACATCCGCTGACCGGGACGGTCCGGACCGGGGCCCATCGGCACCGTCCGGGGCCCGGGACCCGTCGACGCCTTCCGGGGCCCGGGACCCGTCGACGCCTTCCCGTCGCGCTGCTTCTACGGTGGTCCCATGTCGCGGACCCTGCTGGTGACGAACGATTTCCCGCCCCGACCCGGGGGCATCCAGTCCTATCTGCACGCCTTCGCGAATCAGCTGCCGTCCGACGACCTGGTCGTCTACGCGCCGCGGTGGCGCGGCGACAGTCACGTGAAGTTCGACGCGCGGGTCCCCTTCGAGGTCGTCCGTCATCCCACGACGCTGATGCTGCCGACCCCCGACGTCGCGCGACGGGCCACTCGGCTGCTCACCGAACACGGCTGCGACACAGTCTGGTTCGGAGCGGCTGCGCCGTTGGCTCTGCTGGCGCCCGTGCTGCGCCGTGCCGGCGCCCATCGCATCGTCGCCAGCACCCACGGCCACGAGGTGGGATGGTCGATGCTTCCCGCCGCCCGGCAGGCGCTGCGGCAGATCGGCGAGCACACCGACACCGTCACCTACGTCAGTCGCTACACGAGGGGGCGGTTCGCCTCGGCATTCGGCCCCGAAGCGGGTCTCGAACACCTGCCGTCCGGCGTGAACACCGACGTCTTCCGGCCCGATCCGGCGGCACGCGCCGAACTGCGGGCACGCTACGGTCTCGGCGACCGGCCCACCGTGCTGTGCCTGTCGCGCCTGGTGCCGCGCAAGGGGCAGGACGTGCTCATCCGCGCGCTGCCCGCGATCCGGAAGCGGATCGACGGTGCCGTCCTCGTGATCGTCGGCGGCGGACCGTACGAGTCGCGTCTGCGGGAGCTCGCCCGCCGCACGGAGGTCGAGGAGCACGTCGTGTTCACCGGCACCGTGCCGTCGGCCGAACTCGCCGCGCACCACACCATCGCCGACGTGTTCGCGATGCCGTGCCGGACCCGCGGCGGCGGTCTCGACGTCGAGGGCCTGGGCATCGTGTACCTCGAGGCGTCCGCGACCGGGGTGCCCGTCGTGGCCGGCCGGTCGGGCGGTGCCCCGGAAACGGTGCGCGACGGTCGCACCGGTTACGTCGTCGACGGCACCTCCGTCACGGCCGTCGCGACCGCGGTGTCCGGTGTCCTCGCCGATCCCGATCGTGCCGCCGCGATGGGCGCGGCCGGTCGCGAGTGGGTCTCCACCGATTGGAGGTGGGACGTCCTGGGCGCCAGATTGCGCGGTTATCTCGACGCCTCGGCGCCCCCGAACGAGACGGTGACGCCGTCGGCGGGGTGACCGGACGGGCCGCCGACGCGATATGTGAAGCTGTCCTGCGTGAGCAGCATTCAGGTGGCGGACCAGACCTTCGTAGCGGCGCCCCCGGAGCGCATCGCCGAGGAGATCGCGGCCCTCGATCGGTGGCGTGCATGGTGGCCCGATCTCGTACTGACCGTGCGGGAGGACCGAGCCGAGAAGGGCATCCGGTGGACGGTGTCGGGTCCGCTCGACGGAACGATGGAGGTGTGGATCGAGCCGGTTCTCGACGGCGCGGTGATCCACTACTTCCTGCACTGCGAACCGGCCGGTGTCGCGCCCGAGCGGGTGGCGGGTCTCGACCTCGCGGGAATGAACCGTACGCGCAGGGTCCAGGGAA
Organism: Rhodococcus sp. 5G237; assembly: GCF_053764735.1. Lineage (NCBI taxonomy): Bacteria > Bacillati > Actinomycetota > Actinomycetes > Mycobacteriales > Nocardiaceae > Rhodococcus > Rhodococcus sp. 5G237. The sequence goes on along the minus strand of NZ_JBSNCD010000006.1, from coordinate 244,051 downwards.
AGGTGATGACCTTCGAGGTCAAGCAGCGTCTCGAGGCCGGTCGTCCGGCCGGTGAACCGCCGCGACACTGAAGCCACCGAAGGAGCGTCGTCCCGATACCGTTGTTCCTACGGTGTGATAGACCCTCGGGGCGGGACTGATCGGTGCACACCCGAGGGACCGAGAAAGGGAGCCGTCACCACATGGCCGAGAAGACGAAGAGGTCGATCACCATCGACGCGCCGGCCGAGCGCGTCATGGAGGTCATCGCAGATTTCGATGCCTATCCGACGTGGGTGTCGGCGGCAAAGACCGTGGAGGTCGTGGAACATCGACCCGACGGCCGGGCCGAACGCGTGCGCTTCGTCCTCGACGCCGGCATCGTCAAGGACACCTACGTCCTGCGGTACAAGTGGGCGCCCGACAACCGTGCCGTGAGCTGGGAGCTCGAGAGCGGTGAGATCCAGAAGGCCCAGTCCGGCTCGTACGTGCTGACCGAGGCCCCCGACGGCACGACGGTCGTCGACTACCAGCTCACCGTGGATCTCACGATCCCGATGATCGGTCTGTTCAAGCGCAAGGCGGAGAAGGTCATCACCGACACCGCGCTGAAGGAACTCAAGAAGCAGGTGGAGGGCTGAACGTCCGGCACGCCCCGGCCCGCGTGCGATGGTTCCTCGGAAAGGGCGGCGCCGGGAAGACGACCCTTGCCGCGGCCGAGGCGCTCGCGGCCGCCCGTGCGGGAGAGCCCGTGCTCGTCGTGTCCATCGACCGGGCGCACTCCCTCGGCGACGTGCTCGACCTGCCCCCGGCCACGAACCGGGACGCCGGCGCGACGGACATCCACACCGTCGAGGAGAACCTCGACATGGTGGAGATCGACTCGCTGCAGCTGCTCCGCACGCGCTACGCGGTCCTCGCGTCGATGGCGGCGCTCGCCGGGACGCACGAGCACGCCGATCGGTTCGACCTGCCCGAGCCCGACGAACTGACCGGACTTCCCGGCGTCGAGGAACTGCTCGTGCTCACCGAGGTCGCGCGACTCGCGGACAGCGGGAGGTGGGCTCTCGTCGTCGTCGACGCCCCGGCCTCCGCCGACGCCCTGCGCACCCTCACCGCGCCGCGCACGGTCTCCGATTCGCTGGAACGGATCTGGCCCCAGCACAGCCGGGTCGCAGCGGCCACCGGTCCGGACCCCCGCACGGGTGTCTTCGTCGCGCTGTTCGATCGGCTGCTGTCGGGGATCACCGCGGTACGCGACCTGCTCGACGATCGCGGACGCAGCGCCGCGGTGATCGTGGCGACGCCCGACCGCGCCGGTCGTGCCGAGCTCGCACGGGTACGGTCGTGGCTCGCTCTGTCCGGCATGCGCGTCGACGCGGTCGTCGTCAACGGAGTCGTCCCCGCGGTGGGTGGTTCGGGTGCGGCGGCGCGGCTGCTCGCCGACCAACGGGCCGCGCACGAGGCGATCGTCGCCGAGATCGGGGCGGCCGTCACCGACGTTCCCGTGATCGTGTGCGAGCGCCGCGCCGCGGAGCCGGTAGGGTTGGCAGCTCTGGAGGAGCTCGCCACGGCGCTCCGCCGCGACGCACCCGTTCCCTCGTCGGAGACCGACGAGCCGGTCCGGGTGCAGCACGAATCGGGAACGGGGGTGGAGTCGGTGTACGCGATGCGCATGTACCTGCCGCTCGCCGATCCCGCGTCCCTGACACTCGGACGGATCGGCGACGACCTCGTCGTCGGCGCCGACGGGATGCGACGCCGGGTGCGACTCGCTTCGGGGCTGCGCCGGTGCACCGTCTCCGATGCCGAGTTCGACGGAACCGATCTGGTGGTGCGATTCGTACCGGATCCGGCGGTGTGGCCGCTGTGAGGGACGATCACGAAGCCCTGATCTCCGAGTTGTTGCTGCTCGCCGACGCCGTTCTCGACCGCGTCGAGGGCACGGTGCAGCAGTTCGTCGCCGCGACCGGCGACGCGTCGGCTAATACCGCGCCCGGTTCGACGGCTCCGGGTGACGCCGAGGCCGCAACCACCCCGAGTGGGTGCGCGTGGTGCCCGCTCTGCGCCGCCGCAGCCCTGGTTCGCGGCGAGAACCACGAACTGGTCAGCAGGCTGGCGTCGAAACTGGCGGCGTTGATCGCGCTGCTGCGGGAGTTCCTCGCGCAGTTCCTGCCCTCGACCGGTGGCGTCCCGCCCGAGCCGACACCCGATCCGCCGACGCGGGATCGCCCGGCCTTCGAGCCGATCTCCGTCAACCTCCGCACGTGAACACGCACGACCCCGGGCTCACGGTCGGGATCGACATCGGGGGCACGAGCATCCGCGCGGCGGCCGTCGACCGTAACGGCGACGTCGTCGACAGTGTGCGCACGCAGACGCCGTCCTCCGCGGTCGCCCTCGAGAACGCGCTGCACCGGCTCGTCGAGCATCTGCGCGACCGCAACGACATCGCAGCGGTCGGGCTGGGGGTCGCGGGCTTCCTCACCGAGGACCGCACCACCGTGCGGTTCGCGCCGCATCTGCCCTGGCGCGATACGCCGCTCGCCGAGACGCTCACCGAACGCTTCGGGTTGCCGGTCGTCCTCGAACACGACGCCAATGCCGCGGCCTGGGCCGAGTACCGCTTCGGCGCCGCCGCGGGCAGCACGATCGCGGTGATGGTCGCGCTCGGAACGGGCATCGGCGCCGCCCTGCTGCTCGACGGCAGGATCTATCGCGGTGCCTACGGTGTGGCGCCCGAGCTCGGTCACCTGCAGGTCGTGCCCGACGGTCGGCCCTGCCCGTGCGGCAAGCAAGGGTGCTGGGAACGGTATTGCAGCGGAACGGGTCTCGTGGACACGACCGTCGAGATGCTCGCGGCCGAACCCGGGCGGTCCGTTCTCGCGGGCGAGATCGCCTCGGATCCCGGATCGCTCACCGGCCGGCGGATCGCGGGCGCAGCCCACGACGGCGACCCCGTCGCGCTCGCGGCCTTCGACGATTTCGCCCGCAGGCTCGGGCTCGGCCTCGCGCTCGTCGCCGACGTCTACGACCCCGAGCTCGTCGTCATCGGGGGAGGGGTCTCCGGTTCCGCGCCGCTGTTCCTCGACGCCGCGCGCGAGCACTACGCGGCCGTGACCACCGGCGCCGGCCATCGTCCTCTCGCGCGCGTCCGGGTCGCGCAGCTCGGTGACGCCGCCGGGCTCATCGGTGCCGCCGATCTCGCCCGCTCCGCGATCGAAACCTCACGACCACCGCTGTCGTCGAATTTCCCTGTAGGTGAGATTCGCCGGAGGTGAGATTATCGTCACGTCGACGTGGAAAGGGTGGGGTCGGGCACTGAGGCGATGTGCGAGTGGCAGTCGCATCGTCGTAGAGTCGACCGGCGGGCGGTGCTGCACCGATCCGTGTGGGGGATGATCGGATTCGGGAAGGATGCCATGTGGTACTGGCTGTTCAAGTACGTCCTCCTGGGACCGCTGCTGTGGCTCATAGGACGTCCGAAGTTCGAAGGCGGCGAGAACATTCCGGCGCACGGACCGGCGATCCTGGCCAGTAACCACCGGGCCGTCCTCGACTCGTTCTACCTTCCCCTCCTGGTACGCCGGCGCATCACCTTCCTCGCGAAGAGCGAGTACTTCACCGGCACCGGACTCAAGGGCGCCTTTCAGCGCTGGTTCTTCTCGTCGGTCGGGCAGGTCCCCATCGACCGCACCGGCGCCGACGCCGCGCAGGATGCGCTCAACGCCGGGGTCCGGGTGCTCGGCCAGGGCAAGCTGCTCGGCATCTATCCCGAGGGCACCCGCTCACCCGACGGACGCCTCTACAAGGGCAAGACCGGCCTCGCGCGACTGGCGCTGGAGACCGGCGTCCCCGTGATCCCCGTCGCGATGATCGGCACCGACCGGATGAACCCCATCGGGTCGAAGATGTGGCGACCGGCGAAGATCACCGTCCGGATCGGCGAGCCCATCGACTTCTCCCGGTTCGAGGGCATGGGCGGAAACAGGTTCGTGGAGCGCACCGTCACCGACGAGGTCATGTACTCGCTCATGCAGTTGTCGGGTCAGGAGTACGTCGACATCTACGCCGCCTCCCTCAAGAACAAGGGCTCGGCGAACGAGTCGGGGGCCGGGGACACGGGCGCGTCGACGAACGGCAGTGCCGCGACCCCGCCGCAGGACGGTTCCGTCGCGGACCGCGTTCCCGACACGCGTGCCGGGTGAGCAGGTGCGCTACTTCTACGACTGCGAGTTCATCGAGGACGGCCGCACGATCGAACTCGTCTCGATCGGTGTCGCCTGCGAGGACGGCCGCGAGTTCTACGCGGTGTCGACCGAGTTCGACCCGACCCGGGCCGGAGCCTGGGTGCGCCGCAACGTCCTCCCGAAGCTCCCGCCCCCGGCGCACCCCGCCTGGAAGTCGCGATCGAGGATCCGCGACGACCTGCTGAAGTTCCTCGTGCCCCGACCGGGCATCCGGCCCGAACTGTGGGCGTGGATCGGGGCCTACGACCACGTCGTGCTCGTCCAGCTGTGGGGCACCATGCCCGAACTCCCGGACGTCCTGCCCCGCTTCACCCGCGAGCTCCGGCAGTACTGGGAGGACTCGGGCTCACCGCCCCTGCCCCCGGCGCCGGACGACAACCACGACGCGCTCGCCGACGCCCGCCACAACCTCGCGAAGTTCGAAGCGATCGAGGCTGCTCGCCGGTCGCGGTGACGCGGGTAACGGGGTGCTGCGCCGCTTCCGGCCGTCACGCCATATCCTGGACGGGTGAACTGGACTGTCGACGTGCCGATCGACCGCTTGCCCGAACTTCCCCCGTTGCCCGAGGAGCTGCGTGCCAACCTCGACGCGGCGCTCGCAAAGCCGGCGCTGCAGCAGCCCAGCTGGCCCGAGGAACAGGCCGCGGCGATGCGCACCGTGCTCGAGAGCGTGCCTCCCATCACCGTGCCCCGCGAGGTCGAGGAGCTGCAGAACCAGCTCGCCGCCGTCGCTCGCGGTGAGGCCTTCCTCCTCCAGGGCGGCGACTGCGCCGAGACGTTCGCGGACAACACCGAGCCGCACATCAAGGGCAACATCCGCACGCTGCTGCAGATGGCGGTGGTGCTGACCTACGGTGCGTCGACGCCGGTCGTGAAGGTCGCGCGGATCGCCGGCCAGTACGCCAAGCCTCGTTCGTCCGACACCGACGCGCTCGGTCTGCCGTCCTACCGCGGCGACATGGTCAACTCGCTGGTCGCCGATGCCGAGGTGCGCAGACACGATCCGTCGCGCCTCGTGCGCGCTTACGCGAACGCGAGCGCCGCGATGAACCTCGTGCGTGCCGTCACCGCCGCCGGTGAGGCCGACCTGCACCGCGTGCACGACTGGAACCGGGCCTTCGTCTCGGCCTCGCCTGCCGGTGCCCGCTACGAGGCGCTCGCCTCCGAGATCGATCGCGGTCTGCGGTTCATGGACGCGTGCGGTGTCGTCGACCCGAACCTGCGCGCGGCGACGATCTACGCCAGCCACGAGGCCCTCGTCCTCGACTACGAGCGTGCGATGCTGCGCCTCGACAACTCGGGCGACAAGCCGCGCCTGTACGACCTGTCGGCCCACTTCCTGTGGATCGGCGATCGCACCCGCCAGCTCGACGGCGCGCACATCGCGTTCGCGGAGCTGCTGTCGAACCCGATCGGTCTGAAGATCGGTCCGTCGACCACCCCGGAGATGGCCGTCGAGTACGTCGAGCGCCTGGATCCGCACAACACGCCGGGCCGGCTGACCCTGATCTCCCGGATGGGTCACTCGAAGGTCCGCGACCTGCTGCCCGGCATCATCGAGCGCGTCGAGGCTTCCGGTCACAAGGTGATCTGGCAGTGCGACCCGATGCACGGCAACACCCACGAGGCGTCCACCGGCTACAAGACCCGTCACTTCGACCGCATCGTCGACGAGGTGCAGGGCTTCTTCGAGGTGCACCGCGCGCTCGGCACGCATCCGGGTGGCATCCACGTCGAGCTCACCGGTGAGGACGTCACCGAGTGCCTCGGCGGTGCCCAGGACATCTCCGATCTCGACCTGCACGGTCGCTACGAGACGGCGTGCGATCCGCGGCTGAACACGCAGCAGTCGATCGAACTCGCGTTCCTCGTGGCGGAGATGCTCCGCGGGTAGGGAACAGGCGGTCGGATCAGGGCAGTGCGGTCAGCGTGACCGTGCTGCCCTGTTCTGCTCTCCGGCCCGCCCCGGGATTCTGGCCGATCACGACCGAGCGGTCGGAGTCGCCGAGTTGCCGCACCTCGACCTCGAAACCGAGGCGGGTGAGTTCGTCGCGGGCCGAGCCCACCGAGCGTCCCAACATCGACGGCACCTTCACTGCATTGGATACAAGGAGGGTGACGGTTCCGCCGGCGCTGACGTCTTCGCCCTCCTCCGGGTCGGTGCCGACGACCCGCCCCTCGTCGACATCGGCGTCGAAGACCTCACGGATCTCCCCGACGGTCAGGCCGGCCTCGTCGAGGATGCGACGCGCCTCGTCGACGGGGCGCCCGGTCAGGTCGGGCAGGGTCACGGGCGGCGATCCCTTGCTGATCACGAGCGCGACCTCCGCGCCCACGGGCAGGACGGTGCCGGGCGCGGGGTCGAGCGCGGCCACTCCGCCCTCGGGCACCGTGGTGCTGAACGCGGTACCGCCCTCGACCGGTTCGAAGGTGCGGCTCCGCAGTTCGTCCTCGACGACGGATCTCTCACCGGCGCCGGGAATGGACGGGACGGTGGGTCTGCCGAGCGACACGAGCAACGCGATCGTGTCGCCGTCGGGCACGCGTGAGCCCGCGGTGGGGTCGGTGCCGAGGACGGTGTCGACGGGAACGTCGTCGGAGTACTCGCCCCGGATCTCGCTGGACAACCCGGCCGTCTCGATCGCGGACACGGCCGCCGCCCGGTCGAGTCCCAGCACGGTCGGGACGTCGGTGAGCCGGCCGGCGCCGAGCCACCATCCGGCGATCCCCATGAACAACGCGAGCACGATGATCGCGGCGATCCAGCCGGCGGCGGACCGGCGTTGACGGCGACGGTCGGCGGCGTAGTCGGGCCGGGGCGCCACCGGTTCGGTGTCGGGACGCGGATGGGTGCGGGTCGCGACCCGGGTCGGGTGCGGGCGCGTGGCCGGAGTATTCGGGCCAGGCGTGGCCGGTGCATTCGGGTCGGGTGGGGCCGGCACGGCGGTCTGCACGGTCGTCGGAGCATGCGAGGTCGCGGCCGAGCCGGGGAGCACCGTCGTCGGCGGAGCAGGATCGGCATGCCCGGAAGCGGCGCCGTCGACGGTGCGGGTCGGCGCCGCGGCATCGGGATCCACCACGGGTGGCGTCCGCACCGCGGATCGTCTCGGAGCCGGAACCCGGTAGCGGGGGAGATCGAGCGTGTCGCAGATCTCGCCGAGCGCGTCGGCCATCACCTGCGCGTCGGCGTAGCGTTCCGACGGTTCGCGTTCGGTGGCCCGGCGGACGAAGGCGTCCAGTTCCGGCGGGACCCCGTCGATAGCCGAACTGGGATCCGGCACGTCCTTCTCCACGCGCTGGTACGCCACCGACAGGGACGTGTCGCCGGTGAAGGGAGTGCGACCGGTGAGCATCTCGTACACGAGAACACCGGCGGAATAGACGTCGCTGCGCGCGTCGGCGCTGCCGACGGTCACCTGCTCCGGGGACAGGTACGCCGCCGTGCCGAGGATCACGCTGCGCGAGGTGGTGGTCGCGGCGGCGACCGCCCGGACGAGCCCGAAGTCGGCGATCTTCACCTCACCGTTGCCGGAGATGAGGATGTTCTCGGGCTTGATGTCGCGGTGCACGAGACCCGCGCGGTGGGCGACGGCCAGGGCTCCGAGGACCGGCGCGGCCACGGCGGCCGCGGCGTGCGGCGGCATCGGTCCGCGTTCGCGCAGCAGTTCGCGCAGGGTGCCGCCTTCGACGAGCTCCATGACGAGGAAGACGTGATCGCCGTCCTGGCCCTGGTCGTAGACCGCGACGAGCCCGGGATGCGTCAGTCGTGCGACGGACCTGGCCTCGAACTCGAACCGTGCCAGGAACTGGGGATCGGCCGCGAACTGCGGATCCATGATCTTCACGGCGACGGGACGGTCGAGACGCATGTCGGTGCCGCGGTAGACGGTCGACATGCCGCCCCGCGCGATCTGCGATTCGATGCGATAACGCCGGTCGAGCACGACGCCGACCAGTCGGTCGCCTCCAGCGGTCACCCGGTGTACCCCCGTGTCTCGTGCGTGATGGTGGGACGCCGGTACCCGGGCCTTCGAGGTATCGACGTGACGAAGGTCCGGCTCCGCGTGTGCGAAGCGATTTCGTCCCCGTCGATCGTAGCCAGCTCCCGTGGACGGTAGCCGCGTAGCTGCCCGCGCGGCCGCAGCGATAACGTGGTGGGGTGAGTGCAATCCCTTACTGCGACGACGTTCTCGACCGCTCCGTCCCCGTGGTGCAGCTCGTCGATGTGGCCAAGAGCCTCGGCGTCGCCACTTCCCGCGTGCACCAGATGGTGCGCGACCGGCAGTTGCTGGCGTTCAAGCGCGACCGCGTGCCGGTCCTGCCCGAGGCCTTCCTCGACGACGAGGGGAACGTTCTCAAGGGTCTTCCCGGCCTGATCGCAGTGCTGCACGACGGCGGTTACGAGGACGACGAGATCCTGCAGTGGCTCTTCGCCGAGGACGATTCTCTTCCCGGTGGATGTCCCGTGGCCGCGATGCACACGCAGTCCGCGCGCGAGGTCATGCGGCGGGCGCAGGCGCTCGCCTTCTGAGTTCGTGATGCTTGCCGAGCAGCAGATCGTCACCGCTGCCGGAGCAGCGAACCGGTGACGTACTCGGTGAGCATGACCGCGGCGCGCGTGCGGCGCGGAACCGTCGCGCGCCGGTCGAGTACCCGGAACCCGCTGCGTTCGACCTCGTCGAGGATCCGCCCGTAGAGCGTGAAGGCCGCGCGGATACCCGGTCGGATCCGGCCGGGGAGTACCGCCAGCCCGGGTTCGGCCTTGCGATATTCGGCGCGGGTCAACGCGACCGCGTGGGCGAGTGCCCGCCGGACCTTCGGATCCACCGTGCCGGTGTGCCGGCCTTCCTGCAGCAGGTCGATGTCGACCCCGAACGCCGACCACAGTTCGAGCGGGATGTAGACGCGTCCGCGTTCGAGGTCCTCGCCCACGTCGCGGATGAAGTTGGTGAGCTGGAATGCTTCCCCGAGCGCTGCTGCGGCGGGCGGGGCGGCCGGATCGTCGACGTCGAGGATCGGTAGCAGTTCGAGACCGATCACCGCCGCCGAGCCGTACATGTACTCGCGCAGTTCCTCCATGGTCCCGTAGTGGGGCCGGCACTCGGGCGTGCCCGGCACGTCCATGCGCATGGAACGGATGAAGGCCTCGAAGTACCCGGTCGGGATGCGGTACTGCTCGATCGTGTCGGCGAGCGCGCGGACCACGAGACCCGTGTCGTCGAGCGGGCCGGGATCGCCCGCGAGCGCGGCGTGCAGGCGGGTGTGCGCGTCGTCGACACCGCGGATCGCGGCCTCCGGGTCGTCCACGGCGGTGACGTCGACGATGTCGTCGACGTGTCGGGCGAAGCCGTAGAGCGCGTGCACGGCGTGTCGCCGCGAGGCGGGTAGCAGCCGGGTCGCGAGGTTGTAGGTGCGTCCGTGTTCGGCGGTGAGCTCGGCGCAGTAGGCGTAGGCCCGGGTGAGATCGTCGGCCGCGATCCCCGAGGGGCGCTCAGGCACGGTCGTCCCGGGCAGCGCCGGCGGGCGATGCCGGTCGCGGTCGTAACCGCAGGCGCAGCGGGTCGTAGGTGACCAGCGAACGGGCCGCGACGATCGAGGCGAACACCGCGAGTGCGACGTGCGCGATGTTGTACATCCCGATCGACCCGTCGGGGTTGAAGATCAACATCAGCCAGGTCGACAGCGCGACGAGCACCATGAGCACCCGAGGCGACATCGCGAAGGCGGCGGCGACGGCGAGCGGCCAGGAGTAGTACCAGGGCAGCGCGGCGGGCGAGAGCAGGGTCACCGCGGTCAGCGCCACGACGATCCCGAAGATCGCGTCGCGCTCGGTGCGGCGGAAGCGCCACCACGCCCACACGAGGATCACCACCAGCGCGATCGCGCAGAGCATGCGCGTGATGTCGAGGACCGATCCGAGTCGCCACGGGGTGACCCACGTGACGGCGTGCGCCATCATCGTCGGCAACGACAACCAGTTGATGATCTTCGACGAGCCCGACAGGGCGGTGAGCCAGCCGATGCCCACACCCGCGAGCAGCGAGGTGCCACCGAAGACCGCGGCGAAGACCACCAGTCCCAGGCCGGCGGCCTTGACGAACAGACGGACGGGCGCTGCCGGTTCGCGTCCCTCGGCAAGCGCACGATCGCGTTCGTGGATCATCCACACCCACACCAGGAAGGGCAGCGCCAATCCTGCGGTGGCCTTGATCGCGGCGCCGAGCGAGACCAGGGCGATGCCGCCGAGGTGCCGGCCCTCGAGCACGAGCACGATGCCGGCGATCATGAGACCGACCATCAGCAACTCGTTGTGCACACCGCCGACGAGGTGGATCAACACGAGCGGGTTCAACACCGCGAGCCACAGGGCGATCGCGGGATTCCCGCCCATGCGACGGGCGAGTTTCGGCACGGCCCACGCCATCAGTGCCAGGCCGGGAAGCATGGTCAGGCGCCACAACCAGGTGCCCGTCACCACGTTGTCGTCGGTGATGGACGTGATGCCCGCACCGAGCAGCAGGTGGACGGGCCCGTAGGGCGTGGTCGTCGTCGTCCACACATTGCTGACGTTGTCGAGCAGGACGCCCGGATTGACGACCGGGCCCACCTCGTACGGATCGAAACCGTCGCGCAGCAGTGCGCCCTGCGCGAGGTAGGAGTAGGCGTCGCGGCTGAACATCGGGGTGGCGACCAGCAGGGGAGCGGTCCACGCCGGCAGCACCGTCCACAGATCGCGCACCGTGACGTGGCCGGCGAGGGTCGCCCGGCCGACACGCACCCACGCTGCGATCATGAGGAGCACACCGACCCACAGGATGATCCGCGAGAGCAACTGGCCGTGGCCGAACCGCAGCCACGACAGATAGATGTCCTCGAGGAGCGGATCGACCCGGCGGACACTGCCCGACCCGAAACTGCCGAAGGTCATGAGTACCGCGCCCCACGCGCCGAGCAGCGCGGCGTGGCCGGCGGGACTCCTCAGGAATGCGTGCTTCGGGCGCTCACCCTTCGGTGCGGCCGTCCCCTCCGGCGCGGGCGAGGTCTGTGGCTCGGCGTCGGGCGAGGCAGGGGACGACATCGGTACGGTTCCTCCCCCGTGGACGTGTGGATGCGCGGCGCGCAGGTAGCTGGCGAACGAGGACAGTTTAGTGGAGACGCGGAGCGTGGTGCGCCCGGTGTCACCGCCTTCGCGGAGCACCGAGCCGTTCGGCGGCGAGCCTTCCGGACAACAGCACGGTGGGGACACCGACACCCGGCACCGTCGCCGACCCCGCGAGCACCACGCCGGGAACGGCCGGATCGAGGTTGCGGCGCCGGAACGGTCCCGTCTGCCGGAAGATGTGAGCGCTCGAGAACGGGCTGCCCGCCTGCATGCCACGAGCGTGCCAGGTGGCCGGTGTGTCGATGTGGTCGACGCGGAAACCGTCCGCGATGCCGCCGTATCCGCGGCGGTCGAGGACGTCGAGCAGTTCGTTGCGATAGGGCACCGCGAGCTCGGCCCAGGCGAGCGGCGCGCTGTCGAGGTTCGGGCACGGCGCCAGCACCGACAACGGTTCGTGCTCGACGCCCTCACGGGTGAACCGCAGGCCGGGATCGGACAGTGCCGGTCGCGTGATGAGCAGCGAGGGATCCGACATCGGCCGACCGCGTCCGCGGTTGCGGGTGATCTCCGCGAAGGTGCGGTCCCACTCGCCGCCGAAATCGATCACGTGGTGGTGTTGCGCCGCCCAGCCGCGGGTCACCCCGGTGGGGATCGACCCGTGCAGCACCACGGCCGACGGCGCGGCCAGCGTGCGACGGCGCCGTCGGCGCGGCAGTAATCCGTCGACCACCGGGGTGTCGGGGGTCAGGACGGCCGCGTCGCACGGAAAGCGCTCTCCGTCGCGGGTGCGGACACCGTCGACCCGACCGCCGGACAGATCGAGCGAGGTCACCTCCCGGCCGAGTTCGAGCCGTCCGCCGGCCTCGACGAACGCGGCGGCCATCGCGCGGGCGACCGACCGCATGCCGCCGTTCACCGCGTACACGCCCAGCGAGGTGTCCATGTGCGCGATGGCCCCGTAGACGGCGAGGGCCCGCGCCGGAGCGACCCCCGCGTACAGCGCCTGGAAGGTGAAGACGCGGCGCAGGCGCGGGTCGGTGATCCTACGGTTCACCTGCGCGCCGAGCCTGCCGAACCCACCCAGCCGGAGCAGGCGCGCCAGGTCGCGCAGCGCCGCCGGGGACGAGACCAGGTCGAGCGGCGAGTCGAAACTCGCGTCCATGAAGCGGTCGAACTCGGCGTCGAAGATGTCGGCGAGCCACGCGCGCAACCGCAGATAGCGGCGCGCCTCCTCCGCACCGCACACCCGCGAGATCTCCGCGACCATGGCGTCGGGGTCGGAGTGCACGTCGATCGAGGTGCCGTCGGCGAACCGTGCGTGATATGCGGGGGACAGTCGCCGGGTGTGCAGCGCCGGTCGGACGGAATTCCGGTCGGCGCCCACCGCGGCGAGCGCGTCGTCGATCAACTCGGGCATCGTCAGCACCGTGGCGCCGTTGTCGATCTCGTAGCCCGGGCCGTGATAGCTGCCGACCCGGCCACCGACGTCATCGGCGCGTTCGAGCACCGTCACGTCCCTACCGGCGCCGCGCAGGTACAGCGCCGCCGACAGACCGGCGAGACCGGCACCGACCACGACCACCCGGTCGGCGCCGGGAACCGTCCGCACCGTCCTCACGCCACCCGTCGCGTCGCCGCGACCGCCGACTCGCGCAGGAGAGCCTTGCCGTCCTCGGTGGCGCCGGACGACTCGAGCGCCTCGAACGCGCTGTCGGTCAGTTCCGTGATGCGGTCCTCGATCCGGGCGACCGCGCCGAGATCGACGAGCAGCGAGCGGAGCTGCTCGACCTGCGCGTCGGACAGATCGGTCCCGATCGTCGTGCGCAGCAGTTCGGCCGCGGCCGGATCGGAAGCGTCGGCCGTCTCGAGCGCCAGCGCGTACAGGACCGTCCTCTTGCCCGAGCGCAGGTCGTCGCCCGAGGGCTTGCCGGTGACCTCGGGGTCGCCGAAGACACCGAGCAGGTCGTCGCGCAGCTGGAACGCCAGGCCGATGTCGGTGCCGAAGCGGCGGTAGGCATCGATGAGGTCGTCGTCGGCGCCGGCGAGGGCAGCGCCGATGTGCAGCGGGCGTTCGATCGTGTACGCCGCGGTCTTGAACCGGTTGACCCGCGTGGCGGCCTCCACCGATTCGTCCGCCGCCACCTCGTTGGCGATGTCGAGATACTGCCCGCCGAGCACCTCGGTGCGCATCGCGGCCCAGGCGGGGACCACGCGCGCGACGGTCGCGGGGTCGAGCCCCGCCGAGTGCAGCATGTCGTCCGCCCACACCAGGGCGAGGTCGCCCAGCAGGATCGCCACCGACTCGCCGAACTGCTCCGCCTTACCGTGCCAACCGGCGCTGCGGTGCTGCTCGGTGAACTCCACGTGCACGGTGGGGAACCCGCGGCGCGTGGTGGAGGCATCGATGATGTCGTCGTGGACGAGCGCCGCGGCCTGCACGAGTTCGAGCGCCGAGCACGCCTGCAGGACGGCCTCGGCGTCCGGCCCGGTCGGATCACCACCGGCGCCGAGCCAGCCCGTCCACGCGAAGCGCGGCCGCACCCGCTTGCCGCCGCGCAGCACGAACGCCTCGAGCGTGTCGACGGCCCGCCGGTATCCACCGCCCACCGAGTCGACCAGGTCGGAGCGTGAGGTGAAGAACTGCCGGAGGGAGTCCTCCACCCGATGGGGGAGCTTCTCGGCAGACAAGTGATCGGCGCCGGTAGACAGGACGAAACCTCCAGGTCGATGGGTGACGGCACCTCGGAGGCGGGTGAGCCGGAGGTGCCGCGACCAGCCTATCCGCACAGTCGAGTCGTCGCCGGTAGCGACCGCCCCGGGGGCGCCACCTATGCTGGACCGGTGACAAGCGACTTCGTCAGGGCAACCGAGGACGGCGGGATTTCTCGGACCCCGTCGATCGTGGACCGTCTCGGGTCTGCGCGTTCGGGCCGCATTCCGTTCTCCGTCGAGTTCTCCCCGCCTCGCGACGCCGAGGCCGAGGGACGACTGTGGCGCGCCGTGCGGACGTTCGAACGTCTCGGCCCGGCCTTCGTATCGATGACCTACGGCGCCGGGGGCTCCACCCGCGACCGCACGGTCCGGGTCACCGGACGTCTCGCGGAGGAGACCACCCTCCTGCCGGTCGCGCACCTCACGGCCGTCGGGCACAGCATCGACGAACTGCGCGCGATGGTCGGCGCCTACGCCGACCGTGGCATCACCAACATCCTCGCCCTGCGCGGCGACCCGCCGGGCAACCCGCTCGGCGAGTGGGAGAAGCACCCCGAGGGTCTCGAATACGCCGACGAACTCGTGCGTCTGGTGCGCGATCTCGGCGACTTCCACGTGGGCGTCGCCTCGTTCCCCGAAGGACATCACCGGTCCCCGGACCTCGATCACGACACCCGCTATCTCGTGCAGAAACTGCGCGCGGGCGCCGAGTACTCGATCACCCAGATGTTCTTCGACGTCGAGCACTACCTGCGTCTGCGCGACCGGGTCGTGGCGTGCGACGCCGAGCAGGGGCTCAAGCCGATCATCCCCGAGATCATGCCCATCACGTCGCTGCGGTCGGCGCGACGCAGCCTCGAACTGTCGGGTTCGCATCTGCCCCCCGTTCTCGAGGAGCGGCTGCGGCGCGCGGCGGGCGACGGCCCGGAGGAGAACCGCGCGGCCGTGCGCGAGGTGGGCATCGAGGTGGCCACGGAGATGTGCGAGCGGCTGATCTCCGAGGGCGCACCGTGCCTGCACTTCATCACGCTCAACTTCGCCCGCGCGACGGGCGAGGTGCTCGACCGCCTCGGCTACGAACTCGAAGCTCCCGCCGCGGTGCAGCCGGCCTGACATCCGGCCCGCCCCGGCTCGGGGTCAGGGCAGAACGCGGGCCTTCCACGCCGCGCGGCCGCTGCGCCGGGCCCGGATCGACGACGCCGTGAGCGCACCGAAGGCCAGGACCGACGCCGGGTGCGCAGCGGCGTCCAGCAGATCGTCGACGGGGCGGCCCGGAGCATCCGGGTGTCGGCGTCCTCCCCGTTCGGTGACGCGCGCGAGAAGGCGTGACGTCACGGCCGCGGCGGCACCGGCCACACCCCAGCGTCGCGTCCGCCCCTCACCGAGAAGCGCCGCGGCCGGGGGCACGAGGTAGGCGAGGAGATACAACGCGACCACCGCGGCCGCCCCGACCGGGGATCCGAACGCCGACCACAACCAGCGGGTGTAACCGCCGATCAGCGGGCGGGGCCCGTCGTACATCCGGCACGACGCCAGCCCGCCCGCGGCCGCGACCGTCGTAGGCAGTCCGGCGCGACGCAGTGTCCGGGCCAGATCCAGATCCTCCGTGGGACTCACCGCGACCGCCGCGTGCCCGCCGATCGCCGCGTAGGCGCGCGCGTCGAAGACGAGGAACTGTCCGCACGCGACCGCCATCGACGGCCGACGGGCGCGGTGCGAGACCGCGACGGGCAGCACCGAGAACCACGACCAGAACAGCAGTGGCTGCACGAGCCGTTCGAGCGCCGACCCGGTGAGCTGGTACGGGAACGGTGAGACGAGCGCGGCATCCTGGTGGCGCAGCAGAGCGACGGCGGCGGCGAGCGCGTCGGGTGCGAGCCGGACGTCCGCATCGACGAACACGACGACGCCGCTGTCGGCTGCCGATCCGGCGTGGGCGACGGCCGCGGCACACGCGGCCGCCTTCCCGGTCCATCCCTCGGGCGGCGGTTGCGTCGACCGGACCACCGTGATGCGCTCGTCGCCCTCGGCGGCGGCCGAGGCCAGATCGGCGGTGCCGTCGGACGAGTCGTCGTCGAGGATCACCACGCGCAGGGCGCGCAGTCCTCTCTGGTCCCGCAGGTCGGAGATGATCGCGCCGATGCGGGGAGCCTCGTCGCGGGCGGGGACGACGACCGTGACCTGCTCGTCGACCACCGGACCCGGCACGAGACGGGGGAGCGTGACGCGGTTCGCGAGGGCGACGGCCGCGCCGTAGGAGGCGACGAGAGTGCCACCGGCGACGAGCCGCGCGAGACCGGGGGCCGGGTCGCGCGACAGGCGGGTCAGGACCGCGTCCCGTTCGCCGACGACCACTGCGGCGCGGGATTACGGGTGAACCAGGCCACGCCCGCGATGATCAGCGTGACACCGAAGGCGGCGCCGGCCATGATCCCGGCCCAGCCCGCGAAACCGCGCGTGTTGGGATCGGCGTAGCGCACCTCCGCGCGGAGGCTGCTCACCTCACCGGCCGGAAGCTTCCAGGTCACGATCGAATCCGATTCGCGGGTGCCGTTGGTGGTCGCCACCCGGGCGGGGAACGCGATGGTGAACTGCACGTCGGTGCCCTGGGTGGGAGCGGATTCGAGATCCACGCGTCCGTTCAGGGCGACCAGATCGCCCGAGCGCTGCAGATTGAGCTGGAACATGCCGGCGCTCTGATCGGACATCGTGGCGAGCTGCTGGACGTCGCCGAAGGTGAGGTCGTTGAAGAAGACCTGGCTCCCGACGTAGCCGTCCTGTGAGTACTCCTGCACCCGCACCTTCCCGGCCAGAGCCGAGGGGGCGGTGAGCTCGGGACCGGGATCGTTCTCGTCGGCGGGGATGGTCGCGGCGACGATCTGCCCCGACACACGGTCGTCGGAGGAGATCCCCATCGTCGCCTGCACACGCAGGCAGCCGGTGAGGAGCGGGAGGCCGAGGAGCACGAGCCCCACGACCGCGACGACACGACGGCGGACGGACAGGTTGGACGACTGCACGGAGAACATGGTGCCAGGCACGGTCATCCTCGTCGGTCGTTCGGGTCGCTCGCGGCGAGTCGTGCCTCGTCCCGACCGGGACCGGACACGCGTCCGCGCCACGATCGGACGAGCGAGACCAGCAGGGGAACACCCAGTACGCCCATGACGACCAGTCCGTACACCGCGGAGTAGCGGAGTTCGGGAGCGTCGAGGAAGACGCTGTGGGCGAGCGCCGAACCGAGCCACGTCCACAGGAACAGCGCGATCGGCACGGCATCGCGTCGGGGCGTATCGGTACGGTCCGACCGGGAGTCGACGAGCACGAGCACGGTCGCCATGATCGCGGCGACGAGGAGCCAGCCCGCGTAGTTGGTGAGCGGGATGTGCTCGATCCCGGGCAGGCCGCCGGCGTTGCACCACGACCAGTGACCGTCCGCCACCATCTGGGGGTCGAGGTAGAGATCCCAGCCCAGCATGCCGACGGTGACCGCCGCGATCCGGCCGGGACCGTTGCGGACGAGGCGGGAGGCCACGCACCAGACGGGGTACAGACCCGCCGACCACGCCAGCGGCACCACCAGCGGGACGTCGAAGGCGGCCGGTCCGAGCCGGTCGGTGACATAGCTGTAGCAGCCGTAGGGATAGCCGGTCATCGTGCCGACCACCTCGGACAGATATCCGATGCCGGCCGAGCTGACGAACAGGACGACGGCGAAGGTGAGGCCGCGGTTCAGCGCGGCATGGACGAGGCAGGCGGTGGTGAGCAGCGTGACGACCGCGACGGTCGCGGCGTCCCGGGCATCACCCGCGGTGAGGGGATAAGAGATCTGGGCGAGGACCGCGGCGACGGCCGGGACGATCGGAAGGATCGTCCGCCGACGGGCCGGCCGGGGCGGTGCGGGGACGCGGGTGTCGGTCACCGCGACACCCAGCCCTTCACGCGGTCGACGAGGCTCCCCTTGGCGTCGGCGAGGGCGACTCGGGCGGCATTGCGTCCGCTCGCACCGGAGACACCACCGCCGGGATGGGTGGAGGCGCCGGTGAGGTAGAGGCCGGGCGCGTCGGGCACCCGGTAACCGGACAGCTCCGGCAGCGGGCGCCACAGGAACATCTGGTCCAGCGACATCTCCACGTGCATGACGTTCCCGCCGAGCAGGCCGAGTTCGCTCTCGATATCCGCGGGGGTCTGCACGTGACAGTGCTCCACGCTCGCGGTGAAGCCGGGAGAGCGCGTCTCCATCTCGGCGAGGATGCGGTCGGTCTCGGCGCCGGCGATGTCCGCCCAGCGACGTCCGCCGCGCAGCGCGTACGGATGCCACTGGGACCACAGCGTGATCTGGTGCTTGCCGTCGGGTGCGATCGTCGGGTCGAGGGCGGAGAAGCTCATCGCGAGGACTGCCGGTCGCGGCGGCAGGTCTCCCGCCATCGCGGCACCGTGCGCGGCGCGCAGGTGGGCGCGGTCGTCGACGAGCAGTTGCAGACCGGAGGTCGTCAGTTCGGGCTCGTCGCAGCCGCGGTAGCGGGGCAGCGAGTCGGTGCCGAGGCGCAGGACCATGCCGATGCCCGGGCCGACCCGCATGCTGCGACGCCAGCCCTCGAGCCGGTCGCGGTCGTATCCGCCGCGGTCGAGCAGATCCAGCGTGGTCAGTACGTGGCATCCGGCGACGACCCTGCGGGCCTGCACCGAGCGTCCCGATTCGGTGCGCACGGTCCACAGGCCGCCGGTCCGGCGGATCTCGGTGGCGGCGTCGCCGCAGGTCACCGTGCCGCCGTCGGACCGCAGCCGAGACAGCAGGGCCTGGGTGAGCGCGCCGCTCCCGCCGATCGCACGGCCCGGGGGCAGGGTGTGCATGAGGGCCGCGAAGCCCACCATCGCCGCGGTGCCGGGTTCGGACATGGGCGGGCCGGATTGCGCGCCGAACCAGGCGAAGGCCGCCTTCAGGGGTTCGTCGTCGAAGTACTCGTCGAGCAGGCTGTCGCCGGTGGTGAGGAACCGGCGGGACAGGGCGCTGCCGCCCTCACCCGCGTCGAGTCCCCAGAACGAGGACAGCAGGTGCCGTCCGGTCGGGGGATGGGTGAACGACTTCATCACCGCCGCGCTGCGCGGGCCCCAGTCCTGCACGAAGCGGCGGTACGCGTCGGCCTCGCGGCGTCCGCAGGCGGCCTCGACCGAGGCGCAGGTCCGGTCGAGATCGCGGTGGAAGACGATGCCGGGACGGTCGGAGTCCGCCGGCGGCGGCGCGTACGCCCACGGGTCGCAGTCGATGTAGCGCAGGCCGTGGGCGGCGAGATCGAGTTCCTCGACGATCCCGGAATGGCGCACCATGATGTGCGCCGAGGAGCCGCGGTCGACGGCATATCCGGGGAAACGTTCGACGGTGGAGACGGCGCCGCCCGGCACGGTGTCGCGTTCGAGGACCTCCACCGACCATCCGTCGCGGGCGAGATAACACGCCGCGACCAGGGCGTTGTGGCCCGAGCCCACGACGACGACGTCGAGTGTGGAGTTCATGGGGTACCGCTTCCGTCCGGATCGTCGATCGTGTGATGGTGGTGTGGAACGAGGTCCGGCTCGAGGGGCAGGCTCCTGCCGAGGACCGCGAACGGGCGGGCGTCGCCGGTGAAGACGAACCGGCGGACGACGTCCTGGAATCCGAACCGACGGTACAGCCGCCACGCCCGGTTGTCCTCGCCCGGCACCTCGGGTGTCGACAGCAGTACGGCCGCTTCGCTGCGTTCCCGCAGCAGCGCCGACAGGAGCAGTTCACCGATGCGGCGTCCCTGCATGTCGGGTCGGACGTGCAGTTCGGTGAGCTCGAAGTAGTCGGAGAGGACGCGATCGATCTCCTCGGGGGACCGTCCCGAATGACGCATGCCGGCGCGCACCTGCTGGTTCCACCACTGGCGGGTGTCGCCCCGGTAGCCGTACGCGATCCCGACGACGGTGTCCGGATCCTCGGGGAGGCTCGCGGCGAACGCCTGCCAACCCGCGCGGGCCGAATGCTCGGACCACATCGGCGCGCGGTGGTACTCCGTGCCTCGGGGATATCGCATCGCCGCGACGTAGACGGTCAGCAGCGCGGGCAGGCGCGCACGGAAGTCCGCGGGGGAGAGCTCGGTGAGGATCGGGGCGTCCTGGCAGGGATCGGTGGTCATGCGTGACTCGTTCGGGTGGCTCGCGGTGCGTCGGAGGTGCTCGGGTCTCGCTGATCGTTCGGGATGACGTGGCCACTTTCTCTTGACGGGTTGTCGGTGGGTCCAGCTATATTGAATACGTCGAACGCATGTTCGACACCGGTGATCCGGGGATGTTCGAGGGAAGCGAACATCCCCGGATCACCCTGGGGTCTCCCGCTCGGCGTCCGTGTCGGGCCTCACTCGAGGACAGTGATCTCCGTTCCTCGGCGTTTCGGCGGGAATGCCACCGGATACCGCTCGTTGTAACGAGTGGTGAGACCACGCCGAGGAGGTGCGTGAACATGGCCAACGGTCAGGTCGCGAGTCGAGGCCCGCGCCGAACGTCTCCCACGCTCGGGCCGTCCGTATGCATCGACCATGCCACCTCGGCGCGCGCGGCGACGTTGCTGCGCAAGGCCGACGATCTGCTCTCGGCTGCCGCCGGTGCCGGCGATCCGGGCGAGCGGTTCCGTCTCGCCTATCTGGCGGCGCTGCGCGGTGCCGGTGCGGTGGTCGCCGCCGCGGAGCTGCGTTCCGTGATCCGGCCCCGCCGCCCCGCCACGCGCAACGCATGGGCACTCATGGCGCGTGCCGACGACTCCTTCGCCGTGTGGGCCGACTACTTCGCCGATCGCTCCGCCACTCGCACCGCGGTCGAGGCGGGGGTCGCGCAGGCGGTGGGTGCCGACGAATCCGGTGCGTTCTACGACGAGGTGGGCCACTTCCTGCACGACGTGGAGGGTTATCTCGACGCCGAAGCAGAACCGGAGGTCGGTGTGGGTGGGTGACTTTCGCCCCTTCACGAGGGTCTTCGCCGAAGAGGGGATCGAACTCACGTGTGGAGTTTGTGGTCCACAGCGACATCTGCTCGTATTATTGACTCAGGCGGCCGTACGGACGGCCCCCCGCCGGATTCGCCCCACGGATCCGGTGGCCACCGTTTAGTGCCGGGGGAGGTACCGTGCCACTCTCCGAGCACGAGCAGCGCATGCTCGATCAGATCGAGAGCGCGCTCTATGCTGAGGATCCCAAGTTCGCCTCGACCGTGCGTGGCAGCCGGTTGGGGATGGCGTCGAACCGGCGGCGGCTACAGGCCGGCGCCTTGTTCGTGTTGGGCCTGACGCTGTTGATCGCCGGCGTTGCCCTGCCGCTCAAGCCGGGCGGCTTCCCGATCATCAGTCTGCTCGGGTTCCTCGTGATGTTCGCCGCCGGAGTCCTGTTGCTCCTCGGCGGTCGTCGGCCGTCGACTCCCGGAGCGACGGGCGGTAGTTCCGGTTCCGGAAAGACCGGTCGAAGTTCCCGCGGCGGCAAGAAGTCCTCGGGTGGTGGCTTCACCAACCGCATGGAAGAGCGGTTCCGGAGGCGTTTCGAGCAGGATTGACCTCCTCGACCATCAGGTGTATCGACGACGGCGCGACCCACGGGTCGCGCCGTCGTCGTTCGTCTGCGGACCTTTCACCGACCCGGCGTCGTCCGCCCCTCTGTCCCTCCACCACCGCGCCCCACTCGCGCGATCCCCGTCTTCCCACCGCCTCCCACCTCGGCCCCGACCGCAGTGTTTTCCCTGGTCGCCGATTGCTCGCGCCTCGCTCCGCCGGTGGGGCGGATCGTCGGGGTGCAGACAGCGGTGGATCCGTCGTCGTCACGCGAGCGCGTGTCCCCATTTTCCGCCACCTGCTCTGAGCTGGGAATGTGACGACAACACGCGTGACCGGGCGGCAGTAATCCGTTTCCGGTGGGGCAAAGTGGGGTAATGTGGGGCGCGGCGGGACAAGGTGTCCTGTCGCGCGAAGCATCCGTCCGGCAGCGGGGAGGCGCCGAGTGTTCCTCGGTACCTACACCCCGAAGTTGGACGACAAGGGCCGGCTCACGCTGCCGGCGAAGTACCGAGACGAGCTGGCGGGAGGGTTGATGATCACGAAGGGGCAGGATCACAGCCTCACCGTGTTCCCTCGCGACGAGTTCGCCGCTCTGGCCGAACGCGCCGCGAGTGCCTCACGGAGCAACCCTCAGGCACGTGCGTTCCTGCGGAGTCTCGCATCGGGGACGGAGGAGCAGCGACCCGACTCACAAGGCCGGATCACGCTGTCGTCGGCCCACCGCAAGTACGCCGGTCTCACCAAGGACTGCGTGGTGATCGGTTCGGTCAGGTACCTCGAGATCTGGGACGCGACGGCATGGGAGACCTACCTCGCCGAGCACGAAGAAGACTTCTCGGAAGCGAGAGACGAAGCACTACGCGACATCTTGTAACCACGGCTCGGGCTGCGCGGCGAGTGCCGCGAGGCCTCTGCCCGATGTGCCGGCCCTGACGCACTTCCCCAGCGCCAGGTACGGACCGGAGGGCCCTGACGCACTTCCCCGGCGTCAGGTCTCTTCGGACTCGGACAGAGACCTCGAGGCATTCGCCGTCTTCCGTATCCACCCCCGTGGCGGCGAGCACGGTATCGAGACGAGCGACAGGCAGGCACGAGGCACACCACCGTCCACCCGACGAGTACCCCACAGACCGTAAGCGGCCCGAGCAGGATTCCGGAGGACACATGGTGGACGGCGAGCGCGAATCCGTCGATGGTACGGATGAGGCCACCGGTGCCGATGTGACATCTGCGGCGGAATTCGGCCACGTGCCCGTCATGCTCCAGCGCGCCGTCGACCTTCTCGGTCCGGCCATCGAGAGCGTCGGTCCCGACGGCGAGGGCGCGGTCTACGTCGACGCGACACTCGGTCTCGGTGGGCACTCCGAACACTTCCTGACGATCTACCCGAAGCTGCGGCTCGTCGGCCTCGACCGCGATACCGACGCACTGGCGATCGCCCGCGAGCGACTCGCACGGTTCTCCGACCGCACCGACTTCGTCCACACCCGCTACGACGGGATCGCCGACGCGCTCGAGAGCGTCGGCCTCGACCGGTACGGCTCGGTCCACGCCGCCCTGTTCGATCTCGGCGTGTCCTCGATGCAACTCGACGAGGCGGAGCGCGGCTTCGCCTATTCCAAGGACGCCCCGCTCGACATGCGGATGGATGCCACCACCGGCATCACCGCGGCCGATGTCCTCAACACCTACAGTCACGGCGACCTCGCCCGCATCCTGAGCACCTACGGCGAGGAGCGTTTCGCCGGCAAGATCGCCTCCGAGATCGTGCGGACCCGGGCCAAGACCCCGTTCCGGACGAGCGGCGAACTCGTCGAACTGCTGTACCGCACGATCCCGGCCGCGACCCGCCGTACCGGTGGTCACCCGGCCAAGCGCACCTTCCAGGCGTTGCGGGTCGAGGTCAACGCGGAGCTCGACTCGTTGCGCAACGCGATCCCCGACGCTCTCGACGCTCTCGCGGTGGACGGCCGGATCGTCTTCATGTCCTACCAGTCGCTCGAGGACAAGGTCGTCAAGCAGGAACTGACTCCGCGTGCGAAGTCCCGCAGTCCCGAAGGGCTTCCGGTCGAACTGCCCGGGATGGGACCGGAACTGCGCATCCTCACCCGCGGTGCGGAGCGGGCGACGGACGACGAGATCGAGGCCAACCCACGTTCGGCGCCCGTCCGCCTGCGTGCTGCAGAACGAATCGCCAGGAGGTAACCGATGACCGTACAGGTGGCACCCCCGCAGCGCCGGAACCCGGGGCGATCGACCGCAGCGCAGCGTGCCTATCAGCGACGGTCGCAGCGCGCAGCGCAGCTCGGGGTCGAACAGGTGCAGACCCGCGGGCGCACGACGGGTACCGGACGTGTCCGCACCCGGATCCCGTTCGTCGCCACCATCATCGGGCTCCTGGGCGTGGGCATGGCCGTGACGCTGTTGCTGACCACCCGGGCGACCGAGGACTCCTACGAGCTCAGCGCGGCGCGGTCCCTCAACGAGGAGCTCGCCCAGAAACGCGCGGTGCTCCAGCGCGACGTCGCCACGGCCGAGTCGGCTCCCGCGCTCGCGGTCGCCGCGGCGGAACTGGGGATGATCCCCACGGGGCAGGTCGCGCGGATCGTCGTCGCTCCGGACGGTTCGGTGCAGGTGGTAGGCGATCCGGTTCCGGCCCAGGGTGCCCCGCCGGTCCCGCTGGATCCGCCCGCCCGGGAGGACGCCCGCGTCCAGACCCCGCTGGCCGGCAGCGCCGGGGCGGAGACTCCGCGGCCGCTCGGTGACGTGAGCGAGGAACCCCGGCCGCGCACCGACACCGAGGACACGCGTCGGGCCGCGCCGTCGGCCGACGGCCGCCCGGTGGGCGAGGAACCGGCACCGGCTCCCGTGCCCGTACCTGCGGCGGAGGCTCCCGCGGCCGCCACGCCGGACGTCGAGGGTGCCGTACCTGTACCGCCCGCGGCAGGACAATCGGTACCCGTGAGCGAACTGCCGCAATCCGAAGCGCCCCGTGAGGCGGCGCCCGAAGCACCTGTCCAGGCCGTGCCGACGGAACCCGAGGGCGGGCCTCGGTGAACAACCGCTCCACCCCTCGGCGTGCACCGCAGCGACGTTCCACTCCGGCGACGCGCGGCGGCCGGGCTCGAATGCCCGCGCCGCGCGATCGCAAGCAGCGCGACCGGACGAGTTTCGCGTTCCGCAACAAGTGGGGCCGGATCGGCATGTTCGGCGTTCTGGGCGTAGCCGTCGCCCAGTTGCTGTCCGTGCAGCTCGTCCAGGCCCCCACCCTGTCCGCCGAAGCGGCCAGCCAGCGCACCACCCGACTCGTCGAACCCGCGACCCGCGGCACCATCGCCGATCGCAACGGCGAACCGCTCGCCTACACCATGGAGGCGAAGGCGCTGACCTTCCAACCCGTGCGGGTGCGCAAGGAACTCGAGGAGGAACGCGCGAAGGATCCGTCCCGGCCCGAGGTCTCGGAATATCTCGAGGGTGTCGCGTCGGCGGTCCACGAGGCGCTCGGTGCTGCGGCGCCGGAGAAGGACGTGCTCGAGATGCTGGAGAGCGACGAGACCTTCGTCTACCTCGCCCGCGGCGTCGATCCGGGGGTCGCGGCGGAGATCGTCGACGAGTACGACAAGGTCGGCACCGAGCGTCAGGACATCCGTCTGTATCCGGGCGGGTCGCTCGCCGCCAATCTCGTCGGCGCGACCGGCTGGGACGGACACGGCCTGATCGGGCTCGAAGCGTCGATGGACGCCGTGCTGGCGGGTACCGACGGTTCGTCCACCTACGACCGCGGGTCCGACGGCGCCGTCATCCCGGGCAGCTGGCGCGACCGTCAGCCCGCCGTCGACGGTTCCTCCGTCGAGCTCACGATCGACAACGACCTGCAGTACCACGTGCAGCAGGAGGTGCAGCGCGCGAAGGACCTGTCCGGGGCGAAGAACGCCTCCGCGGTGGTGCTCGACGCGCACACCGGCGAAGTGCTCGCCATGTCGAACGACAGCACCTTCGACCCGTCGATCGGTGTCGCGAACAACCCGCCCGACGCCGAACAGGGCAATCTCGCGGTCAGTTCGCCGTTCGAGCCCGGATCCGTGAACAAGATCATCACCGCGGCCGCGGCGATCGAGGACGGTCTGACCCGCCCGGACGAGGTCCTGCAGGTCCCCGGCACGATCACCATGGCCGGCGCGACCGTCAAGGACGCCTGGGATCACGGGGTCGTGCCGTACACCACGACGGGTGTGTTCGGGAAGTCGTCGAACGTCGGCACCCTCATGCTCGCGGAGCGGATCGGTGAGGACCGCTTCGCCGAGATGCTGCGACTGTTCGGTCTCGGTCAGCGCACCGATGTCGGCCTGCCCGGCGAGTCGGCGGGTCTGCTGCCCAGCCGGGAGCAGTGGTCGGGCGGCACCTTCGCGAACCTCCCCATCGGCCAGGGTCTGTCGATGACGCTGCTGCAGATGACCGCGATCTACCAGACCATCGCGAACGACGGCGAGCGTGTCCCGCCGCGGGTCGTGCGTGCGACCGTCGCGCCGGACGGCACGCGCACCGAGACGCCCCGCCCCGATCCGGTGCGGGTGGTGAGCCCGCAGACCGCCGCGACGGTGCGCGACATGTTCCGCTCCGTCGTCCAGTCCGACACCGGCAACCAGCAGGGCACCGGTGCGGGCGCCGCCATCGAGGGCTATCAGATCTCGGGCAAGACGGGTACCGCCCAGCAGATCGACCAGAACTGCAAGTGCTACTCGAACTCCGACTACTGGATCACCTTCGCCGGCATCGCACCGTCCGACGATCCGCGCTACGTCGTGGGCATCATGCTCGACGCCCCGACCCGCAGCTCCGATGGCAGCGGCGGCCAATCGGCTGCGCCGCTGTTCCGCAACATCGCGTCGTGGTTGCTGCAGCGCGACGGCGTGCCGCTGTCGGCCGAACCGGAGAGCAAGTTGATCCTCCAGGTCGATTGACGAGGTGACCGTGGTGTCTCGGTAGGCTGACACGTCGGTAACGTGACACGACGGTCGTCGCCGAGACCGCATCGGGAACGAACCCGGGAACATCCGTCGGAGTGCCTGCAGACGAGCTGCAGCGAAGCGAGAGGAAACTGGTGCCTGTGCCATCGAGTCCGGATCCGGCTCCTCCGGAGGAGGGGCGGAGACCCGAGCACCCACCGATGACGCAGATCTCGGTTCTCGCCGGCGCCATCGGGGCGCGCGTCGAGATCGTCAATGCAGCCGCCGGAGATGATGCGGCCCGTGCGGCCGCGGTCACCGGCATCGACCTGCGCGCCCAGGGCATCCGCCCCGGCGACGTCTTCGCCGCGCTGCCCGGCGCCCGCATCCACGGCGCCTCCTTCGCAGGAACCGCACTCGAGCGCGGAGCGGTCGCCGTGCTGACCGACGAGGCCGGTCGCGATCTCGTCGCCGAGGTCACCTCGGATCCGGTTGCGATCCTCGTCCATCCCGAGCCGCGTGCGGCGCTGGGGGCGGCGTCGGCCACCGTCTACGGGCACCCCTCCCGGAGCATGCAGGTCATCGGCATCACGGGCACGTCCGGTAAGACCACGACGTCCTATCTCGTCGAGGCCGGTCTGGTCGCGGCCGGACACGTCGTGGGTCTCGTCGGCACGGTGGAGACCCGGATCGAGGGGATCCGCGTGCCGAGCACCCTCACGACCCCCGAGGCTCCGCAGCTGCACGCCCTGTTCGCCGTCATGCGCGAACGCGGTGTCGACACGGTCGTGATGGAGGTCTCCAGCCACGCCCTCGCGCTCGGTCGCGTGGACGCCACCGTGTTCGCAGTCGGCGGGTTCACCAACCTCTCCCAGGACCATCTCGACTTCCACAAGGACCTCGACGACTACTTCGGCGCGAAGGCCCGGCTGTTCGCCGAGGACTCGCCGGTCCGGGCCCACCGAGCGGTGGTGTGCACCGACGACGCGTGGGGACGCCGCATGGCCGAGGTCGCATCGGCCGGCCGCGACGACGCGACCGCCGTCCGGACGGTCACCACAGGTGGCGACCGTGCCACAGGTGGCGTCGGTGCCGCCGCTGCCGACTGGACGGTCACCGACGAGGTCCCCGACGAGACGGGCGTGCAGCAGTTCACCCTGACCGGTCCGGACGGGATCGCCCGCCGCGCCACCGTCGGCCTGCCGGGCCGCTACAACGTCACCAACGCCGCTCTCGCCGTGGCGCTCTGCGCCGAGGTGGGTGCCGACATCGACGCCGCGATCCGCGGTATCGCCGATGTCGCGGTGCCCGGCCGGGTCGAACGGGTCGAGCGCGGACAGGACTTCCTCGCCGTCGTCGACTACGCCCACAAGCCCGCCGCGCTCGAAGCGGTCATCGGAACCCTGCGCGCCGCGACCGAGGGACGAATCGCCGTCGTCGTCGGTGCCGGCGGCGACCGCGACCGGACGAAGCGGCCGATCATGGGCGAGGTCGCGGCGCGGGCCGCCGATCTGGTGGTCGTGACCGACGACAACCCCCGAACCGAGAATCCCGCCGCCATCCGCGCCGCTGTCCTCGACGGTGCACACTCCGTCCCGCCGGCCGAACGCGGCGAGATCCTCGAGATCGGCGACCGCGCCGCGGCGATCGACGCCGCGGTCGCGTGGGCCCGCCCGGGTGATGTCGTCCTCGTCGCCGGCAAGGGCCACGAGACGGGGCAGGAGATCGAGGGAGTGAAGCACCCCTTCGACGACCGCGAGGTTCTCGGCGCAGCTCTCGACAAGTACCGGACCGCAGGACCCGACGGTCGTCATCCGCCTGCTGCGGGCGGTTCGTATCACGGAGGCAAGGCATGATCCCGATGACACTGGCTCGGATCGCGGAGGTCGTCGGGGGCACCCTGCACGACGTCGACGATCCGTCCGCCGAGGTGACCGGTTCCGTCGAGTTCGACTCGCGACGGATCGGTCCCGGCGGCCTGTTCCTGGCGCTGCCCGGTGCGCGCTCGGACGGACACGATCACGCCGCGGCCGCCGTCGCCGCCGGTGCGGTCGCGGTCCTGGCCGCACGGCCGGTGGGCGTGCCCGCCATCGTGGTGCCGCCGATCCCGCCGACCGAGACCAACGCCCTCGCGCTCGAACACGACAGCGACGGATCCGGTGCGGCCGTGCTCGCCGGCCTCGCGAAGCTCGCCCGCACCGTGGTGGACACGCTCACCGACGCCGGTCTCACCGTCGTCGGTGTCACCGGTTCGGCGGGCAAGACGTCCACGAAGGACATGATCGCCGCCGTGCTCGCACCGCTCGGGGAGGTCGTCGCCCCGCCCGGCTCGTTCAACAACGAACTCGGCCACCCCTGGACCGCCCTGCGCGCCACCGAATCCACCCGGTTCCTCGTCCTCGAGAAGTCGGCGCGGGGTCCCGGCCACATCGCGACCCTGACGCGCATTGCGCCGCCACGGATCGGGGTCGTGCTCAACGTCGGTACCGCCCACCTCGGCGAGTTCGGCTCGCAGGAGGTCATCGCCAAGACGAAGGGCGAACTCGTCGAGGCGCTGCCCAGCGCCGCCGAGGGGGGAGTGGCGATCCTCAACGCCGACGACACCCTCGTGTCGAAGATGGCGACCCGCACCACCGGCCGCGTGGTGACCGTCGGGACCGGGTCCGGTGCCGCATACCGCGCCGAGGACATCCACCTCGACGACCAGGCGCGTGCCTCCTTCACCGCCGTCGTCCCCGGCGCCGACGGACAGGAGCGGCGCGTGCCCGTGCGCCTTGCCGTGCACGGCGAACACCAGATCGGCAACGCCCTGTCGGCGATCGCCGTCGCCGTGGAATGCGGTGCGACGGTCGAGCAGGCCGCCGAGGCGCTCGCGACGGCGGGTCCCGTCTCGGCACACCGCATGGCGGTGCAGACCCGATCCGACGGGGTGACCGTCATCGACGACGCCTACAACGCCAATCCCGATTCCATGCGCGCAGCCGTGAAGGCCCTGGTCACCATGGCGCGGTCCGGTCCGGATCGCCGGCGCACCTTTGCGGTGCTGGGGGAGATGGCCGAGCTCGGGGACGACGCCGTCGTCGCCCACGACGCCATCGGACGCCTCGCCGTGCGCCTCGACGTCACCCGCATCATCGCCGTCGGTGCCACCCGGCCGGTCCGGGGTCTGTTCCAGGGCGCCGTGATGGAAGGATCGTGGGGTGAGGAAGCGAGCCACGTACCCGACGCCGACGCCGCGATCGCGTTGTTGCGCGACGAACTGCAACCGGGCGACATCGTGCTCGTGAAGGCATCACAGTCCGTGGGACTGTGGACCGTCGCCGAGGCCGTCCTCGCGGACGATCCCGGTACCGGAGACGACGACGCTGCTGTGGGGACGGAGGACGCCCGGTGAGACAGATCCTGTTCGCGGCGGGCATCGCGCTCGCAGTCTCGATCCTGCTCACCCCCGTCCTGATCAAGATGTTCTCCCGGCAGGGCTTCGGGCAGGAGATCCGGGTCGAGGGCCCGCAGAGCCACCAGTCCAAGCGCGGCACTCCCACCATGGGCGGCGTCGCGATCCTCGCCGGTCTGTGGGCCGGTTACTGGGGGTCGCATCTCATCGGCATGGGATACGACGCGGAAGGTCCCACGGCCTCGGGTCTGCTCGTCCTCGGCCTGACGACGGCGCTCGGCGGCGTCGGCTTCCTCGACGACTTCATCAAGATCCGCAAGCAGCGCAATCTCGGCCTGAACAAGACGGCCAAGCTGGTCGGCCAGCTCGTCGTCGCGGTGGGCTTCGGCATCCTCGCGCTGCAGTTCCGCAATGCGGACGGCCTCACCCCGGCCAGCACCGATCTGTCCTACGTGCGCGACATCGCCACGGTCTCGATGGGCTCGATCGTGTTCATCCTGTTCGTCTATCTGCTGGTCAGCGCATGGTCGAACGCGGTGAACCTCACCGACGGCCTCGACGGTCTCGCTGCCGGTTCGATGGCGCTGGTGCTCGGCGCCTACGTCATCATCACCTTCTGGCAGTACCGCAACGCGTGCGCCGTGGAGCCGACCGCCGGGTGCTACGACGTCCGTGACCCGCTCGACCTCGCATTGCTGTGCGCCGCCGGCGCCGCCGCCTGCATCGGCTTCCTGTGGTGGAACGCCGCACCGGCCAAGATCTTCATGGGCGACACCGGCTCGCTCGCCCTCGGCGGCATGCTCGCCGGTCTGTCCATCACGACGCGCACCGAGCTGCTCATGGTGGTCATCGGCGCGCTGTTCGTCGCGGAGGCCGCCTCGGTGGTCATCCAGGTCGCCGTCTTCCGGTCCAGCCGCAGGCGGGTGTTCCGGATGGCACCCTTCCACCACCACTTCGAACTCGGCGGATGGGCCGAGACCACGGTGATCATCCGGTTCTGGTTGCTCGCCGCCATCGCCTCGGCGATCGGTCTGGCCCTCTTCTACAGCGAATACCTCGCGGCGATCGGGGACTGACCGTGAACGACGAACTCGAACGGCTCAGGGGACGGGCGGTGCTCGTCGCCGGGGCAGGGGTGTCCGGCCGCGCGACGATCGAACCCCTCACCGATCTCGGCGCCCACGTCACCGTCACCGACCGCAACGAGCGGGCACTGGCCGAGTGCGCGGCGCTCGGCGCCCGGACGATCGACCTCGACAGCCTCGTCGACGACCCCGCTGCGCTGCGAGAGTTCGCCCTGGTGGTCACGAGTCCCGGATTCCCGCCCGACGCCCCGCTGCTCTCGCGCGCGGCCGGCGCGGCGATCCCCATCTGGGGCGACATCGAACTGTCCTGGCGCATCGACCGCGCCGAGGTCTACGGACCGGCCCGTCGGTGGCTGGTGGTCACCGGGACGAACGGCAAGACCACCACGACCATGATGCTGCACGCGATCCTCGAGGCCGCCGGTCTCGGCAGCGTCGCGTGCGGCAACATCGGTCTTCCCGTGCTCGACGCCCTGCGCCGCGACGAGCCACGGGCCGACGTCCTCGCCGTCGAGTTGTCGTCCTTCCAACTGCACTGGGCGCCCTCGGTTCGGCCCGAGGCCGGCGTCGTGCTCAACATCGCCGAGGACCATCTCGACTGGCACGGCGGCATCGAGAACTACATCGAGGCCAAACTCGGTGCCCTCACCGGCGCTGTCGGGGTCATCGGTCTCGACGACCCGATCGCCGGTGGTCTCGGCGACCGGTCCCGTGCCGTGGTCACCGTGGGCTTCACCCTGGGCTATCCGCAGGAAGGCGAACTCGGGATCAGCGGCGAACTGCTCGTGGATCGGGCGTTCGCCGATTCCGCTGTGCTCGCCCGGGTGGACGACGTGACGCCGCCCGGCCCCGCCGGACTGTCCGACGCACTCGCGGCCGCCGCCCTCGCCCGGGCCGTCGACGTGCCCGCCTCGGCGGTACACGACGGCCTGCGACGGCACCGCGTGGGCCCGCACCGCGCCGCGCCCGTGGGGCAGGTCGACGGCGTCGAGTACATCGACGACTCGAAGGCGACCAATCCACACGCGGCCCGCAGTTCGCTGCTCGCCCGCGACCGCGTGGTGTGGATCGCCGGTGGTCTGCTCAAGGGCGCCCGCGTGGACGACCTGGTCGCCGAGGTGGCGCCGCGACTGTCCGGAGCCGTGCTGCTCGGCCGCGACGCCGGCGAGATCGCCGACGCGCTGGCGCGACACGCCCCGCAGGTCCCGGTCGTCGTCGTGGACACGGGCGACGATGAAACGATGACCGATGCGACGAGCGCGACCGACACCGCCTCGGTGAGCGCGACAGGCACCGCCTCGGTGAGGACGGTCGCGGCGCCGGGAGCCGACGGCCCCACCGCGATGCGCGTGGCGGTCCGGGAAGCGGCCGCTCTCGCCTCGCCGGGGGAGACGGTGCTGCTCGCGCCGGCCGCGGCATCGCTCGACATGTTCGCCGATTACGCGGAACGCGGCCGTAGCTTCGCGTCCGCGGTCGAGGAACTCCGCGGGGGCGGGACGCAACCGTGACCCCTCGGGCAGGAGCGACCCGAACAGGGGCGACCACCGACGAACCGGTGGTCGGAGTACGCGGGCGCTTCGGGGCCTGGATGGCGCGACCGCTCGCGTCCTTCCACCTCGTGGTGACGATCGCCGTCCTGCTCACCGTGCTCGGACTCGTCATGGTGCTGTCGTCGTCGAGCGTCGGCGCGGTGGCCGCGGCGGGATCGGCCTACGGACTGTTCACCTCGCAGGTGATCTTTGCCGTCCTCGGCATGGTGATCTTCTACATCGCGCTGCAGATCCCGGTCCGTCTGATGCGACGCTTCGCCTTCCCGGCGTTCGCGTTCTCGGTCGTACTGCTCGTGCTCGTGCTCATACCGGGCATCGGTACGGTCTCGCAGGGCACCCGGGGCTGGTTCGTCGTCGCCGGTATCTCGCTGCAGCCGGCGGAGATCGCCAAGATCACCCTTGCCGTGTGGGGTGCGCACCTGCTCGCCTCCCGGCGCGGCGAGAACTCGACGCTGCGCGAGATGCTCGTCCCGCTCGTCCCGGCCGCACTGCTCGTGACCGGCCTGATCGTGCTCCAGCCCGACCTCGGCACCACCGTCTCGATCGTGATCATCGTGATCGCCCTGCTGTGGTTCGCGGGACTTCCGCTCAAGGTGTTCCTCGGGATCGTCGGCACGGCCGCCACACTCGCGGTGATCCTGGCCCTGACGGCCGGCTACCGCTCGCAGCGTGTGCGGGCCTTCTTCAACCCCGGCGACGACCCGCAGGGTGCCGGTTACCAGGCGCGACAGGCGAAGTTCTCCCTCGCGGACGGCGGCCTGTGGGGTCGTGGGCTCGGTCAGAGCCGCGCGAAGTGGAGCTATCTGCCCAACGCCCACAACGACTTCATCTTCGCGATCATCGGTGAGGAACTCGGCTTCCTCGGCGGAGTGGCCGTCATCGGCCTGTTCGGTCTGTTCGCCTATGTCGGACTCCGGATCGCGATGCGCTCGGCCGACCCCTTCCTGCGCCTGTTCACCGCGACGGCGACCACGTGGATCATCGGCCAGGCCTTCATCAACATCGGCTACGTCGTGGGACTGCTGCCCGTGACCGGCCTGCAGCTGCCGCTCGTGTCGGCCGGTGGCACTTCCACTGCCACCACCCTGCTGATGTTCGGTCTGATCGCGAACGCGGCCAGACACGAACCCGAGGCGATCGCCGCGCTGCACGCCGGGCAGGACGGCCGGTTCGCGCGACTGCTCCGTCTGCGCAAGCCGGAGGCCTACCGGGCCGGTCGCTCCTCGGCGACGCGTACGGTCGCAGCACGGCAGCCGCGGGCACGGGCACGGGCCGCGGCACCCGAGCGCAGTGCCCGCCCCGCGTCGGGTGGTGGGGGATCGCGCAAGCGGCAGCCCCAGGCGCCCAACGAGCGGCAACGGGGAGCCGCGAAGGACCGCCGGACATCCGCGGGCCGGACGGAACCCCGGGAGGGGACCGGCCGGACCCGGCGTGCACAACCCGCGCGTGAACCGGCCCGGGGCCGGCAGCAGACGAACCGCACGACACGCGGATCGAACGGACGAAGCGGAGAGAGAGGAAACCGTAGGTGAGTGGGGAGAGGCCGGCATTGTCGGTGGTGGTGGCCGGAGGCGGTACGGCCGGTCATATCGAACCGGCACTCGCGGTGGCCGACGCCGTCCGCGCACTCGTGCCCGACGCGCGGATCACCGCGCTCGGCACCGAACGGGGACTCGAGACGACGCTGGTGCCGCGCCGCGGATATCCCCTCGAACTCATCCCGCCGGTGCCTCTGCCCCGCAAGCCGACGATGGACCTGCTGAAGCTTCCGGGCAGGGTCGTCTCGTCGGTGCGCCGCACCCGGCAGATCCTCGACGAGGTCGACGCCGACGTCGTCGTCGGTTTCGGCGGGTACGTGGCGCTGCCCGCCTACCTCGCGGCCGGGGCCGGTCCGCTGCGTCGACGCCGGCGTATCCCGGTCGTCGTCCACGAGGCCAATGCCGGCGCGGGCATCGCCAATCGCATCGGTGCCCTGCGGGCCGAGCGTGTGCTCGCCGCCGTCCCGCGCTCGGGAATCGTCCGGCGTGGCGACGCGCAGATCGTGGGGATCCCGGTCCGCTCGTCGATCACCGGTCTCGACCGCGCCGGGCTGCGCGCGGAGGCACGACGGCACTTCGGTCTGCCCGACGACGTTCCCGTGCTGCTCGTCTTCGGCGGGTCGCAGGGTGCACGCTCGCTCAACGAGGCCGTGTCCGGTGCGTCCTCGGCGCTCGCGGAGGCCGGCATCGCGGTGCTGCACGCGCACGGACCGAAGAACACCGTGGACATTCCCGCTCACCCCGGACACGCCCGCGCGCCGTACGTCGCCGTGCCCTATCTCGAACGGATGGACCTCGCGTACTCCGCGGCCGACGCGGTGGTGTGCCGGTCCGGGGCCATGACGGTCGCGGAGGTCTCGGCGGTGGGTCTGCCCGCCGTGTACGTGCCGCTCCCGCACGGGAACGGTGAACAGGAACTCAACGCCCGCCCCGTCGTCGAGGCCGGCGGTGGCAGGATCGTCGCCGACGGCGACCTGAGTTCGGACTATGTCGCCACGGAAGTGGTGTCGTTGCTCGGCGACGAGCGGAGACTCGTGGAGATGGGGCGCAGCGCCGCGGCCGCCGGTCACCGCAGTGCCGCGGACGAGATGGCGCGCATAGTGCTCGAGGTTGCCGGAGTGGAACCGAACAGGAGTGAACGATGAGTGCGCAGTTGCCCGCCGAGCTCGAGCGGGTGCACATGGTCGGTATCGGCGGTGCCGGGATGTCGGGCATCGCCCGGATCCTGCTCGCCCGTGGGGGACAGGTATCGGGTTCCGACGCGAAGGAGAGCCGCGGTGTGCTCGCGCTGCGGGCCCGCGGCGCGCAGGTCCGCATCGGCCACGCCGCCGAGGCTCTCGACCTGCTCGAGGGTGGTCCCACCGCCCTGGTCACGACGTTCGCGGCCATCCCGAAGGACAATCCCGAACTGGTCGCCGCCCGCGAGCGGGGCATCCCGATCCTGTTGCGCCCCGCGGTCCTCGCCTCTCTGATGCGAGGGAATCGCACCTTCCTGGTCTCCGGTACCCACGGCAAGACCTCCACGACGTCGATGCTCGTCGTCGCGTTGCAGCACTGCGGCTTCGATCCGTCCTTCGCGGTCGGCGGTGAACTCAACGAATCCGGGACCAACGCCCACCACGGCAGCGGGGACGTCTTCGTCGCCGAAGCCGACGAGAGCGACGGCTCGCTGCTGCAGTACGACCCGAACACCGTGATCGTCACGAACATCGAGGCCGATCACCTCGACTACTTCGGCACGCCGGAGGCGTACACGGCGGTCTTCGACGAGTTCGTCGCCCGCATCGCCCCCGGCGGCCTGCTCGTCGTCTGCCTCGACGATCCCGGCTCGGCGGCCCTCGCCGAACGTGTCGTCGCCCTGGGTCGCGACGACCTGCGGGTGCAGGGTTACGGCACCGCCGACGTCCTCGGCACCGCAGGCGACCACCGCGGCGTTCCCGTCGGGGTGCGGCTGCTCGGCTGGGAGGCCAAGGATGTCGGCGGCGTCGCCGAGTTCCACCTCGCGGGTGAGGATTCGCCGCGCACCGTTCGACTGTCCGTCCCCGGCCGGCACATGGCGCTCAACGCTCTCGCCGCGCTGCTCGCCGCGCTCGAAGCCGGAGCGCAGGTCGACGAGGCGCTGGAGGGACTCGCCGGCTTCGGTGGTGTGCACCGGCGGTTCCAGTACACCGGCCGCGAACACGGCGTGCGGGTGTTCGACGACTACGCCCACCATCCCACCGAGGTCCGGGCGGTCCTCGCGGCCGCGGCCGAACTCGTCGCGGGAGAGCCGCTGCGCTACACCGAGACCGGCACCGAACGACCCCGCGTGATCGTCGTCTTCCAGCCGCATCTCTACTCGCGCACCGAGGCGTTCGCCACCGAGTTCGGGCGGGCGCTCGACCTCGCCGACGAGGTCGTGGTGCTCGACGTCTACGGCGCCCGGGAGGAACCGATCCCGGGTGTGAGCGGCGCGCTGGTCGCGCGGGCGGTGAGCAAGCCTGTGCACTACCAGCCGAATCTGTCCGCGGTGCCGCGGCAGGTCGCGCGTCTGACCCGGCCGGGCGATGTCGTGATCACGATGGGTGCCGGTGACGTCACGATGCTGGGCCGGCAGATCCTCGACGCGCTGCACAGCAAACCGGGTCGTTTCCGTCCGGCCGGGGCGGCTCCCGAGCCCGGCGGATTCCGCGCACCCGGCGGTTCCGGACCGGAGTCGATCGGCTCGTGACGCCCGCCGCCGTCTCGTCACGCCGCCGTCGCGGACGACCGTCACGCGAACCGCGTGATCCCGACGAAGCCCGCGAACGCAGCACCGCCCGCCGCCCGTCCGGGCGGTCGGTGCGCCTGCGGACCGTGCTCGTCGGGGCGGCTGTCGTCGCGGTGCTCCTCGGTGCCATCGCGGTGGCCTGGCTGTCGCCGTTGCTGTCCGTGCGGGTGATCGAGGTGGACGGGATCGAGGTCGTCACCTACGACGAGGTGGTCGACGCCCTCGCGGTCGCCGAGGGCACGCCGCTGCTCCGGGTCGACACGGCCGAGGCGGCCCAGCGGGTCGCGACGATTCCGCGCGCGGCGTCGGCCCGGGTCCAGCGGGTCTATCCCTCCACCGTCCGGGTGACGGTGACCGAGCGCGAGGCGATGGTCTTCTTCGACGCCCCCGACGGCACCCACTCGGTCGACATCGAGGGAGTCGACTTCGCGGTCGAACCGCCTCCGATGTTCACGCCCCGCCTCGTCACCCCGACGCCGGGCACCGGTGATCCCGCGACCCGCGCCGCCGTGGAGGTGCTCGACAAGTTGCCGCCCGACCTGCGCGTGCAGGTGGAGACGGTCGAAGCGCCCTCCCCGTCCGACATCTCGATCGTCCTCACCGACGGGCGTGTCGTGGTGTGGGGTGGAACCGATCGTTCCGAGCGGAAGGCGGCGGTCGTCGGCCCGCTGCTGACACAGCCGGGGGAGCGATTCGACGTGGCGAGTCCCGACCTGCCGACGGTGAGGTGAGGGATCGACGAAATTCGTCCGGCGTGTCCGGCGCGTCTACTGGCTAATCCCGGTACCCGTGCCATAGCGTTTCGGACAGTCGCGTTACTTGACATAACCTTCAAGCTGTGGTTGAGGGTTTGTCGGGGTAGCGCGCTGCGGAGCCGTCCGCCCGGCCGGCGGACGTGACCGACATCGAGCCAGACCCAGCACCACCCAGACCCGAGCACCACCCGGACACCATGCACCACCCGGAACTTCAGGAAGGCGAGAGCACATGACGCCCCCGCACAACTACCTCGCCGTAATCAAGGTCGTCGGTATCGGCGGTGGCGGCGTGAACGCGGTCAACCGCATGATCGAGCAGGGACTCAAGGGAGTCGAGTTCATTGCCGTCAACACCGACGCGCAAGCCCTGCTCATGTCGGATGCCGACGTCAAGCTCGACGTCGGCCGCGAACTGACCCGCGGACTCGGCGCCGGCGCAGACCCGGAGGTCGGCCGCAAGGCCGCCGAGGATCACAAGGACGAGATCGAAGAGGTGCTCAAGGGCGCCGACATGGTCTTCGTGACCGCAGGCGAGGGTGGTGGAACCGGTACCGGCGGCGCTCCCGTCGTCGCGAGCATCGCCCGCAAGCTCGGCGCGCTCACCGTCGGTGTCGTCACGCGTCCGTTCTCGTTCGAGGGCAAGCGTCGCGGCAGCCAGGCCGACACCGGAATCCAGACGCTGCGCGAGTCCTGCGACACGCTCATCGTCATCCCCAACGACCGGCTCCTCCAGCTCGGCGACGCCGCCGTCAGCCTCATGGACGCCTTCCGCTCCGCCGATGAGGTGCTCCTCAACGGTGTCCAGGGCATCACCGACCTCATCACCACCCCGGGTCTGATCAACGTCGACTTCGCCGACGTCAAGGGCGTCATGTCGGGTGCCGGCTCGGCCTTGATGGGCATCGGCTCGTCGCGTGGTGAGGGTCGTGCCATCAAGGCCGCGGAGGCCGCGATCAACTCGCCGCTGCTCGAGGCGTCGATGGAAGGCGCGCGCGGCGTGCTGCTGTCGATCGCCGGCGGCTCCGATCTCGGCCTGTTCGAGATCAACGAGGCCGCCTCGCTCGTGCAGGAGGCCGCACACATCGACGCCAACATCATCTTCGGCACGGTCATCGACGACTCGCTCGGCGACGAGGTCCGCGTGACCGTCATCGCCGCAGGTTTCGAGGGCGGGACGCCCGCCCGCCGTCCCGTCGAGGTGGGCCAGCAGCAACCGGGTCAGCAGTCGGGCCAGGGGCAGCAGCCGCAGCAGCAGCAGCAACAGCCGGCCGGTCGGCCCGGCGCGATCGGCGTCGCGCGTGCCGGCGAGCTCGGCCGTCCCGAGCGCGAGACCGTCGAACCCACCCCGGTGCGCGATCAGCCCCCCGTCGGCAACCAGCCGCCGGCCGCAGGCGGCAACGCACCTCGCAGCGTGGACATCGACGACGACGGTGACGACGACGTCGACGTGCCGATCTTCATGCGCCGTTGACGGCTCCGCACCGCCTGCTGCGCGCCCGCCGGGTCGTGACCACACGAGCCGGCGGGGTGTCCGCAGCTCCGTACGACAGTTTCAACCTCGCCGACCACGTCGGCGACGACCCGGCCGCAGTCGCCGCCAACCGGCGGCGGCTCGCGTCCGTCCTCGGGCTGCCGCCGGAGCGGTTCGTCTGGATGGAACAGATCCACAGCCGCAACGTCACGGTGGTCGACGGGCCGGTGCCCGAACCCGTTCCCGCCACCGATGCACTCGTCACGCGCGAGACCGGGCTGGCGCTCGTGACCCTCAGCGCCGACTGCGTGTCGATCCTGCTGTCCGACGAGGGGGCCGGGGTGATCGCCGCCGTGCACGCCGGCCGGGTGGGGGCGCGCATCGGGATCCTCCCGCGCGTGCTCGACGTCATGGTCGATCTCGGCGCCCGCCCCGATCGCATCGGCGCGCTGCTCGGACCCGCCGCGAGCGGCCGGCAGTACGAGGTGCCCGCGGCGATGAGGGCCGATGTCGAGGCACACCTGCCCGGCAGTGCGACCCGCACGAGCCGCGGTACTCCGGGCCTCGACCTGCGTGCCGGACTGCGCCGCCAGCTCGCCGACCACGGCGTGACCGCCGTGGTGGAGGATCCGCGCTGCACGATCGAGGACACCTCCCTGTTCAGCCACCGGCGCTCCGCCCCCACGGGCCGCTTCGCCTCGGTCGTCTGGCTCGAGGAGGGAACGGCGTGAGCGCCCCCACCTCCGAGGGCCGGCGCGACGAACTCGCCGGACGTCTCGCCGCCGTACGCGAGCGGCTCGACGCCGCGGCCCGCGCCGCCGGCCGTGATCCGTCGGACGTCGCGTTGCTGACGGTCACCAAGTTCTTTCCGGCCTCCGACGCCGTGCTCCTCCACGAACTGGGATGCGAACGCTTCGGCGAGTCCCGCGAGCAGGAGGCGAGCGCGAAGATCGCCGAGTTCCGGGAGAGCGTCACCGCGCCGGTCGAGTGGCACATGATCGGGCGGGTGCAGCGCAACAAGGCCCGTGCCGTCGCCCGCTGGGCGCACACGGTGCACTCGGTCGACAGTCTCCGTCTCGTGCAGGCCTTCGAGAAGGGGGTGCGAGCCGCCCTCGACGCCGGCGAACGCACCGCCCCGCTGCGGGCGCTGTTGCAGGTCAGCCTCGACGGCGACCGGGAGCGCGGCGGCGTGGTCGCCGAGGATCTTCCCGCCCTCGCCGAGGCGGTCGCCGCGTCCGAGGTCCTCGAACTCGGAGGCCTGATGGGAGTGCCGCCGCTCGGGTGGGAGCCCGAGCGGGCATTCGAGCAGCTGCACGACATGCATGCACGGTTGCTGCAGGACCACCCGGCTGCGGTGGAGCTGTCCGCCGGCATGTCCGGTGACCTCGAGCACGCGGTTCGATGGGGTTCGACGTGCGTGCGTGTCGGAACGGCGGTCTTGGGGTATCGACCGTTAGCCTGAATGACATCCGCCGCGCGAGGGAAAGGCGATCGATGAGCACACTCCACAAGTTCAAGGCGTACTTCGGGATGGTGCCGCTCGAGGATTACGAGGACGAGTACCTCGACGATCCGGCGAGCGGACGCCGCGACCGTGATCGCGACTACGGCGAGGCGCCCTACGGCGGCTACGCGCCGTCGCACCGCGACGAGTACGCCCCGTCGCACCGCGAGGAACCGGTTCGCGAGTTCGAGCACGACGAGTTCGACCGGTACGAGCCGGCACCGCGTCCTCGGGTCGAACCCATCACGGCCCGCAGCCCCCGTCCGGCGCCCACCCCGGCCCGCGCGGTCCCCAGCCGTGCACCACTGACGGCGGAGAGCCGGCTCGAGCGCGCCGAGCCACGGCGTGGTGCGCTCTTCGACGAGGGAGGTCCGTTGTCCAAGATCACCACGTTGCGCCCCCGCGACTACAGCGAGGCGCGCACGATCGGTGAGCGTTTCCGCGACGGAACGCCGGTCATCATGGACCTCGTCGAGATGAGCAACGCCGACGCCAAGCGACTCGTCGACTTCGCGGCCGGGCTCGCCTTCGCGCTGCGCGGTTCGTTCGACAAGGTGGCCACGAAGGTCTTCCTGCTCTCGCCCGCCGACATCGACGTCTCCGCCGAGGAACGGCGGCGTATCGCCGAGACCGGCTTCTACAACCAGCAGTAGTCGACGCGCGCTGCGCGGACGTGCACACGGCACGTCCGTGGCGGCATGCCCGTCGCCGTCCCTCGAGCGTTCCGACACGCCCGGCCATGATGCAGATCACTGCAGGCCGGGCGTTTCGGTTTTGATCGACCCGTCATCGTCGGGCATTGTGGGCAGGTGGCCGTTTTCGAGGTGCTGTGGTTCCTGCTGTTCATCTTCTGGCTTCTGCTGATCGGACGGATCATCGTCGAGTTCATCAGAACCTTCGCGCGGGAGTGGAAGCCGTCCGGCTTCGTGGTCGTCGTTCTCGAGGCGATCTTCACGGTCACGGATCCGCCGGTGAAGCTGCTGCGGAGACTGATTCCGCCGCTCAATCTCGGTGGTGTACGGCTCGATCTGTCCATCATGGTCTTGCTGTTCATCGTGTATTTCCTCATGGCATTCCTGCCCAGGGGCGGCGCAGCATGAGGCCTGCGTCCGACGTCGTGTCGGGCCGTCCCGGAGCTGCCGTGTGCCACAATGGAGTGCCGTATACAGTGGGTTTTGATACGCGTAACCCACTGTCGATTACTCAGAACGCCTGCTTGACCGCTTACTCGACGCGTGAAGGGATCCTTCCATGCCGCTGACACCAGCTGATGTGCACAATGTCGCGTTCAGCAAGCCTCCGATCGGGAAGCGTGGTTACAACGAGGACGAGGTCGACGCCTTCCTCGATCTCGTCGAGCAGGAGTTGACGAACCTCATCGAGGAGAACGCCGACCTGCGTCAGCGGGTCGCCGAACTCGACCAGGAGCTCGCCGAAGCCAAGAAGGCGCCGCGCAGCGCGTCGTCGTCCGCGCCGGCGGCCCCGTCCAAACCCGAACCCGCACGTGTCGTCGAGACACCCAAGCCGGAACCCGCTCCGGCGCCGGCTCCGGCACCCGCCCCGGTCGCCGCTGCGCCGTCGAGCGGCGACGCGAGCATGCAGGCCGCCAAGGTCCTCGGGCTCGCGCAGGAGATGGCCGACCGCCTCACCGGCGACGCCAAGGCCGAGGCCGAGGAGCTCGTGCGTAACGCCCGGACCAACTCCGAGCAGCTCGTCTCCGACGCCCGCACCCGCAGCGAGGCGATGATCGCCGACGCGCGGCAGAAGTCCGACGCGATGCTCGCCGATGCGCGGACCCGTTCGGAGACCCAGTTGCGTCAGGCCAAGGAGAAGGCCGACGCGCTGCAAGCGGACGCGGAGAAGAAGCACACCGAGATCATGGCCACGATCAACCAGCAGCGTTCGGTGCTGGAGGAGCGTATCGAGCGGCTCAAGACGTTCGAGCGCGAATACCGGGTGCGCCTGAAGTCCTACCTGGAGTCGCAGCTCGAAGAGCTCGAGCAGCGCGGTTCCGCCGTTCCGGTGGACGGTGGACAGGAAGTGTTCAACCAGTCCAACTCGTCGTCGTCGTTCGGATCGTCGTCCTTCGCGAAGGGCA
This sequence comes from Rhodococcus sp. 5G237, assembly GCF_053764735.1. Classification (NCBI taxonomy): domain Bacteria; kingdom Bacillati; phylum Actinomycetota; class Actinomycetes; order Mycobacteriales; family Nocardiaceae; genus Rhodococcus; species Rhodococcus sp. 5G237. The sequence goes on along the minus strand of NZ_JBSNCD010000006.1, from coordinate 201,357 downwards.
ACAGCTGACCGACGGTCTCTCCGGCTGGTGCTGTACGGCCTGGTGCTGTACCTCGGTAGAGGAGGAGCGTCGTGCTCGTCGTCACGCTGGTACTCGCAGCTGTCGGATTCGGTCTTCTCGTGATCGCGTTGATGACCGGTTCGGTGCTCTGGGCATGGGGTTGTATCGCGGTGTGCGTCGTGGGAGCGGTGCTCCTGCTGGCGAGCGCACTCGGCGGACGGAGTTCGGCCGAAGGTGAGTGGGCCGATCCCCGTTCCGTCGGGCAGGCCGGAGCCTCGGGCGGACGTCCCGGTCGGCGTGCACCGCGCCGGCGTCCCGGCGACCGGAATTCTTCGGATCGCTGAAGCGTCCTACAATATGCATCACCGAGCGTGAAGCTCGATCCCGCGATCGCGGGCGGCGTCGATCCGGCCATCACCGGGGAGCCTCCGGAAGAACGGCGACCTTGCCGGTCGCCCAGTAGAACCGGACGGGTGGGCCCGTCACAGCCCGAACGAGTGGCCGTCCCTCGGGACGTGCAAGCGGGGTGGTACCGCGGTGGCCGTGCACGCGCACGGCGATCGTCCCCGTGCCGAGACGTATCCAGGCACGGAGGAGCCACGCTGTGACCGAGAACCACGCTGCACCGGATCCCACCGCAGCAACCGCCGGCAGTACTGCCGGATATCCGCGCGTCGACTACGACCTGCCGCGCGATTCGGGTGTCGACTTCCCGGCGCTCGAAGAGCGTGTGCTCGCGCAGTGGGCCTCCGACGGTACCTTCGAGGCGTCGCTGCGCAACCGTGACGGCGCCGACGAGTTCGTCTTCTACGACGGCCCGCCCTTCGCGAACGGCCTCCCGCACTACGGGCACCTGCTCACCGGCTACGTCAAGGACGTCGTCCCGCGCTTCCAGACCATGCTCGGGAAGAAGGTCGACCGCCGCTTCGGCTGGGACTGCCACGGCCTGCCCGCCGAGCTCGAAGCGGAGAAGCAGCTCGGCATCAAGGACAAGTCCGAGATCGATTCGATGGGCCTGGCCGAGTTCAACGCCTACTGCAAGCAGTCGGTGCTGCGCTACACCGGTGAGTGGCGCGACTACGTCACCCGTCAGGCCCGCTGGGTCGACTTCGACAACGACTACAAGACCCTCGACCTCGACTTCATGGAGTCGGTCATGTGGGCGTTCAAGTCGCTGTACGAGAAGGGCCTGATCTACCAGGGCTTCCGGGTGCTGCCCTACAGCTGGTACGAGCAGACGCCGCTGTCGAACCAGGAGACCCGTCTCGACGACGCCTACAAGATGCGTCAGGACCCGGCGGTCACCGTCGACATGGTGCTGCGTGCACCCGGTTCCGAACTCGACGGCGCGTGCGCGCTCATCTGGACCACCACGCCGTGGACCCTGCCGTCCAACCTCGCGATCGCGGTGCACCCCGAGATCGAGTACGTCGCCGTGCGTGGCGCCGACGACAAGACCTACCTGCTCGCGCAGGATCGTCTCGGCCACTACGCCCGCGAACTCGGCGAGGAACCCGACGTGCTCGGCCGTTACCGCGGCACCGACCTCGTCGGTCTCGCCTACGAGCCGCCCTTCGACTTCTTCGCCGGCCGTGAGAACGCGCACCGGGTGATCGCCGCCGACTACGTCACCACCGAGTCCGGTACCGGAATCGTCCACCTCGCACCGGCTTTCGGTGAAGAGGACATGGAGTACTGCCAGCGCAACGGCATCGAGCTCGTGCAGCCGCTCGATCCGGGCGGCAAGTTCACCTCGATGGTGCCGCCGTACGAGGGCCTGCAGGTCTTCGACGCCAACCCGGTCATCATCAAGGACCTCAAGGCCGCCGGAAAGCTGTTGCGGCACGAGACCATCGAGCACTCCTACCCACACTCGTGGCGGTCGGGTCAGCCGCTGATCTACATGGCGGTGCCGTCGTGGTTCGTCGCCGTCACCCGTTTCCGCGACCGCATGGTCGAGCTCAACCAGCAGATCACGTGGGTGCCCGAGCACATCCGCGACGGTCAGTTCGGCAAGTGGCTCGAAGGTGCCCGTGACTGGAACATCAGCCGTAACCGCTACTGGGGCAGCCCGATCCCGGTATGGATCTCGGACGACCCGGAGTACCCGCGCGTCGACGTCTACGGTTCGCTCGACGAACTCGAACGCGACTTCGGCGTGCGGCCCACCGACCTGCACCGGCCGATGATCGACGAACTGACCCGGCCGAATCCCGACGACCCGACCGGGAAGTCGACCATGCGTCGCGTCCCCGAGGTCCTCGACTGCTGGTTCGAGTCCGGCTCGATGCCGTTCGCCCAGGTGCACTATCCCTTCGAGAACCGCGACTGGTTCGACACGCACTACCCGGGCGACTTCATCGTCGAGTACAACGGGCAGACCCGCGGCTGGTTCTACACGCTGCACGTCCTGGCCACCGCGCTGTTCGACCGTCCTGCCTTCAAATGCGTTGCCGCGCACGGCATCGTCCTCGGCGACGACGGCCTGAAGATGAGCAAGTCGAAGGGCAACTATCCCGACGTCAACGAGGTCTTCGCCCGCGACGGTTCCGACGCGATGCGCTGGTTCCTCATGTCCTCGCCGATCCTGCGCGGCGGCAATCTCGTCGTCACCGAACAGGGCATCCGCGAGGGTGTGCGGCAGGCGCTGCTGCCGTTGTGGAACGCGTGGAGCTTCCTGCAGCTGTACGCGTCGAAGCCGGGCACCTGGCGGACCGATTCGACGAACGTGCTCGACCGGTACATCCTCGCCAAGCTCGCGCAGACCCGCGACGTCATCACCGAGGCGCTCGAGGCCGTCGACATCGCCGGGGCGTGCGACGAGCTGCGCACCTTCTGCGACGCGCTGACCAACTGGTACGTGCGCCGCTCGCGGAACCGGTTCTGGGACGAGGACACCGACGCGATCGACACCCTCCACACGGTGCTCGAGGTCGTCACGCGCCTGGCCGCGCCGCTGCTGCCGATGGCGTCCGAGGTGATCTGGCGGGGTCTGACCGGTGGCCGGTCGGTGCACCTGGCGGACTGGCCGGCGTCCGACGACCTGCCCTCGGATCCCGCGCTCGTCGCGGCGATGGACGAGGTGCGCGGGGTGTGCTCGACCGTGCTGTCGCTGCGTAAGGCCCAGAAGCTGCGCGTGCGACTCCCGCTGCCCGAGGTCACGGTCGCGACGCCGGGCTCGTCGCATCTCGATCCGTTCGTCGACCTCATCAAGGACGAGGTCAACGTCAAGCGGGTCGTGACCACCGACGACGTCGAGGCCCACGGCCGGTTCGAGGTGGTCGTCAACGCACGTGCCGCCGGTCCCCGTCTCGGCAAGGACGTGCAGAAGGTCATCAAGGCCGTCAAGGCGGGCGACTGGACGCAGGCGGAGGACGGCACGGTCACCGCGGCCGGCATCGCCCTGCTGCCCGAGGAGTACACCAGCCGTCTCGTCGCGGCCGAGCCGGAATCCACCGCCGCGCTGCCGGGTGGCAACGGCCTGGTGGTCCTCGACACGACCGTCACCGAGGAACTCGAGGCCGAGGGCTGGGCCAAGGACCGCATCCGCGAATTCCAGGACGCGCGCCGCAACCTCGGCCTGGAGGTCTCCGACCGCATCTCGGTGCGGTTCGAGGTTCCGGCCGAACGCGCCGAATGGGCCGACCGCCACCGGGATCTGATCGCCGGCGAGATCCTCGCCACGACCTTCGAGCTCGGCGCCCCCGAAGGCGAGGCGATCGAACTCGGCGAAGGAACCCGCGCGTCCATCGTCAGGGCGTGACCGGGCCGGTGCTTCCGGAAGGACCGAGCGTCCTTCCGGAAGCACCGACCTGCGGCCTCCCACCGGACGTGTGGGTGCGGCGCACTAGTCTCGACACGTGCCCGCTTCCGTGAGTCGGCGCTGGGTGTTGCACCTGGATCTCGACGCGTTCTTCGCGTCCGCCGAGCAGTTGACCCGGCCGACCCTGCGGGGCCGGCCGGTCCTCGTCGGTGGGCTCGGTGCCCGCGGGGTGGTGGCCGGCGCGAGCTACGAGGCCCGCGTCTACGGTGCGCGCTCTGCCATGCCGATGAGCCGGGCACGGCGCCTCGTCGGACCGGCGGCGGTCGTGCTGCCTCCGCGCGGAATCCTCTACCGCGAACTGAGCGGACTCGTCTTCGACACCCTGCGCGCCCGGATCCCGATCCTCGAGACCCTCTCTCTCGACGAGGCGTTCGCCGAACCTCTCGAACTCGCCGGCGCCGACGCCGACGAGGTCGAACGCTTCTGTTCCGAGTTACGCGAACACGTCAGGGAGAAAACAGGTCTCGTCGCCTCCATCGGGGCCGGATCGGGTAAGCAGATCGCGAAGATCGGGTCCGGTCTCGCGAAACCGGACGGGCTGCTCGTCGTCCGGCCCGAAGGCGAACTCCCGTTGCTGCACAGCCTGCCGGTGCGCAAGCTGTGGGGGATCGGTCCGGTGGCCGAGGACCGGTTGCGGCGACTCGGCATCGAGACCATCGGAGATCTCGCGGCGCTGCCCGTCGCCGAGGCGGCGTCGATCCTCGGCGGCACCATCGGGCCGGGACTGCACCGGCTCGCCAACGGATTCGACGACCGGCCCGTCGCGGAGCGCGCCGAGGCGAAACAGGTCAGCGCCGAGACCACCTTTCCCACGGACATCGTCGCGATGCCCGGACTGCGGCGGGCGATCGCCGCGTCGGCGACCGCCGCGCACACACGCCTGCGCAAGGACGGGCGTGCCGCCCGCACGGTGGTGCTCAAGCTGCGCAAGGCCGACATGTCGGTGCTCACCCGGTCGTCGACCCTGCCCTACGCCACCGAGGACATGCAGGTGCTCACCGCCGCCGCCCAGCGACTCGCGCTCGATCCCCTCGAGATCGGCCCCGTCCGGCTCGTCGGGGTGGGCTATGCGGGTCTGTCCGCTATCGCGCAGGACACCCTGTTCCCCGAACTCGACCGGACGACGACCGAGGAGACCGGACCGGCAGAGGAGGACGACGAGGAGCGCGTCGCGGCGAGCGGACCGGCCACCCGGTGGACGCCGGGCGCCGACGTCTGCCATCCCGAATTCGGGCACGGATGGGTGCAGGGCGCGGGCCACGGCGTGGTCACCGTCCGCTTCGAGACACGCAGCACGGGTCCGGGACCAGCACGGACGCTCGACGAGAACGATCCCGACCTCGGCGTCGCCGACCCGCTCGCGAGCCTGAACTGAAACATGTTCCCGGCGCCCTCATGGTCTTCTTACTACCGCCGGGTACTCTTGCGGGCGATCCGCTGCCGGATGACCGAGCACGACGAACACATCGTGCACGACCGAACGAGAAGGACGAGAAGTTGAAGCTTCGCAAGATCACCGTCGCCACCGTGGCGCTCGCCGCCGCCCTCACGATGTCCGCCTGCAGCTCGGACGACGGCGGTAGCTCCTCCGAGACGACCGCGAAGACCAGCACGACCACGACCGCCGCGGCTCCGGCCGTCGACTACCCGCCGGTGCCCACCGTCGAGGAGCTCAACGCCGACCTCGCGCGCGCCTTCGACCTGAGCGTCCCGGCCGCCGAGAAGACCGACCTGGTCCAGGGCGCCGAGGAGGATCCGGAGCTGATCAACATGGTCGCCCAGGCGGCCAACGACGCCGGCGTGCAGGTCAACGTCGTCGACGTGACCGACAACGAGAACGGCACGATCACCGCCGGTGTCGAGATGGCGCTCGCGGGCAGCGACCAGCCGTCCTTCGGAACGGTCGACTTCGTCGCCGAGGACGACACCTGGAAGGTGTCGAAGGACTATGCGTGCTCCATCGTCATCAACATGGCGCAGCTGCAGTCCCCGGCCTGCGCATGATGTAGTACTCGTCCCGAACGAACCGACGGCCGGCGCGGATCATCCGCGCCGGCCGTCGGCGTTCGTCCATCTTCCGGACTACCGATCCGGGGTGTTCCAGCCCACGCGGTCGACCTGCGACTGCGACAGGCGTGTTCCGCCGTCCGGCTCGACGTAGGTCTGATCGCCCCGCACCGTCAGTTCTCCGCCGACGGGCAGGGGGAGCGACGCGTCGATCGTCATCGACCCCTCACCGGCCATCGTGTACTGCTCGATGTCGAGACGGCCCTGTCCGTTCGGCAGCACCCAGGTGGACTCGCGCGGTGTCTGTTCGACCCTCACGTCGACCGTGATGCGGTCGTCCTCCCGCTCGACGAGCGTCGCCGTCCCGACCTGGTCGAGGGTGATGCCCGCGCTCATCACCTGCTGGTGGATCTCCCACACCGCGCCCACCCCGACGGCTTCGTCCGGGAACGAGACGATGCGATAGACGGCCTGGTAGAAGGCCTGCTCGATCGCCGACCGTGCGATGTTCGCAGCATCGGGAGCGGGCTCGAGGCGCAGCGCACTGATCGCGCCGGTCGGCCCGATCGTCAGTCCGGCTCCGGAACCCTCGGCATCGGACAGTGCCGACCCGAGCGTCTCGTCCGGCGATGTCGCCGATCCGACGGTGATGTCGACCACGGTGCTCGGGTCCTCGCCGGAGACCGCTCGCTCGACCGTCGCCGAGAGCGGAAGGGTCAGCTCGGGAGTGGAGAAGTCCTGCTGCGGGTCGTCGCCGACGCGCTGGAAGACCTCGGATCGGGTGGTGAGGACGACGCTCTGCTGCACCCCCGCCTCGGGTGCGAGCCGCACCACCGATCGGGGTTCGGCACCGGGGTCGAGCACCGTCGTGGTCACCGCCGACACCGGCACCGTCACCTCCGTCGATGTCGCCGCCGTGACGGCGGGCGCGCCGTCCGAAGGACCACCGCAACCGGCGACGAGAGCGGAGAGGGACAGCACAGCCGCGAGGGCACACGGCCCCGAGCGGGGGAATCTGGACAGCGCAGGCACGCCACCCAGGGTAGCCACGACGGGAGGGGGAACCGCCGCGGTCGTCCGGTAGGGGATGATGGAGCGGTGACGAACGAAGCTTCCCGACCCGACCGCGACGCGGAGACGCCGGTTCCCGGTCGTGCCGACGAGCCGGCGCCGCCCCCCTCCGTCGGCCGGCGCATGCTGCGGCCGCTGCTGCTCGTGGCGCTCGTCGTCTACGTCGCGGATCTGGTGACGAAGGTGCTCGCCGTCCACTACATCGACCCAGCCGACCCGATCTCGATCGTCGGCGACACAGTCACCCTGACACTCGTCCGCAATCCCGGTGCCGCGTTCTCCATGGCCACGGGCATGACCTGGCTGCTCACGCTGGTCGCGATCGCCGTTGTCGTCGGCGTCGTGAAGATCGGTCGGACCCTGAGATCGCGGTGGTGGGCGCTCGGCCTCGCCCTCGTCCTCGGGGGAGCGCTCGGCAATCTCACCGACCGTCTGTTCCGCTCGCCCGGACCGCTGCAGGGCCACGTCGTCGACTTCGTGTCGGTCGGATGGTGGCCGGTGTTCAACGTCGCCGACTCGGCCATCGTGTGCGGAGCGATCCTGCTCGTGGCCCTGACCATCTTCGGCGTCGAACCCGACGGTGGTGCCTCGCAGGGCCCGGGCGCAGCGCCGGATGCGGACGAAACGAGAAAGGAATCACACCAGTGAGGGAAACCCGCGCGATGCCCGTACCCGACGGGCTCGACGGGATGCGTGTCGATGCAGGCCTCGCGCGCCTGCTCGGTCTGTCCCGGACCGTGGTCGCCACGCTCACCGAGGAGGGCGCCGTCGTGGTCGACGGCGCGGCGATGGGCAAGTCCGACCGACTGTCCGCCGGCTCCTGGCTCGAGGTGGAACTGCCCGAGCCGCCCCGCCCCCTGACCATCGAGGCCCAGCCCGTCGAGGGCATGGAGATCCTCTACGCCGACGACGACATCGTCGCGGTCGACAAGCCCGTGGGTGTCGCCGCCCACGCGAGCGTCGGCTGGACCGGACCGACCGTGATCGGCGGCCTCGCCGCAGCCGGCTACCGGATCTCCACGTCCGGCGCCCACGAACGCCAGGGCATCGTGCACCGGCTCGACGTGGGCACCTCCGGCGTCATGGTGGTCGCGACGTCCGAACGCGCCTATACCGTCCTCAAGCGCGCCTTCAAGGAACGCACGGTCGACAAGCGGTACCACGCGCTCGTCCAAGGGCATCCCGACCCGAGCAGCGGCACCATCGACGCACCGATCGGCCGCCACCGCAGCAGCGACTGGAAGTTCACGGTCACCGCCGACGGCAAGCCCAGCGTGACGCACTACGACACGATCGAGGCGTTCCAGGCCGCGAGCCTGCTCGACATCCACCTCGAGACCGGTCGCACCCATCAGATCCGGGTGCACTTCTCGGCACTGCGTCACCCCTGCTGCGGCGACCTCACCTACGGAGCCGACCCGCGTCTCGCGGCGCGTCTCGGCCTCGAACGGCAGTGGCTGCACGCGTGCACCCTCGGGTTCTCGCACCCGACGCGCGGGCACTGGGTCGAGATCACCAGCAAGTACCCTCCGGATCTCGAACACGCGCTCGCCGTGTTGCGCAACGCCTGACCGATGGGACGTGTCCTGCCCTGGGCGGCGGTCGTCGTTCTCGTCGTCGCCGTGCTCGTCGCCGGGTGGACCTCACCGCCGCGGACGGCCCCCGTGGGGAGCGACACCCTCGGCCCCGACAACGGGGAAGTGGTCGCCGACTATCTGGCACGGGCCGCGGACAGCCTGACCGAGGCCGAAGCGGACGGAGACCTCGAGCACTGGGGACTGGTGTCGTTCACCGACGCCGTCGGCATCGACCGGGTCGTCGAACTCACCGACGAGGTGCGCGTGGCGCAGGTGCTCCTCCGTGTGCCGATCGACCGCGTCCAGACACCACTGGTGCCGGTCGCGGTGCCGGAGAACCCGGAGGCGGTGCGTCGTGCCCCTTCGGTCGCCGCGGGCCGGCTGAGCCTGGTGGAGTTCGGGACCGAACGCGCCGCGCGGGTCGGGGCGGTCTCCGCGCAGCGCCTCGCCGACGGCTGCGACTGCGTCGTCGCGGCGGTGCTCCGTGGCACTCCCGCGCAGTTCCGGGCCGTCGTCGACGCCCCGGACGTGCGGGCCGTGGAGGTCCTGCCCGCAGACGCGATCGCGGGACGCTTCGCGGTGACCCCGCTGCTGCCCACCCACGTCGAGACGGTCGTGCCCGGCCCGGACGACGGGGAGGTGTGACGGTGCGGTGCGATCCGTCTCGAAACGGCGGTGTCTCGGAACGGCGGTGTCTCGGAACGGCGGTGTCTCCGGACGACAGCGCACCGGCGGCGCCGTAGGGTGAGCCGGTGAGCGACTCGGGGGATCGGAACGACTCGGGGCAGCGGAACATCGTGCGCACCGGGGTGCTGTGCGGTCTGGGCGCCTACGGATTGTGGGGACTGTTCCCCGCCTACTTCGGTCTGCTCGAACCCGCCGGCGCCGTCGAGATCCTCGCGCACCGCGTGCTGTGGACCCTCGTGCTCATGCTGATCGTGCTCGGCGTCATGGGACGCCTGGGCACCCTGCGCGGCCTGTCGGCCCGCACCTGGGGCCTGGTCGCCGCGGCGTCCACCGCGATCGCGGTCAACTGGGGCGTCTACATCTACGGCGTCGTCTCGGGCCGGGTCGTGGAGACCGCACTCGGCTACTTCATCAACCCGCTCGTCAGCGTGGTGTTCGGTGTCCTGTTCTTCCGGGAACGACTGCGGCCGGCGCAGATCGCGGCGCTGGTGCTCGCGGTGTGCGCGGTGGTGGTCATCACCGTCGACTACGGCAGACCCCCGATCATCGCCCTGACCCTGGCGCTGTCGTTCGCGTCCTACGGGGTGATCAAGAAGATCGTGCCGCTCGATCCGCGCACGTCCCTGACAGGGGAGGGGATCGTCGCGGCCCCGTTCGCGCTCGGGTACGTGATCTTCCTCGCGGTGACCGGCACCGGCACCTTCCTCGGGCACGGCATCGATCACACCGCCCTGCTCGTGTCGGCGGGTCTGGTGACCGCAGTGCCGCTGCTGCTCTTCGGCGCGGCCGCACAACGGGTCCCGCTCGCGACACTCGGCATGCTGCAGTACCTCACGCCGAGCCTGCAGATGACGTGGGGTGTGGTGGTGCTCGGGGAGGACATGCCCGCCTCGCGGTGGATCGGTTTCGTCCTGATCTGGATCGCACTGGCGGTGTACAGCACGGACGCGCTCGTGCGGGCCCGTCGTCAGCGTGCCGTGGTCACCGCGGAGCCTCGCGCGGCTTAGACTCGTCTCTGCCCACAGACATCCCGGGAGAGGCACGCGTGGCTGACTCGTTCGTTCATCTGCACACCCACACCGAGTACTCGATGCTCGACGGTGCCGCGAAGGTCGGACCGTTGTTCAAGGAGGCCGAACGGCTGGGGATGCCGGCCGTGGGCATGACCGACCACGGAAACATGTACGGCGCCAGCGAGTTCTACAACGTCGCCAAGAAGTTCGGCATCAAGCCGATCATCGGCATCGAGGCGTACGTCGCGCCGGAGTCGCGCTTCTCCACCAAGCGTGTGCAGTGGGGCGATCCCGGCCAGAAGTCCGACGACGTCTCCGGCTCGGGTGCCTACACCCACATGACGATGGTCGCCGAGAACTCGACGGGCCTGCGGAACCTGTTCAAGCTGTCCTCCCTCGCATCGATCGAGGGTCAGCTCGGCAAGTGGGCCCGTATGGACGAAGAGCTCATCGCCCACCATCACGAGGGCATCATCGCCACGACCGGCTGCCCGTCGGGCGAGATCCAGACGCGCCTGCGCCTCGGCCACGAGCGTGAAGCGCTCGAGGCCGCCGCGAAGTGGCAGGAGATCTGGGGCAAGGACAACTTCTTCCTCGAGCTGATGGACCACGGCCTGTCCATCGAGCGTCGTGTGCGCGAGGGTCTGGTCGAGATCGGCCGCAAGCTCGACATCCCGCCGCTCGTGACCAACGACTGCCACTACGTCACCAAGGATGCGGCCGCGAACCACGAGGCGCTGCTGTGCATCCAGACCGGTAAGACCCTCTCCGATCCCACCCGGTTCAAGTTCGACGGCGACGGCTACTACCTCAAGTCGGCGCAGGAGATGCGCGAGCAGTGGGACCGCGAGGTGCCGGGCGCGTGCGACAACACGCTGCTCATCGCCGAGCGCGTGCAGTCCTACGAGGACGTGTGGACCCACCGCGACCGGATGCCGATCTTCCCGGTGCCGGAAGGGGAGACGCAGGCGAGCTGGTTGCACAAGGAGGTCATGCGCGGCCTCGACCGTCGCTTCCCCGCCGGCCCGCCCCGCGAGTACGTCGAGCGCGCCGAGTACGAGATCAGCGTCATCAACCAGATGGGCTTCCCCGCCTACTTCCTCGTCGTCGGCGACCTCATCAACCACGCCCGCGAGGTCGGCATCCGCGTCGGCCCCGGCCGTGGTTCGGCCGCCGGTTCGCTCGTCGCCTACGCGATGGGCATCACCAACATCGACCCGATCCCGCACGGTCTGCTGTTCGAGCGGTTCCTCAACCCCGAGCGCGTGTCGATGCCCGATATCGATATCGACTTCGACGATCGCCGCCGCGGTGAGATGGTGCGCTACGCCACCGAGCGGTGGGGCAACGACAAGGTCGCCCAGGTCATCACGTTCGGCACCATCAAGACGAAGGCCGCGATCAAGGACTCCGCGCGAGTGCAGTTCGGCCAGCCCGGATTCGCGATCGCCGACCAGATCACCAAGGCCCTGCCGCCGCCGATCATGGCGAAGGACATCCCGGTCTCGGGTATCACCGACCCGAGCCACGAGCGGTACAAGGAAGCCGCCGAGGTCCGCCAGCTCATCGAGTCCAACCCGGACATCAAGAAGATCTACGACACCGCGCTCGGTCTCGAGGGCCTGATCCGCAACGCCGGCGTCCACGCCTGCGCGGTGATCATGTCGTCCGAACCGCTCATGGACGCGATCCCGCTGTGGAAGCGCGCGCAGGACGGCGCGATCATCACCGGCTGGGATTATCCGTCCTGCGAGGCCATCGGTCTGCTGAAGATGGACTTCCTCGGTCTGCGCAACCTCACCGTCATCGGCGACGCGATCGAGAACATCAAGGTCAACCGCGGGATCGATCTCGACCTCGACACTCTCCCGCTGGAGGATCCGGCGACCTACGAACTGCTCGCGCGCGGCGACACGCTCGGCGTGTTCCAGCTCGACGGCAGCGCCATGCGCGACCTGCTGCGCCGCATGCAGCCCACCGGCTTCGAGGACATCGTCGCCGTGCTCGCGCTGTATCGCCCCGGCCCGATGGGCATGAACGCGCACAACGACTACGCCGACCGCAAGAACGGGCGGCAAGAGGTCAAGCCGATCCACCCCGAGCTCGAGGAACCGCTGAAGGAGATCCTCGCCGACACCTACGGCCTGATCGTCTACCAGGAGCAGATCATGCAGATCGCTCAGAAGGTGGCCGGTTACTCGCTCGGACAGGCAGACCTGCTGCGTCGCGCGATGGGTAAGAAGAAGAAGGAGATCCTCGACGAGGCCTACGACGGCTTCGCCCAGGGCATGAAGGACAACGGCTTCTCGCAGGCGGCGATCACCGCGCTGTGGGACACCGTTCTGCCCTTCGCCGGCTACGCGTTCAACAAGTCGCACGCCGCCGGCTACGGTCTCGTCTCGTTCTGGACCGCCTACCTCAAGGCGAACTACCCGGCCGAGTACATGGCCGGTCTGCTCACCTCCGTGGGCGACGACAAGGACAAGGCCGCGGTCTACCTGTCCGACTGCCGCAAGATGGGCATCACCGTGCTGCCCCCGGACGTCAACGAGTCGCACACCAACTTCATGTCGGTGGGCGAGGACATCCGGTTCGGCCTCGGCGCCGTCCGCAACGTCGGCACGAACGTCGTGGCCTCGATCATCAAGGGGCGGGAGGAGAAGGGTCGCTACACCGACTTCTCCGACTATCTCAACAAGATCGACACCGTCGCGTGTTCGAAGAAGGTCACCGAATCCCTCATCAAGGCAGGCGCATTCGACTCGCTCGGACACCCGCGCAAGGGATTGATGCTCGTCCACGCCGACGCGATCGACGCGGTGATGAGCACGAAGAAGGCCGAGGCGATCGGCCAGTTCGACCTGTTCGGCGGCGACGACGCCGACGAGTCCGTCGCCGCGGTGTTCAACGTCCGCATCCCCGAGGAGGAATGGGACACCAAGCACCGCCTCGCCCTCGAACGGGAGATGCTCGGCCTCTACGTCTCCGGGCACCCGCTCAACGGCGTCGAGCACGTGCTCGCGTCGCAGGCCGACACCCAGATCCCCGCGATCCTCGAAGGCGCGCTCAAGGACGGCAGCCAGGTCACCGTCGGCGGCATCCTCGCCTCGGTGAACCGGCGCATCAACAAGAACGGTCTCGCCTGGGCGTCCGCGCAGCTCGAGGACCTCACCGGTGGCATCGAGGTGCTGTTCTTCCCGCAGTCCTACGCCGTCTACGGCATGGACGTCGTGGAGGACTCGGTGGTGCTGGTCAAGGCCCGGGTGTCGATCCGCGACGACCGGATCTCCCTGATCGCCAACGATCTCGTCGTCCCCGACCTCTCGCAGATCGGGGTGGCGAAGCCGGTGTCGGTGTCGATGCCCACCCGGTTGTGCACCCCCGACAAGGTCGGTGCCCTCAAGAACGTGCTCACGCGCCATCCCGGCTCGTCCGACGTGCACGTGCGGCTCATCACCGGCAGCAAGGTCACCGTCCTCAAGCTCGACGACAGCCTGCGGGTCGAACCGTCGTCGGCGCTGATGGGCGACCTCAAGGCACTGCTCGGGCCGGGCTGCCTGGCCACCTAGCGATCCCGCCGCGCGGCGCGAGCCCTTCGGTGAGCGCCGCGCGGGAAGCCGGGGTCGGCCGGTGCGTCTAGGAACGGAGTGCGTGCTGCTGGATCCTGCGGACCCACCACACGACGACCGTGACCGCAGCGGCACCGAGCACGGCGCTCTGGGTGCTGGTGGTGACGATGAGGACCACGAGCAGGGTGAGAAGGCCCGAAGCGAGTGCTTCGAGCTTGTACAGGGGCCAGATCGTGCCGGCGATGTCCACACCGTCGGTGCGCTCACGTCGTATCCGGGTATCGAGCACGGACATCGCGGTGCACCTCCTGTAGGCAGAGCGGCTGTAGGCCGGGCGGAATCCTTTCTTCAGGATAGGCGCAGGGAAGAGTTCGGGCCACCGAACTCGACGATCGGGCGACGACTGTCACAACGATTGTGTTGACTGGTCGGTATGCCACTGCACGGAGAATACGAACCGAGTCCCGTCGAATGGAGCGCCAAGCAGGTCGAGGAGTACGAGTCGTCGGGCGGAACCCGCGGCACCACCCTCCAGGGGCGGCCGGTCATCATCCTGACCACGGTCGGCGCCAAGTCCGGCAAGCTCCGCAAGATCCCTCTCATGCGAGTCGAGCACGAGGGCAGGTATGCCGCCGTCGCCTCGCTCGGCGGTGCACCGAAGCATCCCGTCTGGTACCACAACATCGTCGCGAATCCGCACGTCGAGGTGAGGGACCACACCGAGGTGTGGGACATGACCGCCCGCGAGGTCCACGGTGAGGAGAAGGCGCAGTGGTGGGAACGTGCCGTCGAGGCGTTCCCGCCCTACGCGGAGTACCAGGAGAAGACCGACCGCGAGATTCCCGTCTTCGTCCTCGAGCCGGTCGAGGGCTCGTAGACCGAGCACCCTCGGACGGACTGTGCTGCCACCCCCTCGATGCGGGTCCCGCCGTGGTGGGCGAATCGGGGGAGTGGCAGCATTGACGGGTGACCTCCACTTCGCGAACAGCAGAACCGATGACTGTGACCGCCGTGCCCTGCGCGGCCGACATCGATGCGGCTGCCGAGCGAATTTCGGAGGCGGTCGCCCCGACGCCGCTCGAGCACAGCCCCCGGCTCTCGGCCCTCGTGGGAGCCAATGTCTACCTCAAGCGTGAGGACCTCACCCGTGTGCGGTCCTTCAAGCTCCGCGGGGCGTACAACGCCATGGCGCAGCTCGACGCGGCCGAGCGCGCCGCGGGCGTCGTCACGGCCAGCGCCGGCAACCACGCGCAGGGCGTCGCCTACGCGTGCCGGGTGATGGGAATCCAGGGCCGCATCTACGTGCCCACCCGCACTCCCAAGCAGAAGCGCGACCGGATCCGTGTTCACGGCGGCGACAGCGTCGAACTCATCGGTGTCGGCGACACCTTCGACGCCGCGGCCGCGGCCGCCGCCGACGATGCGATCCGCACCGGGGCGACGATGATCCCGCCCTTCGACGACGCCCGCACCGCTGCCGGGCAGGGCACCATCGCGCGCGAGATCCTCGAGCAACTCGACGGCGATCTCGACGTGGTGCTCGTCCCCGTCGGTGGGGGCGGCCTCATCGCCGGTGTCGCCGCCTATCTGCGCGAGCGGTCCCCACGCACGTCGATCGTCGGCGTCGAACCGGCCGGCGCAGCATCGATGACCGCCGCGCTGGTCGCGGGCGGTCCCGTCACGCTGCCGGAGGTCGAGCCGTTCGTCGACGGCGCTGCGGTCAAGCGGACCGGCGACGTCCCCTACGCCGTCGTGTCCGAACTCGGTGCCGAGGTCGTGTCCCATTCGAGCCTGCCGCTCGTGGCCACGCTGCGCCGGGAGGGGCTCGGTCGGGCCCCGTTCGGGATGACCCAGATCGACGAGGGTGCGCTGTGCACCACGATGCTCGATCTGTACCAGAACGAGGGCATCATCGCCGAGCCCGCCGGCGCCCTGTCCGTCGCTGCCCTCGAGTCGATCTCGGTGCAGCCCGGAGCGAACGTGGTGTGCCTGGTGTCGGGCGGCAACAACGACGTCTCGCGCTACGGCGAGATCATCGAGCGGTCGCTCGTCCACCGCGGGCTCAAACACTATTTCCTCGTGGACTTCCCCCAGGAACCCGGCGCGCTGCGCCGGTTCCTGGACGAAGTCCTCGGACCGGACGACGACATCACCTTGTTCGAGTACGTCAAGCGCAACAACCGGGAGACCGGTGCTGCCCTCGTCGGTATCGAACTGGGTGCTGCAGAAGACCTGTCGGCCCTGCTCAATCGCATGGATGCGTCGCCGATCGACGCGCAGCGACTCGAGCCGGGGTCGCCGGCCTACCGTTACCTCACCTAGTCGGAGCCGCTACCAGGGCGAGCACACCAGCCAGGGGCCGAACCAGAAGCAGTCGGGACGCCAATGATTGTCCCAACGGCGATCCCAGTCCTTGTTGTGGTGCTTGCCGTGGTCGCGATCCCTCTTGTGATCGTTCTTGTGGTGCTTGTCGTAGTCTCGGTGGTCGTGGTTGACGGCGACGACGCCAGGGGAGGTGTCGACCACCGGTGACGCCGAGGCGACCCCCGCAGGGGCGAGGACGAGTGCGGTGCTGAGGAATACGCTCGCCAGAATCTTCTTGGGTTGCATGGTGATTCACCTCGAGAATTCGACGGTACTTGAGACGGTACTCGCCCACTCGTGGCATAATCAACGACTTTTTCGCCTGACGAACGTTTATCGGCGGGGCGTCTCGGGAGCCTCCAGGACCGCGAACGACCAGCCCGGGATCAGTACTGCGGACTCGGTGCGGTTGACCACCGGTTCGTCCCACCAGAGCAGCGGTTTCCCGCCGACCGGCACGGTGACGGGATCGGGTCCGAGATTGCACGCCACCCGCAGCGCACCGCGGTGTACGACGAGCCATTTCTCGTCCTCGTCGTACGTCACGTGCACGTGCTCGAGCCAGGGATCGGTGAGCTCGGCGCGGTCCCGCCGCAGCGCGATGAGCGCGCGGTAGCACTCCAGCAGCCGGGCGTGCCCGTTCTCGTCGCGTTCGTCCCAGCGCAGCTTCGAGCCGGTGAAGGTCTCCGGAGCCTGCGGGTCGGGTACGTCGGCGGCGTCCCAGCCGTGTTCGGCGAACTCGCGCCGGCGACCCTCGACCACGGCCGCGGCGAGTTCCGGTTCGGGATGCGACGTGAAGTACCGGAAGGGCGTGCTCGCACCCCACTCCTCGCCCATGAACAACATCGGCGTGAACGGGGATGTGAGCACGAGCGCCGCCTTGAGGGCGAGCTGACCGGCTTCGAGATAGGCACCCGGCCGGTCGCCGAGCGCCCGGTTGCCGACCTGATCGTGCGTGCAGGTGTAGGCGACCAGACCGCTCGCCGGCGTGCGCCGGGTGTCGAGCGGGCGTCCGTGGACCCGGCCGCGGAAGCTCGAATACGTCCCGGCGTGGAAGAAGCCGTGCCCGAGCGTGTACGCGAGGCAGTCCAGGGAACCGAAGTCGCCGTAGTAACCCTGCCGTTCACCGGACACCGCCGCGTGGATCGCGTGGTGGACGTCGTCGGCCCACTGCGCGTGCAGTCCGTATCCACCGCCGGGACGGGGAGTGATCAGCTTCGGATCGTTGAGGTCCGATTCGGCGATCAACGACAGGGGACGACCGAGATGGGCGGACAGGCGGAACGTCTCGACCGACAGTTCCTCGAGGAGGTGTGTGGCGGTGTGGTCGATCAGCGCGTGCACGGCGTCGAGCCGGAGCGCGTCGATGTGGAACTCGCGGAACCAGCGCAGCGCATTGTCGAGGATGTACCTGCGCACCTCCCCGGATCCGGGACCGTCGAGGTTGATGTTGTCGCCCCAGATTCCCGGCGCCGCGGAGAGATAGGGGCCGAAGCGCCCCAGATAGTTCCCCGACGGACCGAGATGGTTGTAGACGACGTCGAGTGCCACTGCCAGTCCGCGCGCGTGGGCGGCGTCGACGAAACGCTGCAGGGCGTCGGGGCCGCCGTAGGGTTCGTGCACCGCGTACCAGAGCACGCCGTCGTAGCCCCATCCGTGGGTGCCGTTGAACGCGTTGAGCGGCATGAGTTCGACGAACTCGACACCGAGATCCACGAGTTCGTCGAGACGGTCGATCGCCGAGTCGAGCGTGCCCTCGGGGGTGAAGGTCCCGACGTGCATCTCGTAGACGATGCTTCCCGTCAGTTGTCGGCCGGTCCAGCCGCGGTCGGTCCACTTCGTCTCGTCGAGCACGTGAAGCTGCGACGGCTCGTGCACGCCCTCCGGCTGACGCGGAGATCGCGGGTCGGGAAGGACCGTCCCGGTGTCGTCGTCGAGCACGAAACCGTATCGGGTGTCGGGAGCGACGTCGACGGTGGTGCGCCACCAGCCGTCGTCGTCGCGTTGCATGTCGTGGAGCCGTCCGTCGGCGAACAGCCGGACGGACGACGGGATCGGAGCCCAGACCTCGAAGGTGTGCACTCGACCAGCATGCCGTGTCGACGGCGTCGGTGCAGGGGATGGCGCCGACCGGCGTCCCACCCCGCCGCGCGTCAATTTTGTTGCAGCTGCAATGCACTCGATACTGGGGGAGTGAACCCGAATCCCGAGCGAGCCCGCCGACGATACACCTCGCCGTTGCGGGAGGAAGCGGCCCGCCGAACCCGCGAGACGATCCGAGACGCCGCAGCGCGGCTGTTCGTTCGCGACGGCTACGTCAGCACCACCGTCAAGAACATCGCGGACGAAGCGGGTGTGGCGGTGCGGACGGTGTTCACCGCCTTCCCCGGCGGCAAGGCGGAGATCTTCCGCGAGGCGCTCGATCACGCGGTGACCGGCGACGGCGATCCGCGCGCGGTCGCGGCGGCGGATCCGGAACCGTCCCACGGCAGCGGCGCGGTATCGCACGTCGACCTCGTGGTCGAGCAGGTGGTCCGCTACGGCACCGCGATGCTCGAACGCGCGGGCGGGCTGCTGATGACCTCCGTGGAATCATCGGGGGCGGACCCCGACATGCGTCGTTTCGCCGCGGACGACGCGAAGGCGACGGCCGAGAACGCCCGCACCCTCGCGGAAGGACTCGAACACGCCGGCTGGCTGCGCGAGGACGTCACCGTCGAGCACGCAGCGGATGTCCTGTTCACCCTGAGTTCCCCGCAGGTGCACGCGTTGCTGAGACGGGATCGCGGATGGGACGTCGACCAGTACCGTCAGTGGCTTTCCGGAACGCTGCGCGCGACGCTGTTGCGGCGAACGGCGCCGTGACGGAGTCGGTTCAGTCGCTGCCGCGGTCGTCGAGGTAGAGCCACTCGCCGTCCTCCCGCACGAACCGGCTGTGTTCGCGCATCGAATCGGGCACCCCGTCCGCCGTCCAGTGTGCGCGGAAGTCCACCGTGCCGGTGGTGTGCAGGAATCCTCCTCCGGTGGTGTGCAGCACCTCGAGCCCGGTCCAGCGCTGACCGGGATCGAACTCGATCGAGCGCGGACGCGTGGAGGGGTGCCAGGTGCGCAGCAGGTGCGCCGCATCACGCGTCGCGAAGGCCGTGTATCGCGAACGCATCAGCCGTTCGGCGGTGGGCGCGCTCGCACCGGCCAGCAGCGGCCCGCAGCATTCGGACAGGGGAACGCCGCGACCGCACGGGCACGGGGAATCCGGGCGGGTGTCGGTGCTGCGGTCGGCTCTGCTCATGGCCACAGTGTCCCCCGAGGGGCTCGGTCGGCCGACCTCGGGGCGGTGACTGCGGGAGCGGACGATCACCGAGTGCGAATGATGTTCTCGGACCGCGCGCTCCGGAGCGCTCCATGATGCAGAATGCCGAACATGAATGCGCAGCGCTATGTCGGGGTCGTGGGGCCGGGTGAAGCCACGCCCGAACAGCGACGCCTCGCCCGCCAGGTCGGGGGACTCCTCGCCGGACGCCGGGCCGTCGTGGTCACCGGTGGTCTCGGTGGGGTGATGGCGGCAGCCTGCCGCGGCGCTGTGGAAGCCGGTGGGACGACCCTCGGCCTGCTGCCCGGAGACGACCGTGCCGAGGGCAATCCCTATCTGACGGTGGCCGTTCCCACGGGCCTCGGAGAGATGCGCAACGCGCTGCTCGTGCGCAGCAGCGACGCGTTGATCGCGGTGGGTGGAAGCTGGGGCACCATGAGCGAGATCGCGCTCGCGGTCCGCATCGGTGTCCCGGTCATCGCGATCGGAGGCTGGTGGATGCCCGCCGCGGGAGTGCTCGACGTCGAATCGCCCGCCGAGGCCGTCGAGTGCCTGCACGCACTGCTGTGGCGCAAGGACCCGGTATGAGCCGACCGTAGACTGACGATGCCCGCCGATCCGGATCGGCGGGCATCGTCTGTTGTGGGCTCCTGTGGAGCAGGCCCTACGAGCCGGAGTTGGTGAGCTCGTAACGGCGGCGGTACTCCTCCTTGGAAGTCTCGCTGATGTCGACGTCGGTGGCGCGGGCGCGCAGGGCACCGACGGTGGCCTGCTCACGCGGGATGTGCTTGAAAGGATCCCAGCCGAAGAACTTCGCGGCGTTCGCGAAGGTGATCTTGTCGATCTCCTCGTCGGTGCACTCGCACGCGTCGAGTTCCTCCTTGAGCATCTCGGGGGAGTTCGGCCACGTCGAGTCGGAGTGCGGGTAGTCGCATTCCCACGCGATGGTGTCGATGCCGAGGCGGTGACGGTTGTTCAGTCCGCTGGGTTCGGTGATGTAGCAGGCGAGGAAGTTCTTGCGCCACACGTCCGTCGGGCTCATCCCGGCCGGCAGGAAGCTCGTTCCGGTCCAGGACTGGTTGACGATGTGCCGGTCGAGGCGGTCCAGCCACGGCGCCACCCATCCGACGCCGCCCTCACTCATCGCGACCTTCAGGTCGGGGAACTTCTTGAACGCGCCGCTGAGCATCATGTCGGTGGCGGCGATCGTCGAGATGAGCGGCGTGAGGATCATCATGTCGTCGATGTTGAAACCGGCCGGGCGCTTGACCAGGTTGATGCCGCCGCCGATGTGCAGGGACAGCACGATGTCGTGCTCGACGCACGCCTTGAAGATGGGATCCCAGTGCCCGGACTTGAAATCGGGATAACCCTCACCGACGCCGTACGGCGTCTCCGGGATGCTGATCGACCGGCATCCCATGGCGGCGATGCGCTCGATCTCCTTCACCGATTCCTCGGCGTCGTAGAACGGGACGATGCCGATGGGGATGAAACGGCCCGGGTGGGCGTCCGGGACCTCGCCGACGACCCAGTCGTTGAACGCTTTCAGGGCGGCGAGGGACAGTTTCTTGTCGGGCAGGCTCGCCAGGTGGGTGCCGGCGAAGCCGGGGAAGGTGGCGAACAAGGTCGCGGCGAGGGTGCCGTTGGCGTCCATGTCGCGCACGCGCAGGTCCATGTCGTAGACGCCCGGCCGCATCTCGGCGTAGCCGGTGGGGTCCATGCCCCATTCGTGCTTGGGCCACGAGACGACCGCGTTGAGGCCGGAACTGCCGACAACGGTGCCCTGGAACTGCCAGGCCTGCACAGTGGGGTTGCGGGGATGGGCGGTGAGTTTGGGAGCCTGGTCCATCAGGCTCTTGGGGAAGTGCTTCTCGAAGATGTCCGCGGGCTCGACGACGTGGTCGTCGATGCTGATCATCACCATGTCTTCGGTCTTCATCGAATCCTCTCCCTGGGCTGCGCAAAGGTCCTGCCGGCGTCGGCGCTCGCGATGAGAACTAGATTTCCGTATTCGAGAACATAAATCAAGGATTGCTGCGTATCGGGTGGATTCCGTAGGTGGCGATCCCGAATCCACCCCTCGTCGGGATCGGATCCCGCTCGGAAATCGCGGCATTGTTGCATGATTCGCCGAAGGCCGGAGCGGTGTCGGAACCTTCGGTTGCGAGAATGTAATTCTCCATTTCGTGATCGACTGCGTCGAGGGGTGATCGCATGTCCAGTTCGACGGGTGTGCCGGGGTGGTTCGACGAGCGAAAATGACAAGAATGCTTGACATAAAATGACAAGCAGAGTTTACTTCTGATGTGACCGACACGCCGAGGAGCAACCGGGTCCGCGAATTCCGCAAGAAGGCGGGACTCACCCAGGCCGCGCTCGGCGACGCGGTCGGAGTCAGCAGACAGAGCATCGTCTCGACGGAGAAGGGGGACTACGCGCCCAGCGTGTACCTCGCTCTGCGTCTCGCCCTCAGACTCGACAGCACGGTCGAGGAACTGTTCCCGCTCACCACCAAGGAGCCCTCATGACGGTCTTCGTGAAAACCGCGCGCTTCATCGGCGATCTGGACGACGAGTTCTACCGCGACGAACGTCAGCGAGACGTCTGGAACGAAGCATCGGCGGTGGGATTCCAGTTGTCCCTGTGGATCGCGCTGGTGGCGGCGGCGCTGCTCCCGTGGCTCGCCGGCCGCCCCGGGGCGTGGACGGCACTGGGCATCCTCGTGGCCTGGTTCGTCGTGTCGATCGTGACCCAGTTGTACGCGCGGCAACGCGACGTCGACCTGTACGCCACCGCGAAACTGTGGCGACCCCGCAGTGCCGCCGCCGCCGCGCTCTATCTCGTCGGCGTCGCCGGCATCTTCCTCCGCCTGCGTTACGAAAGCCATCCTTTCGAGAACGACGCCGCGACCTGGGCGGGGCGCGTCGTCGGCGCGGCGGTCGCCATCGTCCTCGCAGGACTGGTTCTCGCCTGGAGCCGGCGACGCACCCAGCGGCGACTCGACGCGGAAGAAGCGCTCGACGCGCTCGAGGACTAACGCGCGCGGACCAGCGCCGCGACCGGCAGGGAGTCGAGCAGATCGGCGACCCGCACCCGACCGGTGAAGGAGCGTCCGGTCAGGGCATCCGACCAGTCGCCGTCCGGCAGGTCGACGGTGGTGTCCTTCCACCCCGAGCGCGACAGCGCCACGGTGCGGCGGGAGGCCACTGCGAGTACGTCGAGGTCGTCCGGCGCCGGACCGCGGCCGAATGCGAGCAGGTGCTCGGCGGCCGGTCCGGTGGCGAGGACCGGAACGTACGCCCCGCCGACGAAGCTCGCCGGTCGTTCGCGGCGCAACCGGAGCGCGGTGCGCACGATCGTGAACTTCGCCGGCGCCGAATCGGGGTCGTCGAGCAGCCGCCGTCGGGCGTCGAAATCCACCGGTCGCCGGTTGTCCGGGTCGACGAGC
Source organism: Rhodococcus sp. 5G237 (assembly GCF_053764735.1). Taxonomy (NCBI): domain Bacteria; kingdom Bacillati; phylum Actinomycetota; class Actinomycetes; order Mycobacteriales; family Nocardiaceae; genus Rhodococcus; species Rhodococcus sp. 5G237. The sequence continues at coordinate 178,485 of NZ_JBSNCD010000006.1, read as the reverse complement.
GAGTCGTCCCACAGTTCGGTGCCCTGATAGACGTCGGGGACGCCGGGGCCGAGCAGTTGCAACAGTTTCTGGCCGCACGAGACGGCAGCGACGTGCGGTTCGACCTCGGTGACGAAGGTGGTGAGCTCACCCGCGACCGGCCCGTCGAAGACCGCGTCCAGCCACCGGTCCACCGCGGTCTCGAATTCCTCGTCGACCTCGGTCCACGTGGTTCGGGTTCCGTTCTCCCGCAGCGCCTTCTGCGCGTAGGCATGTACCCGTTCGCGCAGCCCCTCGGTCACCACTCCGTCGAGCGGCCAGACTCCGAACAGGGTCTGCCACAGGAACAATCCGATCGCCGGATCCGGTGCGGGCGCCGACTCGTTCCACGACCCGAGCCGACGGGACCACTCGTCGGCGACCTGCGAGAGCACGCCGATCCGCGCCCGGACGTCCTCGCTGCGTTTGGTGTCGTGGGTCGACAGGGTGGTCATCGCCCGCGGCCAGTGCCGTGCCCGCTGGGTCCACGCGAGGTGGAACTCGGCCGGGGTGGCCGAAAAACGGCCGGGTTGCCCGCCCACCTCCTGCAGCGAGATCAGCCGCGCCGCCCGATAGAACAGGCAGTCCTCGACCGCCTTGGCCGTCGCGGCACCGCACACCTGGCCGAAGCGGGCCGCGGCCTCACCACCGAGGGCCATCGCCCGGGCGAACACCGCGAGCGCGGGATCGAGCGCGGGTTGCGTCCGCGCGAGGTCGCCGACGATGCGCGGCACCAGGGTCGCGAGCGGCGCGTAGTCGGCGCGGTAGACGGGAAGCTGTGCGGCGACGGCGATCACGGCCTCGCGCAGCGCCGCGTCGTCGCACCCGGTGTCGCCGGTCTCGCGTCGGATCGCCCGCACGAGGCGGCGCACCTCGGGTGCGAGCCCGCTGCCGAGCACCGATCGTTTGAGGTCGTGTTCGCGGGCGTGCAGCCACGGCGCGTCGCCTTCGGCGCCGGTGAACCTGCGCGACAGGGCGTTCAGCTCCGTCTCGCCGGCCGGATCGACGAACACCGTCGACAGTTCGCCGAGTGCGTCGTATCCGGTGGTGCCGTCCACCGGCAGCGTCGCATCCAGCGGTTCGGCGTCGCCGAGGATCTTCTCGATCACGAGCCACCGATCGGGGCCGATCACCTCGCGCAGGCGCGCGAGATAGCCGGCCGGATCGGCGAGACCGTCCGGATGGTCGACGCGGATCCCGTCGACCAGATCGTCGGCGATCCACGACGCGACCTGCTCGTGCGTCGCGTCGAACACCGCGGGATCCTCCACCCGCACCGCGGCGAGATCGTCGACGGTGAAGAAGCGGCGGTATCCGATCAACCCCGAGTTCCACGCCACGAGCCGGTAGGCCTGCCGCGCGTGGACCTCCTCACCGGTGCCCTCGTCGGTCCCGGGAGCGATCGGGAATCGCTTGTCGTAGTAGGCGAGCATCGGCTCGTCGCCGGAGCGGTCGACGGTCAGTTCCTGCACGGCGTCGTCCGATCCGAGCACCGGCAGAGCGATCCGGCCGTCCACACCGTTGTCGTCGGCGAGGTCGAGATCGAAGAACGACGCGTAGCGGGATCCGGAGCCGTGCTTCAGGACGTCCCACCACCACGCGTTCTGGCGTGGGTCGGCCACCCCGACATGGTTGGGGACGATATCGACGACCAGCCCCATGCCCCGTGCGCGTGCCTCCCGCGACAGCCGTTCCAGGCCCTCGCGTCCCCCGAGCGACTCGGAGACCGTACCGGGGTCGACCACGTCGTATCCGTGGGTGGAGCCGATCGTCGCGCTGAGGACGGGGGAGAGGTAGACGTGCGAGACACCCAGGGCGTCGAGATAGTCGAGCAGGGCGACGGCGTCGGCGAAGGTGCACTCGTCGCCGCGCATCTGGAGTCGGTAGGTGGACAACACCGGCGCAGTATTCCCCGCGCCGGTGCCGCTCACACCTGCCGACTCCGCACCTCCGGTGGTCACCGGGTCTTCCGGAGCACCAGCACCGAGCGGGCCTGCACCCGGACCGGCTTACCGGCGACGACGATCTCCTCGCGCAGACCGTCGGGAACGTCGGTGTCGAGCGCGACCGTCCACTCCTCGGCGTGTGGGCCGTCGGGGGTGACGAACTCGATCGGTTCGTGATGGGCGTTGAAGCACATCAGGAACGAGTCGTCGACGACGCGCTGTCCCCGCTGATCGGGTTCGGGGATGCCCTCGCCGTTGAGGAAGACCGCGAGCGATTTGCCGAAACCGCTGTCCCAGTCCTCGGGCATCATCTCGTCGCCGGCCGGTGTGCGCCACGCGATGTCGCGGGACTGATCGCCGCTGCGGATCGGCCGGCCCTCGAAGAACCTGCGACGCCGGAAGACCGGATGGTCGGTGCGCAGCGCGATCACGTTGCGGGTGAACGCGACCAGGTCGGCGTTGGACTCGGCGAGCGACCAGTCCACCCACGACAGTTCGTTGTCCTGGCAGTACACGTTGTTGTTGCCCTGCTGGGTGCGACCGAACTCGTCGCCGTGGGCGAGCATCGGAGTGCCCTGCGACAGGATCAGCGTCGCGAGCATGTTGCGCTGCTGGCGCCCGCGCAGCGCGAGGACCTCGGGATCGTCCGTGGGACCTTCCACCCCACAGTTCCACGACCGGTTGTGCGACTCGCCGTCGCGATTGTCCTCGCCGTTGGCCTCGTTGTGCTTCTCGTTGTACGACACCAGATCCGCGAGGGTGAACCCGTCGTGGGCGGTGACGAAGTTGACCGACGCGCCGGGACGGCGGCCGGTGTCCTCGTACAGATCCGACGAGCCGGTCAGGCGCGACGCGAACTCGCCGAGGGTGGCCGGTTCGCCGCGCCAGTAGTCGCGGACCGTGTCGCGGTACTTGCCGTTCCACTCCGTCCACTGACCGGGGAAGTTGCCCACCTGGTAGCCGCCCTCACCGACGTCCCACGGCTCGGCGATGAGCTTGACCTGCGAGACCACCGGATCCTGCTGGACGAGATCGAAGAAGGCCGACAGCCGGTCGACGTCGTGCAGCTCGCGCGCCAGGGTCGACGCGAGATCGAACCGGAAGCCGTCGACGTGCATCTCGGTCACCCAGTAGCGCAGCGAGTCCATGATCAGCTGCAGGGTGTGCGGGTGACGGGCATTGAGGCTGTTGCCCGTTCCCGTGTAGTCCATGTAGTAGGCCTTGTCGTCGTCGACGAGGCGGTAGTAGGCGGCGTTGTCGATGCCGCGGAAGCAGATGGTGGGACCGAGATGGTTCCCCTCGGCGGTGTGGTTGTAGACCACGTCGAGGATCACCTCGATGCCCGCCTCGTGGAAGGCCCGCACCATCGCCTTGAACTCGGCGACCACTGCGCTCGGCTTGGTCGACGACGAGTACTCGGCGTGCGGCGCGAAGAACCCGAAGGTGTTGTACCCCCAGTAGTTCCGCAGTCCCTGGTCGATCAGCACCTGGTCGTGCATGAACTGGTGCACGGGCATCAGTTCGATCGCGGTGACGCCGAGATCGAGGAGATGGTCGATGATCGCCGGGTGCGCGAGACCGGCGTAGGTGCCCCGCATGTGTTCGGGGACGTCCGGATGCGTCGCCGTCATGCCCTTGACGTGGGCCTCGTAGATGACCGTCTCGTTGTAGGGGCGACGGGGATGGCGATCCGCCGCCCAGTCGAAGAACGGGTTGATCACCACGGTCGTCATGGTGTGCCCCAGCGAATCCAGGCCGGGCAGCTCCGCGGCGGCGTCGGAGGTCTGCCCCGTCGCGATCGCCTCGGGCTCGGCATCGTCGGTGGACGCGGCGTCGCCGGTGTCGGTGTCCTCGGTGCCGGCGGTGTCGTCCGTGTTCTCGTCCGCGGCGCTGTCGGCCTCGGGCTCGGCGCCGGGCAGCGGGTACGAGAACAGCGACGGGTCGCCGTCGAACGACCCGTCGAACGCCTTCCCGTACGGGTCGAGGAGCAGCTTGCTCGGATCGCACCGGTGACCGTTCTCCGGATCGAACGGACCGTGCACGCGGTAACCGTAACGCTGACCGGGGGAGACCGTCGGAAGGTAGGCGTGCCAGACGTAACCGTCCACCTCCTCGAGCGGGATGCGGGTCTCGCTCCCGTCGCGGGAGATGAGGCACAGCTCGACCTTCTCGGCGATCTCGGAGAACAGTGCGAAATTCGTGCCCGCCCCGTCGTAGGTCGCGCCGAGGGGATACGGGGATCCCGGCCATACTTCCAGGGTCTCGGGCATCTCGTCGCTAGCGCTCGCTTCGATGGGCTCCATGCACGCCAACAGTAGTCTTCCGGCGCTCGCGGCACCGGATGAGCGCGTTACCACCAACCGGTGGCGGGACCGAGTTGTCGGCCGAGCTCGGGCGTCAGCGTCCGGACGTAGGTCGTGGTGAGGTGGTTCTCGTCACGGTAGATGAGGATGTTTCCCTCCACCGCCCGGCACAGATCCTGCCGGCAGAACTTGTCGGACAGGTCGAGCAGCGACACGGTGGGCAGGTGCGCGGATGCGGCGACGGCCGGGTCGATCGGGTCCAGCGCCTCCTCGCGCGGCACCCCGCACGTTTCCGCGGTGCCGCCCCCGGCGAGGCAGTCCGCGGCCCGATAGGCGAGATCGCCGCGGAACAACCACGGGTTGTCGCGGATCGCCACCACCGGGATGCCGTAGTCGGCGAGCGTCTCCCACAGATCGACGTACCAGAACGGAACGAAGTCGCCCGGTCCCTCGCCCTGGTCCTTGGTGCGCGTCGACGTGGTGAACACGTAGTCGGGCGGATCTGCGCGCAGTTCCGCGAGCACGGCGGTCGACCACGTGTCGCACTCGACCGTCGGGGACTCCTCGACGAGCGGGGCGAGGGGATCGGAGAGCGGGCACCCGACCTTGAGATAGGTGTCGAGGCGGAAACCGTGTTCGATGCCGAGCGCGTCGAGCGCGGCGAGCCAGTGCTCCGAGTGCGACCCCCCGACGATCACCATGCGTCGCGTCGCGAGCGGGTCGCCGTAGGTACAGGTCAACGGTGTGCGATTGGTGTGCTGGGCGATGCAGTTGTCGAGCGTCGCGGGAGGCAGGTCGCGATGGGCGACGAGCAGCGGCGGTTGCACCGGTTGCGGCTCGGTGGAGACTGCGGGATCGAACACCGCAGCGCCGGGATACAGCTCCGTCGGTAGGGCGGTGACGCCTTCGAGGGTCTCCGTCGAACGGTCGACGTGGGTGTGCCAGAGGTTCGCGGCCCCGACGAGAGCGACGGCCAGGACCGTCACGAGACCCACGAGCGCGGTGCGGGACGGCCGAGGGGGTTCGACGCGGCGGATGGGGTCCTCGAACCACCGGGTCGACGCCTCGGCGAGCAGCAGCGACAGGGCGATCACGACGAGTCCGCCCACCAGGCCGACGGACGGGTGCCCGCGCACGATCAGGTAACCGATGAGGATCGGCCAGTGCCAGAGGTACAGCGCGTAGGCGATCGCCCCGAGGCGCACCATGGGCGCGGATGCCAGCAGTCGCGCCGACGGCGTGTCGTGCTCGGCGCCGGAGTCCGAACCAGGGCCGGAGCCGGAGCGGATGCCCGCGACGACGAGCGCCATCGCCGCCCCGACGGGGACGAGTGCCCACGGCCCGGGGAAGAGGGCGTTGCCGTCGAGGACGAAGCCGCACGCGAGCAGCACCGCGAGTCCGAGCGCACCGAGCACGATCCGCAGCGCGCGCGGAACCCGCAACCACGGCGACAGGCACATCAGCAGTCCGCCGAGGGTCAGCTCCCAGGCACGGGCGGCACTGTCGTAGTACAGCCACGACTGTGGCCGGTCGGCGAGCACCGCGTACGCCAGCGACGCCGCGGTGAGGACGGCCAGCAGCACCGTCAGGGGCAGGCGGACCGGCACCGACATCCGGCGCAGCAGCCACGCGGAGCCGAACACCACCACGAGCGCTGCGATGTAGAACTGGCCCTGCACGGCGATCGACCACAGGTGCTGGAGCGGGCTGACCATCGGATCCGCGGCCAGATAGTCGCTCGCCGTGCGGGCGAGGTACCAGTTCTGGAAGAAGAGCAGTGACGCCCCGGTCTGGTCGGCCACGTCGAGCCACCGCGTGAACGGCCGCAGCACCACCGTGGCGGCCGCGACGGCGGTGAGCACGACGACGAGCGGAGGCAGCAGACGACGGCCGATCCGCCGCAGGACGGGACGCGGATCGAGCGGGGCCGAGGAGTCGGCCGTCCTCAGGAGCGTGCCCACGAAGAAGAAGCCGGAGAGCGCCAGGAAGACGTCGACACCACCGGAGACGCGACCGAACCAGACGTGGAAGATCACCACGAGCGCGATCGCGAGACCGCGCAGTCCGTCGATGTCGGCACGGCGCGCGGGGCGCGTGCCTGTCGTCCGCGCACCACTCTCGAGTTCCGGTCCCGAGGTGTGGACGGACATGTGACGGATACCCCCGGTGTCTAACGTGTGCGGCTGTGCTGCGAACCGGGCGACGAGCGCACCGGCCGATTGCCGTGAGCGTCGTTCACGGCAACTCGGGCAGACTACGCGGCTGCGGGCGGCGACTTCCAACCGCCTACAGTCTGGGCGTGGGCAATTCTCCTCTCCCGGTCGAGCGGATCCGCACCCTCGACGCTCGGCACCTCTGGCACCCCTACGGCGCGTTTCCGGCGACCACCGAATCGTTGGTGGTCGACCGTGCCCACGGTACCCGGATCGTCCTCGCCGACGGTCGTGAGCTGGTCGACGGCATGAGTTCGTGGTGGGCCGCGGTGCACGGATACGGGCATCCCGTCCTCGACGCGGCGGTCCGCGATCAGTTGGACCGGATGAGCCACGTGATGTTCGGAGGCCTCACGCACGAGCCGGCCGCGCGTCTCGCGGAACTGCTCGTCGACATCACCCCCGACGGTCTCGACACGGTCTTCCTCGCCGACTCGGGTTCGGTGTCGGTGGAGGTGGCCGTGAAGATGGCGGTGCAGTACCAGCGTGCCGTCGGTAGACCGGGACGGCGTCGCCTGCTCACCTGGCGCGGCGGCTACCACGGCGACACCTTCGCCCCGATGAGCGTGTGCGACCCGGAGGGCGGCATGCACGCGCTGTGGACCGACATGCTCGCGCGACAGGTCTTCGCCCCCGCCCCACCGGCCCGTTTCGATCCCGACTACGTCGCGCAGTTCGAAGCGGTCCTGCTCGAGCACGTCGACGAGCTCGCCGCGATCGTCGTCGAGCCGGTCGTCCAGGGTGCCGGCGGCATGCGCTTCCACGACCCGCGGTATCTACGCGAGCTGCGCAGGATGTGCGACGAGCACGGACTGGTACTGATCTTCGACGAGATCGCGACAGGTTTCGGGCGCACCGGCGAACTCTTCGCCGCCGACCACGCGCAGGTGAGCCCGGACGTGATGTGCGTGGGCAAGGCACTCACCGGCGGATACATGACCCTCGCGGCGACACTGTGCACGCGGGCCGTCGCCGAGGCGATCAGCGCGGGGGAGGGCGGCGGTGTGATGCACGGCCCGACCTTCATGGGCAACCCGCTCGCATGCGCCGTCGCCGTCGCGGCGGTCGAACTGCTGCTCTCCCGCGACTGGCGAGCCGAGGTGGCGGCCGTGAATGCGGGACTGACGGAGGGACTCGCGCCGGCCCGCGAGTTGCCGGGGGTCGCGGACGTCCGCGTCCTCGGAGGCATCGGCGTGATCGAACTCGCCGATCCGGTGGACATGCGCGCGACGACCGACGCCGCCGTGGCGGCCGGGGTGTGGCTGCGGCCGTTCCGCAATCTCGTCTACGCGATGCCGCCCTACATCTGCTCGGCCGACGATCTCGCGGCGATCACCTCGGGGATGATCGCCGCCGTCGGCGCGAACACCCGGTGACCGAAGGGGTCAGCGGACGGCGGTGAGGAACTCCGCGATCGCGTCGGCCACCGCCGTCGGGGTGGTGACGTGCGCGAAGTGCTCGTGCCCCGCGAACTCGACCAGCCGGGTGTCGGGCATGACGGCCCGCAGGGCCTCGGTGGCCACGACGTGGTGCTGCGCGGTCCGCGAGCCCTGCAGGAACAGGGTCGGGGTCGTGACCGAGGCGTACCCCGTGACGTCCGGCCCGTGACCGTCGATGACGCGCAGTTCGCGCACCCAGGTGGGTGCCAGTTCGGCCATCCGGGACCAGATCGGGGTTCCGCGTAGCCGATCGACCCCCGCGGCGGGGACGCGGAGGATGTCGATCATGGCGATGGTGAGCGCGCGGTCGAGGTCCCCGGCGTCCACTGCTGCCGCATACGGTGCGAGGGCGGCTCCGGCGAGCGGCCCGGCGACCGGCACCGGCGGTTCGTAGAGGACGAGTCCGGGCACGTCGACTCCCGAGGCGACCGCCGCGAGGGCGCACAGTGCGCCGTAGGAGTGCCCGACGAGCGAGGCGTCCGGTCCGGCGGCGTCGAGAACCGCGGCGATGTCGGCGATCTCGGTGTCGATCGAGTACGCGTCGGCGTCGCCGCTGAGCCCGCGCCCGCGCCGGTCCACGAGATGGACGGTGAAGCGGTCCGCCAGGACGGAGGCCACGCGCGACCATTCGTCCCCGGTCGCGATGCTGCCGTGCACGACGACGAGACCCGGTCCCTGCCCGAGCCTGCGGAATCCGATCGTCGTTCCGTCCCGGGACTCGATGTGGACGACCATGTCACCTGCCTTTCGTCGGGGTCTGCCGGACCGTCCGAGCCTACGACCCGAGCCGACCGACATGGCGACTTGAACGGTGTTCAAGTATGGTCACCGCTCATGACCGCACATCCCGCCCTGGCGTGGCTCGACGACACCGCGGCGGCGCGACGCGCAGCGGGTCTGCACCGCGACCCCGTCGTCCGCACCCCCGGCTCGACCGTCGTCGACCTCGCCTCCAACGACTATCTCGGCCTGACCCGCCATCCCGAGGTCCTCGCGGGAGCCACCGCTGCCCTGCGGCGATGGGGAGCCGGCGCCACCGGATCGCGGCTGGTCACCGGCACCACCGCCGAACACGAACTCCTCGAACGCGAACTCGCCGACTTCGTCGGGGCCGACAGCGGCCTGGTGTTCTCGAGCGGATACGCCGCGAACCTCGGTGCCGTCGCCGCCCTGGGTGGCAAGGACGCACTGCTCGTCTCGGACGCCGGCGGTCACGCCTCGCTCGTCGATGCGTGCCGGCTGTCCCGCTCGAGGATCGTCGTCACCCCGCACAACGACGTCGACGCGGTCGCGCACGCCCTCGCGACCCGCACCGAGGCCCGAGCGCTCGTCCTGACCGACTCGGTGTTCAGCACCGACGGCGACCTCGCGCCGCTGCGGGAACTGCATCGCGTCTGCCGAGCGCACGGCGCGTTGCTCCTCGTCGACGAGGCCCACGGCGTGGGAGTCCGCGGCGCGGGGGGCCGCGGACTCGTCCACGAAGTGGGCCTCGCCGGCGAGCCCGATGTGGTCGTCACCGCGACGCTGTCGAAATCCCTTGCCTCCCAGGGTGGAGCCGTCCTCGCCGACGGGCGTGTGCGGGAACATCTCGTGGACACCGCCCGCACCTTCATCTTCGACACCGGACTCGCCCCGGCCGCCGTCGGTGCCGCCCGGGGTGCGCTGAAGGTGCTGCGCGCCGAACCCGCCCGTGCCGCTGCCGTGCTCGAGCAGGCCGCGCACCTCGCCCGTCTCACGGGCGTCGAGGTGCCGCCGTCCGCCGTGGTGTCGGTGATCCTCGGCGACCCGCACGTCGCCGCCGACGCCGCGGCGAAGTGCCGCGACCGCGGCGTGCACGTCGGCTGCTTCCGGCCGCCCTCGGTTCCGGCCGGCACCTCGCGGCTGCGCCTGACGGCACGCGCGAACCTCACCGTCGACGAACGCGCCCTTGTCGACGAGGTGCTCACCGACGTCCTCGCGGGAGCCCGGGCGTGAGCATCCTCGTCGTCACCGGCACGTCGACCGATGTGGGCAAGACCGTCGCGACCGCGGCACTCGCCGCGAACGCCGTGGCCGCGGGACTTCGGGTCGCGGTGTGCAAACCCGCCCAGACGGGCGTGACGGACGACGGGACGGGCGACCTGCAGGAGATCCGGCGATTGGCCGGGGACCGTGTCCGGCTCGTCGAACTCGCGCGGTATCCCGATCCGCTCGCACCCGACACCGCCGCGCGGCGCAGCGGACGCCCGATGCTCACCCTCGACGAAATCGTCGACACCGTCCGGATGCTCGACGCCGAGTACGACCTCACCCTCGTCGAAGGTGCTGGAGGCCTGCTCGTCCGGCTCGGTGCGGGCGGCTTCACCCTCGCCGACGTCGCGGCCGCGCTCGGAGCGCCGACGGTGATCGTCGCCGCCGCGGGACTGGGCACGCTCAACCACACCGCGCTCACCGTGGCCGCGCTCCGCTCTTCGGGGGTCGAGTGTCCGGGGGTGATCATCGGATCCTGGCCTGCTGCACCGGGTCTGGCGGAACGGTGCAATCTCGACGACCTCCCCGACGTCACCGGCGTCCCCGTCGTGGGCAGGATCCCGGCCGGCAGCGGCGCCCTCGACGCCCGCGTCTTCGCCACCCGTGCCTCTCGGTGGTCGGATCTGCCGCTCCCGACGAAACGGCGTGCGGGCGGATCTTCCGCTGTACTGTGATGGATGCCACACTGCAACTGGCCTGTTCCCATCGTGTCGGCCGGCGCGACATGCCGATACCCGCTACGGAAGGGACATGTCGACCGCTCGGCCCGGAGGTACGGATGTCCATCAGCGAATTGCAGGAACTTCAGCGCACCGCCGCCCACCTGCGCCAATGCCTCGGATCCCTACGATCGCGTTACGGGGACGCAGCCCCGGTGAAGAGGCTGTCGAACGACGTCGAACGTCTCGACATCGACATACGCGACTTCGCCGAACATCCTCCGCGCGAGGTCGTCAACAGCCTCGGTGAACGCATCCCGATTCCCGATACGCCGTACGACGACTCGTTGTTCCGCGGAACGGATACGGACGACGAAGGTCTCGGCGGGCTGCACGGCTCGCGGTGAGCACCTCCGAGGCGACGCCGGCGGCGCGCGGTGAGCCGGCCACCGGCGTCCGCTCCGAGGGCCGGGCACGGATCACCGCGCGGACGCTGCGGATCGACCGCTGGTGGCAGACGCCCGCACTCACCGTCCTCGGTCTCGGTGTGTTCGTGGTGTACGCGACGATCCGCTCGTTCGTGCGCAGCGCCTACTACGTCGAGGACTACCACTACCTGACGCCGTTCTACTCGCCGTGCGTGAGCGCATCCTGCGTGGACGGCGCCCGCCATTTCGGCACGTGGGTCGGCGAACTCCCGATGTGGATCCCGCTCGCCTTCCTGTCGCTGCCGTTCCTCCTCGGCTTCCGGCTGACCTGCTATTACTACCGCAAGGCCTACTACCGATCGTTCTGGTTGTCGCCGCCGGCGTGCGCGGTCGCCGAACCGCACCGGCGCTACACCGGCGAGACGCGGTTCCCGCTGATCCTGCAGAACTCGCACCGCTACTTCTTCTACGCCGGCTTCGTGGTGTCGCTGATCAACACCTACGACGTCGTCCTGTCCTTCCGCGGTCCGAACGGATTCGGCATCGGACTCGGCAACCTGATCCTGCTGGTCAACGTCGTGCTGCTCTGGGGTTACACGCTGTCGTGCCATTCCTGCCGGCACGTCACCGGTGGAAGGTTGCGGCACTTCTCGAAACACCCCGTGCGCTATCGGATCTGGACGTTCGTCTCGAAACTCAACGCCAGGCACATGCAGTTCGCGTGGATCACGCTGGGAACCCTGATCCTCACGGACTTCTACATCATGCTCGTGGCGAGCGACACCATCGCCGATCTGCGGTTCATCGGCTGACGCGCACGGCACGACACCGGCCGCGCCGGAGGAGGGGGAACACGGATGGTGGATGTCGAACGGCACAAGGTCGACGTCGTGGTGATCGGAGCAGGCGGCGCCGGGCTACGCGCGGTGATCGAGGCGCGGCAACGCGGCTTCTCCGTCGCCGTGGTGTGCAAGTCGCTGTTCGGCAAAGCCCACACCGTGATGGCCGAAGGCGGATGCGCCGCCGCGATGGGCAACGCCAACCCCCGCGACTCCTGGCAGGTGCACTTCCAGGACACGATGCGCGGCGGCAAGTTCCTCAACAACTGGCGGATGGCCGAACTGCACGCTCGCGAGGCCCCCGACCGCGTGTGGGAGCTGGAGACCTACGGAGCACTGTTCGACCGCACCCCCGACGGCCGGATCAGCCAGCGCAACTTCGGCGGCCACACCTATCCGCGACTCGCGCACGTCGGCGATCGCACCGGACTCGAACTCATCCGCACGATGCAGCAGAAGATCGTGTCGCTGCAGCAGGAGGACCACGCCGAGCACGGGGACTACGAGGCCAGGGTGCGGGTCTTCGCCGAATGCACCATCACCGAACTGCTGAAGGACGCGGAGGGACGCATCGCCGGCGCGTTCGGATACTGGCGCGAGACCGGACGATTCGTGTTGTTCGAGGCGCCCGCGGTCGTCATCGCCACCGGCGGTATCGGCAAGTCGTGGAAGGTCACGTCGAACTCGTGGGAGTACACGGGCGACGGTCACGCCCTCGCCCTGCGCGCCGGCGCCACCCTGATCAACATGGAGTTCGTCCAGTTCCACCCGACGGGGATGATCTGGCCGCCGAGTGTGAAGGGCATCCTCGTCACCGAGGGTGTGCGCGGCGACGGCGGAGTGCTGAAGAACTCCGAGGGGGAGCGGTTCATGTTCTCCTACATCCCGCCGGTGTTCAAAGGCCAGTACGCGGAGACCGAGGAGGAGGCCGACCGCTGGTACGAGGACCAGGAGAACAACCGCCGCACGCCCGACCTGCTCCCGCGTGACGAGGTCGCCCGCGCCATCAACTCCGAGGTCAAGGAGGGCCGGGGCACCCCGCACGGCGGAGTCTTCCTCGACATCGCCTCGCGGATGCCGGCCTCCGAGATCATGCGCCGCCTTCCGTCGATGCACCACCAGTTCAAGGAACTCGCCGACGTCGACATCACCGCCGAGGCCATGGAGGTCGGCCCGACCTGCCACTACGTGATGGGCGGCATCGAAGTCGATCCCGACACCGGCGCCGCCGCGGTCCCTGGGTTGTTCGCCGCCGGGGAATGTTCCGGCGGGATGCACGGATCGAACCGGCTGGGCGGGAACTCGCTGTCCGATCTGCTGGTCTTCGGTCGCCGGGCCGGTCTCGGCGCCGCCGACTACGTGCAGGGCCTCACCTCGCGCCCGATCGTCGCCGAGACCGACATCGACACCGCTGCCCGTGCGGCACTCTCGCCGTTCGACCCGGCCGATGCCGGCCGCGCCGAGAACCCGTACACCCTGCACACCGACCTGCAGCAGGTCATGCAGGATCTCGTGGGCATCATCCGCCGCGCGGACGAGATCGAACGCGCCCTGCACGAACTCGACACGCTGCGCACACGGATCCGCAACGTCGCGGTGGAGGGACACCGCCAGTTCAACCCGGGCTGGCATCTCGCCCTGGACCTGCGGAACATGCTCCTCGTGTGCGAGTGCGTCGCGCGGGCGGCGTTGCAGCGCACCGAGAGCCGCGGGGGACACACCCGCGACGACCATCCGTCGATGGACCCCGAATGGCGTCGCACCCTGCTCGCCTGTCGCCTGGACGGCGGCGACCCGTTCGTTCCCGACGTGACGGTCACCGCCGAACGGCAGCAACCGATGCGTCCCGACCTGCTGGAGCTGTTCGACATCGACGAACTCGGGAAGTACTACACCGACGAGGAACTCGCGGACCATCCCGGACGGAGGGGTTGAGATGGGTTACCAGGCGGCGTTCAGGATCTGGCGCGGCGACGCCGACGGCGGGGAACTGCGGGACTACACCGTCGAGGTCAACGAGGGCGAGGTCGTCCTCGACATCCTGCACCGCCTGCAGGCCACTCAGGCACCGGATCTCGCAGTGCGCTGGAACTGCAAGGCGGGCAAGTGCGGATCGTGTTCGGCGGAGGTCGACGGCCGCCCGCGCCTGACGTGCATGACCCGCATGTCGCTGTTCGATCCCGACGCGACGATCACCGTGACCCCGATGCGCACCTTCCCGATCATCCGCGATCTCGTCACCGACGTCTCGTTCAACTACCGGAAGGCACGCGAGATACCGGCCTTCGCGCCACCTCCCGATCTGGCGCCGGGGGAGTACCGGATGCAGCAGGCCGACGTGCAGCGCTCCCAGGAGTTCCGCAAGTGCATCGAATGCTATCTGTGCCAGAACGTCTGCCACGTGGTGCGCGACCACGAGGAGAACAAGGAGGCCTTCGCCGGTCCCCGCTATCTCATGCGCATCGCGGAACTCGAGATGCACCCGCTCGACGTCGCCGACCGGCGCGACGTCGCGCAGGACGAGCACGGCCTGGGCATGTGCAACATCACCAAGTGCTGCACCGAGGTGTGCCCGGAGAACATCCACATCACCGACAACGCGCTGATCCCGATGAAGGAACGCGTCGCCGGCCGCCGCTACGATCCGATCGTGTGGCTCGGCAACAAGCTGTTCCGGCGCTGAGCAGGAAGCAGGGACCGGGCGGACGCAGGGACCGGCTCAGTTCACGCGTTCGGCGACCAGCGGAACCAGCTCGTCGAGCGCGAACGGAACCGACAGCACCGAGTTCGTCGAGAACGCCGCAGAGATGTCGGAATCGCTGTCGAGCACGAGGAACCGGCCGTCGCGCACCGCCGGGATCTGCTGGAAGACCGGGTTGTCGGTTACCTCGGCGGCCGGCACGTAGATCGGCAGCACGATCAGCAGGTCGGCGTCGAGCATGTTCAGGTTCTCGTCGGAGACGGTGATGAAGAAGTCGTCCGTCGCCGCGGCCTGCACCTGCGGATTGTTCACGAAGCCGAGCTCGGTCATGAAGTCGACGCGCGAGTCGCCGACGACGTAGGCGCCCCATCCCTCCGACGTGTAGGAGGCGACGGTGACGGTCTTGCCCGCGAACTCGGGATTGTCGGCCGCGGCCTGCTCGAAGTCCGCATCGATCTGCGACAGCAGCTCGGCGCCCTTGTCCGGGACACCGAGAGCCGCTGCCACCGTGGTCACCTGGTCGTCGAGCGAGGTGAGATAGGCGTCGCTGCCTTCCGGGCCGGCGACGGTCGGGGCGATCCCCGACAGCGTCTCGTAGCGGGCCTGCTCACCGGAACTCTTGGTGTCGAGGATCAGATCGGGCTCCTGCGCCGCGAGCATCTCGAAGGACGGCTCGATCGTGCCGATGAGCTCGGGCGGCGAGTCGTACAGCCCCTGCGCCCACGGCCCCACGCCGTCGCCGCCGAAGGCGAGCCAGTCGCTCGCCGCCACCGGCTGAACGCCGAGTGCCAGTGCGGTTTCGGCGTCGCCCCAGCCCAGAGCCGCGACGCGTTCGGGGGCGGATTCGATGGTGACCTCCCCGAACTTCGTGTCGACGGTGACGGGGAAGGCGCCGTCGGCCGGTGCCGAACCGGAGTCGGACTCCGTGTCGGACGATCCGCACGCGGTCAGCGCGATCGCGGTGGCCGTGAACAGAGCGGCGGAACGGAGCAACGCAGCGGATCGGCGTGTCATGAGGGGCCTCGAGTCTGTCGAACAACAAGTGAGGCGATCCTAACCCGATGGGGTGACCGAAGGTGAAAACCCGCCGGAAACCGCGCAGGGCAGCCGCTCGAGCGCGCACTATGTGTCCGTGACCCCACCTGACGACGGTCGGCCGGCACGGGCGAAGCCGGTGCTGGCCTCGTTGATCCTCGTCGCCGCAGTGGCGAACCTGAACCTCGCCGTCGCGAACGTGGCACTGCCCGAGATCGGGAAGGCGTTCGACGCGAGCCAGACCCAGCTCAACCTCGTCGCAGTCGGCTATTCCGTCGGTCTCGCCGCGTCCGTGCTCTACCTCGGTGCCGTCGGCGACCGTTACGGACGCAAGACGATGCTGCTGCTCGGCATGGCATTGTCGGTTCCCGCGTCGGCGGTCGCCGGGTTCGCGCCGAGCACCGAGGTGCTGTTCGCGGCGCGGGTGCTCGGCGGTGTCTCCGCCGGTCTGGCGTTCCCCACCACTCTCGCCCTGATCACCGCGCTGTGGTCGGGCGCAGCCCGCACGCGCGCGATCGCGTTGTGGTCGTCGATCGGCGGCGGCCTCACCGCGCTCGGCCCGCTCGTCGCCGGCACCCTGCTCGAACAGTTCTTCTGGGGTTCGGTCTTCCTGGTGACGATCCCGCTCGCGCTGATCGCTTTCGCCCTGACCTGGATGTTCGTGCCCAGCCACGTCAACGAGTCGACCGATCCGGTCGATCATCTCGGCGGCGTGGTCTCGATCGTGCTGGTCGGCTCGCTCGTCCTCGGCATCAACTTCGTGCCCGTCGACGGGATGGAGACCATCGCGGTGTCCGCTCTCGTGATCGCTCTCGTCGCGGTGATCCTCTTCGTCATGCGCCAGCTGCGCGCGGCGAACCCCCTGTTCGACCTGCGGGTCGCCCGGCGTCGCGTGTTCTGGGTCGCGGCCGTCGCGGGCATCATCGTGTTCGGCACCCTGATGGGCACGATGTACATCAGTCAGCAGTACCTGCAGAACGTGCTCGGCTACTCGACTCTCGCGGCCGGATCGGCGGCGCTGCCCGCCGCTTTCGTGATGGTGCTGGTGGCGCCGCAGTCGGCGAAGCTCGTCGGGTCGCACGGCTCCCGCTTCACGCTGCTGTCCGGTTACGTGGCGATCGTGGCCGGGCTCGTCGTCGCACTGACGCTGTGGGACGAGGACGCGCACTACTGGGTGGTCGCCCTGAGCTTCGTGTGCCTCGGAGCCGGTGTCGGTCTCGCCGGTACCCCGGCCTCGCATTCGCTCACCGGCTCGGTGCCGGTCGCCCGTGCCGGGATGGCCTCCGGCACGGCCGATCTGCAACGCGATCTCGGTGGCGCGATCGTCCAGTCGATCCTCGGCGCACTTCTCACGGCCGGGTACTCGGCCTCGCTCGCCGCGACGATCGCGGCGAGTCCGCAGGCCGCGGCGGTCGACGAGCAGACCGAGACCGCACTGGAGAAGTCGTTCGCCGGTGCGGTCGGGATCGCCGAACACTATCCGCAGTACGCACCGCAGATCATCGAGGCCGCCCGGTCGGCCTTCCTCGACGGCGACACCCGCGCCTACACGGCCGCGATTGCGATCGTGCTGGTCGGAGCGGCCCTGATGGCCTTCGTGTTCCCGTCCCACGCCACCGAGATCGCGCTGCTCGAGCGGTACGCCGAGGAGGACGGCGACGTCACGGTCGGCTCCCCTGGGGAACCGGCCCACTGAACCCCGGATCGCCGCACCGTCATCGCCACCCCGTACGGGTCTCCGGCGTTCACCCGGACTGCGACCAGCGTCCGACGTCACCCCGCTCGAGCGCGACGGCGAGCAGTTCCGGGAACCGGTCGGGCGTGCACGCGAAGGCGGGAACCCCGAGTTCGGCGAGCGCCGCAGCGTTGTCGCGGTCGAAGGACGGCGCCCCGTCGTCGGACAGCGCCAGCAACACCACGACCTGCACACCCGCGGCGAGCATCTCCCGGATGCGCGAGAGCATCTCGGCGCGGATGCCGCCCTCGTACAGATCCGAGATGAGCACGAACAGCGAATCGGCCGGGCGCGTGATGAGCGACCTGCTGTAGGCGATCGCCCGATTGATGTCGGTGCCGCCGCCGAGCTGGGTGCCGAACAGCACGTCCACCGGATCGGCGAGCTTGTCGGTCAGATCCACCACCGCGGTGTCGAAGACGACCAGCGAGGTCCGCAGTGCCCGCATCGACGCCAGGACCGCCGCGAACACCGACGCGTAGACCACGCTCGACGCCATCGACCCGGACTGGTCCACCGCGAGCACCACGTCGCGCTTCACCGCCTGGGAGCGGCGCCCGTAGCCCACCAGCTTCTCGGGCACCACCGTGCGATGCTCCGGCAGGTAGTGGGCCAGGTTCGCGCGGATCGTGCGATCCCAATCGATGTCGCGCAGTTTCGGATTCGACGTCCGCGACGACCGGTCGAGCGCACCCGTGACGGCGGTGCGGGTGTGCTGCGCGATGCGAGCCTCGATCTCGCGCACGACCTTCTCGACGACCGTCCGTGCCGTCGCCTTGGTGGTCTCCGGCATCACGCGGTTCAGGCTCAGCAACGTGCCCACGAGGTGCACGTCCGGTTCGACGGCCTCGAGCATCTCGGGTTCGAGGAGCAGCCGGGTCAACCCGAGCCGATCCACGGCGTCGCGCTGCATCACCTGGACGACGGATGTCGGGAAGTAGGTGCGGATGTCGCCGAGCCAGCGCGCCACCCGGGGTGCGGATGCGCCGAGACCTGCGGTGCGCGGTGCCGTGCCGTCGCCGGGCGCGCTGTCGTACAGCGCGGCGAGCGCGGCGTCCATCGCATTGTCGTCGGCCGAGGACAGGGATCCTGTGGAGTCCTCCGCGGCCTCGCCGAGTGCGAGCCGCCAGCGGCGCAGGCGTTCGGTGTCGCCGGATTCGGTTGTCATGCAGACACTCCCAGGATCGACGCGGTGGCGGTCAGGGCGATCCGGCCGCGATCCACGGCCGGCGGTGCCTCCGTGCGGCGGGTGCGTTCGCCTCGCACCGTCTGCCCGAGCAGGCGTCGCTCACCGAAGGCGAACGACCCGAAGGTGCGTCGGAGGACGGGCAGGACGTCGACGAAATCGTCGTCGGTGAGGCCGCTGATCCATTCGTCGACGAGGTCGAACAGTGCGCTGTCGTGGACGAGCAGGAGCCCGCCCCCGCCGAGGAAACCGTCGATCCAGCGCGCCTTCGCGGGTGCGGGTGACCCCACCGACAACGCTCGCGCGACCCGCACGGCCGCGTCGTGTTCGCCGAGTCGGCCGGTGTCGCGCAGCATCCGGGTGGTGCGGCCGACGAGCAGCCCGTCGACGTCGTCGCGCTCACTCACCGACGTCAGTGTGTCGAGCCATCGACCGGTCGCGCTCGGGTCCTCGCGCAGTGCGAGAGCGAGGTGCACATCGTCGATCGCGGTGCGCAGCGCATCGGCGGCGTCGTGGTCGAGGCCGGTGACCGCCGCCGGGAGACCGGCGCACACCCGCGCGAGGAGGGCGTCGCAGACGTGTTCCAGGGAGGACAGATCGGTGCCTCGCACATCGCCGTACCGGACGGTGCGCACGAGGGTCGGCAGTGCGCTCATCAGGTGCAGCACATCGTGATCGAGAGCGGCCGCCGCATCGATCGCCGTCACCAGCGACGGGATCGTGGTCCGCAGGTCGGCGAGCAACGCCCGTTCGAGGAGTTCGGTGAGGTCGGCGAGCGCGATCCCGGAGCGTGCGGCACGGTCGCCCACCGTGGCACCCGCCGCGGATTCCACCGTCGTGCCCCACCGGGACGCCTCGACGATCGCCACCGACAACTCGGGTTCCCACCGCAGCGTCCAGGTCTCGCGGAACGTGCCGGTCGAGCGCACCTCGCTCTCCGCGGGCGTGCCCCAGTCGATCCCGAGCAGCGCCAGGCGGTGCAGCAGTCGCGACCGCGCGACGTCGATCTCGCGGCGCAGGTCCAGATCGAGGTTCTTCGCTTCGGCGGACCGCTTGAGACGCAACGACTTCGCATTCCGATGCAGGTCGGTGTCGAGCGGGACGGTGGGGGTGTCCTCGGAGACCGAACCGAGTGCCTCGCCGACGACGAGCCGCCGTGTGACGAGGTCGAGCAGGACGTCGTCGCCGTCGCACAGCACCGATCGGGTCGCCTCGACGACCTCGTCGAGTCCGGCCACCGCGCGACCGCGCAGTGCCGCGAGCGTGTCGGCGAGGCGCGTCGCCTCGATGACGTGGGCGCTCGAGACGGGCAGATCCTCCTTGCGCAGGACACGGGCCACGCGGGTGAACCAGCGTGCGGTCGTGTCCGTGGGCTGTGTGAACAGGTGGTGGTACCAGCCTGGCGAGGTGATGCCGGCGCCGTAGCCCGACGACAGCGACAACCGGGAGTGGCTCCACGGCACCCACGTGAGAGTGGTCTTGACCTTGGGCATGCCCTTGAGCAGACGCGCGTCGGGGGCGGCCGGTCCGAGTCGGCCGGTCAGTGCGGGCGCGTGCATCGCCCCGCACACCACGGCGATCGCGCGGGCCCCGGCCTTGACCGTTGCGCGCAGCACCTGCCGCATGTGGGCCTCGCGTCGCGCGGTGTGGTCGTCGATCCCGACATCCTCGCGCAGGGCCCGCATCGCGTCGGTGATCTCGTCGAAGGCCTGTGCGGTGCCGTGCTCGACCACCGCGTCCCACCACTGCTCGAAGTCGGCGTAGCCGCCGGCGCGGGCGAGCATGCCGAGCAGATCGTCGGTCGCGCGGTCGCCGACCTCGCGTTCGGCGGCGAGCGACATCGCCGCCGGAAGATCGCAGAACCGCACGTCGGCGTCGTGCAGGTACGCCCAGCGCAGGGCCTGCCACTCGGGCGAGAAGGCCGCGAACGGCCAGAACGCGGCCCGCGCCGGTTCGTCGCGGGCGTAGGCCAGCAATGCGACCGGGGGGACCATGTCGTCGGCCGCGGCGAGCGCGAGCACCGGATCGGCGTCCGACGGACCCTCGATGAGGACGGTGTCGGGTTCGAACTCCGCGAGTGCCTGCAGGACCGCGCGCGCCGAACCCGGCCCGTGGTGCCGGATTCCGAAGACCCGGATCTCCGCGGGCGCAGCCGCGCGGTCGAAGAGAGCGTCGGTCACCCGGTGATCTCCCGGCACGCCCGGTAGAAATCGGTCCAGTCGCCGCGTTCCCGGACGACGGCCTCGAGATATTCGTTCCAGACCACGCGATCGGAGACGGGGTCCTTGACCACCGATCCGAGGATTCCGGCCGCGACGTCGGCGGGCCGCAGCACCCCGTCGCCGAAGTGCGCCGACAGGGCCAGACCACCCGTGACCACCGAGATCGCCTCGGCGGTGGACAGCGTGCCCGACGGGGACTTCAGCTTGGTCCGGCCATCGGTCGTGACACCGCTGCGCAGTTCCCGGAACACCGTGACGACGCGGCGGATCTCCTCCGCGGCCGCGGGCACGGCGGGCAGTTCGAGTGCGGCGCCGAGTTGTTCGACGCGGCGGGTGACGATCGAGACCTCGTCCTCCTCGCTCGCCGGCAACGGCAACACGACGGTGTTGAACCGTCGACGCAGCGCGGACGACAGGTCGTTGACCCCGCGGTCGCGGTCGTTGGCGGTGGCGATGACGTTGAACCCCTTCGTCGCCTGCACCTCGATGCCGAGTTCGGGGACGGGAAGCGTCTTCTCCGACAGGATGGTGATCAGCGCGTCCTGCACGTCGGCGGGGATGCGGGTGAGTTCCTCGATACGGGCCACGGCGCCGTCGCGCATCGCGGTCATGACCGGGGAGGCGACCAGCGCGGCGGCGCTCGGCCCTTCGGCGAGCAGCCGCGCGTAGTTCCAGCCGTACCGCACCGACTCTTCGGTCGTGCCCGCCGTTCCCTGTACGAGCCGGGTCGACGAACCGCTGATCGCGGCGGCGAGATGCTCCGACACCCAGGTCTTCGCGGTACCCGGCACACCGAGCAGCAGCAGTGCCCGGTCGGTTGCCAGGGTCGCGACGGCGACCTCCATCAATCGGCGCGGGCCGACGTACTTCGGGGTGATGACGGTGCCGTCGGACAGTTCGCCGCCGAGCAGGTAGGTCACCACGGCCCACGGCGACAGCTGCCACGACGGCGGGCGCGGCCGGTCGTCGAGTCGCGCAAGTGCTGCGAGTTCGTCCGCGTACTGCTGTTCGGCGTGCGGGCGCAGCAGGTCGGTGCCGGACCCGGCAGTGTCGGATACGTCCGGCCCGGCAGTGTCGGATACGTCCGGCCCGGCAGTGTCGGATACGTCCGGCCCGGCAGTGTCGGATACGTCGGGCCCGGCGGTGTCGGATGCGCCGGATTCGTCGGGCCCGCCGGTCTCGAACGTGCCGGTATCGGACGCCTCGGCCTCATCGGTGCCGACAACTGCGGGGGTCGACTCGAAGTCGGTCAACTCAGCTCCTCGTGGATCGTCTTGCGGAGGGTCAGGGTGTCGGCTGCGCTCGCGAACAGGTGCAGGCGACCGAGATCGTCGGTGCGGTTCGCGGCGTCGGCCAGCAGGTCGGCCAACTCGAAGGGTGCCCGGTGGGCGAGCAACGTCAGCACGTCGCGCACCACGCGGGTGGTCGTCAGCTTCGTGTACAGCGCGGTGAGCACCTTCTCGGCGACATCGCGCGGCCACGGCGCCGGGAGCGCGGCGAGCAGCGTGTCGTCGAGAACCGCGGACGGCGACACATCGCGCAGGTGCGTGAGCAGGATGTCGCGGGGCACGACCTGCGCGACCGCCGCGTCGACGGTGCCGTCGCGTCGTAGCAACGCCGCAGCCCAGTCGCCGTCGCGCTGCCGGACCGCCGCGCGGCCCCACCCCTCCGTCAGTGCCGTGCGGACGGTGTCGTCGACGTCGAACTCCGGTAGCACCGTGTCTCCGGCGTGCTCGCGCCACATCGACAGCGGAGCCGCCGCGACCGCCGCCACCAGCAGATCGCGGGCCGGATCGTCGACGAGACCGTCGCGGAGTGCGCCCTCGTCCGGCCGGTCGGGAACAGCGAGCGTGACGGTCGAGCCGTCGACGAGCAACCACTGCCGCACCCGCTCGGCCATGCGCCGCGCGAACGTGGAGTTCGGCAGGCGGGGGAGAAGGTCGAGTGCCACGGCACGGACCTTGCGGCTGCGGTCGTCGAGGGCGCGTTCGAGCAGGTCTTCGTCGTGCGGACCGAGACCGACCGCGAGCAGGGCGACGAGCTCGGCCCGCTGGGCCGCGGTCTGCGCACCCCACGACGCCGCGAGTGTCGCCGTCGCCGCGGCCGGGTCGTGCGCGCGCAGCGCCTCGAACCATCGGCGTAGCCGGGCGGGCGGACCGGCGTGCCAGGGCGTGTCGTCGAGCGGGTCGGGCGGCAGCAGATCGGCCCATTCCGGGTTGCGCGCTGCCACCCAGCGTCCGCGGGAACCGGTGAGCGCGACCAGCCGGTCGCGGTGCACCGCGTCGGTGGTCGCGACCGTCAGCAGGTCGACCACGATGTCGTGCGACGCGCGGAATCGGGCCGCCACCTCGAACCACTCGTCGAGCAGCGGGGAGCGGACGGCGAGCAGCGCGCGCAGGCGTTCGGCAGCCGCGCCGGGGAGGACGGGACGGTCGTCGTCCGGGGCCGGCGACGGCAGTTCGCGGACCACGGGCACGGTCGCGGCGGTGAGGAAGGTCGTCTCCAGTGCGGCGGCGGCGAGCAGCGTCGCGGCGGGGTCTCCGGCGAGTTCGCCCGCAGCGTCGGCCGTGTGCAGCGCGTCGAACTCCGGCGCGGAGCGTGCCGTGCCGAGAAGTGCTGCGGTCGTAAGCGATTCGGGCAGGGCGGTCACCAGGTCATCACCTGTCCGTCGGTGAACAGTGAGACGGGAGCGAGAGCGGTTCCGTCCCAGTCGCCGCAGACCGTGACGGGACGACCTCCCGCGACGGCGTGCAGCCGCCAGCGGCTGTCGTCGTCACCGGCCAGCGGCAGTGCCCGTCCGGACGGGTCGACGACGTACCAGCCGTCCTCGCTGTCGGTGGGGGTGACCGCGTCGAGCAGGACGGGCCAGGTGCGCAACCACGGATCTGCTCCGCGCATGCGGGCGTATTCGTCCAGCGCAGCGTCGAGTCCGGTGGCGGGCAGGGTCGTGAACGGCTCCGTCTCCCCGTGCTGTCGGCCGAGCACGGCTCGCAGTGGGGCCGCGCCGGGGTAGAAGTGCAGATCGGCGTCGACCAGCGAACCGGGGAAGGGGAGCGGCGTGGTGAAACGTGCTGTGCCGTGAGCGAAGTCGAGCAGGATCGCCCAGCGTCCGCTCGACCGCCCCCGAAGCCACGTCTTGCGGGTGAACATCCGGCTCTCCTCGGTGACGCGCACGGCGAGGACCTGCCAGCGGTCGCGCACAGCCGGTTCGGCGCGGACCTCCTCGCTACGGGTGCTGAAACCGAGATGGGTCTGCAGCGAACGCAGGAGCGGCCTCGGCAGATCGTCGCGCTGTCGGTACGCCACGGTCATCAGGTGCAGGCGCGCGTACTCGGCGAGCAGCCTGGCAGGCCAATCGGTTTCGTCGTTCACGACGGTGGCCAGGGTGCGCAGTGCCGACGCCGCGCCGGGAGCCTGGGCGTCGACCATGCGGGCGGCGATCGTCTCGTAGGTGTCGTAGCCGTGATCCACCGCCCCGAGGCCGTGCCGGATGCGGTCGGTCAGCCAGCGGTCGAGGTCGTCGAGTCCTGCCGCGACCCGCTCAGCGCGGCGCTGGGCGGTCGCCGGATCGGGCGCCTTGACCGGCTCGTCCACCGGGGCGGGAAGTGTGGTGGACGCGACGCGGGCGGCGAGCCATCCGGTGACGAAGTCGGGTGCCTGCGCGGCCGGCACGGCACCCTCGGACCAGCGCACGAGCAGTGACAGGGCGTGCTTGCAGGGCAGTTTCCGGCTCGGGCACGTGCACGTGTAGGCGGGAGCGCTCGGGTCGATCGCCGTGCGGTACGGCGTGGTGCCGCGTCCGCGGCACAGTCCCCACAGGGCGGTGGTGTCGTGACCGGTCTCGAGCCATGCGGAGGCGACGCCGCGCGCAGCCGTCATCGAGGACGGATCGGGCGCGACGGCGTTGATCTGCTGGAGGGTCCAGGGGGCGGTCACGAGCGTCGAAGGTACGAGGCGGGTCCGACAGGAACGGTGGGATCAGGATGTCGCACTGGTCTCCAGACGTGCGCGGATGCCGTCGACGAACAATCGCAGACCGAATTCGAACCGGACGGCGGGGTCGCCGTCGAGCAGGTCGTCGTCGGCCTCGGCCGGCTGCTCGGTCGCGACCTCGGGGGACAGCGGTGCGCGCGTGAGCGCGCCGAGTTCCTCGAGCTGCGCGCGGGACTGCTCGTCGACGGTGTGGCCGAGCACGTAGTGCAACAGCGCGTAGCCGGTGAGTTCGGCGTACGCCCGCGACAGACCCGCGCGTTCCGCGGTGCCGACGAAGGCATCGCGGGCCCGCGAGGTGGTCAGCCGGGAGGCGTAGCTCGAGGCGACGAGTTCGGCGCCGTCGCGGTGGGCGAGCAGTGCGGCGCGGAAACGGTGCGCGAGCTCTGAAAGGGCATCGTCCCAGGCGTCGCTCGCGGGCGGTTCGTCGACACCGTCGAGGATGCGGTCGGCCATGGCGCCGAGCAGGGTCTGCTTGTTCGGGAAGTGCCAGTACAACGCGCCGGGCTGGACGCCGAGCGACGACGCGAGCTTGCGCATCGTCAGGTCGCCGAGCCCGTACTCGTCGAGGATCGCCATGGCGCCGTCGAGGACGTCGCCGCGTCGCAACTGCACTGCTTCTTCGCTCCCGCTTCTCCTGCTGCCCGCGGCGGTACCACGCCACGGGGGATCCGAACCGAAGGATTCGTGCCTTTGACACTATCGGACGCTTCGCCCTAACCTGAACGCTGTTCAATTGAACGATGTTCAAGTTCTCGCCACCTCAGGAGACGGCAGTGACCCAGGCGCCCGCCCGCACCGACATCCTCGAAATCGCTCGCGACCAGGTGCTCGGTCGCGGAATCGGCTTCGACCGTGACCAGACCCTCGAGGTCCTGCAGCTGCCGGACGACCGCATCGACGACCTGCTGGCGGTCGCCCACGACGTGCGCATGGCATGGTGCGGACCGGAGGTCGAGGTCGAGGGGATCATCAGCCTCAAGACCGGCGGCTGCCCCGAAGACTGCCACTTCTGCTCGCAGTCCGGCCTGTTCGCCTCCCCGGTGCGTGCCGCCCGGCTCGACATCCCGTCGCTCGTCGAGGCCGCGAAGCAGACCGCCAAGACCGGAGCCACCGAGTTCTGCATCGTCGCGGCCGTACGCGGACCCGACGAGCGCCTCCTCTCGCAGGTCGCGGCCGGTATCGAGGCGATCCGCAATGAGGTCGACATCCAGATCGCGTGCTCGCTCGGCATGCTCACCCAGGACCAGGTCGACCGGCTCGTCGCGATGGGCGTGCACCGCTACAACCACAACCTCGAGACCGCCCGCTCGCACTTCCCGAAGGTCGTCACCACCCACACCTGGGAGGAGCGCTTCGAGACGCTGCGCATGGTCCGCGAGGCAGGTATGGAGGTGTGCTGCGGAGGCATCCTCGGGATGGGTGAAACCGTCGAGCAGCGAGCCGAATTCGCAGCCGACCTCGCGGCGCTCGAGCCCGACGAGGTGCCGCTCAACTTCCTCAACCCGCGCCCCGGCACCCCTTTCGGTGACCTCGAGGTGCTGCCCGCCACCGAGGCGCTCAAGGCCGTGGCGGCCTTCCGATTGGCGTTGCCGCGCACCATCCTCCGGTTCGCCGGCGGCCGCGAGATCACGCTCGGCGATCTCGGCGCACAAAAGGGGATCCTCGGCGGGATCAACGCCGTCATCGTCGGCAACTACCTCACCACGCTCGGCCGACCGGCGGAGACCGACCTCGATCTGCTCGGCGAACTGAAGATGCCGATCAAGGCCCTCGGCGAGACGATCTGATGTTCGATCCGTTCACCGGCGAAGCGATCGTCGACGGGACGGTCCGGACCCATTCCGCAGCAGTGCAACTCGGACTCGAACCGCCACGGTTCTGCGCTCGGTGCGGTCGGCGGATGATCGTCCAGATCGCGCCGGACGGGTGGTGGGCACGGTGTTCGCGCCACGGGACCGTCGATTCGGTGATGAGCGAACAGCGCTGAGCACCGACCCGATTCGACGGCCGACGGGTTCTACCCATCGTCGTCGGGACCGCCCGGATAGGTCACGACCCCGTCGGAACCCACCGACGGCGTCGCGCCCCACTGTCCCAGCTCGTGCTGTCGCGGCTTCGCATTGTTGACGAGATGCACGACGGTCCATCCCCGTGCGGCGAGGATGTTCGCGATCAACAGTCGGTGACAGCGCCACGGCATCGGCTCACCGCACATGATCGCGACGTGCCGGTGCTCGGCCAGTTCGGTGAGGCGCTCCAATCCGGCCTCGAAGTCGTCGGTGAGGGTGTAATCGGCGTAGTTCTTGAAACTCGCGTTCTTCCAGCCCGCGTTGAGGGCCGGATCGATACCCTTCTGTTTCGGCCGCCTGCCACCGAGTTCGGTGAGGTGCAGATAGCCGATCCCGGCACTGTCGAGCCAGGACGGCATCTCGTCGGCGTCGAACTGCGGGCTGCGGCGCGAACCGGGCATCTTCCGTACGTCGACGACGAGTTCGATGTCGGCCGAGGTCAGCGTGTCGAGCAGGACGGACTGCGGACACGTCCAGTGACCGATGGTCCACAGGACGCGGGAGTCGGCACTCATGGCACCCATCGTCCCATCACGCGGGCGCCACCCGTCGGCGTAGTTCCTCGGCGCCGTCGCCCTCCAACCGGGACAACCCCGCACGACGGCCGGCGAGCAGCAACAGGATCGCGGAGATCGGTCCCCGCACCTCGGGTCCGGAACCGGAGGACCACTCGGTATCGGTTGCACTGAAACGGAATCCGTCGAGCGGGACGTCGGCGAAGACCCGGGCCTTGCCGGTGCCGCGGGTGGACCACATCCGAGTGGCGCCGGCCGCGGCGGCATCCGGTGGCATCGGCAGGTCGCGCTGCAGCGGTACCGCGATGTCCTGGCCGTGGACGAGCAGATCGATCATGGCCTCGAGCGGGGTGATGCCCACGTTGTGCCGCCGGGAGCCGATCATTCCCCGAAGGTCCGCGATCAACTCCTGTGTCGGTCGCCGGGCACGGTCGCGAGAGGACTCGCGGATGATCGTGTTCACCCCGCCGCGATGACGCACGACCATGCGGACGAAATCGACCACGGTGAGCTGCTGCAGCGTGAGGTGCGCGGCGACGTCGCGCACGGTCCAGCCCTCGCACAGCGACGGCCGGCGCCACTCGTCGTCGGTCAGTTGTTCCAGCAGGTCGGCGGTTCGTGCGCGCTGCTCGTCGATTGTGTTCCAGATGTCGTCGACGTTCATGGGATCACCTGACCTGGGTCCGCCGGACACGCGATCCGCCCATTCTAGATCGCGGATCGCTCCCCACCGACGGATTCCGGCGCCGGTACGGCATCCTCCGCGGCACGGCTCACCGACTCCCACTCGAGCCAGATGTCGATCTTCTTCCGGGTGGCGGCGACGGCCGCATCCAGCACGGCGTTGCCCAGGACGATGCGTCGCGGCGGTCGGTCGGCATCGACGACCTCGAGGAGTGCCCGCGCGGCCAGGGTGGGGTGGCTGTCGATGCTCGTGGACGCGCTCTGCTCCTCGATCTCGGCTCGCAGCGAGTCGTAGTCCGATTGCGGAGTGCTCACCGTCATGGTGGTGTAGAGATCGGTCCAGTAGCCGCCCGGCTCGACGATCGTGACGTCGATGCCGAAATGCGCGGCCTCGACGGCCAGTGCTTCACTGAGTCCTTCGAGGGCGAACTTGCTCGCGCTGTACAGCCCTGTGCCGGCCCCGCTCAGTACGCCCCCGATGCTCGAGATCTGCACGAGATGCCCGCGTCCTCGGCTCCGGAAGGCCGCCATGGCGGCCTGGCTGACCCACATCGCTCCGAAGAAGTTCGTCTCGAACTGTGCACGCGCCTGCTCCTCGGTGAACTCCTCGACGAATCCGTAGGTCATGGTGCCCGCGTTGTCGACGACGATGTCGAGGTCTCCGAAATGTTCGCGTGCCCTGTCGAAAGCGGCGAACACCGCCGTGCGGTCGGTGACGTCGGCCGGGAGTCGGAGGAGACGCTCCGGATCCCGGGGGAGATCGGCCGATTCGATCGATCGTGAGACGGCCACGACGTTGTCACCTCTCGACAGCGCGGCACGGACGAACTCCCTGCCCAGGCCGCGGCTCGCGCCGGTGATCAACCAGGTGCGGGGACGCACGCCGGGGGTGACGGAGGATGGGATTGTCGGTTGGGTCTTCAATGGACACCTCCTGGATGAGACGAGACGGTCCGTCTCGTTCATTCGAGAATGATTCACGGAGGACTGTCTGTCAAGACGCAACGTCTCGTCTCGGTGCGGTATCGTCGTCTCATGCCCGCACGCCCCGAAACCGGACACTCCCGGCGGAACCCTGCCTCGCGGAAAGCGATCCTCGATGCCGCTTTCGAACTGGTCGCCGAGGTCGGCTACTCGAAACTCGGTATCGAGGCGATCGCCGCCCGGGCCGGCGTGGGGAAGCAGACGATCTATCGCTGGTGGCCGTCGAAGGGAGCTGTGCTCCTCGATGCGTACCTGGCGCGCACGCAGGGCGACGCCGGGGACGAGGCCGCACTACCCGACAGCGGCGACCTGCGCGCGGACCTCATCGCGGTGCTGCAGGCCACCGTGGCGGAGCTGCGTGATCCGACGTTCGCCGTCCCGCTGCGCGCGTTGACCGTGGCGGTACTCGAAGACCCCGAACTCGCAGCGGAATACGAACACCGGCTCGACACACCGATGCGGGAGATGAAGAAGGCCCGACTCCGGGCCGCGCAGAATGCGGGGCAACTGCCGGACGACCTCGATCTCGATGTCGCCGTGGACTTGCTGTTCGCACCGGTCGCCCAGAAGTGGTCGGCCACGGGCGAACCCCCGTCGGACGACTACGTCCGCACGCTGGTCGAGACCGTCCTCGACGGCCTGACGCGCTCGGCCGAGGGCGTTCGGTCCGCGAGCATGTAACGCGCGACTCCTCGTGTCCGACACACACATCGGAATCGCATGACGATCTGTGCACGACGAACGGGGAGGGGCGGCATGGGTTCGGTCGACATTCTGGAATGGATCAGCGAGGGCTATCTGGCAGGCGATCCGCTGCGCTCGGCGCTGTTCGTCGGGTCGGCCTTCCTGACGATGCCGCTGCAGTTGCTCGCGGTCATCATGGGTCGGCCCTTCTGACCTCCTCGGGGGGGTTCACACCGGCGGTCGCAGGGCGGCGAATTCGTCCGTCACGCGCAGCCGGGAATCGGTGAAGCGGTAGAGCGCCGGGGGTCGGCCTCCCGCTTTTCCGGACGGTGCGGTGTTGCCGGTGCGGGTGAGTACGTTCCGGCGCGCCAGCACTCTTTGAAGATTGGTAGCGTCCACCTCGTATCCCAGTGCAGCGCAATAGATGTCGCGCAGAGTCGACATGGAGAACTCCGCCGGCGCGAGGCCGAACGCGATGTTCGTGTACGACAGCTTCGCGGCCAGGCGTGCATGGGCGTTCGCCACCATGACCCCGTGGTCGAAGGACATCTCGGGAAGGTCCGAGACCGGATGCCAGGCCGTATCGGCCGGCAGCTGGGGATCCGAGGTCAGGGGGATCAGGCCGAGATAGGTCGCCGCGATCGTGCGTGGACCCGGCACCCGATCCGGGTCGGAGAAGACCGACAGCTGTTCGAGATGTGCGACCTTGCGGACGTCGACCTTCTCCGCGAGTTGCCGCCTCGCCGACGTCGTGAGGTCCTCGTCGTTGCGTAGTTGCCCGCCGGGGAGCGACCACGTGCCGACCTGCGGATCGAGGGCCCGTTGCCACAGCAGCACCCCGAGTTCGGGTTCTTCGCGGAGGGTTCCCGAGGTGTCCGGAAAGCGGCGAACCTGGAACACGGCGATGAGCACTTCGTGACGGGTGTTACCATGTGGCATGTTTTCGATCCTAAGTCGAAAACCTCGAACACGGCAATTCCGGTACAACCCGCCGGGATGACACCCTCGAAGGAGCTAGGCCATGACCACGACCGAGTGGGCGGGAGCCGCCACCATCGTCGACGGCCCCGGCGGATACACGGGCGTCGAGGCGACGCCGGAATGGGCCGAGGAGGTCCGTCGGCTGGCCCGTGAGCGCAACGCCACGCTGCTCGCGCACAACTACCAGCTTCCCGCGATCCAGGACGTCGCCGACCACGTCGGCGACTCGCTCGCGCTCTCGCGTATCGCCGCCGAGGCCGAGGAGGACACCATCGTCTTCTGCGGCGTGCACTTCATGGCCGAGACCGCGAAGATCCTCAGCCCGAACAAGACGGTGCTCATCCCCGACGAGCGCGCCGGCTGCTCGCTCGCCGATTCGATCACCGCCGACCAGCTGCGCGAGTGGAAGGCCGACCACCCCGACGCCGTGGTCGTCTCGTACGTCAACACGACCGCCGAGGTCAAAGGCCTGACCGACATCTGCTGCACCTCGTCGAACGCCGTCGACGTCGTCGCGTCCATCGACCCCGACCGTGAGGTGCTGTTCCTGCCCGACCAGTTCCTCGGCGCCCACGTCAAGCGCGTGACCGGCCGCGAGAACATGCACATCTGGGCGGGGGAGTGCCACGTGCACGCCGGTATCAACGGCGACGAGCTCGCCGCGCAGGCCAAGGCGCACCCCGACGCCGACCTGTTCGTCCACCCCGAGTGCGGCTGCGCCACCTCGGCGCTCTACCTCGCCGGGGAGGGCTTCGTGCCCGACGACAAGGTCAGGATCCTGTCCACCGGCGGCATGATCGACGCCGCGCGGGAGACCGGCGCGAAGCAGGTCCTCGTCGCCACCGAGGTCGGCATGCTGCACCAGCTCCGCAAGGCTGCGCCCGGCATCGACTTCCAGGCGGTCAACGACCGCGCATCGTGCCCCTACATGAAGATGATCACCCCCGCCGCCCTGCTCCGCTGCCTGCAGGAGGGGCGCGACGAGGTCCACGTCGCAGCCGACGTCGCCGAGCGGGCCCGCCTGTCGGTGCAGCGCATGATCGCCATCGGCAACCCGGGTAGCGGCGAGTGACGACGCCGTCCGTCCAGGTCGTGTGGGAGGACCACGCCGACCTGGTGGTCGTCGGGGGTGGCGTCGCCGGTCTCACGGCCGCGCGCGC
This sequence comes from Rhodococcus sp. 5G237, assembly GCF_053764735.1. Classification (NCBI taxonomy): domain Bacteria; kingdom Bacillati; phylum Actinomycetota; class Actinomycetes; order Mycobacteriales; family Nocardiaceae; genus Rhodococcus; species Rhodococcus sp. 5G237. The sequence continues at coordinate 146,681 of NZ_JBSNCD010000006.1, read as the reverse complement.
CGCCTCCCGGCGCGGTGCGCGTGTGCTCACGGTGAGCAAGGGTGGCCCCACCGACACGGCCACCCAGTACGCCCAGGGCGGTATCGCCGTGGTGGCACCGGTGGGCGACAGCGTCGACGCCCACGTCGCCGACACGCTCGCCGCGGGTGGCGGGCTGTGCGACGGGGATGCGGTGCGCTCGATCGTCACCGCCGGCCCCGATGCCGTCACCGCCCTGCGCGATCTCGGCGCGGTCTTCGACACCGGTGGTGACGGCGACATCGCCCGCACCCGCGAGGGTGGGCACAGCACCCGCCGCATCATCCACGCCGGTGGCGACGCGACCGGTGCCGAGGTGCAGCGCGCACTGGGCGCGGCGGGCCTGCCCGTCCTGTTCGGTGCGGCCGCCGCCCGCGTCCTCACCGACGCGCGGGGCGTCACCGGACTGCTGGTCCTCGACGGACGCGGGTTCGGGATCGTCCACACACCGGCCGTGCTGCTCGCGACCGGTGGTCTCGGGCAGCTGTACGCGTGCAGCACGAATCCGCCCGGCGCCACGGCCGACGGCATCGCGCTGGCCCTGGCCGCCGGCGCCGGCGTCGCCGACCTCGAATTCGTCCAGTTCCACCCGACCGTGCTGTTCGCGGAAGGGGGCACCGGACGTCGGCCGCTCATCAGCGAAGCGGTGCGCGGTGAGGGAGCGCGACTGGTCGACTCCCGCGGCCGATCGATCACCGACGGTGTGCACCCGCTCGGCGACCTTGCGCCCCGCGACGTCGTCTCGCGGGCCATCGCCGAGCGACTCACCGCGCTCGGCGAGGACCACGTCTACCTCGACGCCCGTCACCTCGATGGCTTCGCCACGCGTTTTCCGACGATCACGGCGATGTGTGCCGAGGCCGGTCTCGACCCGGCCCGGGATCTGCTGCCGGTCGCTCCCGCCGCCCACTATTCGTGCGGCGGTGTCGTCACCGACGTGCACGGCCGCACCCGCATCCCCGGTCTGTACGCGGCCGGTGAGGTGGCACGCACCGGCCTGCACGGCGCGAACCGGCTCGCCTCCAACAGCCTTCTCGAAGGGCTCGTCCTCGGCGAGCGCGCCGGGGTGGCAGCGGCGATCGAACGGACCGGAATGCGTGTCGAGACCGACGGCATTCCCGTCGTCGCCGCGACCGTCTGCGATCGTGCGGTGCTGCAACAACTCATGACCCGGCACGCGCTGGTCGTGCGCGACGCCGACGGATTATCCGCTGCCGCAGTCGAACTCGACGACGCGAGCGTTGCCACGCCGTGTGCCGACGCGGATCGGCTCGAGGACGCGGCGCTCACCGTCACCGCGCGGGCCCTGCTGCTCGCGGCGCAGCGCCGCACCGAATCGCGGGGATGCCACACCCGCAGCGACCATCCGGACACCGACCCGGCGCAGGCACACAGCTTGGAACTGCGCCTCGACGACGGCGAGTTGTCCTTCACCACACCGGAACTGACAGGAGTCAACTGAGATGACCACCGCGCTGCCCGACGGACTCGACCTCGCCGAGACCTGCGAGCTGGTCCGGAAGGCGCTCGACGAGGACCTGCGCTACGGACCGGACGTCACCACCGACGCCACCGTGTCCGCCGACGCCGTCGCCACCGCCTCGGTGGTCGCGCGGCAGGCCGGCACCCTCGCCGGTCTCGACGTCGGGCTGCTCGTCCTTGGCGAGGTCATCGGGGCCGATCACTACCGCGTGCTCGACCGCAGGTCCGACGGGGAGCGTGTGCTGCCCGGCGATTCGGTCCTGACCGTCGAGGCGCCGACCCGCGGCCTGCTCACCGCCGAGCGCACGATGCTCAATCTCCTCTGCCATCTGTCGGGCATCGCGACGGCGACCTCGCACTGGGTCGATGCGGTGACGGGCACCGAGGCGAAGATCCGCGACAGCCGCAAGACGCTGCCGGGAATGCGCGCGCTGCAGAAGTACGCGGTGCGGATGGGTGGCGGCGTCAACCACCGCATGGGGCTCGGCGACGAGGCGCTGATCAAGGACAACCACGTCGCGGCGGCCGGTTCGGTGGTCGCCGCATTGCGAGCCGTCCGCGAGCACGCCCCCGACATCGCGTGCGAGGTGGAGGTCGACACCCTCGAGCAGTTCGACGAGGTGCTCGCCGAGAACGTCGAGTTGATCCTGCTCGACAACTTCCCGCTGTGGCAGACGCAGATCGCGGTGCAGCGGCGCAACACCCACGCGCCGCGGACGCGACTCGAATCCTCCGGCGGCCTGTCCCTCGACGTCGCCGCCGACTACGCGCGCACGGGCGTCGACTACCTCGCGGTGGGTGCGCTCACCCACTCCGTCACGGTGCTCGACTTCGGCCTGGACATGTAGGGCGTAGGTCGCACGTCACCGACCGGACGAATCGGACGCGTCACCGGAAGATTCATCGGTGAGACGGTCCCCGCACTCGCGCCTTCTGGGGTAGAACTGACAGCACATCGACGTGCCGGGACCGGTCACGTGGGGGCGGGCTCCGGTGGTGGCCGGTGCCTTGTGGGGGAGGAAGACAGGACGCGATGCGGTTACCGATGGCACCGACCGACTCGATGTTCCTGCTCGGCGAGTCCCGCGATCATCCGATGCATGTCGGCGGTCTTCTGCTGTTCCAGCCGCCGGAAGGCAAGGACGCGAGCGACCTGCGGTCGATGTTCGCCGAGGCGCTCGCCCATGAGGAACCCGCCGGGCCGCTGTGGTGCAAGCGGCCCACCCGTTCGCTGTTCACCCTCGGTCAGTGGGCATGGGAGGACGATCCGCGCTTCTCCATCGACTACCACGTGCGGTTCAACGCGTTGCCGTCCCCGGGCACGATGGACGATCTGTGGGAGCTCGTCTCCCGTCTGCACGCCTCCCTGCTCGACCGCACGCGTCCGCTGTGGGAGATGCACCTGATCGAGGGCCTGGCCGACGGTCGTTACGCCCTGTACGTGAAGATCCACCACGCGCTCGCCGACGGGGTGGGGGCGATGCGCCTGCTCCGCCGCGCGCTCAGCACCGACCCGGCACGCACCGGCATGCCGGCCCCGTGGGCGGTCGGCGATGCCCGGTCGACGAGCCGCTCGGCCGTGGGTACCGCGATCGGGTTCCCCGGTGCCGTCGTCCGTGCGGCGACCGGCGTGGTGAACGACGCAGTGAACGTGGTGTCCGAGGCGGTGGCCCTGGTCCCGGCGATCGTCGGCACCGTCGACCGGGCACTGCACAATCGCGGGGGTTCGCTGTCGCTGGGTGCTCCGAACACCATCCTCAACCGTCAGATCTCGGGATCGCGCAGATTCGCGGCCCGGTCCTGGCCGATCGAACGACTGCGCATGGCGGCCAAGGCCGCCGACGCGACACTCAACGACGTCGTCCTCGAACTGTCGGGTGGGGCTCTGCGGACGTTCCTCATCGAACACGATGCGCTGCCGGATGATTCGCTGGTCGCCATGGTTCCGGTGTCGTTGCGTCGGAGCACGGACTCGTCGGGCAACGAGATCGGCATCCTCATGTGCACCCTCGGAACGCAGTGCGCCGACCCGGTGGAACGACTTGTGCGCGTGCGCAGTTCGATGATCGAGGGTAAGCATGCGATGAATTCGATGTCGAAACTCGGTCGCCTCGCGACGAGCGCGGTGGGCGTTGCACCCCTCGCGGTGGGGGTACTCACCGGCAACCGGGCGCTCCCGTGGCCGCCGTTCAACGTGATCGTCTCGAACGTGCCGGGTCCGGATGCGCCGCTGTACTGGAACGGTGCGCGTGTCGACGCGTTGTATCCGCTGTCGGTGCCCGTCGACGGGCAGGCGCTGAACATCACGTGCACGAGCACCGACGACGAGATCGCCTTCGGGTTGACCGCGTGCGGCCGCACGGTGCCGGATCTCGTCAGATTGCTCGATCACTTCGACACCGAACTCGAGGCGTTGGAATCCGCTCTCGGGGTCCGCGTGCAGGTCGACGACGACGAGATGCGCGGGGAGAGCGGCACCGGACACGACTGAGCGGCATCGAGAGGATCATCGATGTTCGTCGCTACCGTCAGCGGCTCTCAGCGGTGCATCCGACGAATGTGTCGGTAGCGAGGTGTTTCCGGCTCGATATTGGCTGTCGAGGAATCGACGGCGATGTTCGTCGAGGACTGCCGCGTCCCGCAGGTCGCGGTCGTGTTGTTTCCGGGCGTGGGCGTCGCGATCGGCGGTGTGGCGCCGCTCGGTCCGGTTGGCGGCACGGCCGGCCGCCCCGTCGCTCAGGACGTGCGCCGCCGTGCGGTCGCACGTGATCAGTACTCGTCGGCAGACCGAACGAACGACGGAATCCTGCTCGGGATGACGCGGTAGGTGCTGCTCGAGGACCGCCAGCGGGGTTCGTAGGAGGCGGTAGTGGGTCCGTAATACTGCCTCGATCGTGGAGGGCAGGGGCATTCTCAAGCGCCTTTCGTGCACATCGTGGTCTCCGGACGCCACAGAAGCCCCGGGTGAGTCCGTCTACGTCCGGATATCGATGGTGCTCAGATTTGTTCCGGATTCGGTGCGACGGTCTTCTGCATGCTCTCGTACGCTTGGCGGGCGTCGAGCACGGGCTCGATGATCGACAACCGAAGGCAGGTTTCGCGCCGGCCGAAAACGTACATCAGGTTGCTCGGTTGATCCGGTGCCGGTCCGACGAGTTCGATACCGTCCGGGGGATCGATACCTCGCTGCGACAGGCTCAGGACATTCCAGTCGAACGCGATTCGTTCGGTTCTCCCCAAGCGGGAGGTCAGTGCGGAGACCAGATCGTGGAGTTCGGTAGTGAGATTGTCGCCCCGCGGCCACCAGGCCCCGTCCACGCCGGTGGAGTGGTCATCGGGATCGCGGAGAAGCAGCCGCACCGTGCGGGTCGGCACATCGAAGGGCTGTCCACCGCCGGCAGCGGCTCGGAAACGTCTCAGGTCCCGGTTGGTGAATGCGCGTCGCGGATGTTCCGTCATGTCACACACCCGCGCCGGGTACGGATCGAGGCCGGTGCAGGCAGCCGATGTCCGTTTCGTCGGCCGCCCACGAGGCCTGCCCCCAGGTGCATGGATGCGGGTGATCATCGGCCCGGGGTCGCGGATGTCCGGCGGGGTAACGAGAGAAGGATCGATCGGAGCGGATCCGGGCGTTGTGCAGCGTCATTGCGACGCTCCTGACTGGGCCGTAGGGCGGCCTGCTCGTTCGACGAGGACGACGGGATCGGACATGATCACGTACTGCAGCCTCGGCACCTTCAGCCTACCGTTCCGGTATCGAGGTGGGAGGAGCTCACGTGTGCGAAGTGTTCACGGGCGACCTCGGGGTGAGCGCCGACGTGTACGCGTGCGTGGCCGTGCGGTCGTGTGCCGGTGCGGCCGGTCGTGGCCGTGCACCAGCGAGCACGGTAGCTCGTCGTCGCAGTGCACGCCGCATTCCGGCAGCGGGCACCCATGATCGGGCAGGTGGAGGAGACAGAAGTAGTCGCCGCACCCCGCCTCGTCGTCCCCCTTGTGCCCGAGGGGGTTGTCCCCGCACAGATACCCGCGTCCCCGGTCGATCCGCAGGTGGCACTGCGGATCGTCGCATTCGGCCTCGACTCCGTACCCGGCTTCGCGGCCGTCCGGAAGGATGTAGTACACGAAACCCATGGCTTCTCCTCGTCGGTGAAACGCGTCGGATCCGGAGGGACTTCGGTGGAGGGTCTCCGACTCCGAAGGTGTTCGTCCTCGCTCCGCGAGGAGATCGATGCGAGGGGTGGTGTGAAGACGGCATCGTCGGCTGTCGACGGAACCGGCGATGCCTCCGAGCTGAGCTGTCCGGATGGACAGGCCCGGGTGCGGACGGTGTGCCCTCCCGTCGCAAATCGGAAACGTACGTGCTCGACGGTCATCGAGCGAATGTGCCGATGGTGGGCCGGATCGGCTGCGCAGCCCCCTGCAGGGCGCATCCGGTCCGGCTGGTCCAGCCTCCCATCATCGTGTGACCAGCGATAGGTGGGTGTTCACATCGGCGGCGGGACCGGGATCCTCGGTACGCCGCCGCAACTTTCCGGATGGAACCCTCGACATCGAGGCTAGACGTCGACCGGTTCGAGCGTCGAACGATCCTCGAGGCGACGCACCAGCGGTGCCGGCACGATCGCGACGAGGGCGATGCACCCGCCGACGACGAAGGCCGTCTGCACGCCGGAGACCGACGCCGTCATGAGCGGGGTCATCAGCACGGCCATGCCGATACAGAACACGACGTGCATCGCGACGACGACACCGAGCGTGGTGTCGGTGCCCAGCTGCGTCAGCCACCACTGCCCACCGGCGAGCAACAGTGCACCCGGAACTGCAGGCACTGGCCGCAGCCCAGGAGAAGTCACTCGTCGACCGGTTGCGCGAACGGATCACGGAGCAGGCGGAGAATACGGATCCGACGACGGTCCGCCTGCTCGCAGAACTGGCCGTGGTGGTGTGGCGCACGAGCTGGGACAGGTGGGACGAACTCGCGCTCGCCGGCGACGACCGCGATCCGGTCGACGTGGATCGCGAGTGCCGGGAATTGTTGCGCCGCATCGTCGAATGAAGGGATCGCGGTCGCGACCGGGACCGACAACCCCGTCGTCCGCCCCTGTTGGTTACGCTGAGCGCCCGTGACCGACTTCGACAGCCAGGTGGTGGCGGCTGTGACCGCCCACATGAACGACGACCACGCAGCCGACAGCCTGCTCATCGTGCGTGCTTTCGCCGAGCCCGGTGCGATCGAGGCGCGGATGACCGGCGTCGACCGCGAGGCGGGGGAGTGGGTCGTCGTCATCGACGGGCGCGATCACACCGTGCGCATCCCGTGGCTCGAGCCGGTGACCGATCGGGCAGGACTCCGCACGGCCGTCGTCGATCTCTACAAGGCCGCGTGTACGCGGCTCGGGGTCGACACCACGTCCTGATCGCTGTCCCGGCCGCGCTGCGGCCGGGACAGCGCGGTCAGTTCGATGCCGCGACGCGACGGGCGTGCGGTGTCCACACCTCCGTGAGGGCGCGGCGGCCGATGAACAGCCCGATGTGCCCGGCATCGGCGACGGTCGTGGTGATCTTCTCCGGCGGGGTCGAGACGTACTCCGCGAGCGCGGTGACCTGCCGGGGAGTCGCGATCAGGTCGGCTGAGCCGGCGATCAGGTGAACCGGGCAGTCGACGGCCGCGAGGTCGACGACGCGTCCCTCGGCCCTGAGCGTGCCGGCGACGAGTTCGTTGCCCACGAACAGGTGTCGCATGATCCACTCGCGGAAGGCCGAGGGGATCTCCTGCTTCCAGGTGAACCAGTGCCGTTCGGCTTCCCACCGCGCGACCTCGTCGGAATCGTCGAGCAGTCCGAGCAGCGTCATCGCACGTTCGACCTCACCGATCGGATCGGTGGTCGGCACCCCGACGGCCCGCGCCGCCCCGTACCAGAAGTCGATCGTCGTGGCCGCGGCCCCGCGAGGCGCGTGGGCCAGCACCGACAGCGCCGGTTGGTCGACGTGGAAGTCGATGGGAGCTCCCGCCACGGTCAGCGAGTACACGCTCTCGGGATGCAACGCCGCGTAGACGGTGCCGAGCCACCCACCCTGGCTGTCGCCGATCAGGTTCACCCGACCACCGAGATGGTCGACGGCCTCGGCGACGACCGCCAGGTGCTCGTCGATCGAGCAGCCGTCCGTCGCGGGAGTCGCGGGTGCCCAGTCGAGACAATGCAGGCGGGTCAGGCCACCGGCGCGGAGGGCTTCGACCTGACTGCGGTCGACGGAATGGTCGACGATGCACGAGTGGGTGCCGGCCTGCGGCGGCAACAGCAGCGTCGGGATCTCGTCGCGTGCGGGGTCGGAGGTGCTGCAATCACGCAGACCTCCGAGGGACCACCGGCGCACGACCGGCCAGTCCGTGGACCAGCGCGGCGGCGTGGCCGAGGTCAGGGCGCGGCTGTACCGGTTCGCGTCGGAGACCAACGTGCACGGTGTGGCGCCGCGTCGTACGAGGCCGGCGAGATAGGCGCTCCAACCGGCGATCGCCGCGGTCCCGAGACGAAACGGGGCCGCGGCGATCCGGGCGGGTGTCAGTGACAGCATGCACTGCACCGGAGAACGTCCGCTGATGCGGTGTTCGGTATCGACTGCATCGAGGAGTCGACGATTACTTCAGCAGGTCGCGAGCGGTGCTCGTGACGGTGGTGGTGAGCTCGCGAGCGAAGGAGACCTGCGCCTTGGCGAGATCGGCGACCCACTCGACGGGGGTGGCGTCGGCGACCTTCTCCTGCAGATCCAGGATGCTCGAGACGGCCTTCTCGTAGGTGTCGACGCCGAGGTTTCCGCTCTGCTTCGCGGCGTCGATGAACTTCGCGTTGAACTCCTGGAAGCGCTCGGTGGCCTCGTCGACGGTCTTGGTGAACTCGGTGGCGGCCTTGTCGGCGACCGCAGCGGCCGTCGAGGTGAGCTTCTCGGCCGACTGCTGGGCCGTTGCGGTGGCCTCGGTGGCGGCCTTCGTGGCGGCTTCCGTCGCCTTGGCAGCGGCATCGGTGGCCTTGGCGTTGGCGGCGGTGGTCTTGGTCGGTGCGGTCATGATGTGTACCTTCCGTGGGCGCTCGTGACAGGAGCGGGGCTTCCCCTGTGGGGGTGCGCTCGGATCAGCGCTGTTAGCAGGTTAGCAAAATGATAGCTAACGCGCAATGTCACTCGAAGACATAGGTTCCCGGGGCATCGCACAGCGGCGGATGCTGCGCGCTGCCCATCGCCGGGGGAGCGACCAGCTCACCGGCGCGCTTCGTCGACCATGCGGTCCAGTCCTCCCACCACGACCCCGCGGTGCGAGTGGCCTTCTCCGACCATGCCTTCGGGTCCTCGGGCAGCTTCGGCAGCTTCTCGCCGTCGGGCGCGCCGACGGCCTCGAACCAGGCCTTCGGATTGGGGGGATTGACCGCGCCGGCCACGTGGCCCCCGCTGGTCAGGACGTACCGGACCGACCCGCCGAGCAGGCCCGTCGCCTTGTACGACGACGTCCACGGCACGATGTGATCGTTGATCGCGCCCACCACATAGGTGTCGCACGTGATGTCCGACAGGTCGAGGACCTCGCCGTCGAGCTCGTACACACCGCGCGCGAGCTCGTTGCGGCCGTACAGCGACCGCAGGTAGTGCGAGTGCATCTTCGCAGGCATGCGGGTGCTGTCCTCGTTCCACGCCAGGATGTCGAAGGCGGCCGGCTTCTCACCCTTCATCCACCGCGACACCCAGTAGTTGAAGATCAGATCGCGCGCGCGGATCATGTCGAAGCTGCCGGCCATCTCGTTGCCCGAGAGGAAGCCCTGCTTGCTCATCCGGAATTCGACACGGTCGAGCGTCGCCGGGTCGGTCAGCAGCGCCAGCTCGCCGACCTCGCTGTAGTCGAGGAGCGTGTTGAGCATCGTGAACGCGCTGATCCGCTTGTCGTCGAGCTTGCCCATGCGGGCCGCGGCCATCGCCGCCATCGCGCCGCCCAGGCAGATCGACAGCACCTCGATACGTGAGGATCCGGTGACCTCCTCGACGACGTCGAGCGCCGCCGCGACACCCTGCCGGAAGTAGTCGTCCATCGTGATCTCGTGCATCGACTCGTCCGGGTTGCGATACGAGATCGCGAACACGGTGCGGTTGTGCTGCACGGCCCACTCGATGAGGCTGCGCTGCGGCGCGAGATCGAGGATGTAGTACTTGTTGATCCACGGCGGCGCCGCCAGGATCGGGATCTCGTGCACCTCGCCGGTCTGCGGGGCGTACTGGATGACCTCGATGAGGTCGTTGCGGAAGACGACCTTGCCGGGGGTTGCGGCCATGTTCTCGCCGAGGGTGAACGCCTCGCGATCGACCTTGAGCGGCAGGCCCTTCCGGTGCACGACGTCCTCGATGGCGTACTTCGCGCCGCGGAACAGGCTCGCGCCACCGGTGTCGAGCGCGCGCACGAGCACACCCGGGTTGATGAGGAAGTTCGACGGGGCGAGCGCGTCGAACATCAGGTTCGCGAACTGGCGGGCCTTGCCGTCCTGCACGGGGTCGCCCGAGCCGGCGTCGGCGAGGTCCTCGACGTACTCGCGGGTGGCGAGATAGCTCTGCAGCAGCGAGAAGTAGGCAGGGTTCTCCTTCCAGGCGGCATCGGAGAACCGGCGGTCCTTCGGATCCAGCGGCACCGGGGGCTGCGGATCGGCGGCGTTCCACACGCGCGTCGCCGCCGCCGGAATGTTCGCCAGGCGGGTCGCGTACTCCGTGGTCGCGCCGGCCACGGCCCGCGGATTCTTCACTGCACGGCCGGCGACGGATGCGACGGCCGGTCCCCACCCGATCGGGTCGAGGGAGGAGGTGAGCTTCTTCTGCAGATGGTTGAGCACCGAGCAACTCCAGAACTGGGTGAATGGTCCGGAGCCGATGGTGACGTCGTCGACGGAGGCGCGCACCTTACCCCCAGGTACGTGCTACCTGCATGTTCGTCGACGGGGCGACGAAACCGGGTTGACCTCGAATGCTGCGTGACGCACGAACCCGTCCGGTGACGATTGTGAGAATGCTCACTCCTCGTCGGGTTCGCGTCCTCCACCACGCCGACGACGCGCCACGGTGACCTCCCGGAACGCCTCGTACATCTCCTCGAGCGAACGCCGCTGGGTATTGGTCAGGTCGGGATCCTCGCGAATCGCCCGCAGGACGGCGGACTCCGCTCCGTCGTCGGCCTGCGCGTGGGCCGCGAGGGTGTCCGCGGACAGATGCAACTGCTCGGCGATCGCTTGCAGCACACGCTCGCTCGGCGCCCGCAGGTTCCGTTCGATCTGCGACAGGTACGGATTCGAGATGCCCACCATCGCCGCGAGTTGACGCATGGGCAGTTCTGCGAGCTCACGCTGGCGGCGGATCAACTCGCCCAATGTGCTCGGGCGCGACTCGTCCTCGTCCATGCCGACAGCATAAGCACGGTGATCCGTGCCGAGAGCATCCTCACGCGGGCGCGACTTCGATCGTCGTCGGGGGATGCGGGATAGTAGAGGGTGATCCCTGTTCGACGAGAGAGGACACCTCATGCTTGCCCGCACCGACCTGCGCGGTCGTACTCCCACCACTGCGGAGCTCAGGGGCGCACTGCCCCGCGGCGGAGTGGACGTGGATGCGGTGCTCCATCAGGTCCGTCCCGTTGTCGACGACATCCGCGACCGCGGCGCCGAGGCCGCACTCGACTACTGCGAGAAGTTCGACGGCGTCCGCCCCGCCTCCGTGCGTGTCCCCGCCGCGGAGCTCGACCGTGCGCTCGCCGAACTCGAACCGGCCGTCCGTGCCGCCCTCGAGGAGGCCATCGAGCGCACGCGCGTCGTGCACGCGGCCCAGCGGCGCACCGACGTCACCACCGAGGTCGTCCCCGGCGGCACCGTTACCGAACGCTGGGTGCCGGTCGAGCGCGTCGGCCTCTATGTGCCCGGCGGCAACGCGGTCTACCCGTCGTCGGTCGTGATGAACGTCGTCCCGGCGCAGGCCGCCGGTGTCGAATCGCTCGTCATCGCCTCGCCGCCGCAGAAGAACTTCGGCGGACTGCCGCACCCGACGATCCTCGCCGCCGCGGCGCTGCTCGGCGTCGAGGAGGTGTGGGCCGTCGGCGGCGCGCAGGGTGTCGCACTGTTGTCCTACGGCGGCACCGACACCGACGGCGCCGAACTCGCCCCGGTCGACATGATCACCGGCCCCGGCAACATCTACGTCACCGCCGCCAAGCGGTTGTGCCGCGCGGTCGTCGGCATCGACGCCGAGGCCGGCCCCACCGAGATCGCGATCCTCGCCGATCACACCGCCGACGCGATGCACGTCGCCGCCGACCTGATCAGCCAGGCCGAGCACGACGTCATGGCCGCCTCGGTGCTCGTCACCACCAGCACCGAACTCGCCGACGCCGTCGACACCGCCCTCGCCGCGCAGCTCGAGCTCACCAAGCACCGCGAGCGCGTCACCACCGCGCTGTCCGGTAGCCAGTCCGGCATCGTCCTCGTCGACGACATCGACCAGGGCCTGAAGGTCGTCAACGCCTACGCCGCCGAGCACCTGGAGATCCAGACCGAGAACGCCTCCGAGGTCGCCGCGCGCGTCCGCTCGGCCGGCGCGATCTTCGTCGGGCCGTGGGCACCGGTCTCCCTCGGCGACTACTGCGCCGGGTCGAACCACGTGCTGCCCACCGCCGGCTGCGCCCGGCACTCGTCGGGCCTGAGCGTGCAGACCTTCCTGCGTGGCATCCACGTCGTCGAGTACACCGAGGCGGCCCTGAAGGACGTCTCCGGTCACGTCATCACCCTCGCGAACGCCGAGGACCTGCCCGCCCACGGCGAAGCCGTCCGTCTGCGATTCGAGGCGCTGAAGTGACCCAGATCCCCGGCTCCCGCATCACCCTCGCCGATCTGCCGCTGCGCGAGAACCTGCGGGGCAAGTCGCCCTACGGTGCGCCGCAGCTGACGGTGCCCGTCCAGCTCAACACCAACGAGAACCCGCACCCGCCCACGCAGGCGCTCGTCGACGACGTCGCCGAGGCCGTGCGTGAGGCGGCGACGCAGCTGCACCGCTATCCCGACCGCGACGCGGTGGCGCTGCGCACCGACCTCGCCACCTATCTCACGAACGCGTCAGGCGTTCCTCTGGGTGTCGAGAACGTCTGGGCCGCAAACGGTTCCAACGAGATCCTGCAGCAGCTCCTGCAGGCCTTCGGTGGTCCCGGGCGCACGTCGATGGGCTTCGTACCGTCGTACTCGATGCACCCGATCATCGCCGACGGCACCCAGACCGAGTGGCTGTCCACCTACCGGCGCGACGACTTCACCCTCGACGTCGAGGCGTCCGCCGCGGCCGTGCGGGAGCGGCGGCCCGACGTCGTCTTCGTCACCAGCCCCAACAACCCGACGGGACACAGCATCCCGCTCGACCAGTTGCGGGTGATCCTCGACGCCGCCCCCGGCATCGTGATCGTCGACGAGGCGTACGTCGAGTTCTCCTCGCAGCCGAGCGCTCTGTCGCTGATCGACGAGTACCCGACGAAGATCGTCGTCTCGCGGACGATGAGCAAGGCGTTCGCCTTCGCCGGCGGACGGCTCGGTTATCTCGCCGCCGCCCCCGCGGTGATCGAGGCGCTGCTGCTCGTGCGCCTGCCCTACCACCTGTCGGTCGTCACCCAGGCCGCCGCGCGTGCGGCCCTGCGGCACGCCGACGAAACTCTCGCGTCGGTTGCGGAACTGGCCGCCCAGCGCGACCGCGTCGCCGCCGAACTCGCCCGGTTCGGCTACGACGTGATTCCCTCCGACGCCAACTTCATCCTCTTCGGCCGCTTCGCGGACGCCCCTGCCACCTGGCAGCGGTATCTCGACGAGGGTGTGCTCATCCGCGACGTCGGGATCCCCGGCTACCTGCGCACCACGATCGGCCTGACCCACGAGAACGACGAGTTGCTGCGAGTGAGCGAGAAGCTCGCGGCCACGGAAATCGAGGAAACCCGATGAGCGACCGCATCGCGCGCGTCGAACGCACCACCAAGGAATCGAGCATCACCGTCGAGATCGACCTCGACGGCACCGGTCGCACCGAGATCTCCACGGGGATCCCGTTCTACGACCACATGCTCACCGCGCTCGGCCAGCACGGTTCGTTCGACCTCACCGTGCAGGCGCAGGGCGACATCGAGATCGAGGCCCACCACACCGTCGAGGACACCGCCATCGTCCTCGGCCAGGCCTTCGGTCAGGCCCTCGGCGACAAGCGTGGCATCCGGCGCTTCGGCGACTGCTTCATCCCGATGGACGAGACCCTCGCGCACGCCTCGGTCGACGTCTCCGGCCGTCCCTACTGCGTGTTCACCGGTGAGCCCGACTACATGGTGCACTCGGTGATCGGGGGATATCCGGGCGTGCCCTACTCGACGGTGATCAACCGGCACGTGTTCGAGTCGTTCGCCTTCCACGCCCGCATCGCACTGCACGTGCGGGTGCTCTACGGCCGCGACCCGCACCACATCACCGAGGCCGAGTTCAAAGCGGTCGCCCGCGCGCTGCGTGAGGCCGTCGAACCCGACCCGCGGGTGACCGGCATCCCGTCGACGAAGGGCAGTCTCTGACATATGGATGTCGTCCTCACCTACCTGTGCTTCATCGTGGCCGGATTCGCCGCGGGCGGAACGTGGTCGATGTGGAAGGCGCGCAACACGTTGTTCGCGGGTGTGCTGCTGGCTCTGACCGTGCTGGCAGTCGCCGCGGGCGTCTTCCGGCTGCTCTGACGTGACGGAACAACAAGGACTGTTCACCGTTCGTGGTCTGATCCCGGCGTGGTCGACGTCCGCGGCGGCCTTCGGCGGCTTCTCGTTGCTGCTGCCGGTCGTGCCATGGGCGATCGCCGAGGCCGGCGGCAGCGACACGCTCGCCGGGTCGGTGACGGCGGTGTTCATGTTCACCACCGTCCTCACCCAGCTCGCGATGCCGCGACTGCTGCGCGCGTTCGGTCACCGCGCGACGCTCGCGGCCGGCTGCCTGTTCCTCGGGCCGCCGTCGCTGCTGTTCCTCGTATCGATGGCTCCGGCGGCGGTGCTCGGCATCTCCGCGCTGCGCGGTATCGGTTTCGGCATGATCACCGTGGCGGCGGCCGCCCTCGTCGGCGAACTCGCGCCGCCGCGATTGCTCGGCCGGGCCACCGGCATGCTCGGCATCGCCATCGCCGCGTCCCAGACGATCGGCCTGCCCGCCGGCCTGGCGATCGCCGAGCGGTTCTCCACCACGCCGGTGTTCGTGCTCGGCGCGATCATCTCGTCCGCCGGTCTGCTGGCCGCGATCCGTCTGCCGCGGCTGACCGCGAAACAATCCCGGACGGCGCGGCGGGTGCCTCCGGTCGTGCTGTTGTTCCCGCTGGTCGCGGTGGGCGCGGGTGCGATCGCCTACGGCGGTCTCACCTCGCTGTTGCGCATCGCGGTCGCCGGCCTGCCCGTCGCGGCGGCATTGGCCGTGCTCAGCGCGTCCTCGCTGATCGGGCGGTACGCGGCCGGTTCCGTCGCGGACCGGATCGGCGCCGGCAAATTGCTGCCGGTCGGTCTCGGGCTCGCGGGCCTGGCGATGATTCCCTTCGCGCTCGTCGCCGACGACCGAGGGGGAGCGGTGCTGCTGATCGTCGCCGCGATCGCCTTCGGCTTCGGCTTCGGTGTCGTGCAGAACGAGGCGCTGCTCGTCGCGTTCCGTCGCGCCGGCGCGGGCAACACCGGGTCGGCGAGCGCCGCCTGGAACATCGGCTTCGACGCCGGCACCGGCGCCGGTTCGTTCGCCCTCGGCGCGGTGGCCGCCGCGGCCGGATACCCGGCGGCCTTCGCCGCCGCCGCGGTCCTGGTCCCGGCGCTGCCGTTGCTGGCCCGACTGGCCGGGCCGTCGGAACGTCCCCGTCCCACCACATAGAATCGACATCATGAGCGCAACCACGGTCGCCGTCCTCGACTACGGCTCGGGCAATCTCCACTCCGCCACGCGGGCAGTCGCCCGTACCGGCGTGCATGTGGAGGTCACTGCCGACCCGAAGATCGCGCTCGCCGCCGACGGACTCGTCGTCCCCGGCGTCGGTGCCTTCGATGCGTGCATGAAGGGCCTGCGCAGCGTCGGCGGAGACAAGATCATCGGCACCCGCCTCGCAGGCGGTCGTCCGGTGCTCGGCATCTGCGTCGGCATGCAGATCCTGTTCGAACGCGGCGTCGAACACGGCATCGAGACCGAGGGCTGCGGCGAGTGGCCGGGCACGGTCGAGCGTCTGGACGCGCCGGTGCTGCCGCACATGGGCTGGAACACCGTCGAGGCCCCCGCCGATTCGGTGCTCTTCGGCGGCATGGACGCCGACACCCGCTTCTACTTCGTCCACACCTACGCCGCCCGCCAGTGGGAACTCGACGCTCCCGAGCGTCTCGCGCCGCCGAAGGTGACCTGGGCCGAGCACGGCAGCCGCTTCGTCGCTGCCGTCGAGAACGGTCCGCTCTCGGCCACCCAGTTCCACCCGGAGAAGTCCGGCGACGCCGGCGCACAGTTGCTGCAGAACTGGGTCAACTCGTTGTGACCGGGCCGCGGCGCGGACGGCCGAGCGGAGAGTTCTCCTTCGGCCGTCACGCGCTGCTGTCCGTCGGTACGGCGACCGTCGTCCTGCTCGTCACCGCCATCATCGTGGTGGCGGTCCGGCCCACGCCCGTCGTCGGGCTCGTCATCGCGTTGGTCGGCATCGTGGCGGCCGTCGTGGCCATGGGTGTCGTATCGACGCGGTCGGCCCGCCGGGCCTTCGGTCCCGCCGAGGACGACCGTCCCGGAAGCTGACGCGCCGAACCGGGCTTCGCCCGGCGTGTTGCGGTAGCGAACCCCAGTCGGGCGCGCGAGGAGCTTCGTAACGCAGCCGCTACGAAATCGGACAAATCGGTTACCTGTAGTTAATCTACGCAACAATATTCGTCATCGACGTGCCCAACGATGAACGAGTGACCCAAGCCGGCCCCACCTCCGCATCCGTCGTCGACTCCCCGGTCCTCCTCGACGGATACATCCCCCGGATCGACCTGTCGCTCGCCCTCACCGGAGACCCCGACGCCCGCGCCGCGGTCGGCCGTGCCCTCGACAAGGCCTGCCGCACATCGGGATTCTTCGTTCTCTCCGGCCATGGCATCGACCGCGGCCTCATCGGCCGGGTCCTCGACGCCACCCGCCGCTTCTTCCACGTGCCCCTCGAGCAGCGACGTCATCTCGTCGCACCCCCCGGCGACGTGACCCTGCGCGGCCTGCGCCTGTTCCACGAGGGCCGCGTCAGCACGAAGGGGCGCGACGGCGCCAGCGCCGACGGTCTCGCGACCGGCCTCGACTCGCCGCCGGACCTGTGCGAGCTGTTCACGATGAATCGGGCGGGGGAGCCGGGCGTGCCCGACACCGCCGAACTCGCCGAGGGTGCCGAGGTGTGGACGCGGCCCAACCGCTGGCCCGACCTCGCCGGCCTCGAGGACTTCCGCCCGGCCTGGCTCGAGTACTACGGCGAACTCGAACACCTCGCCCTCGAGGTCATGCGCTTCTTCGCGCTCGGCCTCGAACTCGACGAGCACTACTTCGACGGACTGTTCGACAACCACCTCACCAACCTGTGCGCCAACTACTACCCGCCCATCACCACGCCCCCGGTGGAAGGACAGTTCCGCAAGTTCCCGCACACTGATTCCGGCACCCTCACGATCCTGTACCAGGACGAGGAGGGAGGCCTGCAGGTCGTCGACCGGTCCACCGGCGAGTGGGTGGACGTGCCGTTCATCGAGAACTCGTTCGTCGTGAACATCGGTGACCTCATGGCGATCTGGACCAACAACCGCTGGGTCTCCACCCACCACCGGATCCTGCCCCCGCCGCCGGAGAAGTGGGACCGCGAACGCATCTCGATGCCGTTCTTCCATACCCCCAACTGGTCCGCGGTCATCGAGTGCCTGCCCTCGTGCACCGACGCCACCACCCCGCCCGCCCACGAACCGGTGCACTCCGGTGAATATCTCGAGTACAAGGTCGTCGGTCTCACCGCCTGAGCTGTCCTCGCCCCACCCCCGTCCTATCGCCGGTCCCCCCGCCGGCGGTTCTCCCCAGGAGTCCATCCCGTGACGACCATGCCCCGACGTGCGTTCCTTGCCCGCTCCCTCGGCGGACTGATCCTGCTCGGCGCCGGATCCACGCTGCTCACCGCCTGCTCCGGCGACAGCGACAGCGCTACCGGCAGCGAGGGATCCGTCGCGTTCCGGCTGTCCTACACCCACTCGGTGTCCTTCGCCGGCACCTACCTCGCGATCGCCGACGGTTTCTACGCCGCCCAGGGCATCGAGACGGTGGAGCTGCTCGAAGGCGGCCCGACCGCGACCCCCACACCCCTCGACGTCGGGGTCGGCAAGGCACTGCTCGGCGTGGCCTCGACCCCGGACCAGGTCGCCACCGCCCGGCTCGAGGGGGGAGCGGCGGTGAAGATCGTCGGCGCGCTCTACCAGAAGAACCCGTACGCCGTGACGTCCCTGGGGAGCGCACCGATCCGGACTCCGCAGGATCTCGTCGGCCGCACCATCGGCGTGCAGGCTGTCAACGAGACGGTGTGGACGGCCTTCCTCGAAGGAGCCGGCATCGACCCGGCATCGGTGACCACCGTGCCCGTCCAGTTCGACCCCTCGCCGTTGACCCAGGGGGAGGTCGACGGCTGGTTCTCCTTCGTCACCAACGAACCCGTCACCCTCGCCGCCGCCGGCTACGACGTCGAGACGCTGCTCCTCGCCGACAACGGCTACCCGCTCGTCGCGCAGGTGTACGTCGCCGACGAGTCGACACTGTCGGGGGAGCGTCGCACCGACCTCGTCAAGTGCCTCACCGCCGAGATCGAGGGATGGATCGCCGCGATCACCGATCCCGAACGCGCCGCATCGATCACGATCGACTCCTACGCGCCCGATCTCGGTCTCGACCTCGCCGTCCAGACGGAGATCGCCCGCATCCAGAACGGCCTGATCGTCACCGACGACACCCGCAGCTCCGGCCTGATGACCGTCACCGACGATCTCGTCGCCCAGAACCTCGCGACCCTCGCCACCTCCGGCCTCGACATCTCAGCCGACGAGCTGTTCGACCTGTCGGTGCTGGCCGAGGTCTACGACGCGCGACCCGACCTCGCGACGGCGCTCGCCGACGTCGCGATCGACGAATGAGCACCGTCGTCGCCGGTCCGGTGACACCGGCGCGCATGCCGAGCGCGCCACCCGTCCGGCGAGGCACCCGCTTCCGGCCCGACCGCCGGCTCGTGTCCGGCGCGCTCGGCTTCGCGGGACTGCTGCTCGTGTGGACCCTGCTCGCCGTGGCCCGTCCGGCCCTGATCCCGACCCCGGCGGCCGTACTCGGCGCCTTCGTCGACAACGGTGATCTCATCGTGGCCAACACCCTGTCGACCACACGCGTCGCCGCGCTCGGCTGGCTCGCCGGCAACGCGGTCGCGGTGGCACTCGGGGTGTTCGTGCTCGTCGTGCCGCGACTCGAGGCGTCCGTCCTGCGACTGGCCGCCGTCGTGTCGTTCCTGCCCGCCCTCGCGATCGGGCCCGTGCTGTACGTGCTCCTCGACGGCGACACCCCGAAGATCGTCATCTCAGCGCTCGGCGTCGTCCTCACCACCGTCGTGGGCACGGTCGTCGGTCTGCGCGCGGTGAGCCCGACCGTGCTCGACGTCGTCCGCGCGACCGGCGGTGGGCTCGGCGCCGAACTGCGCTTCGCCCGAATCCGCGCCGGCCTGCCGAGCCTGCTCGCGAGCCTGCGCATCGCCGGTCCCGCGGCGGTGCTCGGCGCGATCATCGGCGAATATCTCGGCGGCTCGGAAGGTCTCGGCCCCGCTATGATGACCGCCCAGCAGCAGCTGAACGTGCCGCTGACCTGGGCGCTGGCGCTCGCCGCGACCGCCGTGGCCGGCATCGCCTACGCCGTCCCCGCATTGGTGAACCGGTGGACCTCACCGTGGGCCGCGACCGTCTCCACCGCCTCGGTCACCTTCGGCCCGGACACTCGGACCGTGACGGGACGGCGACGATTCCTCGGAGTGATCGGGGGACTCGTCGCCGCCGTGACGGTGACCCTCGCGGTGTGGTGGGCGGCCGTCGAACTGCTGCAGCCGAGCCCGATGGTGGC
The DNA here is from genome assembly GCF_053764735.1 of Rhodococcus sp. 5G237. NCBI lineage: Bacteria > Bacillati > Actinomycetota > Actinomycetes > Mycobacteriales > Nocardiaceae > Rhodococcus > Rhodococcus sp. 5G237. The sequence goes on along the minus strand of NZ_JBSNCD010000006.1, from coordinate 127,008 downwards.
CAAGACACCCGCGGACGTCGCACAGTTCCTCTTCGCCGGCGACCGCGCCGCGGACCATCGCGCGGTGGTGTTCGACGCCCTCGGACAGACCCTGTCGTTCGCGGCGGTCGGTTACCTCGCCGGCACCGTCGCGGCGCTGCTGCTGGTCGCGGTGCTGGTGCGCGTCCCGGCCCTCGAATACGTGGCGATGCCTCCGGCGATCGTGCTGCAGTCGGTGCCCCTCGGAGTCTTCACCCCGATGTTCATGATCGTCTTCGGTCGAGGGCTGTTCACGGCCGCGGCGATCTGCGGCGCGGTCACCTTCTTCCCGACGCTCGTCATGACGCTGGCCGCTGTGCGGGCGGTGCCGAGCAGCGTCACCGACGTGTTCGCCGCGAGCGGCGCGAGCGCGACCCGCACCTTCCTGTGCGCCCAGGTCCCCGCCGCCCTGCCCGCGCTGCTCGCCGCCGCGCGGATCGCGGTTCCGGCCGCGGTCGTCGGTGCCCTGCTCGTCGAATGGCTCGCCACCGGAACCGGTCTCGGTTACCTGATGCTGCGCTCGACCACCACCTTCGCGTACGACCAGCTGTGGGCGGCGGTCGTGGTGTGCACCCTGACGATGATCGCCGCCTACACGATCGTGACCGCCCTGGAGTCCTGGGTGTTGGCACGGATGGGAGATTGACATGCAGAGCACCCCGGGCATCTCCGTCTCGGCGGTCCACAAGTTCTTCGACGGCCGTACCGGTCCCGTCGAGGCGCTCACCGACGTCTCGTTCGACGCCCCGCCTGGTTCGTTCACCGCGATCGTCGGCCCGTCCGGCTGCGGCAAGTCCACCCTGCTGCGCATGCTCGCCGGCCTCGACACTTCCACCACCGGGAGCGTGAAGGTCGCGGGGGAGGACCCCGACGTCGTGCGCCGCCGTCACGGCGTGGGCATCGCCTTCCAGGACCCGGCGCTGCTGCCGTGGCGGTCGGTCGCCGCGAACGTTGCCCTGCCGCTCGCAGCGGCCGGCCGTTCGGACCCCGAGCTCGTCGCCGAACTCGTGCGGCTCGTCGGGCTCGGCGACTTCGCCGATGCCCGCCCCGCCCACCTGTCGGGCGGGATGCGACAGCGCGCCTCCATCGCGCGGGCACTCGTCTCGGAGCCGGACATCCTGCTGCTCGACGAGCCGTTCGGCGCGCTCGACGACATGACCCGGCAGAACCTCAACGGTCTGCTGCAGGAGATCTGGACCCGCCGCGCGACGACCACCCTGCTCATCACGCATTCCATCGAGGAGGCGGTCTTCCTCGCCGATCGGGTGCTGCTGATGTCGGCGCGGCCGGGCCGCATCCGCGCGGACTTCGAGATCGACCTGCCACGCCCGCGCCTGCCGGAAATCAAGCGCACCCCGGCGTTCCATCGCCTGTGCGACGAGATCTCGGACGCGTTGTTCTCGTCCGACGATCTTCTCGCTCCGGCCGCGCCCTGATTCACCTCGCGCGCTCCTCGGAGGGGACGACGACGTCCTGCGCCGCCGCGCGCAGACGATCGGCGAACACCGCGCAGGCCCGGACGATCTCCGGGTCCGCGCGCATCCGGACGTCGGCGTCGAGGGTGGCGAGCGCGAGGACGAGCCACTGCCACGACTCGACCGCGAGGTGCACCTCGGTCCGGTCGTCACCCGTCGGCCGGATCTCGGCGTCCTGGTACTTCAGCGCGTCGGCGACGTGCGTGGCCGAGGCCGCCACGTCCAGGTGCACCGGTGTCCGCCCCTGCCGGAGCCCTTGCCGCAGGTATTCCGTGGCGGACCCGGCGGGAAGTCGGCGGGGTGCGAACCGTCGGCCGGTGCGGAGCAGGTCGCGCACACGATCGAGGCGGAAGACCCGCCAGTCCTCGCGATCGACGTCCCATCCGAGGAGGTACCACCGCAGCAGGTGGTGGACCTGCCGGTACGGCTCGACCCTGCGCGAGGTCGGCGAGCCCTGCGCGTCGACGTAGTCGAAGGTGAGCGTGTCGCACCGCGCGATCGCCTCCGCCACGGAGCCGAGCAGCTCCGCCGACACGCTGGGCGCCTGCAGCGCACTCGTCTCCACCGCGCTGCGGACGGCCGCGACCCGCGGGCGCAGCCGCGCGGGCAGGAACTGGTCGAGCTTGCCGTAGGCGCGGGTGGCAGCGTCGTCCAGTCCGCCTTCGGCCGGCCCGGTCGCGGCGAGAGCGCCGAGCCCCAGCAGCACCGCGACGGCCTCGTCGTCGTCGAGCACCAGCGGCGGCATCGAACGTCCCGACGCGAGACGGTAGAAACCGCCGGGCCCGGAGCGGGTTTCGACGGGATATCCGTAGCCGCGCAGCCGGTCGACGTCGCGGCGGAGCGTCCGGCGGCTCACCTGCAGCCGCCGGGCCAGCTCGTCCCCGCCGATCGCGCGTCCGGTCTGCAGGATCGACAACAACGCGAGCATCCGCTCGGTGACGTCCGCCATGCCGTCATCCTCCCACCGGTTGCGGTCAGGATCCGGCCGCAACCGGTCGTAGCGTCGAATCCATGACCACCACCGTCACGACCACCGAGGCGGCAGTGCGAGGCCGCGCCATCACGATCCGTCGCGCCCGCACCCACAACCTGGCCGACGTCGATCTGACCGTTCCGCGCAACCGGCTCGTGGTGATCGTCGGGGTGTCCGGCTCCGGGAAGTCGTCGCTCGTCTTCGACACGATCGCCGCGGAGGCCGGCTACCAGCTCAACGAGACGTACCCGCCGTTCACGCGCAATCGGTTGCCGAAGTGGACACGACCCGACGTCGACCACATCGACGGTCTGACGCCGGTGATCGTCGTCGACCAGCGCCGCCTCGGCGGCAACGCCCGCTCGACGGTCGGCACCATCACCGACACCTGGACCTATCTGCGGCTGCTGTATTCCCGGGTGGGCACACCCGTCCTCGGGGAGTCGAACCGCTTCTCGTTCAACGACCCCACCGGGATGTGCCCGACCTGCTCCGGGCTCGGCGAGATCGTCGTCAGTGCCGTCCAGCGGTTCCTCGATCTCGACAGGTCCCTCGCCGAGGGCGCGATCCTGGTGCCCGGCTTCGGCAACGGTGGGTACTGGTACTCCCAGTACGCCGACATCGGTTCCTTCGACGCGGACACACCCCTGCGCGAGTGGAAGCCCGCCGAGCGGGAGGCACTGCTCTACGGCGGCGAGGCCGCAGCGGCGCTGGGCCACAAACCGCCGGACGGATACGAGGGCGTCGTCGAGAGGTTCGAGCGCATCCACCTGCACACCTCCGACAACCTCTCCGAACGCAAACAGGACGTCATCCGACGTTTCACCCGCGCCGAGACGTGCCCGGACTGCGCCGGAGAACGGCTGAACGCGGCCGCGCGGGCGGTCACCCTTCGCGGCCGCACGATCGGGGAGCTGTCCCGCCTCGAGATCATCGAGCTGCTCGAATTCGTGCGCACGATCGACGACTCGCGCGCCGCACCTGTGGTGTCCGCACTGGTGGGCCGTCTCGAGGCGATGGTGACGATCGGCCTCGGCTATCTCGCGCTCGCCCGGGCGACCACCACGCTCTCGGGCGGCGAATCGCAACGGATCAAGTTGGTCCGGCACCTCGGGTCGAGCCTGACGGAGATGACCTATGTCGTCGACGAACCGACGGTCGGTCTGCATCCCGCCGACGTGGAGACGATGATCGACCTCCTCGAACGGCTCCGTGACAGCGGCAACACCGTCCTCGTCGTCGAACACGACCCGAGCGTGATGGCCCGTGCCGACCAGGTGATCGAGATCGGTCCCGGTGCGGGCTCGTCCGGTGGTCGCCTCGTCTTCCAGGGCACTTTCGACCGGCTCCGAACGGCCGACACTCCCACCGGCCGATCGCTGCGGCGCGACATCGGCCGCGGTCACCCCGCCCGCGAGGCGACCGGCCGTCTCACGATCGCCGGTGCGTGTCGCAACAACCTCCGCGACCTGACGGTGCGGATCCCCACCGGCGTGCTCACCGTGTTCACCGGCGTCGCTGGGTCGGGAAAGTCCAGTCTCGCAGGCGAACTCGTCGATCAGTACGACGCTACGGTGATCGACCAGCGGCCGGTGAGCACCAATCGCCGCTCCACCCCGATCACCTACACCGGCATCGCACCCACCCTGCGGCGGATGTTCGCCGAACACAACGGTGTGCCGGCGAGCCTGTTCAGCGCGAACTCGGCGGGTGCGTGCCCGACCTGCACGGGGGCCGGTGTCGTGTACATCGACCTCGCCTTCATGGACGGACGCGAGGTCGTCTGCGACACCTGCCACGGCCGCCGGTTCACCGCCGAGGTGCTCGGGCACACCGTGAACGGCCTGTCGATCGCCGATGTCGACGACCTCACCGTCGGTCGCGCCATCGAGGAACTGCCGCACCCGGAGATCGCACGTCGACTGAGTGCGCTCGCCGGGGTGGGCCTCGACTACCTCCGCCTCGGACAGTCGCTCGACACGCTCTCCGGTGGCGAGTGTCAACGGGTGAAGATCGCCAAGGAACTCGGACGAGTGAAGACGCCGACCCTCTACGTCCTCGACGAGCCGACCACCGGCCTGCACGCCGAGGACGTCGGCACCCTCCTGTGCGTCTTCGACGACCTCGTCGACCGAGGGCACACCGTCGTCGTCATCGAACACCACCTCGACGTGATCCGGCACGCCGACCACATCGTCGACCTCGGACCGGGACCGGGACGGCACGGCGGAACCGTGCTGTACGAGGGTCCCGTCGACGAGTACGCCGGCCGTCCGACCCCGACCTGCCGGGCCCTCGACGCGGCACGGTCGGCGTGACGCACGGCGCTTTCCTGACGCCCCGGCCACGCGTTTGGTGATGTCACAGGTACAGGCACTAATGTGTACGCAGTGAGCCTGGTCCTTTTGCCCGCAGTCGACGTCGTCAACGGTGAAGCAGTTCGCCTCGTTCAGGGAGAGGCGGGCAGCGAGACCGGCTACGGTTCGCCCCGTGACGCCGCCCTCGAATGGCAGAACGCCGGCGCCGAATGGGTGCACATGGTCGATCTCGACGCGGCGTTCGGCCGCGGCGACAACCGTGCGCTTCTCGCCGACGTCGTCGGCGAACTCGACGTGAAGGTCGAGCTGTCGGGCGGAATCCGCGACGACGAGACCCTCGCCGCGGCCCTCGCGACCGGCTGTGCCCGCGTCAACCTCGGCACCGCCGCGATCGAGAATCCCGAGTGGTGCTCGCGCGTCATCGGCGAGTTCGGCGACCGGATCGCCGTGGGGCTCGACGTCAAGTTTCTCGACGGCCAGTGGCGGCTGCGCGGCCGCGGCTGGGTCTCCGACGGCGGCGATCTGTGGGAGGTGCTCGAGCGTCTCGAACGCGACGGCTGCTCGCGCTACGTCGTCACCGACGTCACCAAGGACGGCACCCTCTCCGGCCCCAACCTCGACCTGCTCCGCGAGGTGTGCGCGGCCACCGACTCTCCGGTCGTCGCCTCCGGCGGCGTCTCGACCGTCGACGACCTGCGTGCCATCGCGACGCTCACCGATGAGGGCGTCGAAGGCGCCATCATCGGAAAGGCGCTCTACGCGGGCCGATTCACGCTGACCGAGGCGCTCGACGCCGTCTCGCGCTGACCCATGGCCGATCCCGCAGACCTGAACCGGCTGCTCGCCGTCGCGAGCGGTGTACTCGACGAGGTCGCGGAACGGTTCGTCGCCGGGCACGGTGCGCCGCGCTCCGTCGACAAGGGACCGAACGATTTCGCGACCGATCTCGATCTCGAACTCGAACGGCGGATCTCCGGTGCCCTCGCCGAGCGCACCGGTATCCCCGTGCACGGTGAGGAGTTCGGCGGCCCGTCCGCGGGGGAGGGCACCGTCTGGTTGCTCGACCCGATCGACGGCACCATCAACTACTCCGCCGGGCTGCCGATGGCCGGGATCCTCCTCGCTCTCGTCGAGGACGGCGAACCGGTCCTCGGCCTCACGTGGCTGCCGCTGACGAATCAGCGCTTCGCGGGAATCGCCGACGGGCCGCTGCTCGTGAACGGCGAACCCACCGCACCGCTGCGGCCGGCGCGGCTCGAGGACGTGATGATCGCGGTCGGCAGTTTCGACATCGACAGTCGCGGTCGGGTGCCCGGCACCCGGCGTCTCGCCGTCATCACCGAGCTGAGCCGGCGCGTCGCCCGGTTGCGGATGCACGGCTCCACCGGCGCCGACCTCGCGTTCACCGCGGGAGGCGCGATCGGCGGTGCCGTCGTGTTCGGCCACCATCCCTGGGACAACGCCGCCGGTGTCGCACTCGTGCGGGCCGCCGGGGGCATCGCCACCGACTTCGCGGGCCGGCCCTGGCGGATCGGGTCCGGATCGGTGGTCGCTGCAGCGCCCGGAGTGCACGGCGAGATACTGGAGATTGTGCAGTCGGCGACGGAACAGTCCGTGGCCGAGCAGTTGGGTTCCGAAGGAGATCGAACATGACGCTGGCCGTGCGGGTCATCCCGTGCCTCGACGTGGATGCGGGGCGGGTGGTCAAGGGTGTCAACTTCGAGAACCTGCGCGATGCGGGTGATCCGGTCGAGCTCGCCGCCCTCTACAACGAACAGGGCGCCGACGAACTGACCTTCCTCGATGTCACGGCGTCGAGCGGCGACCGCGGCACCATGCTCGACGTCGTCACGCGCACCGCCGAGCAGGTGTTCATCCCGCTCACGGTCGGAGGCGGCGTCCGCACCGTCGAGGACGTCGATCGTCTGCTGCGCGCCGGCGCCGACAAGGTTTCGGTGAACACCGCGGCCATCGCCCGGCCCGAGGTGCTGCGCGAGATGTCCGAGCGGTTCGGGTCGCAGTGCATCGTGCTGTCGGTCGACGCGCGCACCGTGCCCGCAGGACAGGAACCCACGCCGAGCGGCTGGGAGGTCACCACGCACGGTGGTCGTCGCGGGACGGGCATCGACGCGGTCGAGTGGGCCCGGCGCGGCGAGGAACTCGGCGTCGGCGAGATCCTGCTCAACTCGATGGACGCCGACGGCACCAAGAACGGTTTCGACCTGAAGATGATCGAGGCCGTGCGCAAGGATGTGCACGTGCCCGTCATCGCCTCCGGTGGTGCCGGTGCCGTCGAGCACTTCGCACCCGCCGTGCAGGCCGGCGCCGACGCGGTGCTCGCCGCGAGCGTCTTCCACTTCCGGGAGCTGACCATCGGTCAGGTCAAGGACGCGATGCGCGTGGAAGGGATCACGGTCCGATGAGCGGCATCCTGAATCCGGCGATCGCCGCCCGGCTCAAGCGCAACGACGACGGCCTGTTCGCCGCCGTCGTGCAGGAGCGGGCCACCGGCGCCGTGCTGATGATGGCGTGGATGGACGACGAGGCGCTCGCCCGCACCCTCGCGACTCGCAAGGCCACCTACTACTCGCGGTCGCGGCAGCAGTACTGGGTCAAGGGCGAGACGTCCGGGCACACCCAGTACGTGCACGAGGTGCGCCTCGACTGCGACGGCGACACGGTGCTGCTCGTCGTCGACCAGGTCGGCGCCGCCTGCCACACCGGCACGCACACCTGCTTCGACACCGACATCCTGCTCGAGGCACCGCAGATCGCCGAGTAACCCGAGGTCGTCCGTTCGCACGACATCTCGTGGGGCGGACGGCAGGACCGATCGGCGGGCCGTGCGACGGGCTGCGAGAATGCCCGCATGCCTCTCATCCAGATCAGTCAGACGCCGGGCCTGTCCGACGAGCAGAAGGCCGAGGTGATCGCCGCGGTCACCCGCGCGTACGCCGAGGCATCGGGCAAGAATCCGTCGTCGGTGTGGGTGACGATCACCGAGGTGCCCCGCGAGAATTGGGGTGTGGGCGGAACTCCGCTCGGCTGAACCGACTCGGTCCACCCGAGGCCGTCCTCGCGTACCCCTTTCGCATCGGATGAGAATAGTGTTCTCTGTATCGAGAGCGCTATGTTCTGACGACGGGTGAAGGGGCACGCATGTTGTTGGATCCGAATCCGGATCAGGGGTTCTTCCGCGACACCACGGCACGGTTCCTCGCAGAGAAGGTGCCGCCGGACGGGATCCGCCGCCTCCGCGACGATCCGGACGGCTTCGCAGCCGACTACTGGCGCGCCGGAGCCGAACTCGGATGGACCGGTCTGCTCGTCGACGAGGACCACGGCGGAGGATCGCTGAGCGGTCTCGGTCTCGTCGATCTCACGCTGGTCGCGCATGAGTTCGGGCGTCACGCCGCCCCCGGCCCGCTGTGTCCGACGAACGTCGCCGCGGAGATGCTCGGCCGATACGGGAACGACCACGAGGAAGCGCTGGTGGCGCTGCTCGCCGGCAGCGCCACCGCAGCCTGGTGCCTGGACGAACCGCGCGCCGGCAGCCGGACCGCCACCGCGCCCGTCGAGATCCGGATCGACGGCGACGAGGTGGTCGTCACCGGCACCAAACGCCCCGTCGAAGCCGGTGCCACCGCCGAGCTCCTGCTCGTGACCGGTCGGACCGGTCAGGACGTGACGAACGTGCTCGTGCCCCGCCACACGGACGGAGTGACGGTCACACCACTGCAGTCGATCGACGTCACGCGGCGCTACGCCGCGGTCCACTTCGACGAGGTGCGCGTGCCGCTGAGCTCCGTCGTCGGCGAACCCGGCAGGGGAGCGGACGACGCCGCCCGCGCCCGGCGGGCCGCGCTCGTCATCTCCGCCGCCGAATCCGTCGGAGCGCTGCAAGCGGTCTTCGACCTCACCGTCGCGTGGGCGTTCGACCGCTATGCCTTCGGTCGCCCGCTCGCGTCCTATCAGGAACTCAAGCACCGGTTCGCCGACATGAAGACCTGGCTCGAGGCGAGTCATGCCATCGCCGACCGGGCGGCCGGAGCGGTCGCGACATCGAGCCCCGATGCGGACGAACTCCTCTGCGCCGCAAAGGCCTACATAGGGCAGTACGGCAGCGAGCTGGTACAGGACTGCATCCAGATCCACGGCGGGATCGGCGTGACCTACGAACACGATCTGCACCTCTATGCGCGACGCGCGGCCGCGAACCGCTCCGGCTTCGGCACCCCGGCCGAACATCGTGCCCGTCTCGCCGACATCGTCGAACTCCGGGAGGCATCCTGATGACCCTCGACACCTCGGACAGGACCGACGTGACCGAGACGCTCGACGAGTTCCGGGCGCGGGCACGGGCGTGGATCGACGCCAACCTGGACCGCTCCGACTCCGCGGCCTACATCGGGGTGCTCCGCCCCGAAGCGTCCGACGAGGAGGAACTGGCCCTCGTCCGGCGTGAGCGCGACATCCAGCGGGCAATGTTCGACGCGGGCTTCGCCGGCATCTGCTTTCCCCGCGAGTACGGCGGGCAGGGGTTGCCGCGCGCCTACCAGCAGGTGTTCGACGAGGAACTCGCCGGCTACGAATATCCGTCCCGCCTGCAGGTACCCACCTTCGTGCCGTGCGCCGCGGTGCTGCTCGAATTCGGGACCGAGGAACAGAAGCGCCGCCACATCCCCGCCATCCTGAAGGGCGAGGAACTGTGGATGCAGATGCTCTCCGAACCCAGCGGCGGATCCGACGTCGCCGCCGCCGTCACCACTGCGGTCCGCGACGGTGAGGACTGGATCCTCAACGGATCGAAGATCTGGACCACCGGTGCATGGTGGTCGGACTGGGCGCTGTGCCTGGCCCGCACCAACTGGGACGTCCCGAAGAACCGGGGTCTGACCGTCTTCATGGTGCCGCTGAAACAACCGTCGGTCGAGGTGCATCGCATCGAGATGCTCAGCGGCTCGAAGGAGTTCTGCCAGGAATTCCTGACCGACGTGCGTGTCCCCGACAGTGACCGGCTCGGCGAGGTCGACGACGGCTGGACCGTGGGCACCCGCTGGATGTTCCACGAACGCATGTACCGGAACTCGCCGTACACGACGATCCCGGCGGGGGTCTCGCGCGGCGCCTCGCGGATGCCCGAGCTGTTCGCCGTGGCCCGCGACGCCGGCCGGCTCGACGACCCGCTCGCCCGCGACCTGCTCGGGGAGGCGCGGATGCTCGAACTGGTCAAGCAGTCCCTCGAACAGCGGGTGTCCACGGGCGTGGCCACGCGGACCATGTCGGACCAGGCCGCGAGCATCGCCCGCCTGATGTCCGGTGTCGTGGAGAGCCGGCTCGTCACCATCGGCTACGAGTTCACCGATGCCAACGGTGCCGCCTGGGACGAGGCCGACGGAGCGGTCGCGCAACGTGGCGTCGACCATCTGATGCGGCAGGTGTGGTGCATCGCGGGCGGGACGACGGAGATGGCGCGCAACGCCATCAGCGAACGCGTGCTCGGCATGCCGCGTGAGCGCAGCCACGACCCGAACATCCCGTTCCGGGACGTGCCACGGAGCCGCCCCGCCACGTGACGGGCGCGGGAGGGCCGTGGGCCGGGTGAGGCGGCGGCTCACGCCTTGCCGATACCGCCGGCGATCCCCTCGTCGATCTGCTCGACCAGGGCGGAGCCCAGGCGCGCGAGCGCGCGCACCTGGTCGTCGTCGAGGCCGTCGAACACGAGCCTGCGCACCGCCTCGACGTGGCTCGGTGCCGCCTCGACGACGGTGTCGTAACCGGCATCGGTGAGCACGGCGTACGAACCGCGACTGCCCGGAACCGGTTCGCGTCGAACCCAGCCGCGCTTCTCGAGGCGCGTGACGACGTGCGAGAGCCGCGACAGCGACGCGTTGGCCTCGGCGGCGAGGGCGTTGAGACGCAGTCGGCGCTCGGGGTTCTCGGAGAGCAGTGCGAGGACGAAGTACTCGAAGTGCGTCATGTCGGAGTCGCGTTGCATCTGGGTGTCGAGCGCGGCCGGCAGTCGCGTGACGACGGAGACGAGCGCCCGCCAGGCGTTCTGCTGCGTCGGATCGAGCCACCGCGGGTCCTCGTTGCTCATGCCTGCTCCTCGCTCGTTCGGTCTCGCTGTCGCACCCGGCCGGGGAATGAACATGGCCGCGCGACGGGTTCTCCTCTATGATACTTGAAGCTTCAACTTGAGGGGATGTCATGACCATCGATTCCGCGACCACGCCCGCCCTGTACCTCAGTCACGGCGCCCCGCCGCTCGTCGACAGCGAACTGTGGGTGTCACAGCTGCAGCGCTGGGCAGCCGACCTGCCGCGACCCACAGCGATCCTCGTGGTCTCGGCGCACTGGGAATCCGCTCCACTGACCATCGGTTCGACGACCACCGGCACCCCGCTCGTGTACGACTTCGGGGGATTCCCGCGCCGTTTCTACGAGGTGACCTACACCAGCCCCGGCGCGCCCGGACTGGCCCGGCAGGTCGCGGCACTGATGCCCGACGACGAACCGGTCGTGCAGCAACCCCACCGCGGACTCGACCACGGTGCCTACGTGCCGCTGACCGTCATGTACCCGGATGCCGACATCCCGGTGCTGCAGATCTCCTTACCCACACTGGATCCGGAACGCCTGCTGCACCTGGGCACACGACTGCGGCCGCTGCGCGAGCAGGGTGTGCTCATCATCGGTTCCGGATTCACCACGCACGGTCTGCCCTTCCTGCGCGACCCGCGCCCCGAGGCGCCCGCACCGGGCTGGTCCGCGGAGTTCGACCACTGGACCGCCGAGCAGCTCGCGCGCGGCGACGTCGACGCGCTGCTCGACTTCCGGCACCGCGCACCGGGCATGCCCTACGCGCATCCGACGGTCGAGCACTTCGCCCCACTGTTCGTCACCCTCGGTGCCTCCGACGCTCCTGGCCACGGCATCGACCAGGTCGTCGACGGCTTCTGGATGGGCCTGGCCAAGCGCTCGTTCCAGGTCGCCTGACGGCGGCTGCAGAGCCGGACGAGGTCCCTGGGATGATGGGGCCCATGTCCGGCGAGCCCACCACCATTCCCGCAGCCACCACCGACTCCTCGGGTGGCGGCCGTTCCGATTCGACGACCACCCGCGAGCAGTTCCGCCAGCTGGCCGCCGAGCACCGCGTGGTCCCGGTGACCCGCAAGGTGCTCGCGGACGCGGAGACCCCGCTGTCGGCCTACCGCAAGCTCGCGGCCGACCGCCCCGGGACCTTCCTGCTCGAGTCGGCGGAGAACGGCCGGTCGTGGTCGCGGTGGTCGTTCATCGGCGCCGGGAGCCCGGCAGCGCTGACCGTCGTCGACGGCGACGCCGCCTGGTACGGCAACGTCCCGGCCGGCGCGCCCACGGGTGGCAACCCCGTCGACGTCCTCGGGGAGACCCTCCAGTTGCTCCACACCGATCGCATCCACGGACTGCCGCCCCTCACCAGCGGCATGGTCGGTTATCTCGGCTACGACGTCGTCCGTCATCTCGAGAAGCTGCCGACGCTCGCCGAGGACGATCTGCAGATCCCCGAGATGGTGATGCTGCTGGCCACCGACCTCGCGGCCGTCGACCACCACGAGGGCATGATCTGGCTCATCGCCAACGCCGTGAACTGGGACGGCTCCGACGAGCGCGTCGACGAGGCCTACGACGACGCCGTCGCCCGCCTCGACCGGATGACCGCGGCGCTCGCCGCGCCCGCGCCGGCCACCGTCGCGACCTACTCGCGGCCCGAACCCGACTACCGCCGTCAGCGCACCACCGAGTCGTTCTGCACGGACGTCCGCAAACTGATCGGCGACATCGAGGCCGGTGAGGCCTTCCAGGTGGTGCTCTCTCAGCGCTTCGAGATCGACTGCGACGCAGAGCCGATCGACGTCTACCGGATGCTCCGCGCGTCCAACCCCAGCCCGTACATGTTCCTGCTCCACATCCCCGGGCCGGACGGCGAGACGGCCTTCTCGATCGTCGGATCGAGCCCGGAGGCGCTCGTGACGGTCTCGGACGGGGTGGCCACCACCCATCCCATCGCCGGGACCCGGTGGCGCGGCGCGAACGAGGAGGAGGACATCCTGCTCGAGAAGGACCTCGTCCACGACGAGAAGGAGAACGCCGAGCACCTCATGCTCGTCGATCTCGGCCGCAACGATCTCGGCCGGGTGTGCACGCCGGGCACCGTCGAGGTGCACGACTACCGCCACATCGAGCGGTACAGCCACGTGATGCACCTCGTCTCCACGGTCACCGGGAGACTCGCGGAGGGCAAGCACGCCCTCGACGCCGTCACGGCGTGTTTCCCCGCCGGGACCCTGTCGGGGGCGCCGAAGGTGCGCGCGATGGAACTGATCGAGGAACTCGAACCCACCCGCCGTGGCATCTACGGCGGCATCGTCGGCTATCTCGATTTCGCGGGCGACGCCGACACCGCCATCGCGATCCGCTCCGCGCTCGTCAAGGACGGCGTCGCCTACGTGCAGGCGGGTGCCGGCATCGTCGCCGACTCCGATCCGGAGGCCGAGGACACCGAGGCCCGCAACAAGGCCATGTCCGCCCTCGCCGCAGTGGCCGCCGCGTCCACCCTCACCACCTACGGCGGTGACGCACGGTGACCGCGGAGACGCCGGATGCCGGCCCCACCACCGGACGCCGGCGCCGGCCGACCGTCATCGCCGCCCTGCTGCTCGGGGTCGGTGCAGCCCTGTTGTGGGCATCGAGCCGGATGACGTGGGTCACCGCCGTCTCGTCCGACGGACTCGGGATCGACCGCGTCGACGACCTCGAGGGTGGCCGCTGGGCGGCGGCACTGACCCCGCTCGCTCTCGTGCTGCTCGCGGCGGTCGCCGCCGTCTTCGCGGTGCGCGGACTCGCGCTGCGTCTCGTCTCGCTCGTGGTCGCGGTCGTCGCCGTCGCGGCCGCGATCCCCGCCGTCCGGTTGCTCACCGTCGACGCAGACCCCGAGACCGCGGCCGGTGTCGCCGCGCTGCCCGACCGCGCGACCGTGACCGCCGTCCAGACCTATCCGCTGCCGGCCGTCCTCGCGATCGTCGGCGCCGTCGCGGCCCTCGCTGCGGCGGTGACGCTGTGGCGCACCCCGCGCGAGGCGGCCGGACTGTCGTCGAAGTACGACGCCCCGGCAGCACGTCGCGAGGCGGTCGCCCGGCGCGCCGAGAACGACGAACCCCTGTCCGAACGCGGTCTGTGGGACGCACTGGATGCAGGTGAGGATCCCACGGACGACGGTGGCGAGGGTGATACGGACACCCGCCGGTGACCGCTGTAAACCACTTCACTACTCTTCTAGACAGATCCGATGAGCTTGATCACATCGGGATTGAGCAGGGTGGGAAAGGACTCGAGCCACGATGACAGTTCTCGATTCGATTCTCGAAGGAGTGCGAGCAGACGTCGCCGCCCGTGAGGCGGCCCTCGATCTCGCCTCCGTCAAGGCTGCGGCCGCGGCCGCGCCCCCGCCGATCGACGCCAAGGCCGCGCTGCGCGAACCGGGCATCGCGGTCATCGCCGAGGTCAAGCGCGCCAGCCCCTCGAAGGGTGCTCTCGCCGACATCGCCGATCCCGCCGAGCTCGCTGCAGCGTACGAGTCCGGAGGCGCTCGCGCCATCAGCGTTCTCACCGAGGAACGCCGATTCCACGGCAGCCTCGCCGATCTCGACGCAGTCCGTCGCGCTGTCCGCATTCCCGTGCTGCGCAAGGACTTCGTGGTCGGTCCCTACCAGATCCACGAGGCGAGGGCACACGGAGCCGACATCGTGCTCCTCATCGTCGCGGCACTCGAGCAGACCGTGCTGACGGCGCTGATCGACCGCGTCGAGTCGCTCGGCATGACCGCGCTGGTCGAGGCGCACACCGAAGAGGAGGCCGACCGCGCCCTCGAAGCCGGTGCCACCGTCATCGGGATCAACGCCCGCAACCTCAAGACCCTCGAGGTCGACAAGACGACCTTCTCGCGCATCGCGCCGGGCCTGCCCAGCAACGTGCTCAAGATCGCCGAGTCGGGTGTTCGCGGCCCGGCCGATCTGCTCGCGTACGCGGGCGCGGGCGCCGACGCGGTGCTCGTCGGAGAGGGACTGGTGACCAGTGGGGATCCGCGCCAGGCAGTCGCCGAACTGGTGACGGTGGGCACGCATCCGTCGTGCCCCAAGCCGGCACGCTGACCGTCCCGGCCGGTCCGGACCCCCACGTGATCCGCGTCGCGTGGTGGGGCAGACTGGACGCGTGACTGCAGACGATTCCGCACTTTCCGCCAAGGGCCGAGGGCTTCCTTCGATGAGCGAAGCCCTCGCCACTCCGACCGCGCACGAACCCGACGTCCGCGGCCATTTCGGAGTCTTCGGTGGCCGCTATGTGCCCGAGGCGCTCATGGCGGTGATCGAGGAGGTCACCGCTGCCTACGAGAAGGAACGCGTCGATCCCGGCTTCCTGGCCGAACTCGACCGCCTGCAGCGCGACTACACCGGACGCCCGTCTCCGGTCTACGAGGCCACCCGTCTGAGCGAACACGCCGGCGGAGCGCGCATCTTCCTCAAGCGCGAGGATCTCAACCACACCGGCTCACACAAGATCAACAACGTGCTCGGGCAGGTACTGCTCGCCAAGCGCATGGGTAAGACCCGCGTGATCGCCGAGACCGGCGCCGGCCAGCACGGCGTCGCCACCGCCACCGCATGCGCGCTGCTCGGTCTCGAATGCCGCGTCTACATGGGCGAGGTCGATACCGAACGGCAGGCCCTCAACGTCGCGCGCATGCGTCTGCTCGGCTCCGAGGTCATCGCCGCCAAGACCGGATCGCGCACCCTCAAGGACGCGATCAACGAGGCGATGCGCGACTGGGTCACCAACGCCGACAACACCTACTACTGCTTCGGCACCGCCGCCGGCCCGCATCCCTTCCCGGCGATGGTCCGCGACTTCCAGCGCATCATCGGCCTCGAAGCGCGCGCCCAGATCCGCGAGCTCACCGGTCGTCTGCCCGATGCCGTCGTCGCCTGCGTCGGTGGCGGATCGAACGCGATCGGCATCTTCCACCCGTTCATCGACGACCCGTCCGTCAAGCTCGTCGGCTGCGAGGCCGGGGGAGACGGGGTGGAGACCGGACGGCACGCCGCCACCATCGGCGGCGGCACCCACGGTGCCCTGCACGGCGCGTTCTCGTATCTGCTGCAGAACGAGGACGGCCAGACCATCGAATCGCATTCGATCTCCGCCGGTCTCGACTATCCCGGCGTCGGCCCCGAACATGCCTGGCTCGCCGACACCGGCCGGGCCGAGTACCGCGCCGTCACCGACAGCGAGGCCATGGAGGCCTTCGCGCTGCTGTGCCGCACCGAGGGCATCATCCCCGCCATCGAGTCGGCACACGCCGTCGCCGGTGCCGTCAGGCTCGGCCCCGAGCTCGGCAAGGGCGCCATCGTCCTGGTCAACCTCTCCGGCCGCGGGGACAAGGACGTCGACACCGCCGCCAAGTGGTTCGGCTACCTGCCGACCGACGAGTCCGCCGACCGGACCGGCACCGAAGGAGCAGCCCAGTGAGCGCCCCGCACGAACGCCTGACCGAGATCTTCGCGACCTGCCGCGCGGAGAACCGCGCCGCACTGGTCGGCTACCTGCCGGTCGGCTATCCCACCGTCGAGCGTTCCGTCGAGGCGATGAAGACCCTCGTCGAGGGCGGCTGCGATCTCATCGAGGTCGGCATCCCCTACAGCGACCCGGTCATGGACGGCACCACCATCCAGAACGCGGCGTTCGAGGCGATCGCCAACGGCGTCCGGGTCCGCGACGTCTTCCCGGCCGTCGAGGCGATCACCGCCGCCGGTGGCGCCGCGGTCGTGATGACCTACTGGAACCTCGTGCTCAAGTACGGCGTCGAGAACTTCGCCCGTGACCTCGCGGCCGCGGGTGGACTCGGCATCATCACCCCCGACCTCGTCCCGGACGAAGCGGAGGAATGGATCGCCGCGGCCGACAAGTACGGACTCGGCAGGATCTTCCTGGTCGCACCGTCGTCGACCAACGAGCGCCTCGCGACCACCCTCGACAAGTGCCGCGGCTTCGTCTACGCCACCTCGACCATGGGTGTCACCGGCGCCCGCGACAGCGTCGACAACCGCGCGCCGGAGATCGTCGCCCGGGTGCGCACGCACTCCGAGATCCCGGTCGGTGTCGGTCTCGGTGTGCGCAACGGTGCCCAGGCCGCGGAGATCGCGGGCTACGCAGACGGCGTGATCGTCGGCTCCGCGCTGGTCTCCGCCGTGGCCGAGGGACACGACGCGTTGCTCGCACTGACTCGGGATCTCGCGAAGGGCGTTCGCTCCGCTAACGTGCACTCGTGACATCCACTGCCTCTGTTCTGGCCTATCTGCCGAGTCCGCCGCAGGGCGTCTGGTATCTCGGACCCTTCGCCCTCCGCGCCTACGCCCTGTGCATCATCGTCGGGATCGTCGTGGCGATCTGGTGGGGCGACCGCCGCTGGGTCGCACGCGGCGGACAGGCCGGCACCGTCCTCGACATCGCCGTGTGGGCGGTGCCCTTCGGCCTGATCGGTGGGCGGCTCTACCACGTCGCCACCGACTGGCAGAAGTACTTCGGAGACGGCAACGACCCCGTCGACGCCCTGAAGATCTGGGAGGGCGGCCTCGGCATCTGGGGTGCGGTCGCCTTCGGTGCGCTCGGTGCGTGGATCGGGTGCCGTCGGCGGGGGATCCCGCTGCCGGCCTTCGGGGACGCCCTCGCGCCGGCGATCCTGCTGGCGCAGGCCATCGGACGCCTCGGCAACTGGTTCAACCAGGAACTCTACGGTCGCGAGACCACGGTGGCGTGGGGACTCGAGATCTACGAGCGGCGCAACGACGCGGGGCAGGTCGCGCCCGGGTTGGTCGACGGCGTGTCCACCGGCGAGGTGGCCTTCGTCGTGCACCCGACCTTCCTCTACGAGCTGCTGTGGAACCTCGCCGTCGTGCTGCTGCTGGTGTTCGTCGACCGGAAGTTCACGATCGGCCACGGACGCCTGTTCGCCCTCTACGTGGCCGGGTACTGCGCGGGCCGGTTCTGGATCGAGCTCATGCGCACCGACGCGGCGACCCAGATCGCGGGTATCCGGATCAACTCGTTCACCTCGGGCATCGTGTTCGTGCTCGCGGTCGCCTACTTCGTCCTCGCCCGCAAGGGTCGCGAGGACCCCGCGTCGCTGAACCCCGCCGCCGCGGGCGCCGGGGGAGAGTCGGCCGCACAGGGCGAGGGCGGGACGGGCGTCGAGTCGGACAGCTCGTCGTCCGCCGCCGGTAGAGTCGACGAAGCGACGTCCGGAGACAGCAAAGGGGATCACTCGTGACCACACAGGACCCGGGAACTTCGGGAGCATCCGATTCGGAGCCTGCCAAGCCGGAGCCTGCCAAGCCGGAGCCCGACACGACGGAGCCTGCCAAGCCCGACCTGACGAAGCGGAGCGAGTCCGCCTCCGGCGCCGACACGCCGGAGCGGTCCTCGGAGAGCGAGCACACCCCGCCTCCCGATCTCGGACGCGCGTTCGATTACGACGCCACCGCGCAGGCCTCGTTGTCCGCTCAACCGCCCACCCTCGACTCCCTCGGTGGTTCCACCGGCACTCCGGGACCGGGATGGGACACCTACTCGGGTGTCGGCAACGGACCGGGTTGGGGGACCACGCCCAGCTACCCGCCACCGGCCGAGCACGAGTCCGACTATCCGTCCCCGGGCGACTACCCTTACGGCGAGCATCAGGGCCGGCCCGAGACCGGCACCGGACCGGTCTACGGGACACCCGATCCGCACTACCCGATCGGGTCCCCGCAGCAGGACCCGTCGCAGGGCCGGTACACCGGTCCGCAGGGATCGCAGCAGCCGGGTTACGGTCCGCCGCCGCAGGGCGGGCAGGGTTACGGCCCGCTGCCGCAGAGCGGACAGGGATACGGTCCGCCGCCGCAGAGCGGACAGGGATACGGTCCGCCGCCCGGCTACGGGGTGATGCCCGCCTACGGCTACCCCGACCCGTCGAACCCGTACGGTCGCGACGCCGCAGCGCCCTTCGGGCGCGATCCCTACACCGGCGAGCCGTACTCCGACAAGAGCAAGGTCACCGCAGGTGTGCTGGAGATCCTGCTCGGCGCCTTCGGTGCCGGACGTTTCTATCTCGACCAGCCGAGTACGGCGGTCGCGCAGATCGCCGTCACGTGGCTCACCTGCGGTATCGGGGGCATCTGGCCGCTGATCGACGGCATCCTCATGCTCACCGGCAAGGTCCGCGACAAGAACGGACGCCAGCTCCGTCCGTGACATCCCGACGTCTCCGTCCCATCGGCACCCCGGCGACACGCACCGGGGTGCTGGGATGGAGGGTCGCAGGCTCGGAGGCTAGGCTCGAAGCGTGACCCGACGCACCAAGATCGTTTGCACTATGGGGCCGGCCACCGCCGACCCCGATGTCCTGCGGAATCTCGTCGACGCCGGAATGGACGTCGC
The DNA here is from genome assembly GCF_053764735.1 of Rhodococcus sp. 5G237. Taxonomy (NCBI): domain Bacteria; kingdom Bacillati; phylum Actinomycetota; class Actinomycetes; order Mycobacteriales; family Nocardiaceae; genus Rhodococcus; species Rhodococcus sp. 5G237. Next base: position 107,713 of record NZ_JBSNCD010000006.1, on the reverse strand, counting down.
CCGCCTGAATTTCAGCCACGGTGAACACGCCGACCACGAGGGCCACTACAACCGGGTCCGCGCTGCGTCGGAGGCCTCCGGGCACGCCGTCGGCATCCTCGCCGATCTCCAGGGGCCGAAGATCCGGCTCGGACGATTCGCCGAGGACCGCACCGTGTGGGAACACGGTGAAGTGGTCCGCATCACCGTCGACGACGTGGTCGGAGACCACGACCGCGTCTCGACCACCTACAAGGAACTCGCCCAGGACGCCGTCGCCGGCGACCGGTTGCTCGTCGACGACGGCAAGGTCGGTCTCGTCGTCGAGGCGGTCGAGGGCAACGACGTCGTCTGCCGCGTCATCGAGGGCGGACCCGTCAGCAACAACAAGGGTGTCTCCCTGCCGGGGATGAACGTCTCCGTTCCGGCCATGTCGGAGAAGGACATCGAGGATCTCGAGTTCGCCCTGCGTCTCGGTGTCGACTTCATCGCCCTGTCGTTCGTGCGGTCACCGGCCGACGTCGAACTCGTTCACGAGGTCATGGACCGCGTCGGGCGGCACGTGCCGGTGATCGCCAAGCTCGAGAAGCCCGAGGCCGTCGAGAATCTCGAGGCCGTGGTCCTCGCCTTCGACGCGGTCATGGTGGCGCGCGGCGACCTCGGCGTCGAACTTCCGCTCGAGGAAGTACCACTCGTGCAGAAGCGCGCGATCCAGATCGCACGCGAGAACGCCAAGCCCGTCATCGTCGCGACGCAGATGCTCGAATCGATGATCGAGAACTCGCGTCCCACTCGCGCCGAGGCCTCCGACGTGGCCAACGCCGTGCTCGACGGCACCGACGCCGTGATGCTCTCGGGCGAGACCTCCGTCGGCAAGTTCCCCGTCGAAACGGTCCGCACGATGGCGCGCATCATCGCCGCCGTCGAGTCGGATTCGACGGAAGTACCTGCGCTGACGCACGTTCCGCGCACCAAGCGCGGTGTCATCTCGTACGCCGCCCGCGACATCGGCGAGCGTCTCGACGCCAAGGCGCTCGTCGCGTTCACCCAGTCGGGCGACACCGTGCGACGACTCGCACGGCTGCACACCCCGCTGCCGCTGCTCGCGTTCACGCCCGTCCCGCACATCCGCAACCAGCTGGCGCTGACGTGGGGCACCGAGACCTTCTCGGTCGAGCCGGTCGACACCACCGACCAGATGGTCGAACAGGTCGACGCGGCGTTGCTGTCGCTGGGCCGGTACCAGCGCGGCGACCTCGTGGTGATCGTCGCCGGAGCGCCTCCGGGACGCTCGGGTTCGACCAACCTCATCCACGTGCACCGGTTGGGTGAGAAAGACACCCGGTGACACTGTCGGACACAACGGATCTCGACGTTCTCCTCGGACTGCTCGACCTGGAGCAGGTCGAGGAGAACGTCTTCCGTGGCGGTCATCCCGCACAGGTCGGCAGCCGCACCTTCGGCGGTCAACTCGTCGCGCAGGCGCTCATCGCGGCCGGGCGCACCGTCGGTGATCGACCCGTGCACGCGATCAACGCCCATTTCATCCGGGGCGGCGACGTCAAGCGGCCCATCGACTACCACGTCGTCACCCACCGCGACGGCCGCGACTTCGCGAACAGGATGGTCACCGCGTACCAGGACGACCAGGAACTGTTCGTCATGCTCGCCGCCTTCCAGCGGTGGGGCAAGGGCCTCGAGCACTCGGTGACCGTTCCCGATGTTCCGCTGCCCGAAGCACTTCCGCCGATCGGCGAACGTCTGCGTGGCTTCGAGGAGCAGTTGCCGCATTTCGTCGGCGCACTCAAGCCGATCGACATGCGGTACGCCAACGACCCCGCCTGGGTGTTGCGGGGAACGGGGGAGAAGCTCGGCCACAACCGCGTGTGGATGCGCGCCGACGGGCAACTACCCGACGCTCCGCTGCTCCACGTCGCCACGCTGGCCTACGCGTCCGACACGACCGTCCTCGACTCGATCCTCACCACGCACGGCCTCTCGTGGGGACTCGACCGGATCGTAGCTGCGACGGTCAACCATTCGATCTGGTTCCACCGTCCGCTCCGCTTCGACGAATGGCACCTGTACGCCACGGAATCTCCGGTGGCGGCCGGTTCTCGCGGGATGGCGACGGGCCGCTACTTCACCATCGAGGGCGAACTCGTCGCCACCGTCGTGCAGGAAGGGCTCATCCGTCACTTCCCGCCGCGTCGTCCGTCGGGGAGCTGATCGGCCGATCGGTCGAGGGCGGCCGACAACGCGCGCATGCCCTCCACGATCCGCGCCAGGTTCTCGGATCCGGTCTCCTCGCACAGTGCCCGCGCGGCGTCGGTGTGGGCGGGGCCGATGGCACGGATCGCGTCGCGGCCGGCCGGTGTCATCGCGACGAGCTTGGCGCGACGGTGCGCCGGATTGGGGCGGTACTCCGCCAGGCCCTTGTCGACGAGGAGATCGGCGATGCGCTGCACGCTCTGCCGGGTGATGCCCATCTCGCGGGCGATCGCGGACACCGGCAGCGGAGCGGGGGAGACCGCGCCGAGGACCTGCCACCAGGCCGCGGTCAGGCCCACCGGACGCGCCAGGGTCTCGGCCAGCGCGAGAAACTGGCCGTTGAGCCGGAAGGCCGTCAGTGCGGCCGCGCTGAGCAGTTCGGCCTCGGCCGGGTGCTGCTCGGCCGCGTTCGGTTCTGTCACGAGCCGGATGACATGAGCTCGTAGTAGCCGCGCGGGTCGCGCTCGCCGTAGAGGGCGTACCAGGCGTCGAGCACGCGCGGTTCGTAGATGTCGAGGCGGGCGAGGATCGCGCGGGCGAAGTCGACGGGGGCGATGCCGCTCGCGGTGATGAGATCACCGTCCGTGACCGCGGGTTCGTCCCGGTACAGATCGGCGCCCCCGTAGCCGATGCCCTGCAGGAATTCGAGAGCGTTGCTCGTGTGCGGTCGCTCGTCGAGCAGGCCGGCTGCCGCGAGCGCCCCGGTCGCGCCGCAGATCGCAGCCACCGGAACGCCGGCGTCGAGGAACTGCCGGGTCTTGTCGACGAAGGGGGCGTAGGCGTCGGTCGGCCAGATGTCGTTGCCCGCGAGGATCAGCATCGCGCTGTTCTCCGGCGTCACGTCCGCGAGCACGGTGTCGGGGAGGATGCGGAGTCCGCCCTTCGTCGTGACCGGTTCCGGCGTGGCTCCGACCGTGCGGACGCGATACCGGCCGGGACTGCGCTGCCATTCCGGATCTGCGATGTGCGGCGTGACGTATCCGATCTCCCAGTCCGCCAGGGTGTCGTACACGGCGACGTGAACTGTTTCGGTCATGACAGCATACTGGCAAAGAAGCAGCATGCTGTCAATGGTGTCGAATCGTCGATCCAGGGTGATTTGCCGGGTGGTCGCGGAGGCGATTAGCCTTGATCAGGACCACGTCGTGGCACTGTCGTCGAAGGTCGCATGCGACCTCATCGGAGGAGAACATGGGCAACACCCACACGCAGACTGTGAGCACACGCGCTCGACGCGCCGTGGCTCCTGCGTGTTGTCGTTGCCGCTGATCGTCCCCTGTCCGGGGCTGCTCGCACTGCTCTCACGATTCCCCTGAGTCCGCTGTGACCGACGATCCGGCGGTGACCGGGAATTCCTCGCATCCGATGCGGTTCGAAAGGCACATCATGTCCGATTCGACGGTATTGCCCGTCATCGATCTGTCCGATCTCGACGGCGACGAAACAACGCGCAACGCCCTGCTCGATCGTCTTCGGGAGGCCACCCACGAGATCGGGTTCTTCCATCTCGCCGGTCACGGGATCGATCCCGCGCTCGCCGACGAACTCGTCGCGGCGGCCCGCGAGTTCTTCGCCCTCCCCGAGGCGGACAAGCTCGCGATCGAGAACATCCGCTCACCCCACTTCCGCGGCTATACCCGTGTCGGCGGCGAACGCACCCAGGGCTACGTCGACTGGCGCGAACAACTCGACATCGGCCCGGAACGCGACGCCGTCGCCGAGATCGACCCCGACCGCCCCTGGGAGGTGCTGCACGGCCCCAATCTGTGGCCCGAGCAGGTCCCCCGACTGCGTGAACTGGCCCTGCGCTGGATCGACGAGGCCGGCGACGTCGGGCGCCGACTGCTCGGCGCATGGGCCGAGTCCCTCGGCGCCCCCGCCGATCACTTCGAGGATGCCTTCGCCGATCCCGACCCGCTGCTGAAGATCGCACGGTATCCCGGCCACGACCGCTCGGTCACCGATCAGGGAGTCGGCAGCCACAAGGACGTCGGCGCGCTCACGTTGCTCTACCCCGAACCCGGCAGCACCGGATTCCAGGTCGAAGGCGACGGCCGGTGGGTCGACATCGACCCGCTCCCAGGGCATTTCATCGTCAACATCGGCGAACTCCTCGAGGTCGCCACCGGCGGTTACCTTCAGGCGACCGTCCACCGCGTGCTGCCGCCCCCGGCGGGCACCGACCGCGTGTCGCTGCCCTTCTTCCTCAATCCCGGTCTCGACCGCGAACTCCCACCGGTGGAGCTGCCCGCGGACCTCGCCGCGGTCGCCCGTGGCGTGGGCCCCGACGCGCACGGCGGCACGCTGCACGCCGTCTACGGCCTCAACGCACTCAAGTCCCGCCTGCGGGCACACCCGAACGTGGCGGAGCGTTTTCACGCGGATCTCCTCGCCCGCTTCGCCGCACCCCGATAATCGATCTGTCCGTCCCGCATGTCCAACGTCCCCGCATTTCCAACGGAAGGTATCCACCCGATGTCACTGCGTCGTATCGTCGTCGCGTCCGCCGCGCTCGCCCTCGCTGCGGGCCTCGCGGCCTGCTCGTCGTCCGAAGGGGACGACACCACCCTCCGGATCTCGGCGTCGTCCACCCCGCACGTCGAGATCCTCGACCAGATCGTGAGCACCGGGGCGCTGGGCGACTACGAACTCGACATCGTCGAGATCACCGGTGAGGTCGATCCCAACGAACTGCTCGAGGCCGGCGACGTCGACGCGAACTTCTTCCAGCACGAGCCCTACCTGACGGACTGGCAGAAACAGAAGGGTGTCGACGACCTCGTCGCCGTCGCCGACGTGCATCTCGAGCCCATCGGGCTCTACTCGAACAAGATCGCCTCGCTCGACGAGTTGAAGGACGGCGACACCGTCGCCGTGCCGCGCGACACCACCAACTACGCCCGCGCGCTGTACCTGCTCGAATCGGCCGGTCTGCTCGAGATGGACGTGCCGTTCGAGGAGGCCGACCTGTCGGTGGTCACCGAATCGAACATCACCGCCAACCCGAAGAACCTCAACCTGGTCGGCATCGAGCGTCCGCAGCTCGCCCGTCAGCTCGACGACGCACAGATCACCGCCGCCGTGATCAATTCCAACTACGCGCTCGAAGCCGGACTGAACCCGGCCGAGGACGCCATCGTCACCGAAGAGGTCGAGGACAACCCCTTCTCCAACCTGCTCGTCGTGCGGGCCGAGAACGAGAACGACCCGGCCGTGACCGCCCTGGCCGAGGCCCTCGAGTCGCCCGAGACGGCTGCCTGGATCGAGGAGACCTACTCCGGCGCCGTGCTGCCGGTCCACCCGACGAACTGATGATCGTCGTCGAGAACCTCGTCAAGACCTTCCCCGGAGCCGGACGCTCCGGGGAGGTCGCGGCGCTGCGAGGGGTGTCGCTCGAGATCCCGGACGGCGAGATCTACGGCATCGTGGGTCCGTCCGGATCCGGCAAGTCCACGCTGCTGCGCTGCCTGAACCTGCTCGAGCGGCCCACCTCGGGACGGATCCTGCTCGGTAAGGACGACCTGTCGACCCTGTCCGGTGCGGAACTGCGCGCGGCCCGTCGACGGATCGGGACGGTCTTCCAGCAGTTCAACCTGCTGCACTCGCGCACCGTGATCCGGAACGTCGAGTTCCCCCTCGAAGTGGCCGGGATCGGCAAGGAACAGCGCCGCACGCGGGCGCTCGAGCTGCTCGATCTCGTCGGCCTGGCCGGAAAGGGGGAGAGCTACCCCTCGCAGTTGTCCGGTGGTCAGCAGCAGCGCGTGGGCATCGCCCGCGCACTCGCCGCAGAACCCGAGGTGCTGCTGTGCGACGAGGCGACGAGCGCCCTGGACCCGGACACCACCGATCAGGTCCTCGATCTGGTCGCCGAGGTGAACAGACGACTCGGTGTCACGGTCGTGGTGATCACCCACGAACTCGGGGTGCTGCGCCGGATCTGCAGCTCGGCCGCTCGGCTCGATGCCGGACAGGTGGTCGAGACGGGCCGGATCGTCGATCTCGTCGCCGATCCCGAGTCGGCGCTCGGGCACGCGCTCGTCCCGGTCGGCACCGACCCGTCGACGGGTTCTGGTGCCGACACGGCTCTGGTCACCGCGATCGGTGATGCCGCGCACGGTCCGTGGCTCGCGGAGATGATCCGCGCGATCGACGCCGACATCGCTGTGGTCGGTGGCCGGGTCGAACAGGTCGGCAGCGTCACCGTGGGCCGGATGCGCCTGCGGTTCACGGCGGGCACCGAGCGGGCACTCATCGAGGGCTTCGTGGCCGAACGCCCGTATCTGAGCCTGGCGTGGGGGACGGAAGCCGAACTGGAGGGACTCACGGAATGACGGTGCAGGCGCGATGAACAAACTGCAGTGGTACGACGCCTTCCCGGAGGTGTGGGAAGCCACCCTCGAGACGCTCTACATGGTTGCGGTGTCCTTCGTGCTCACCGTCGTCGGTGGTGTGCTGGTCGGGATCGTGTTGCAGTTGACGTCACCGTCCGGGCTGTGGCCCCGCAGGACGCTCAACACCGTCCTCGGCGTGATCGTCAACCTGTTCCGGTCGCTTCCCTTCCTCATCCTGCTGATCGCGCTGATCGGGTTCACCCGCTTCATCGTGGGTACCGCGATCGGGCCGACCGCGGCGATCGTGCCGTTGACCATCGGTGCCATCCCGTTCTTCGGCCGGATCGTCGAATCCGCTCTGCGGGAGGTGCCGCGGGGCCGGGTCGAGGCGGCCCAGGCGATGGGAGCCACCAACGCGCAGATCGTGCGCAAGGTGCTGTTGCCCGAAGCGCTGTCCCCGCTGATCGCCGGTGCCACCCTCACCCTCGTGCTGCTGGTGGGCTATTCGGCCATGGCCGGTGTCATCGGTGGTGGCGGTCTCGGCGACTTCGCGATCGTCTACGGCTACCAGCGGTTCAACACGCCGGTGCTGTTGCTCGCGGTGGTCGTCCTCATCGTGATGGTGCAGATCATGCAGTCGATCGGTGATCTGATGGTCCGCAGGCTCGCGCACCGGCGGTGACGCCCGAGAGCCGGGCGCACCACCGGTGCGTCCGGCTCAGCGGTCGAGCTTCGCGATCGCCTCGTCGACGAGCGGGACGTAGCGGTCGATCGACCACGGCACGGTGAGCGGATTGATCATCGACGATCCCGTGACGAACGGCTGTTCCTCCGGCGCGACGAGCGACCCGCGCGCAATCGCCGGAATCTGCTGGTAGACGGGCTGCGATTCGATCTCCGCGCGGTTCGCCGGGTCGGAATAGAACGTGAAGATCAGATCCGAGTCCTTCAGCAGTCCGGCGTTCTCGAGCCCGATGACCGCCGAGTCGGTGCCCTCGGTCTCCTCGAGAGTGTTCGCGACCGGGTCGACCGTCAGCCCGAGTCCGCGAACCATCGCCACACGCTGCTCGTCGGGCATGAACACGCCCAGCGTGCCGGGGCCGGTGTTGTAGATATAGGAGAACGTCACGCCGGCGTATTCGGGGTGCGCGGCCGCGGTGCGTTCGAAGGTGTCCTCGATCCCGGTGATCAGATCCAGTGATTCGTCGTGCTTGCCGAGCGCGGTGCCGATGGTCTCGATCTGGTCCTGCCAGGTGATCGTCCACGGCAGTTCGGGATAGGCGACGGTCGGAGCGATCGCCGACAGCAGGTCGTACTGCTCCTGCGTGATCCCGGACCACGGCGCGAGGATGACATCCGGGGCGAGTCGGGCGATCGCCTCGACGTCCACCTCGGTGCCGCCGGTGAACTGCTCGGGCAGCGGCTCGCCGCGTTCGGTCAGTTCCTCGTGGATCCAGGGCAGGTATCCCGTTTCGTCGCTGCCCCAGGGATATTCCTCCATCCCCACCGGGGTGACGCCGAGGGCGATCGCCGTCTCGGCCGAGCCCATCCCGAGCGTCACGACCCTCTGGGGCTGCACGTCGATCTCGGCGGTGCCCAGTGCGTGCTCGATCGCAACGGGTTCGAAGTCGCCTGTCGGAGAGCCGTTCGAGTCGTCGCCACTGCCGGACGAGCACGCGGTGAGCGCGACGGCGGCGGCGACGAGTACGACGACCGCGCGCGGCCCGCGGCGCTGGGATCGGAATTTCATGAGTACCTCTCAGTGATGGGGGCCATGTCGAGAGGTGAGCCTAACCTTCCGGCCGGGCGGTGGGTTACCGACAGATTTCGGGGCGGTCCCCAACTTCGTGATGTCCCACAAACAGATCACGAGACGGATGTCACATTTGATAGTATTCTGTTATCGAAACCGCTCACGGCCCGAGCGGGAGAGGGGACGGCCGCACTCGGCCACCGCGGGGGTTCGCTCATCACCGACGATTCGTCGACCGGGAACGATGAGTGGATGCGGGGGTACGGGATGCGTCGTTCCGGGGAGGAACGGAGATGCTCATGGTTGCATCCACGGACAAGAGGTCCGATTCGGTGCCACGCTCGAATCGGCGGATTCTCGCGATCATCGCGCTCACGGGAATGCTCACGATCGGATTCCTGGCTGCGGTGTTCACCGGGTCGTATCTGATCGGTGCCGCATTCGCCATGCTCACCGGCGCATGCATCGTACTGGCGCACCTGATGATCGCGCCCGCCTCGATCATCCACGACGACGAGGCGGAGGCGGCCATCCGTCCCGAGATTCGGGAGCGGTGGCATCCGCTCGGTAGCGGATCCTGAGCTCGTCCCGGCCCGCCGATGTCGCGGCGCCACCGCGACACGCGGGTTCCCCGGACGGGCGGGTGTGCTCGGTTAGCATCTTGCCCGTGACCGACTCGCTGCGCATCCTCGTCTACAGCGACGATGCGACCGTGCGGCAACAGGTTCGTGATGCCCTCGGTACCCGCCTGCACCCGGATCTGCCTCCCCTCGACTACGTCGAGGTCGCGACACCGCCGGTCGTCGTCGAACGCATGCACGCCGGCGACATCGCACTCGCCGTGCTCGACGGTGAGGCCGCCCCCGCCGGCGGCATGGGTCTCGCGAAGCAACTCGAGGACGAACTCGACTCGTGCCCACCGATCATCGTGTTGATCGCCCGGGCCGACGACGAATGGCTGGCCCGCTGGTCGGGCGCCGAGGTGGCGCTGCGTCATCCCGTCGACCCGATCCGGCTCGGCCGCCAGGTCCTCGCTCTGCTCACCCCTCGCTCCCGCCCCTCCTGACCCTTCCGGCGCGCGACCGCCCGGCCGCGAACTCGTATGCGGGGCCGGAGAATCTACTCTCCTTCCGGTTGTGGAGCAGCCCGACACGCCGCCCCGAATCGAGGGCGTGAAATCGCGACAAGTCCGACGCGAACAGCACTAGTGTGTGCCGTAACTCACAACCCGGAGCCGGGGTGGAACCGCCCGGTGCACGGCGGGGGTGGGTTCGCGGGCGACGAGCAGACCCGCGGCCGGATTCGCGCGAGCAACCGGAGGTCGCATGAACGCTTACGTACCGATCCTGGTACTCGGTGGCATCGCGCTTGCCTTCGCCGTCTTCTCCGTCGCGGTGGCGAGCCTCGCGGGCCCGAGCCGGTACAACCGCGCCAAGCTCGATGCGTACGAGTGCGGTATCGACCCCACACCCCAGCCGGTGGGAGGTGGCCGCTTCCCGGTGAAGTACTACCTCACCGCGATGCTGTTCATCATCTTCGACATCGAGATCGTCTTCCTGTACCCGTGGGCGGTCCATTTCGACGCACTCGGCGTCTTCGGTCTGGCAGCGATGGCGCTGTTCATGTTCAACGTCTTCGTCGCCTACGCCTACGAGTGGAAACGAGGAGGCCTGACATGGGACTGACGACCCGCATGCACAGCGGGATGTCCTGCATACGAACGGGTTCCGCGAGCGGACGGCCGGGCATCGGGTGCCCGGTCCGATTCCGGGGGAGGTGAGGACGATGGGCATCGAGGAGAAGGTCCCCACCGGTTTCCTGCTCAGTACCGTCGAGACCCTCGCCGGTTTCGCACGGAAGGGCTCGTTGTGGCCGGCGTCCTTCGGGCTCGCGTGCTGCGCCATCGAGATGATGGCAACCGCCGGCGGCCGCTACGACATCGCTCGCTTCGGCATGGAGGCCTTCCGGGCCTCGCCGCGACAGGCCGACGTGATGATCGTCGCCGGCCGCGTAAGCCAGAAGATGGCCCCCGCACTGCGCCGCGTCTACGACCAGATGGTCGAACCGAAGTGGGTGCTGGCGATGGGCGTGTGCGCCTCGTCGGGCGGGATGTTCAACAACTACGCGATCGTCCAGGGGGTCGACCACGTCGTCCCCGTCGACATCTACCTCCCGGGCTGCCCGCCCCGGCCCGAGATGCTCCTGCACGCCATCCTCGCCCTGCACGAGAAGATCGCGCAGATGCCCCTGGGTGTGAACCGGGTCGAGGCGATCCGCGCCGCCGAGGAAGCAGCCCTGGCCCAACGCCCCCTCATCGAACTGACGGTGCCGCCGCGATGACCGATCTCGAACGGACAGGATCCGACCACGACGACCGCGCCGACGAGGTGATCGCCGTGCGGCGCGGCATGTTCGGTGTGCGCGGATCCGGCGACACAAGCGGCTACGGCCGTCTCGTGCGCCGGGTGACGCTGCCCGGCAGCACCGAACGTCCCTACGGGGGGTACCTCGACGACCTCGTCGACACGCTCGAGGACGTCCTCGACGAGCGGTCCGGCGACACCGGGACGGGCTACGCGCAGGCGGTCGAGAAGGTCGTCGTGCACCGGCACCAGCTGACCGTCTTCGTCCGCCGCGAACATCTGCCGCTCGTGGCCCGCACCCTGCGCGACCATGCGGACCTCCGATTCGAGCTGTGCCTCGGGGTCAGCGGGGTGCACTATCCGCAGGAGACGGGCCGCGAACTGCACGCGGTGTATCCGCTCGTCTCGATCACCCACAACCGCCGGATGCGGCTCGAGGTGGCGATCCCCGACAGCGACCCGCACGTCCCGTCGCTCTACCGCATCTACCCGACGAACGACTGGCACGAGCGCGAGACCTACGACTTCTTCGGGATCGTCTTCGACGGGCACCCCGCGCTCACCCGCATCGAGATGCCCGACGACTGGCGCGGACATCCCCAACGCAAGGACTACCCTCTCGGCGGAATCCCGGTGGAGTACAAGGGCGCCCGGATCCCACCACCCGACGAACGGAGGGCGTACACGTGACGAGCGAACCCGCGACCGAGACCGTCTTCGACGCCGTCGGACGCGACTGGGACGACATCACCGCTGCCGTACGCGACAGCGGTGAGGACCACATCGTCGTCAACATGGGACCCCAGCACCCGTCCACCCACGGAGTACTGCGCCTGATCCTCGAGATCGACGGCGAGACCGTCACCGAGGCCCGCTGCGGAATCGGCTATCTCCACACCGGAATCGAGAAGAACCTCGAATTCCGCAACTGGACCCAGGGCGTCACCTTCGTCACCCGCATGGACTACCTCGCCCCGTTCCACAACGAGACGGCCTACTGCCTCGGCGTCGAGAAACTGCTCGGCATCGAGGATCTCGTCCCCGACCGCGCGCAGGTCGTGCGGGTGATGCTCATGGAACTCAACCGCATCTCCTCACACCTGGTGGCGCTGGCCACCGGCGGCATGGAACTCGGTGCGACCACGCCCATGCTGTTCGGCTTCCGCGAACGCGAACTGATCCTCGACGTCTTCGAGACGATCACCGGACTGCGGATGAACCACTCCTACATCCGGCCCGGCGGACTGTCCCAGGACCTGCCCGACGAGGCGGTGCCGATGATCCGCGACCTGCTCGCCCTGCTGCCCGGCCGCCTCGCCGACCTCGAAGCCCTGTTCACCGACAACCCCATCTTCATCTCGCGTACCCGCGACATCGGTTGCCTCGATCTCACCGGTTGCATGGCCCTCGGCGTCACCGGACCGATCCTGCGATCCACCGGCCTGCCCTACGACCTGCGTCGCGCCGAACCCTACTGCGGCTACGAGACCTACGAGTTCGACGTCGTCACCGCCGAGGGATCCGACTGCTACGCCCGCTATCTCGTCCGGATCGGGGAAATGCGCGAATCGTTGAAGATCGTCGAACAGTGCCTCGACCGGCTCCGTCCCGGACCGGTGATGGTGCAGGACGGCAAGATCGCCTGGCCGTCGAAACTGCAGCTCGGACCGGACGGACTCGGCAACTCGCCCGACCACATCCGTCACATCATGGGCGAGTCGATGGAGGGCCTGATCCACCACTTCAAGCTCGTCACCGAGGGCATCCGCGTCCCGGCGGGACAGGTCTACATCGGCGTCGAATCGCCACGCGGCGAACTCGGCGTCCACATGGTCAGCGACGGCGGCACACGCCCCTACCGCGTGCACTACCGCGACCCGTCGTTCACGAATCTGCAGGCCGTCGCGGCGATGTGCGAAGGCGGCATGGTCTCCGACGTGATCGCCGCCGTCGCCAGCATCGACCCGGTGATGGGGGGAGTGGACCGATGAGCACCGAATTCGTGCGCGCCGCGGGTGCGGAGACCACCGGCACCGCGGCCACGAGCGAGACCACCGCCACCGTGCCGATGACCGAACCGGCCGGACGCGAACCCGTCCTCGTCCCGCTCGGGCCGCGACCCGACGAGGACACCTATCTCACCCCACCCGACGCACCGCGCCGCTATCCCGACGACGTGCGTGCCCGCCTCGACGCCGACGCCGACCGGATCGTCGCGCGCTACCCGCAGCCCCGATCGGCGCTGCTGCCGCTGCTGCACCTCGTGCAGGCGGAGGACGGGTACATCACGCCGGCCGGCATCGAGTTCTGCGCCCGGCGGCTCGGACTCACCGGCGCCGAGGTCGCCGCCGTCTCGACCTTCTACACCATGTACCGCCGCTCGCCGACCGGCCGCCACCATGTCGGGGTGTGCACGAACGCGCTGTGCGCGACGATGGGCGGCGACGAGATCTTCTCCGCCCTGTGCACCCGGCTCGGCATCGGACACGACGAAACCACCGCCGACGGCGCGATCACCCTCGAACACATCGAATGCAACGCGGCGTGCGACTACGCCCCGGTGATGACCGTCGACTGGGAACTGTTCGACAACCGCACCGTCGACTCCGCGATCGAACTCGTCGACGACCTGCTCGCCGGCGGCACACCCACACCGACGCGCGGCGCCCCGCTGCGTAACTTCCGCGACACCGCGCGCCTGCTCGCGGGGATCCCCGACGACCGGCCCGGTGCGCTCGAAGCCGCCGGTACCGCCGGACCGGCCTCCCTCGCCGGGCTCGAGGTCGCCCGCAAGCACGACATGCGGGCACCGGAACCACCGGAGAAGGACGAGGTCGTCGTCGCCGTCGGGAAATCACCGACGGGTCTGACCCCCGTACTCACCCGCTACTGGGACGAGGACCAGGCGTGGACCCTCGACGCCTACCGGCGGCACGGCGGATACGAAGCCCTGCCCATCGCCCTCGGGATGGACCCGGATACGGTCATCGCCGCGGTGAAGGACTCCGGGATCCGCGGTCGCGGCGGCGCCGGATTCTCCACCGGCACCAAGTGGTCGTTCATCCCCCAGGGTGACGACAAGCCGCACTATCTCGTCGTCAACGCCGACGAATCCGAACCGGGCACCTGCAAGGACATCCCGTTCATGCTGGCCACCCCGCACGCCCTCGTCGAAGGCGTGATCATCGCCGCGTACGCGATCCGCGCCCGGCACGCGTTCATCTACCTGCGGGGGGAGGCCGTCCCGGTGCTGCGGCGCCTGCACGCCGCGGTCGCGGAGGCCTACGAGGCCGGCTATCTCGGACGCGACATCCTCGGCTCCGGATACGACCTCGAACTCGTCGTCCACGCCGGTGCGGGCGCGTACATCTGCGGTGAGGAGACGGCGCTGCTCGACTCCCTCGAGGGACGCCGCGGCCAACCACGCCTGCGTCCGCCCTTTCCCGCCGTCGCCGGCCTGTACGCGTGCCCGACCGTCGTCAACAACGTCGAGTCCATCGCGAACGTCCCGCTCGTCATCCGCAACGGTGTGGACTGGTACCGCTCGATGGGCACCGAGAAATCACCGGGATTCGCGATGTTCTCGCTCTCCGGGCACGTCACCACCCCCGGCCAGTACGAGGCCCCGCTCGGCATCACGCTGCGGGAGTTGCTCGGCTACGCCGGAGGTGTGCGCGCCGGCCACCGGCTCAAGTTCTGGACACCCGGTGGCTCGTCGACCCCGATCTTCACCGACGAACACCTCGACGTCCCCCTGGACTACGAGAACGTCGCCGCCGCCGGGTCGATGCTCGGGACCCGGGCCCTGCAGATCTTCGACGAGACCACCTGCGTCGTCCGCACGGTGCTGCGCTGGACCGAGTTCTACGCCCACGAATCCTGCGGCAAGTGCACCCCGTGTCGCGAGGGCACCTGGTGGCTCGTGCAGATCCTCGAGCGGCTCGAACACGGGCGGGGCACCGAAGCCGACCTGGAGAAGCTGCTCGACATCTCCGACAACATCCTCGGCCGGGCATTCTGCGCCCTCGGGGACGGCGCCACCAGCCCGATCACCTCGTCGCTGAAGTACTTCCGCGACGAATACGTCGCCCACTTCGAGCACGGCGGCTGCCCGTTCGACCCGCACCTGTCGACGCTCGCCGCCGACACCCCCGCGGAAGGAGGCGAGCGATGACCGCCGTGTCCGGTGCCGGTGCGGAGAAATCCGAGACCACCGACCTCGTGAACGTCACCATCGACGACACCGAGATCGCCGTGCCCAAGGGCACTCTCGTGATCCGCGCCGCCGAACTGATCGGGGTCCAGATCCCGCGGTTCTGCGACCACCCGCTGCTCGAACCGGTCGGCGCGTGCCGCCAATGCCTCGTCGAGGTCGAGGGGCAGCGCAAACCGCTCGCCTCCTGCACCTCGGTGGTCACCGACGGGATGGTCGTGCGCACCCAGTTCACCTCACCCGTGGCCGACAAGGCCCAGCGCGGCGTGATGGAACTGCTGCTCATCAACCATCCGCTCGACTGCCCGGTGTGCGACAAGGGCGGCGAGTGCCCGCTGCAGAACCAGGCGATGTCCAACGGACGCGCAGAATCCCGTTTCGAGGACACCAAACGCACCTACCCGAAACCCATCGCGATCTCCTCGCAGGTGCTCCTCGACCGCGAACGCTGCGTGCTGTGCGCGCGCTGCACCCGCTTCGCCGACCAGGTCGCGGGCGACCGGTTCGTCGACATGCTCGACCGCGGGGCGCTGCAGCAGGTCGGCATCTACACCGAGGAACCGTTCGAGTCGTACTTCTCCGGCAACACCGTCCAGATCTGCCCGGTCGGTGCGCTCACCGGCGCCGCCTACCGGTTCCGCGCCCGCCCGTTCGATCTGGTCTCCACTCCGAGTGTGTGCGAACACTGCGCGAGCGGCTGCGCTCAACGCACCGACCACCGGCGCGGAGCGGTGCTGCGCCGCCTCGCGGGGGACGACCCCGAGGTCAACGAGGAATGGAACTGCGACAAGGGGCGGTGGGCGTTCACCTATGCCACCGCCGACGACCGCCTCACGACGCCGCTCGTCCGCGACGACACCGGAGCGCTCGTTCCCGCATCGTGGATCGAGGCGCTCGGCGTCGCCGCCCGCGGCTTGGCTGCGGCGCGCGGTAGGGCCGGGGTCCTCACCGGTGGCCGGCTCACCGTCGAGGACGCCTACGCGTACGCGAAGTTTGCGCGAACGGCGCTCGGCACCAACGACATCGACTTCCGCAGTCGAGCCCTGTCGGGGGAGGAGACGGACTTCCTCACCTCGCGGGTCGCCGGACGGCGCCTCGACGTCACCTACCGCGACCTCGACCGCGCGCCGGGGGTGCTCCTCGTCGGATTCGAGCCGGAGGAGGAGTCGCCGATCGTCTTCCTGCGGCTGCGCAAGGCGGTCCGGCGGAACAGGCTGCAGGTCTTCACGATCGCACCGTTCGCCTCGCGCGGTGTCCACAAGCTGTCGGGCCGGGTCGAACAGTGCGTCCCGGGCGACGAGGCACGCGCGCTCGACGCGATCCGCACCGGCGCATCCGCCGACGCCGCGGCGGCGCTCGGGACTCCCGGTGCGATCGTGCTGGTGGGGGAGCGGGCCGCAGCATCGCCCGGCACGCTGTCCGCCGCTGCGGCCCTCGCCGACGAGACCGGAGCCCGCCTCGCGTGGATCCCCCGCCGCGCCGGTGATCGCGGAGCACTCGAAGCCGGCGCCTTCCCGACCCTGCTGCCCGGTGGTCGCCCGATCGGCGATCCGCAGGCCCGGCGCGACGTCGAGTCGGCGTGGGGTCTACCGGCCGACACCCTGCCGTCGGAGTCGGGCCGCGACACCGACGCCATCCTCTCCGCGGCCGCCGAAGGTGATGTGGCTGCGCTCGTGGTCGCCGGCGTCGACCCCGCCGACCTGCCCGACCCCGATGCCGCACTCGCGGGTCTCGACGGTGCCGGCTTCGTCGTGAGTCTGGAAGTGCGACGCAGCGCGGTGACCGACCGCGCCGACGTCGTCTTCCCCGTCGCGCCGGTGGTCGAGAAGGCCGGGAGCTTCCTCGACTGGGAGGGACGCGAACGTGCCTTCCCGATCGCCCTCCGCGACACCGGAGCACTGCCCGACCACCGGGTGCTCGCGGCGATCACCGACGCGATGGACCTCGACGGAGGCCTCGACGATCCCGGCCCCCACGACGTCGAGACCCTGCGTCACGAACTCGCGGAACTCGGACGATGGACGGGCACCGTTCCCGAATCGCCGGGAGTGTCCCCGCGACCTCCACGACGTCCCGTTCTCGGGGAAGCGGTCCTCGCCACCTGGCGGATGCTCCTCGACGCGGGCCGGTTGCAGGACGACGAACCGCACCTCGCCGGAACCGCGCACGAACCCGTCGCCCGTCTGTCGGCCGCAACTGCTGCGGAGATCGGCGCCGCCGACCATCATTCGCTCACCGTCTCCACCGAGCGCGGCTCGATCACGCTGCCGCTGGTGGTCGACGACCTGCCCGACCGTGTCGTCTGGCTGCCCACCGCCTCGCCGGGATCGATGGTGCACGCCGATCTCGGTGTCACCGCCGGTGACGTGGTGCGGATCCGGGCCACCGCCACGACGGGCTCCGGATCGGACGAGGAGGATCCGCGATGAGCGTCACCGCCCAACCCGTGGACCTGTCGATGTTCGGCATCGACCCCTGGTGGCTCGTCGTCGTCAAGGCCGTGGCGATCTTCGCGTTCCTCGTCCTGACGACCCTCGTGATGATCCTCGCCGAACGCAAGATCATGGCCTGGATGCAGATGCGGGTCGGACCCGACCGGGTGGGACCGAAGGGACTGTTCCAGACCGTCGCCGACGGTCTGAAACTCGCGCTCAAGGAAGGCATCATCCCGACCGGGGTCGACAAGCCGATCTACATGCTCGCCCCGATCATCGCGACGGCCCCGGCGTTCATGGCGTTCGCGGTCATTCCCTTCGGGCCGGAGGTGTCGATCCTCGGGAACCGGACGCCGTTGCAGCTGACCGATCTTCCCGTCGCGGTGCTCTACGTCCTGGCGATCACCTCCGTCGGCGTCTACGGGATCGTGCTCGCCGGCTGGGCCTCGGGTTCGACCTATCCGCTGCTCGGTGGTCTCCGCTCGACCGCGCAGGTCATCTCCTACGAGATCGCGATGGGACTCGCGTTCGCCGCGGTCTTCCTGCAGGCGGGCACGATGTCGACCTCGGGCATCGTCGCCGCGCAGAACGACCTGTGGTTCGTCGTGCTGCTGCTGCCGTCCTTCCTGGTGTACTCGGTGTCGATGGTGGGGGAGACCAACCGCGCTCCCTTCGACCTGCCCGAGGCCGAGGGCGAACTCGTGGGCGGTTTCCACACGGAGTACTCGTCGCTGCGGTTCGCGATGTTCATGCTCGCGGAGTACGTCAACATGGTCACCGTCTCCGCGCTCGCGACCACCCTGTTCCTCGGTGGCTGGCACGCGCCGTGGCCGCTGACGCTGTGGAGCGGCGCGAACTCGGGCTGGTGGCCGCTGCTGTGGTTCGTGATCAAGGTGTGGGTCGTGCTGTTCGTCTTCGTGTGGCTGCGCAGCACCCTGCCGCGACTGCGCTACGACCAGTTCATGGCCCTGGGGTGGAAACTGCTCATCCCCGTCTCGGTGGTGTGGGTGATGATCGTGGCCGCGCTGCGCATCCTCGACACCGACGACGTCCTGCCCGGCACCGCGAGCCTCATCGTCGCCGGGGTACTGTCCACCGCTCTGCTGTTCGCCTACCTCACCCTGCAGGGGCGGCGGACCCGGCGCATCGCACAGGCGACGGAACCACCCGCCGGCGTCGACGAGGAGTTCGACGCCATGGCCGGGGGCTTCCCCGTGCCGCCACTACCTGCTCGGTCGAGCACCCGATCGAGTCCGCCCGCCCCGGCGGGTCGTCTCCCAGGAGGATCGTGATGGTCGAATTCCGCGGCCCGCTCGCCGGTTTCGGTGTGACGCTCACGACGATGTTCAAGAAGCCCAACACCGAGCAGTATCCGGAGCAGAAGAGACCCACCGCCCCCCGCTATCACGGACGCCACCAGCTCAACCGGTATCCGGACGGACTCGAGAAGTGCATCGGCTGCGAACTGTGCGCGTGGGCCTGCCCCGCCGATGCCATCCACGTCGAGGGCGCCGACAACACCGACGAGGAGCGGTACTCGCCCGGCGAACGGTACGGGCGCGTCTACCAGATCAACTACCTGCGGTGCATCGGCTGCGGATTGTGCATCGAGGCGTGCCCGACCCGCGCGCTGACGATGACGAACGAGTACGAGATGGCCGCCGACAACCGCACCGACATGATCTACGAGAAGGACCGCCTGCTCGCGCCGCTCGAACCCGGGATGCAGCCACCCCCGCATCCCATGGCACCCGGCGCCACCGACGAGGACTACTACCGGGGCACGATCCCCGTCCCGGAACACGCGTCCGCCGCCGACGGGGAGGAACACCGGTGACCACCGCGCTGCTCGCCGCCGAACTCACCACGACCTCCACCGGGGAGGCCGTGCAGTTCTGGATCCTCGGTGCCGTCGCGGTACTCGGGGCGCTCGGTGTCGTCGTCGCCCCGAAGGCCGTGTACTCGGCGCTGTTCCTCGCGATGACGATGATCGTGCTCGCCGTCTTCTACATCGCGCAGGACGCATTGTTCCTCGGTGTGGTGCAGGTCGTCGTCTACACCGGCGCCGTGATGATGCTGTTCCTGTTCGTGCTCATGCTCGTCGGTATCGATTCCGCCGACTCCCTCGTCGAAACCATCAAGGGACAGCGTGTTCTCGCGATCGTCGTGGCGATCGGCTTCGCGGTGATGCTCATCGGTGGCATCGGCAACACCGCGGTCTCCGGCTTCGCGGGACTCGACGCCGCCAACGCCGGCGGCAACGTCGAGGGCCTGGCGGTGCTGCTGTTCATCGACTACGTCTGGGCGTTCGAACTCACCGGAGCGCTGCTCATCACCGCCACCGTCGGTGCGATGGTGCTCGCCCACCGAGAACGACTGCAGCCGAGGCAGACCCAACGCGAACTCGCCGCACGCAGGTTCCGCGAAGGAGAGCGGGTCACACCGCTGCCGGCCGCGGGCGTCTATGCCCGCCACAACGCCGCCGACGTCCCGGCCCTGCTCCCGGACGGATCGTTCTCCGAACTGTCGGTCGGTGAGCTGCTCGGCCGCATCGGACGCGACTGGGACCACACCGAACTCGGCCTGCGCGAACCCGACGACGACGCGAGGAAGGATCGGCGATGAACCCCGAGAACTACCTCTACCTGTCGGCACTGCTGTTCACCATCGGCGCTGTGGGAGTTCTCCTGCGCCGCAACGCCATCGTCGTGTTCATGTGCGTCGAGTTGATGCTCAACGCCGCCAACCTGGCCTTCGTCACCTTCGCGCGGGTGCACGGCAACCTCCACGGACAGGTCTTCGCCTTCTTCACGATGGTCGTCGCGGCCGCCGAGGTCGTCGTCGGCCTCGCGATCATCGTGACCATCTTCCGGACGAGGCGATCCGCCTCCGTCGACAACGCCGACCTGCTCAAGTACTGACGACCCCCACGAGGACGGTGAGTGTGAGAGCCCACGACGAACCGAGAGGACACGCGGCATGACTTCGTTCCTGAACTCGGCGCTGTGGACGATACCGGCACTGCCCCTGGCCGGCGCGTTCGTTCTGCTGCTCTTCGGGCGTCGCAGCGACCGCTGGGGACATCTGCTCGGATGCGCCGCGGCGATCGCCTCGTTCGTCGTCGGCGTCGTCATGTTCGCCGGACTGCGCGGACTCGCCGCGAGCGAGAGGCTCGCGCAGCAGACCGTGTTCACCTGGGTGCCGGTCGGAGAACTGCAGGTCGATCTCGGACTGCGGCTCGACGCGCTGTCGATCTGCTTCGTACTGCTCATCACCGGCGTGGGCTCGCTGATCCACCTCTATTCGGTCGGCTACATGGCACACGATCCGGAGCGCCGGAAGTTCTTCGCCTATCTGAACCTGTTCCTCGCGGCGATGCTGGTGCTCGTCCTCGCCGACAACTTCCTCGTCCTGTACCTCGGATGGGAGGGCGTCGGTCTCGCTTCGTACCTGCTCATCGGATTCTGGCAGTACAAGCCCACCGCCGCGACCGCCGCGAAGAAGGCGTTCGTCGTCAACCGCGTCGGCGACATGGGGCTGCTCGTCGCCCTCATGATCATGTTCGCGACCTTCGGCAGCCTCGACTACGACACGGTCTTCACCGCGGCACCCGAGGCGAGCGAGGGCACGGTGACCGCGATCGGCCTGTTCCTGCTCCTGGCCGCGTGCGCGAAATCCGCCCAGCTGCCACTGCAGTCGTGGCTCGGCGACGCCATGGAGGGCCCCACCCCGGTCTCCGCGCTCATCCACGCCGCCACGATGGTCACCGCCGGTGTCTACCTCGTCGTCCGCGCGAACGCGATCTTCGACGCCGCACCGGCCGCACGACTCGCGGTGGTGATCGTCGGCGCCGCGACACTGCTCTTCGGCGCGATCATCGGCTGCGCCAAGGACGACATCAAGAAGGCGCTCGCCGCGTCGACCATGAGCCAGATCGGCTACATGGTGCTCGCCGCCGGACTCGGCCCCGCCGGGTACGCCTTCGCGATCCTGCACCTGCTCACCCACGGCTTCTTCAAGGCCGGACTGTTCCTCGGCGCCGGCTCGGTGATGCACGCGATGCACGACGAGACCGACATGCGCCGCTACGGCGGACTGCGCGCGGTCATGCCGATCACCTTCGCCACCTTCGGGCTGGGCTACCTCGCGATCATCGGCATCCCGCCGTTCGCCGGGTTCTTCTCCAAGGACAAGATCATCGAAGTGGCCTTCGCTGCCGGCGGTGTCGAAGGCATCGTGCTCGGTGTCGTCGCGCTGCTCGGTGCGGGGCTGACCGCCTTCTACATGACCCGCGTGATGATCCTGACCTTCTTCGGCGACCGGCGATGGGCGCCCGACGCCACCCCGCACGAGTCGCCGGCCTCGATGACCTGGCCGATGATCGCTCTCGCCGTGGGCTCGGTCGGTGCCGGCGGGTTGCTGGTGCTCGGTGGCGCGTTGCAGCACTGGCTCGAACCCGTCGTCGGCTACGACCATGACGAAGGTGGTCTGCCCGTCTGGCTCGTCACCACCCTCACGCTGGCGGTCGTGCTCGCCGGTGTCGCCGTCGCGTACCGGCAGTACGTGCGCGCACCGGTCCCGGAGACGGCCCCCGAGGCGGTGTCGGTGCTCACCGTCGCCGCACGTCGCGACCTCTACGGTGACGCCGTGAACGAAGCGGTGTTCATGCGTCCCGGTCAGGGTCTGGTGCGCGCCCTCGGCGCCGTGGAATCCACCGGCATCGACGGCTCCGTCACCGGTGCCGCCACCGGGATCGGTGCGCTCTCGCGCGGACTGCGCCTGCTGCAGACCGGCTTCGTCCGTTCGTACGCGTTGTACATGTTCGCCGGCGCGACCGTCGTGGTCGGTGCGCTCGTCCTGGTGACGCTGTGATGGGGGTGTACTGATGACCACCGTTCCCTGGTTGACGATCCTGTGGGTGCTCCCGCTGCTCGGCGCCGCCGCGATCATGGCTCTGCCCGCACGCCTCGGTTCCGCCGTCCGGTCGATCGCCCTCGCGGTGTCGATCGCCGTTCTCGTGGTCGCGGTGATCGTCGCCGTCGGATTCGACCGCGGGGGAGAGCGTTTCCAGTTCGTCGAATCGCACGACTGGATCCCCTCGTTCGGCGCAGGCTACCGGCTCGGCGTCGACGGCATCGCCCTGGTGCTGGTCCTGTTGACCGCCGCGCTCGTGCCGTTGCTCCTGGCCGCCGGGTGGCACGATCACCGCGCCGCCGACGAGGAGGCCGGCGCGGCCCGCCCGCGTTCCGCGCACACCTACGTGGCGCTGATCCTGCTCGTCGAGTCGATGGTGCTCGTGTCGTTCACCGCCCTCGACATCCTGCTGTTCTACGTCTTCTTCGAGGCGATGCTCGTCCCGATGTACTTCCTCATCGGCGGGTTCGGTTCGCCGGGGACACCGCGCGCCGACCGGGCACGCGCCGCCGTGAAGTTCCTGCTGTACAACCTGCTCGGCGGACTGGTGATGCTCGCCGCGTTGATCGGGCTGTACGTGGTCACTGCCCGATCCGGGCTGGGGGAGACCGCGGGTGTGGGCACCTTCGACGTCCGAACCGTCACCGCCGCCGCCGTCTCGGGGGACCTCGACGCGACCCCCGCCGTACTTGCCGCACTATGTTTCGGTTTCCTCGTCGCCTTCGCGGTGAAGGCCCCGCTGTGGCCGCTGCACGGGTGGCTACCCGACGCGGCGGTGCGGACCACGCCGGTCGCGGCGGTGCTCATGATGGCCGTGGTCGACAAGGTCGGCACCTTCGGCATGCTGCGCTACTGCCTGCAGCTCTTCCCCGACGCCTCGGTGACCTTCGCGCCGGTCGTGGTGACCCTCGCCGTCATCGGCATCGTCTACGGCGCCGTGCTCGCGATCGGTCAGACCGACGTGATGCGCCTGATCGCCTACACCTCGATCTCGCACTTCGGGTTCATCGTCCTCGGCATCTTCGCCCTGACCTCGCAGGGGCAGGCCGGTTCGACGCTGTACATGGTCAACCACGGGATCTCCACGGCCGCACTGTTCCTCATCGCCGGTTTCCTCGTCTCGCGGCGCGGAGACCGCACCATCGCCGCCTACGGCGGGGTGCAGAAGGTCGCTCCGGTCCTCGCCGGGACCTTCCTCGTCGCCGGACTGGCGACCCTGTCCCTGCCCGGGCTCGCGCCGTTCGTCAGCGAGTTCCTCGTCTTCGTCGGCACCTATCCGCGCTACCAGGTGGCCGCGGTGATCGCGACACTCGCGCTCGTGCTGTCCGCGCTCTACGTGCTGTGGCTCTACCAGCGCATGATGGGCGGACCCGTGCGCCTGCCCGGTGGGGACGACGGTGACGACGGGAGCGACGGTGCCGAACACGCCCGCAAGCTCTCCGATCTCGTGCCTCGTGAGGTCGCGGTGGTCGCGCCGCTGATCGCATTGCTGCTCATCCTGGGGATCTACCCGAAACCCGCGCTCGACGTCATCACCCCCGCGGTCGACGACACGCTCGTCTCGATCGACATCTCCCGGCCAGAACCGGTGGTGCCGGCCGAGCGACCCGTCGCCGAGAGTGGTGTTCCCGCGCACGGTTCCGAGGAAGGTGAAGCCGAATGAACCCCTCCGAGGGCCTCGTCGTTGTTGCCGCGTCGATTCCCGCCCCGGCGATCGACTACGGACTGATCGCACCGATCCTCATCGTCTTCGCCGCGGCCGTCGTCGGTGTGCTGGTCGAGTCCTTCGCGCCGGCCTCGGCACGCTATCTCGCCCACGTGCTCCTGACGACGGGCGCGCTCGTGGCGGCGTTCGTCGCCGTGGTGATGCTCGCGGGAACCCGTGCAACCACCCTGTCGGGGGCGGTCGTGATCGACGGACCGGCGCTGTTCCTGCAGGGATCGGTCCTGATCGTGGCGGTGCTGTCGGTTGCGCTCGTCGCGGAACGGAGTATCGAACAGGTTCGCACGCAATCGGTTTCCCGCGCCGCGGTCGGTGCGCATCTCGACGCTTTCGCGCCCCAGGCGTCTGCGATTCCGGGTACCGCGGCCGAACGGCAGGCGCTCGCGGCGGGCGGCGCGCGCACCGAGGTCTTCCCGCTCATGCTGTTCGCGGTGGGCGGAATGCTCGTCTTTCCGGCCTCGAACGACCTGCTGACGATGTTCGTCGCGCTCGAAGTGCTGTCGCTGCCCCTGTATCTGCTGTGCGGTCTGGCGCGGCGCCGCCGGTTGCTCTCCCAGGAAGCGGCACTGAAGTACTTCCTGCTGGGCGCGTTCTCGTCGGCGTTCTTCCTGTACGGGGTGGCGATGCTCTACGGCTATGCCGGGACCGTCCATTTCGGCGGTATCGCCCTGGCGATCGACACCGGTGCGGGCAGCGAGACCACCGCGCTCGTCGGGGTGGGTCTGCTGGCCGTCGGGTTGCTCTTCAAGATCGGGGCGGTGCCCTTCCATTCGTGGACGCCGGACGTCTACCAGGGCGCACCGACCCCCGTCACGGCGTTCATGGCCGCCGCGACGAAGATCGCCGCCTTCGGTGCACTGCTGCGCGTGCTCTACGTCGCGGTCCCCGGCTCCGCCGACCAGTGGCGGCCGATCCTGTGGGCCGTCGCGATCGCGACGATGGTCGTCGGCGCGGTCCTCGCGGTGACGCAGAACGACATCAAGCGCATGCTCGCGTACTCGGCGATCAGCCACACCGGATTCGTGCTCACCGGCGTCGTGGCCGGCACCGTGTCCGGGATCTCGTCGACGCTGTTCTATCTGCTCGTCTACGGGATCGGGACGGTCGGTGTGTTCGCCGTGGTGACTCTGGTGCGCGACCCGGACGGCGAGGCATGGGAGCTGTCGCGCTGGGCCGGTGTCGGGCGACGCTCCCCGTTGCTCGGCGGGGCGTTCGCGCTGTTCCTGCTGTCGCTGGCAGGCATTCCGCTCACCAGCGGGTTCATCGCGAAGTTCGCGGTCTTCGGCGCGGCGATCGAGGGCGGTGCGGCTCCGCTCGTGATCGTCGGCGTGCTGGTCAGCGCGATCGCCGCGTACTTCTACGTGCGGGTGATCGTGCTGATGTTCTTCACCGACCCGACCGACGACGCCCCGCGACTCGCGACCTCGACCGTGGCGGCGAGCGCGGCGATCGCGTTCGCGGCGGTGGCGACGGTGCTGCTCGGCATCCTGCCGCAACCCGTCCTCGATCTCGCCGAGCGGGCGGCGGTGTTCGTGCTCTGACCACGAACGTGCGCGGTGGGAATGCCGCGGCCCTCGTATCGGTTCCACCTCCCGAGGAGGCGTAATGACCGATACACGCAAGGCGATTCTGGCAGGCGGATGCTTCTGGGGTATGGAGGAGCTGATCCGGAGGCAGCCCGGGGTGGTGTCGACACGGGTCGGCTACACCGGTGGGCAGAACGATCACCCCACCTATCGCAACCATCCGGGGCACGCGGAGTCCGTCGAGATCGTCTACGACCCCGCACGCACCGACTACCGGGCACTGCTCGAGTTCTTCTTCCAGATCCACGACCCGACCACCCTGAACCGGCAGGGCAACGACGTCGGGGCGTCCTACCGCTCTGCGATCTTCTACCTCGACGACGAGCAGAAGCAGGTCGCGGTGGACACGATCGCAGACGTCGAGGCATCGGGCCTGTGGCCCGGCACGGTGGTCACCGAGGTGACTCCCGCGAGCACCTTCTGGGAGGCCGAACCCGAGCACCAGGACTATCTCCAGCACTACCCGAACGGGTACACCTGCCACTTCCCGCGGCCGGGCTGGAAGCTGCCGAACAGTCGCATCGCCGACGCGACGAACTGAATCACGCGCACGGGTGGTTCCTTCCGCGGATCCGTATCGTGGAGGTACAGGTTGTGACGCCACTGCGGAGGAGTGCTCGATGGGAATGTTCGGCAAGGCTATGAAGAGCGCCGCCGTGGTCAAGGCGATCCAGGTCGTCCGACGCGAAGCGGCCAAGCCGGAGAACCAGCGCAAGGCCAAGGAGATGCTCACCAAGCTGCAGCAGAAGCGCCGCGGCTCGCACTGATCCGCCTCTCGCCGATCCGTTGTCCACCCGGGCAGCGGATCGGCGTGCAGGCTCACCGGATTCGTTCTACCGCCGGTCCCGCTCGGGACGGAGCCTCAGCGGTGCGGCTGCTTCAGCAGGGTGAACTGCTGGACGTCGATGAGGCGACGCCGGAAATTCGCTGCGCACCCGGTGAGGTATCTGATGTATCGCTGGTAGACCTCCTCGGAGGCCATCCGCACCGCGTCGTCGCGACGCGCCTCGAGGGCTCGCGCCCACAGGTCGAGCGTGCGGGCGTAATGGGGTTGCAGGGACTCGATGTTCTGCACCCAGAAACTGTTGCGTTGTGCGCCGGTGATGACCAGGTCCCGGTCGGGGAGCTGCCCTCCGGGGAAGATTTCCCTCATGATGAAACGCAGGAACAGTGCGTCCTCGCGGGTGACCGGCACCTTCATCGCCTCGAGCTGGGCGCGGGAATGACCGACGATGGTGTGCAGCAGCATCCTGCCGTCGTCGGGCAGTGTGCGGGAGGCGCGGTCGAAGAAGCTGTCGTACCGCTGTCGGCGGAAATGCTCGAACGCACCGATGCTGACGATGCGGTCCACCGGCTCGTCGAATTCCTCCCAGCCTTGTAGACGCACTTCCGCGGTACGGCCGCCGGAGGACATCGCCGAAAGCAGACCGGACACGTGTTCGTACTGGTTGCGGCTCAACGTCAGACCGATGACGTGCACGTCGTATTGCGCCGCCGCCCGCATCATCGTCGAGCCCCAACCGCAGCCGATGTCCAGCAGTGTCATCCCGGGTCGGAGATCGCACTTGCGGAGAGCAAGATCGACTTTCGCGATCTGGGCTTCCTCGAGGCTCATGTCGGCGCGCTCGAAGTAGGCGCAACTGTACGTGCGCGTGGGGTCGAGGAACAGTTCGAAGAAGTCGTCGGACAGGTCGTAGTGGGTTTGCACCTGCTCGTAGAACGGCGTCAGCTTCTGCATTCGGACCTGCTCTCCGCGAGGAGTGGGACGCGAGTTGCCGTGTCGGCGTCGACGCATCCCGGGGGCACACCGCTATCGGTCGATAGTGCTCCGGCGGAGTGCTTTCTCACACGAGAACGGCGATTCCTGGGGCAGTTGTCCGACTCGGGCACACGAGTGCACTGCGACTATCCCATGCGTCAGGCCGCACGGACGGCTACCCGGTGGCGTCAGCCCGCGCGCACGGCTTCCTGCCGGTCGACGGGAGCGAGGTCGAAGGCGTCCTCGAGTGCTTCGAGGGCCGCGTCGAAGTGGTCGAGCAGCGGCTGGAGTTGCGGCAGGCTGCGACTGCATGAAGTGAGACCGAAAGCGATGGCGTCGTCGGTGCTCGTGCACGTGATGTTCAGTGCCTGACCATCGACCGGCACGGACAGCGGATACACCGCATCCACACGAGCGCCGTTCCAGTACAACGGATCCGGCGATCCCGGCACGTTCGAGACGATGACGTTGAAGGGCGGTCGCGGGAGCGCACGATTGCGGGTGAGGATCCCTACCGCCAGCGGCGCGACGCCGAGTGCGCTGGCCGCCAGCCGGGACAGGGAGGACATCCCCTGCATGGAGCTCTTGCCCTCCGTCGTCGACGCAGACACCCTGGACAGCCGGTCGGCCGGATCGGCGATATCCGTACCCAGATCCGCCATCAGAACACCGAGTTCGTTTCCGGCACAGTCCTTGTCGGGTCGAAGGCACACCGGGACCATGGCCACGAGCGACCTGTCGGGCAACGCCTCCTGCTCGATCAGGAAGGCGCGCAGTGCTCCTGACGACATGGCCAGCACGACATCGTTGACGGTGGTGTCGGCCGCCCTGGCCACCGCGCGCAGGCGGGCCAGCGGCCACGAGCGCGCGGCGAACCGGCGCGTACCCGAGATGGGTACGTTGATCACGGTGTTCGGTGCGGCGAGCGACAATGATCCGCCTCCACCGCGCAGTGCCCTGTTCACGGTGCCCGCCAGCGCGGGCACGAAGCCGGTGACCTCGGCCGTCGCGGTCCGCACCGCCTGCATCGCGGCCTCGGGAAGATCGAGCGCGGTCCCGGGCGAATGAGGACGACTCGGCGTGTCGAAGGGCGCCCACGGCGCCGGCATGCCGGTCCGCTCGGAGTCCGGGCTCAGGGCGCGACGCAGCAATTTCATCGCCCCCACGCCGTCGGCGAGAGCGTGATGGATCTTCGTGTAGACGGCGAGACGGCCGTCCGCGAGACCCTCGATGACGTGTATCTGCCACAACGGCCGGCTCCGGTCGAGCAGCGTGCTGTGCAGCCGGGAGACGAGATCCCACAGTTCGTCGAGCCCGCCGGGCTGCGGCAATGCGTTGCGTCGCACGTGGTAGCTCAGGTCGAAGTTCGCATCCTCCTCCCAGGCCCACTGACCGAAGCTGCCCAGGGAACGGACCGCACGCTTGTGCCACAGCGGGGCGACCTCGCCGTCCGCCGCGGCGGCAGTGAACAGTGCTCCCAGATCCGCGGCGGTCGTGCCTTCGCGAGGCCGGAGAAGGATCAGTCCGCCCACATGCATCGGATGATCACGGGACTCCCCGAGGAGAAACATCGAATCGGTGGGCGACATGGGTGGACGCATCGGCACATTTCCTCCGCCCGGATCGCCGGGCAGTTCGTGGCGAGGCCCCCTGCTGCCCCGCCGACATGTGCGTCAAACCATGACCCCCGTCACAGGTTTATGACGCGACACAACTAATACGCGATGCCGGGCCGTATCGCCAAGTCCGGACGTCCGATTTCCGGCCGAAACGAGAATTGTTGTCCGATTTGCGAACTCCGAGGGGGCTCGATGTCGACGGGACGGCCGGCGTGCTCGCCACACTGGTGAGTGTGCTGGACGAACCCGATCCGGACTTCACGATCGTCACCCCCTGACCTTCCCTCACTCCGAGTCGACCCGTTCGATGTTCGCGCCCACGGTATGGACGACCTGCAGGGTGGGATCCCAGGGCAGGACCGCATCGACCGCGGCGTCGAGCTCGTCCAGGGGTGGTAGCTCGGCCGGACCGAGCACGGAGACGACCACCGTGGTGCCGTGCCAGTCCACACCGGTGACCTCCGCGCCGGGTGTCCCGTCGAGCCACTGCGTGGCCTGCGCGGAGATCTGCCGTGCCCACAACGACGCCATCGAGTTGACGACCATCGGCACCGCGACGACGACCAGCGCCACCGCCAGCACGGCATAGGCCCGCCTCCACCGGGTTCGGACCGTCTCCGCCGCCTCCCGGGAGTAGCCTGCGGCGACGAGAACCACTGTGGCCGTGATGATCAGCGCGACCACGTTGGACGCGAACAGCACGAATGCGCCGAGCGCGAGGGTCGGTGCGCCGGAGCCGAGGCAGACACCGACCACTGCGAGCGGAGGCACCAGCGAGATCGCGATGGCGACCCCGGGCAGGACGTCTCCGACATCGCGGCGTGTCACCGCGATCGCCCCGACCAGTCCGGTCGCGATGGCCGCCGTCAGATCCATCAACGTCGGCGACGTGCGACCGAGGACCTGCGAGTTCGACAGGACATTGCCCGGATTCGCGAGCACCTGGGCGAAGACGACCCCGAGGACGACCACCAGGACGATGCCGCCGAGGATCCGGGCGACGCTGCGCGCGATCAAGACACCGCGTCCGACCGCGATGCCCAGACCGACGCCCAGGATCGGAGTGGACAACGGCGCGACGATCATCGCCCCGATCACGGTGGCCGTCGAATCACTGACCACCCCCGCCACGGCGATGACCGCCGAGAGCGTGAGCATCGTCCAGAACGCCGACCGCTTCGCCTGCCGGTCGCCGACCGACAGATCCGGACGCTCGTCGAGTTCGGTCGGACTGCGTCGCTGGGAATCGGGCACAAGAGTGTCGAACATTCAGCACCTCCCGGAAGAGTCGTCGGGTCCGGCCGGACCCGACACCGCGGTACCGGCGGGTGGTGGGCGGGGATCATCGCGACTTCTGCAGGTCGGAGACCACCCAGCGTCCTTCGCCGCGGAGTTCCAGGACGCGGTCGTGAAAGGCGTCGAGAGTGCTGCGATGCCCGACGCTCACGATCACGGCGTCCGGCAGCGTCTCCCGCATCGTCCGGTACAGCGCGTGTTCGAGACCTTCGTCGACCGCGGCGGTGGCCTCGTCCAGGAACACGATCGCCGGGGACGACAACAGGATGCGCGCGAACCCGAGCCGTTGCTGTTCGCCCGGGGAGAGGGTGCGCGCCCAGTCGGTCTCCACGTCGAGCCGTTCGGCGAGATGCCCGAGCGCAACCGTCTCGAGCGCCGTGCGGATCGCCGCGTCGTCGTGGTCCGCCGCGCGGGGATAGGTGACGGCATCGCGCAGGGTGCCCAGCGGGAGATAGGGGTGCTGGGACAGGAACAATCCGTCACCGGCCGGCCGGTCGACCTCACCGCGCGCATACGGCCACAACCCTGCGATCGTGCGGAGCAGGGTGGTCTTCCCGCTGCCCGACGCTCCGCGCACCAGTAACGCCTCGCCCGCATCGACACCCAGCGACAGGTCGGTGACGAGCGGGTCACCCGCTGGGGTCTCCACCGACAGATCCGCCAGTTCCAGCCGATCCTCCTGCGCCCGGACCGAGACCGAGGGCAGCTCGGCGGCCTGATGCGTGGTGTCGAGCAATCCGTTCAAGCGGATCGTGGTCGCGCGGAACGCCGCGAACTCGTCGTACGACTCGCGGAAGAACGACAGCGAGTCGTGCACCTGCCCGAACGCGTTGCTCGTCTGCATCACGTCGCCGAGGGTCACCTGGCCGGCGAACAGACGGGGCCCCTGCACGAGGAACGGGAAGATCACCGCGGTCTGGTTGACCGCCAGGTTGAAACCGTTGAACTTCAGCGTCCGGAACACGATGCGCCACCAGTTGCGGATCACCGCGGCGAACCGCGCGAGCAGCCCACCCCGCTCGACGCCCTCACCCCGGTAGAACGCGATCGATTCGCCGTACTCGCGCACCCGCACGAGCGCGTACCGGTAGGTCGCGCCGAGCTTCTCGTTCAGGAAGTTCAGCATGATCAGGGGACGGCCGATCCAGAACGCGACCGCCGTGGTGACGAGCACGTAGACGATCACGAGAAAGACCATCGCGCGGGGGATCTCGGTGCCGAAGATCGTGATCGGTCCCGACAGATCCCACAGGATTCCCGTGAAACTGACGATCGACAGCACCGCCGTCACCGCCCCCATCGACAGCACCCGTGTGGTAGTGACGAAACTCGTGATGTCCACCTGGATGCGCTGATCCGGATTGTCGACCGGCGACGAGACGAACCGATCCTTGTAGAAGGACCCCGACTCGAGCCAGTCGTCCACGAGGCGTTCGTTCAGATGTGTCCGCCACCGGATGTCGAGGGTCTGCGCGAGCAGGTAGTCGACGAGCGCACGCACCACATGGACCGTCGCCAGGATCGCGAAGACCCGCATGAACCGCCAGAAGGCCGACTCGTCCAGATTCTGGATCGCCGTATAGAAGTCGTTGTACCAGTAGGAGAACAGCACGCTCATCCGCACGGCGAACACCGTCAGCAGCAACACGATCGCGGCGAGGGCGAGGCCGCCGGCGCCGTTGCGCGGGTCGAAGAAGGACGCGGCGATGCGCCACCACTGGCGACCCCAACGCGTGAACCGCACGAGCGCGACGATCACGGCGACGAAGACCAGGGCAGTGATCGCAAACGCTTTCGCCGTCCACACGATGCTGTCGACGACGACGGTTCCCCAATCCAACATGTCGGCCTCCGACAGGCGTCAGTGGAGTCGCATCCCTACAGTCGCATCCCTACAGTCGCATCCCTACAAGGATCACCCCGCAGCCTGCAGTGGGAATGCGAAGTCGTGGAATCCGGTGGACCGAACCCGGATCTTTCACCCCTCGTCGTCACCGCGGCTGCGCCGACGCCACTGCACCGCGGCCGCGAGCAACCGGACCCCGACCGCGAAGAAGATCAGGTTCGCAACCATCTGCACCGACACCACGGCGCGCGCAGGCTCGGACTCGGCGGAAATGTCCCCGAAGCCCACCGTGGCGAAAACCGTCAGACAGAAATAGATCGCATCGATCCGGGACAGCGATTCGGAGAAGTCGTCCGGGGCGACGACGGACATCCGCAGATAGACGGTCGCGAACAGCACGAGATGCAGGGACACGACGCTGATGAGCGCCTCGATCGCCTGCACCGCCGGATACTCCGCGGCGAGAATTCTGTGGACCTGCCACCCTCCGACGAGCAGGACCACTACGCCACCCCCGACGAGGAACAACACGTCGGACACGCCGGTGACCTGATCCAGGGGAACGACGAAATACACGCTGACCAGGACGAGCGCGGTGAGTGCGGGTCGCGCGACCGCAGACACGATCAACCGTCTCCGCTCCCGCGGATCGGGTGTGCGCGGAGGATCGGCCACGGTCGTCCCCGTCCCGGAATGATGACTTTTGCCCCTAGGGTATCGATCGGGCCGGGGGTGACGATGGGAAGATCGAGTATCCGCCCCCCCTGCCCGAAAGGTCGACGCGGGGCGGGGAGTGTGGGGAGTCGTCGATGACCGAACACGAACTGTGGGTACGACCGATCGCGGAGGTCGGCGCCGCCGACGCGCCGACGGTCGGTGGCAAGTCCGCCAACCTCGGAGAACTCACCTGCGCAGGCTTTCCGGTACCGCCGGCCTTCGCCGTCACCGCCGGTGCGTATCTCGACGCGATGGACGCAGCCGGCGTCCGATCCCGGCTGGCAGCCGAGGCGGCACCTGCCCCCGACATCGACGACGCCACCCTGATACGCACCTCCGCCGAGCTCGCCGCCCTGGTGACGGATTCGACCGTGCCGGCCGGGATGCGCGCGGCGATCGTCTCCGCCTACGAGAGCCTCGGTCCCGATGTGCCGGTCGCGGTGCGGTCGTCCGCTCCCGCGGAGGACGCCGCGGATACCTCGTTCGCCGGTATCCACGAGTCGTACACGAACATCATCGGCGCCGACGCGGTGATCCGCGCGGTGCAGGCGTGCTGGGCCTCGTTGTGGTCCGAACGCGCCCGCACCTACCGAGGGCTGCGCGGGGTGACCGACGAACCGTCCATAGCCGTGGTGGTCCAGGTGATGGTGAAGTCCGAGTCGTCGGGCGTGGCGTTCACGGCCGACCCGCGCACGGGCGAACTCGATCGGATCGTCGTCGAAGCAGCGCTCGGTCTCGGTGAGGTCGTCGTCGGCGGGCAGGTCGAACCCGACACGTACGTCGTGGCGAAGGACGGCTTCGAGGTGCTCGACGTGCACCTCGGTCATCAGGAATTCCGCATCACCTCCACCGACAGCGGGGACAGCCGTGTCGCCCTCGACCCCGAGCGCCGCACCCGGGTCCTCGACGACGAGCAACTCCTGCGCGTCGCACGGCTGGCCGCCGGAGTCGAAGAACACTACGGGCATCCCCAGGACCTCGAGTTCGCGTTCGCCGACGACGAGTTGTGGATCGTGCAGACCCGCCCCATCACCACACTCGACCAACCGGCGGCTCCCGCCCCGTCCGGCAACGGCGAGGCACGACCGTTGCTGACCGGTCTCGGCGCGGGCCCCGGGACGGTGACCGGCCGCGTGCGGGTGCTGCACGAACTCGTCGACGGGAAGCGCCTGAGCGACGGCGAGATCATCGTGGCACCGATGACCCGGCCGGACTGGCTGCCGATCCTGCGCCGCGCCGGCGGCATCGTCACCGACGGCGGTGGCATCACCTGCCACGCGGCCATCGTCGGACGGGAACTCGGCAAGCCCGTCGTGGTCGGTGCACGTACCGCCACCACCGATCTGCACGACGGGCAGCTGATCACCGTGGACGGCAACGTCGGTGTGGTGTTCGACGGGGCGGTCCACACCGCCGAGCGGCCCGCGGCGACGACCTCCGCGCCGGCGACATCGACTCTCTCCGCCGAGACTGTCACGGCCACAGCGGTCTACGTCAATCTCGCCACCCCCGACGCCGCGGAGGCGGTCGCCGCGACCGATGTCGACGGCGTCGGTCTGCTGCGCGCCGAGTTCATGATCACCGAAGCGCTCGCGGGGGAACATCCCTCGCACATGATCGCGCAGGGCCGTCGCAACGAATATGTGGAGAAGATGGCGGGTGGCCTCGCGCGGATCGCGGCGGCGTTCGCACCGCGTCCGGTCGTGTACCGCGCGATCGACCTGCGCAGCAACGAGTTCGCCGACCTCGAGGGCGGTGAGGTCGAACCCCACGAAGAGAACCCGATGATCGGCTACCGCGGATGCTTCCGGTACATTCGGGATCCGGAACTGTTCTCCCTGGATCTCGATGTGCTGCACCGGGTTCGGAGCGCGCACCCGAACGTGCACCTGATGATCCCGTTCGTGCGCACCCGCTGGGAACTGCGGGACTGCCTCGCCCAACTCGACCGGCATCCGCTCGGCTCCGACCAGCGCTTGCAGCGCTGGATCATGGCCGAAGTCCCGTCGGTCGTCTACTGGTTGCCGGAATACGCAAAGCTCGGCATCCACGGTGTGTCCATCGGAACCAATGACCTCACGCAGTTGATGCTCGGGGTGGACCGGGACTCGGAGGTGTGCAAGGACCTGTTCGACACCCTCGACCCCGCGGTGCTCGACGCGATCGATCACATCATCGAGCGGGCCTCGGCCGCGGGACTGACGACGTCGCTGTGCGGTCAGGCCGTGTCGACGAGCACCGAACTCGCGGAACATCTCGTCCGGCGCGGTATCACCTCCGTGTCGGTCGCGCCCGACGCCGCGGCGCAGACGAGACGGACGGTGGCGCGAGCGGAACAACGCATCCTGCTCGACCGCGCCCGGAGCGACGGGACGTGACCGGCGGGGATCACCGCCGACTGTAGGTCGCGCACTACGGGACGACCATCACGGGGCAGGTCACCGTGTGCAGCAGCGCCCATGTGGTGGATCCCAGCATCAGGCTCGGAAACCCGCCTCGACCGCGACGGCCGAGAACGAGCAACTGCGCATCGGCAGCGTGCGACGCAAGATAGTGGGAGGGCTGGTCCAGCACCACCACCGGGTACACCCGCACATCCGGGAACGCCTCGCCGTGCCCGGCGAGACTCTCCGACAACAACGCCCGCTCCTTGTTCTCCACGCTGTCCCAGTCGATCCGGAATCGGAACGGGCCGCGCACATCGAGGTCCGACCACGCGTGGACGGCCACCACGTCGGTGCCGCGCAGCGAAGCCTCCTCGAACGCCGCGGACACCGCGCGCACACTGTGCTCCGAACCGTCGACGCCGACGACCACAGGACCGGAGATGTCGTTGACGTCGACGTGCGGCAGTTTGCGGACCACCACGGCAGGGGCGTGCGTGTGCGTCACCACCGCTCGGCTGACCGAACCGAATCGCTCCCAGCCGAACCGGTTGTCTCCGGCTCCGACCACCACCATCGACGCCGACTTCGACCGGTCCACCAGTTCGAGCGACGGGGAACCGGTGCACAGGTGGGTCTCGATGTCCAGCTCACCATCGGGCGCCGCGCGGCGCGCGTATTCGGCGGCGTCGAGGAGCATGTCGCGTCCCTCGGACTCCTCCTGCTCGAAGAATCCTGCGGGCATGCCGATCGGGACACCGAAGGTGTTGCGGACCGACACTATGGTGACCAACGACAACGGGAGCCGGCGACGTTCCGCTTCGCGAGCTGCCCAGCCCACGGCCTGCAGGGACGCTCTCGATCCGTCCACTCCGGCGACGATGGGGTGGTGTGCTGTCATCACGATCACCTCGCTGCCTGTCCGAGCTGCGGGCACGGCCGTTTCGGGACACTGCTGTTTCCGGGATCCTGCCGTTCCGGGACCCTGCCAGTACACGCTCGGACCGGTCGGTCGCACAAGAGTCGACGGTCCCGACCTGCCCGCAGGAAGTGACCGAAGACTCTCGTGTGCCGCGCACGCCGCTCCTCACACTGGAGACTGCACCCGGCGCCGTCACCCACTGCCGAAAGGCTCCGCCATGTCCGTCCTGATCGGCTACGCGACCGCCCGAGGGTCGACGCGGGGAATCGCCGAACGCATCGCTGCGGGACTGGAAAGCCGCGGTGCCGTGGAACTCCGCGCGCTCGGCGATATCGCGTCGGTGCGAACGTACGAGGCGCTGGTCGTCGGAAGCGCGATCCACAACGGCCAGTGGCTCCCCGAGGCTTCCGATGCGATCCATCGGCTATGCGCCGAGCCGGTAGGACGACCGGTGTGGGCGTTCTCCGTCTCGTCGGTCGGAGCGACCAGCACGATCCTCTCGCCCCGGGTGGCCGCATATCTGCGGCGGGTCACCCCGGAACCTCGGGCGGTGCAGAACCTCCGTTCGGTCGCCGACGTGCGTGATCACCGTTTCTTCGCCGGTGTCATCGCTTCGGGCGACTGGGCCGGAATCGGGCGGATCGTCTTCCGGCTGATGGGCGGACACTACGGCGATGCCCGGGACTGGGTCGACGTCGACGCGTGGACGGAACGGATCCGGGAAGGTCTCGTCGAAACACCGCGTGATCAGGGTTGATCGCGTGCGTCCGAGTCCGGAGGGTCCCCTCGGGATCGGTGATGAAACTGGCGGCGCGTTGGACGACGAAGAACCACCCCAGGACGAATGCGCCAATCGCGGCGGTTCGATCAGTTTTTTCGGCGTCGATCGAGCACTGCCGGGTGTCGATCGAGTACTGCCGGGTGTCGATCGAGTACTCCCTCGGCCGATCGAGCGATCATCGGAGGCCGAAGGACGGTCTCTCCTCGTGCCGTCGCGCGACGATGTCGTCGAACGCGTCGATCAGCCCCTCGGGATACCAGCGGGGATTCGTGTCGGCGGTGGTGGCGACTAGCAGCAACTGGTGCTCGCGTGCGTCCGCGGCGACCCGGGCGAGCCGGGTGCGCCCCTCGTCGTCGAGCGCTGCGACGGTTGCGGCGAGATCGGCGACGAGCAGCACGCGCGGGGGTCCGACGACCGGGGAGTCGAGTTCGGCGACCACGCCGGTGATCTGTTCGGCGGTGGTGGCCCAACAGCACGGCCCCGTGGGGAGCGAGGCGGATCCGCCGAGCCAGCGATGCCGACGGTGCGGATCGACGACCACCAGGTCGTGGGTGCCGCCGGTCAGGGTCGTCATCGCGATCAGGTCGAGCGACACGCTGGGCGACGAGCGGCGCTCGTCGCGTCGGATCAACAGGTGTCGGCCGGCGGACAGATCCCACGAGACGGGCGTGCCGTCGTTGTCGCGCCCGAACGGGATCGTCGTCCGGCACGCGACGGCCCGGGCGCTCGGTCCGCGAGCGGGACGCACCGGGACGGAAGATCGGCACGGTCGACGAGTGGGCGGAGTGGCGGGCATCGACATGGTGGATCCGTTTCGTGTCGCTGGGTCCGGAGCGATCCCCGGACGGCCGAACTGTAGTGGCGAGCACCGACAGGAACGGTCGGGTGCAGGTCGCGGCCGTTACGCGCGTCCGGTTCGGGGTAACCGTCCGCATGCGCCCGATTGCGACAGCCCTCGCCGTAGCCACCTTCACCGCCCTCGGCGGTCACATCGCCTCCGCAGCACCCGCGCCGATCGTGGACGACACCGGCGCGATCGCTGCTCCGAGCAGTACCCAGATCTCGTTCGCGCACACCCCGACCGGTGTGCGCGCCGGCACCGCGAACGAACACGAGTCCCGTGCCGGTGTGTCGATCGTCAAGATGTATCTGGCCGAGTACGTCCTCACCTACGGCGACCCCGCGGACCACGCCGACGCGACCGAGATGATCCGGTCGTCGAACGACGCGATCGCCGACCGCCTGCACGCGAAATACCCGCAGGCGATCTCGTCGACCGCGGCGGAGTTCGGGCTCACCGACACCTACGTGCCCGGCTACTGGGGTGTCGGCACCACGTCGACGCACGACATGGTCACCTATCTCGAGACGAAGAAGCGCACCGATCCCGGTTCGCCGGTGCTCGCTGCGATGGCCAGGGCCTACGACACCGCAGCCGACGGATATCCGCAGAACTACGGGACGGCGCTGATCGCCGGTGTCATCGGGACGAAGTGGGGATGGAGCGACGACCGCTCGTTCCACGCCTCCGCCTCGTTCGGTCCCGATTTCTCCGTCGCGGCGTCGACCTACGGATCGGCAGGGCAGCTCTCCGAACACGTCCTCGGCGCGTTCACCGAAGGGATGCCGCCCGGACCGGAGACCGGTCCTTTTCGACCCGGACCGGAGACCGGTCCTCTTCGACCCGGACCGGAGACCGGCCCGCTCCTGCAGGACTGCCCGCCGCTGGGTTGGCTCGCCGGCGATCCGCTCCTCGGGCCGCCCGCGCAGGATCTCCTCGACGGACTACCGCCCGTCGTCACCGATCCGATCTGCCGCTGATCTCGGCAGGG
The DNA here is from genome assembly GCF_053764735.1 of Rhodococcus sp. 5G237. Classification (NCBI taxonomy): domain Bacteria; kingdom Bacillati; phylum Actinomycetota; class Actinomycetes; order Mycobacteriales; family Nocardiaceae; genus Rhodococcus; species Rhodococcus sp. 5G237. The sequence goes on along the minus strand of NZ_JBSNCD010000006.1, from coordinate 68,989 downwards.
ATCAGATGCGGCGCATGACGGACACGACGGTGCCCAGCACCACCGCCTCGTCGCCGTCGAGGACGGGATAGGCGGAATTCCGGGGTTCGAGGTAGACGTGACCGTCTCGGCGCCGGTACACCTTGACCGTCGCCTCGCCGTCGATCATCGCCGCGACGATCTGACCGGAGTGGGCCTCGTGCTGCCGCCGCACCACCACGGTGTCGCCGTCGCAGATCGCCGCGTCGACCATCGAGTCGCCGCGCACGCGTAGCGCGAAAACGGTGCCGGAGCCGACCAGATCGCGGGGGAGGGTGAGCAGGTCGTCGGTGTGCTCCTCGGCGAGAATCGGTGCGCCCGCGGCGATGTCGCCCACGATCGGCACCGTCACGGTGTCGTCGGACGCCCGTTCACCGCCGGACGAGCCGAGGAAGGGGCGCACATCGAGCTGGCGCGCCACAGCGGCGCCGCGGCGGAGGAAACCCTTGTCCTCGAGGCTCTTCAGATGCTTCGAGACCGTCGACGTCGACCGCAGACCCACCGACTCGGCGATCTGCCGAGTGCTCGGGGACGATCCCTGCGCAACGATCCAATCGCGGATCGCGGCCAGGATCTGCTGCTGGCGCAGCGGCAGGGACGCGGGGTCGAGGCCCCCGAACATGTCGAACTCGTCGTAACCGGTCACCCGGAGAATCGTAGCTACGCGGTCTCCGCAAGGTCCGGGGGAGTACCTGCGGAGGAGCTCTGCCCGTTCTGCAGCTGTTCCATGGCCCGCCGCTCCCGCAATGCCCGGATGAGCTGCCGCTCCTGCAACTCCGCCGGATCGGCGGACAGACCGGGAATCGAGAATCCGACCAGCGCACCCGCCACCAGCGCGAGAGCCACCCGCGCCGAGTCGCCCTCCCGGATGCCCAGGACGAGTTCGAGGAAGACGAGCGCTCCGACGGCGACGAGCACCACTGCGATCAGGGCCAGGATCCGGCGGACCCGGGGCTTCGGGCGTGATCCCGGAGGTAACGGCATCGACTGGGCCGCGAGCTGCCACAGCCGGGCATCGACGCTCTCCCGCAGGGGACGCTTCCGGAACTCGTCGCCGAGTCCGTTGTAGATGGCCAGATCGGCTGCGATCCGGGTCCGGAGGTTTCGGCGGGACAGCTCGCGCGACAGACGCACGACTGCCCACGACACCACACCGGTGACGAGTGCAACGACGACAGGAACCCAGATGCTCACGCCGGAACATTACGACAGCGGAGCGGGAATCGGCGGGATGCGGAACGCGTGCTCCGACCGTGTGGCGCGGGCCGAAAAGTGGTGCCCCCGGTGAGACTCGAACTCACACTGGACGGGTTTTGAATCCGTTTCCTCTGCCAATTGGGATACGGGGGCGTTGCGGACACCACTGTAGAGGATCGGGCGAAGCGGGCGCACACCGGTACCCTTCTTACGTTCCACCCTGCACCGGGGACCGCCAGTACCGAGGGGAAGGCCCGACCATGACCTCCGCGCCGCACGACAGCACACCAACTCCTCGTCGGGTCGTCGTAGCGGAAGACGAGGCCCTGATCAGGCTCGATCTCGTCGAAATGCTGCGCGAGGAGGGCTACGAGGTGGTCGGTGAGGCCGGCGACGGACAGCGTGCCGTCGAACTCGCCGAGGAACTCCGCCCCGACCTGGTGATCATGGACGTCAAGATGCCGCGCCGCGACGGCATCGACGCCGCCTCCGAGATCGCGCAACGACGCATCGCCCCTGTGGTTATTCTCACAGCCTTCAGTCAGCGCGAACTCGTCGAACGCGCCCGCGACGCAGGCGCCATGGCATATCTCGTCAAGCCGTTCTCCAAGAGCGACCTCGTGCCCGCTATCGAGGTGGCCGTCAGCCGCTTCTCCGAGCTGCGCGAGCTCGAGCGCGAGGTGCAAGGGCTCAACGAGCGATTCGAGACCCGCAAGCTCGTCGACCGGGCCAAGGGGCTGCTCATGGAGAAGCATGCGATGACCGAACCGGAGGCGTTCCGCTGGATCCAGCGCGCCGCGATGGACCGCCGCACCACCATGAAGCAGGTCGCGGTGGTCGTCCTCGAGACCCTCGGAAGCGATACCGCCGGCTAGCCGCGCGAACCGGTTTCGGGTGCTCACGGCGCCCCGACGCGTTACCGCCACATCAAATCTCCGCCCCGCAGATAACGGTCGTATCACAAGGATTTCGGCCCGGTTCGCGGGGTGCTTCCGACCGCTATGTTTCGACCACATCCGGAATCCGCCGGATGCGGTGTCAGGCGTTCGAAGGAGAGTTGAATGGCAAGACGGACTCTGGTCCGCGCCGTAGCGGTACTCGGTGCTGCGACGCTCGCCCTCGCCGGGTGTGGTTCGGACGGCGACGATTCGGCATCCGGTACGTCGGCCGGCGACGAGGGGTCGGCGGCCGCGACGACCGTCGAGACCGACTGCGAACCGCAGCAGGCCACAGCAGGGGCGACTCCCGCCACGGGACCGCTGAAGATCGGCACCATCCTTCCCGAGACCGGCAGCCTCGCCTTCCTCGGACCGCCCGAGGTCGCTGCCGTCCGGCTCGCCGTCGACGAGATCAACGCCGCGGGCGGTGTTCTCGACCAGCCGGTCGAACTGTTCCCGGGCGATTCCGGGGACACGACGACCGACACCGCGAACACCACCGTCGACCGACATCTCGCCAACGGCACCCAGGTGATCGTCGGTGCCGCCTCGTCGTCGGTCTCGCTCAAGGTGATCGACAAGATCGTCAGTGCCGGCGTGGTGCAGTTCTCGCCGGCGAACACCTCCGATCAGTTTGTCTGCTACGCCGACCGCGGGTTGTACTTCCGCACCGCCCCGACCGACGTGCTCCAGGCGCAGGCGCTCGCGCAGCTGATCGCCGAGGACGGGGCGCAGCGCGTGTCGATCCTGGCGCTGAACGACCCGTACGGCACCGGTCTCGCGGAGAACACCGTGACCAACCTCGTCGACGCCGGTATCCCGGAGGATCAGATCCAGAAGATCATCTACGACCCCAACGCGCAGTCGTTCAACGCGGAGGTCGACCAGGTGGCCAACTTCGCACCGGACGCGGTGGCGCTCATCGGCTTCGAGGAGTCGGCGAAGATCATCACCCGCATGCACGAGGTGGGCATCGGCCCGTCCGACGGCATGGCGGTCTTCGGTGTCGACGGCAACATGGGGAACGCGCTGGGCGAGAACGTCGCCGAAGGACTGCTCGACGGCATGGCCGGCACCACGCCGCTGACCGACACCGGTGAGGAGTTCCAGCAGCGACTGCTCGGTGTCGATCCGGGTCTGATCGACTTCAACTACGCCGGTGAGTCCTACGACGCCGTGATCGTCTCGGCGCTGGCCGCGGAACAGGCGGGGTCGACGGCAGGTGTGGACATCGCTGCGAACATCAACTCGGTGACCCGTGACGGGGAGAAGTGCACCAGCTACCAGCAGTGCCTCGACCTTCTCGGTGCGGGTGAGGACATCGACTACGACGGTGCCACCGGCGAACTCACCTTCGTGGACGCGGGCGAACCCGGCGTGGGCTCGTACGGCCGGCTCGTGTTCGGCCCCGACAACACTCTGACCACCGAGGATTACATCGTGGTGGGGGAGTGACCTGCAGGTCGTGAGCGAAGGGGTGATCGCCGGTGGGCGGTCACCCCTTCCGCTTCTCCCGGCTGCCCGCGAGCGTACCGAGATACAGTTCCACGACCTTCGGGTCGTGCATGAGATTGCTGCCGGTGTCGGTGTACGCGTTGCGGCCCTGGTCGAGGACGTATCCGCGATCGCAGATCTGCAGGCAGCGACGCGCGTTCTGCTCGACCATGATGATCGACACCCCCGCCGCGTTGATCTTCTTGCAGCGGATGAAGACCTCGTCCTGGAACATCGGCGACAGTCCCGCCGACGGCTCGTCGAGGAGCAGTACCGACGGTTCCATCATCAGCGCGCGGCCCATCGCGACCATCTGCCGCTCGCCACCGGAGAGCGCTCCCGCCTTGACCTTCCGACGCTCGGCCAGCAGCGGGAACAACGACGCCACCCGCTCGAACTGCTTCTCGAAGTCCTTCGGACGCAGATAGATCCCCATCTCGAGGTTCTCCTCGATGGTCAGCGAGGGGAACACGTTCTGCGTCTGCGGCACATAGCCGATGCCCTTGCGCACCAGGATGTGTGCGGGTGCCGAGGTGATCTCGTCCCCGCCGAGTGTGACGGTGCCGCTGCGGATGGGGATGAGACCGAACAACGCCTTGAGCAGGGTCGACTTGCCGGCTCCGTTCGGGCCGATGATGCCCACGATCTCACCGTCCCGCAGGTAGAAATTGCAGCCGCGCAGGATGTCGACCCCGGGGAAGTAACCGGCCACGAGATCGTCGGCGCGCAGGAGGGCGCCGGTCGCGAGGCGGGCATGTTCCTCCGGGGTAGCGGCACGTTCCGCCGGCGTCGTCCCGGTGGGCACAGGAGTGATGTTGTCGCTCACGGCTTCTCCAGTGTCGTGGCCGTCGCGTCCGTCGACGTCGCATCGGGATCGGACAGGTCGCCTCCGGCCTCGAGGGTCTGCGCTTCCGCGTCCGCGAGGGCATCGGCGAGTTCGGCGGTCGCACCCACGGGATTACCCTCGTCGTCGAACTCGAGTGCCTGGTCGTGGTGACTGCCGAGATAGGCGTCGACCACGGCGGGATCGGACGACAGCGCGTCCGGCGGTGCCTCCGCGATCACCGAACCCTGTGCCATCACCACCACCCAGTCGGAGATGTCGCGGATGACGTCCATGTCGTGCTCGACGAACACCACCGTCGTCCCGTCGTCGCGCAGGGTCTTGATGTGTCCCAGCAGATTCTGGGTGAGCGCCGGATTGACGCCGGCCATCGGCTCGTCGAGCATGACGACGGTCGGTTCGGTCATCAGGGCACGGGCCATCTCGAGCAGTTTGCGTTGACCGCCGGACAGTGAACCGGCGAAGTCGTCGGACTTCGCGGCCAGACCGAAGCGGTCGAGCAGTTCGTATGCGCGCTGGGTGATCTCGCGTTCCTGCCGGCGCCATGTCCACGTCAGAAGTGCACCGACCATGCGCTCGCCCGTCTGGTGCCGGGCGCCGAGACGGACGTTGTCGAGGACCGTCATCTTCGACAGCGCCTTGGTGAGCTGGAAGGTGCGCACGATCCCGCGCCGCGCCACCTGATGGGGATGGAGCCGGCCGAGCGGGACGCCGTCCATCGCCCAGGTGCCGGTGTCGGGCCGGTCGAAGCCCGTGAGGAGATTGAACAGTGTGGTCTTGCCCGCGCCGTTCGGACCGATCAGGCCGGTGATGCACGAGCGCTGGATCTCGAGGTGGGCCACGTCCACGGCTTTGAGGCCTCCGAACGTGCGGCACAGATCGTCGACGACGAGGATCGGGTCGGGTTTGGCGGCGCCGGGAGTGCGGTCGACGCCGGCGAACAGTGCGGCGCGTTCGTCCGCGCCGAGGACCGTGCGGGGCGGTGTCGGGTCGGGTCGGATCGTGTCAGGCATCGAGTTGCACCTTCCGCTTGCTTCCCAGGATGCCTTGTGGCCGGAAGACCATCATCACCGCGATGAGGATGCCGAGCAGCACGTACCGCATCGCGCCGACCTGCTGTTCGGTGAGGGGGAGCAGCGGGTCGGGTCCGGCGATCGCCTGGCGGAGGAAGGCGTCCGGGAGGGTGAGCAGGAACCAGAACACCATGGCGCCGAGCACCGGTCCGAAGACCGTTCCCGCACCCCCGAGGATCAGTGCGCCGAACGCGAAGAAGGTCTGCGCGGTCGAGTAGAAGTCGGGGTTGATCGACTTGGTCTGCAGGGCGTTGAAGATGCCGCCGAGACCGCCGATCATGCCGCCGAGCACCAGGGCCTGCATCTTGTAGGCGAAGACGTTCTTGCCGAGCGCGCGGGCGGCGTCCTCGTCCTCGCGCACCGCCTCGAGGACCCGCCCCCACGGGCTGTGGGAGAGGAGGTAGACCAGTCCGCACAGCAACAGCACGAGCGTCCAGCCGACGACCATCGCCCACAGGTCGTCGCCGTAGAACCGCATGCCGAGCAGGTTGTACTGGCGACTCGAATCGAAGGGGCTCAGCGAGGTGAACGGGTCGGCGAATCCCCACAGGCCGCGGGTGGATCCGGTCACCGAGTCGGACGCGGTCGAGCGGAACACCAGCCGCAGGATCTCCGCCGCGGCGATCGTCGCGATGGCGAGATAGTCGGCCCGCAACCGCAGGGTGGGGATGCCGAGGACGAGCGCGAGCAGACCTGCCAGTGCGAGGCCGACGAGGATGCCCACCCACAACGGCTGGTCGTAGGTGACGGTCATGATGCCCACTCCGTAACCGCCCAGCAGCGCGAACCCGATCTGGCCGAAGTTCAGCAGACCGGCGTAGCCGTAGTGCAGGTTCAGGCCGATCGCGAGCAGCGCGTAGAAGATCGCCGAGGGGCCTATGAGCTGGGCGAAGGAAACCTGGAGTACCGCAACGATATCCATGGGTCACCCGATCCTTGTCCGACTGCCGAGGATGCCCTGGGGGCGGATGACCAGGATGACGATGAGGACGAGCAGACCGCCGATGTACTTCAGGTCCGGATTGATGACGAGGGTGGACAGCTGGACCAGCAGACCCACCACGACGCAGCCGACCAGCGCGCCGTAGGCGGTGCCGAGGCCGCCGAGGATGATGCCGGCGAACATCAACAGGAGCAGCTTGAATCCCATCTCCCACTGCACGCGTCCACCGAGCTCCGACAGGCCGAACAGCACGCCACCGAGCGCGGCGAGCCCACCACCGAGCCCCCATACGAACCGGATGACGTGTTCGACGTCGATCCCCGACGACGCCGCGAGGTCGCGGTTGTCGGCCACGGCGCGCATCGCCTTCCCGATCCGGGTGCGCTGCAGCAGCAGGGCGACGCCGACGAGCACCACCAGGCTGATCACGATGCATGCGAGATTGACCGGGGTGATCGCGATCGGCCCCCACACGAGCTGCTGTTGTGCCTGGTAGTCGTCGAACGGCTGGGTGCGGTCGGAGTAGAAGGCCAGGATGAGATAGCGCAACGAGATCGCGAGCCCGATCGACACCACGAGTTGGGCGATCAGGCCGGTGCGGCGGCGCCGGAGCGGCGCCCAGATGAGCGCGTTGTTGAGCAGGCCGATGACGATGCCGACGATCACCGCCAGGATCGTCGCCGGTATCAGCTGGACACCGAGGGTGACGTTGAAGATCCAGGCCGCGACCGCGCCGAGGGTCACCAGCTCGCCGTGGGCGAAGTTCGTCAGCCCCGTCGTGCCGAAGATGAGGCTCAGGCCCACTCCGGCGATCGCGATGACCAGACCGAACCGCAGACCGTCGACGATGGTGCGCACCAGCGTCTCGCCCCACGCCACCGTCGACCCGGTGCGCGCCTCCCCGAACGAGAAGATCACGGTGTTCGCCCGCCCCGGCGCCACGTCGCGGGTCACCGAGGTCTGGACGGTGACGTCGTCGGGCAGGCTCTCGGTGTCGACCTCGAAGACGTAGGTGCCCGGCGGAACGGTGAGCTCCCAGCGCCCGCCGTCGGCCGATTCGGTTTCCGCGACCACCTCGCCGCCCTCGGTGGTCGCACGGACGACGACACCGTCGAGTCGTTCGCCGGCATTGTTGAGCGTTCCGCGGACGGTCACCCCCTCCGCGGATTCCTCGTCGGGTGCGGCCGGTGCCGTGTTCGCGGGCGGTGAGGGTGGGTCCGGTGGATCCTGGGCGGAGGCGAGGCCGGCGCCGACGAGGACGAACAGGACACTCGCGAGCGTGACGAGTGCGGCGCGGACCGATCGGTGGAGGGTCGAGGTCGGTCGTCGCCGACATCCCGAGGTAGGGGCCACGCAGGTCCTCCCGGTTGGTGCGCTGTCATCGAGCGCGGCACTGCGCCCGGGGCATCATCGTCAACTGCGATGACGCCGGACTACGGTGTCGTGACAGGGGACTCTAGCGGCTGGATCGCACGTCCACGGGAAAAATTGGATCACCCGGACGTTTCGGTCTCGTTTCTTCGGACAACGAGTGTTCGCACATACCGGAGAGGCACTGGTCGGGCGGTGTGGCCGACGCTGTCGTCCTCGGTCCCTAGACTGGCACGCGTGACCCGTGCATCCACTTCCGCGACGTCCACCGCGGCCTCCGACGACCGCCCGACCCTGCTGCTCCTCGACGGCCATTCCCTCGCGTTCCGCGCGTTCTACGCGCTGCCCGCCGAGAACTTCAAGACCCACAGCGGGCAGACCACGAACGCGGTCTACGGGTTCACCTCCATGCTCATCAACCTGCTGCGCGACGAGCAGCCCACGCACGTCGCGGCGGCATTCGACGTCAGCCGCAAGACCTTCCGCGCCGAACTGTTCGCCGCCTACAAGGCCCAGCGCAGCGCCGCACCCGACGACTTCAAGGGTCAGATCGACCTCACCAAGGACGTCCTCGGCGCGATGGGGATCCCGGTGATGGCGATCGAGGGCTACGAGGCCGACGACATCATCGCCACGCTCGCGACGCAGGCGCACGCCCAGGGCTTCCGGGTGCTCGTGGTGACCGGCGACCGCGACGCGCTCCAACTCGTCAACGGCGACATCACGGTGCTGTATCCGCGGCGCGGCGTCTCCGACCTGACGCGCTTCACCCCCGAGGCGGTGGAGGAGAAGTACGGGCTCACCCCCGAGCAGTATCCGGACTTCGCGGCGCTGCGCGGCGACCCGAGCGACAACCTGCCCGGCATCCCCGGCGTCGGCGAGAAGACCGCCGCGAAATGGATCCGCGAGTACGGAAGTCTGAGCGGACTCGTCGACCGCGTCGACGAGGTGCGCGGCAAGACCGGCGACGCGCTGCGCGAGAACCTGTCCAACGTGCTGCTCAACCGCCAGCTCACCGAGATGGTGCGCGACGTGGCCGTGCCGTACACCCCCGAACAGCTCGCCCTCGCACCGTGGGACCGCGACCGTATCCACCGCCTGTTCGACGACCTCGAGTTCAAGGTGCTGCGCGACCGGCTGTTCGAGACGCTCTCGTCGGCCGAACCCGAGGCCGAGGAGGGCTTCGAGGTGCGCGGCGGGATCGTCGAGCCGGGTGCCCTCGGCGACTGGCTCGCCGAACACGCCCCGGCGGGCCGACGCCACGGCCTCGCCGTGGTGGGCACCGGCACTCCTTACGGGGGCGACGCGACCGCGATCGCCGTCGCCGGGGCCGACGGTGAGGGCGCCTATGTGAGCACGGTGGCGCTCACGCCCGAGGACGAGAACGCCCTCGCCGCATGGCTCGCGAACCCCACCGTGGAGAAGGCCGTACACGAGGCGAAGTTCGCCATCCACGCGCTGCGCGGACGCGGCTGGACGCTCGCCGGCATCACCAGCGACACCGCGCTCGCCGCCTATCTGGTGCGGCCCGGGCAACGCTCGTTCAAGCTCGACGACCTGTCGCTGCGCTACCTCAAGCGTGAGCTGCGGGTCGAAGACACCGGCGCGCAACAACTCTCGCTGCTCGACGACGAGGACGCCGCCGACGCGCAGGCGGCCGAGGCTCAGATCCTCGCGGCGCGCGCCGTCGTCGACCTCGCCGCGGCCCTCGACACCGAACTCGGCGAGATCGAGTCGGTGCGCCTGCTCACCGAGATGGAACTGCCCCTGCTCGAGGTCCTCGCCGATCTCGAGGCCACCGGCATCGCCGTCGACTCGACGCACCTGCACGACCTGCAGTCCGAGTTCGCGGCCCAGGTCGCCGCCGCCGCGAACGCCGCCTACGAGGTGATCGGCAAGCAGATCAACCTCGGTTCGCCGAAGCAGCTGCAGGTGGTGCTGTTCGACGAGCTCGAGATGCCGAAGACGAAGAAGACCAAGACCGGCTACACCACCGACGCCGATGCCCTGCAGAACCTGTTCGACAAGACGGGCCACCCCTTCCTCGAACATCTGCTCGCGCACCGCGAGCACACCAAGATGAAGACCACCGTCGACGGGCTCATCAAGTCCATCGCCGACGACGGTCGCATCCACACCACCTTCAACCAGACCGTCGCGGCGACGGGCCGGCTCTCGTCGACCGAGCCGAACCTCCAGAACATCCCGGTGCGGACGGAAGCCGGTCGCCGGATCCGCGACGGGTTCGTGGTGGGCGACGGTTTCGACGTGCTGCTCACCGCCGACTACAGCCAGATCGAGATGCGCATCATGGCGCACCTGTCCGCCGACGAGGGGCTCATCGAGGCCTTCCGTACGGGCGAGGACCTGCACACCTTCGTGGCGTCGCGGGCGTTCGGGCTGTCGCTCGAGGAGGTCACCCCGGAGCTGCGGCGCCGGGTCAAGGCGATGTCCTACGGTCTCGCCTACGGATTGAGTGCCTACGGGCTCGCCCAGCAGCTGAAGATCTCCACCGACGAGGCCCGCGAGCAGATGGAGGCCTATTTCACCCGCTTCGGCGGCGTGCGCGACTACCTCTACAACGTGGTCGAGGAGGCCCGCAAGGTCGGCTACACCTCCACCCTCTACGGTCGCCGCCGGTACCTGCCCGACCTCAACAGCGACAACCGGCAGCGCCGGGAGATCGCCGAGCGCGCCGCGCTCAACGCCCCCATCCAGGGCACGGCCGCCGACATCATCAAGGTCGCGATGATCGACGTGCAGAAGGCGCTCAGCGAGGCCGGACTGCGGTCGCGGATGCTGCTGCAGGTGCACGACGAACTCGTGCTCGAAGTGGTCGAGGCCGAGCGCGAACAGGTCGAGGCGCTCGTGCGCGACAAGATGGACTCCGTCATCGAACTGTCGGTGCCGCTCGAGGTCTCGGTCGGTTACGGCCGCAGCTGGGACGCCGCGGCGCACTGAAGTCGCAGGCACACCGACCGCAAGTACACGGAGCTGTACAGACGACGGCGCCCGCCCCCCGGAATGCCGGGGACGGGCGCCGTCGACGCGAGTGGGTCAGCCCTGCTCGGCGCGAGCCTCCGCAATCTGCTTGCGTACATCGTCCATGTCGAGGTTCTTGACCTGCGAGACGAGATCCTCGAGAGCGGCGGGCGGAAGAGCGCCGGCCTGGTTGTAGACGAGGATGCCTTCGCGGAACGCCATGATCGTGGGGATCGAGCGGATGTTCGCCGCTGCCGCGATGGCCTGCTCGGCCTCGGTGTCGACCTTCGCGTGCACGACGTCGGGGTGCTTGTCCGACGATGCCTCGAAGGTGGGGGCGAACTGCTTGCAGGGGCCGCACCAGTCGGCCCAGAAGTCCACGAGCACGATGTCGTTGCTCGTGACGACCTCGTCGAAGTCCTGCTGGGTGAGAGCCTTGGTTGCCACGGAAATCCTTTCGGTCGGGCGTGTCGACGGGTCCAACATCCGGCCGCCGCTGTTTCTTCCCGTTCGTTCCCTCCGCCACGCCTCGTGACGGGGTTCCTTCCGCCACGCTACGTGACGTGCCTGCTCCGGGGGCGCCGTCGGGAGGTGTCGATCGAGGGATGCGTCACACGCCGACCGGCTCGTGGCGTCCCACGCCGACCGGGTCGACGGACCGCCGGAAGGTCCGTCGGTAGGCCTGCGGCGTGGTCTGCCGCAGGCGCAGGAAATGCTGGCGCAGCACCGCCGCGGTACCGAAACCGACGCGGTCGGCCACCACGTCGATCGGAAGGTCGGTCTCCTCGAGCAGGCGCTGCGCGGCCAGAACCCGCTGGTCGCGGAGCCAGCGCGCGGGCGTGACCCCGACCTCGGCGACGAACCGCCGCGCGAAGGTACGCGCCGACATGTGCGCCTTCTGCGCCAGTGCGGCCACCGGAAGTTCCTGATCGAGGTGCTCGCTCATCCAGTCGAGCAACGGTGCGAGCGATTCGTCCTTGCATTCGGGCAGCGGCATCGCGACGTACTGAGCCTGTCCGCCGTCGCGGTGCGGTGGCACCACCATGCGCCGGGCGATCGTGTTGGCGACCTGGGCTCCCTGGGCGGAGCGGACGATGTGCAGGCACAGATCGATGCCGGCCGCGGTGCCTGCAGCCGTGAGAACCGGATGGTCGTCGACGTAGAGCACGTCCCGGTCGACCTGCGCCGTCGGATAGGTCCGGGCGAGTCGGTCGGCGTGCATCCAGTGGGTCGTGCAGCGACGCCCGTCGAGCAACCCGGCCGCGCCGAGGATGAACGCCCCGGTGCACATGCTCGCCACACGCGCACCGCGGTCGACGGCGGCGCGCAACTTCGCGAACAACGGTTCGAGGCGTTCGTCGTCGAGCGCGATGCCCTCGCTGTTCACCGCCGGCAGCAGGATCAGGTCGGCGTCGTCGAGGAGATCGAGCGTGTGCGGCACCTCGATGGTGTAGCCGAAGCGGGTGCGCACCGGATCGGAGGTCGCGGCGACCAGGTGGAAGTCGTAGGTGGGCAGGCCGTCGTCGGAGCGGTCGAACCCGAACACCTCGCATGCCACGCCGAGTTCGAAGGTCTCGACGTAGGGGAGGACGGGGACGACCACCTTCTCGAGCCGGCCGGTGGTTCCAGGTGTTCCGGACACGGCATCCAGTGTGACACCGCGGTGGCAGAAAATCGATGTTCTCCGACGGCTCTGCCACTGTCGGGCCGGTTCCCGGCGCGGCAGGCTCGAAGCATGATCCTGCTGGTCCTCGTACTTCTGGCAGTCTTCCTCCTGCTCGACGTGCTGGCCCTCACCGGACGCACGCCCGACACCCATATGGAAGTGACGCAGTTCGGCGACTACCGCTTCTGAACCGCTCACCGCCGCCCGCTCAGGAGAGCAGCCACTCCCGCTTGGCCTCGCCGTCCCAGCGCCGCACACCCGCACTCGACCCGGTCAGCTGCCGCTCCGGCGTCTGCGCCGCCAGGACCGCCGCACCGACCCGCGCGGCAGGCACCCGCCGCGCGAGGGTGACGTGCGGCGTCCACTCGCCGGGCCGGATGTGCGCGGGGATCCCGGGGCAGTCCGAAAGCACCTCGAACACCCGCGCCTGGAGTTCGAGCAGCTCGATCGACGGCACGACCGTGCGGGCGAGCGTCGCGTATCGGCCACCGAAGATCACCACGCCACCGAGCCGGAGGGTGATCCGCCGGACCGCGATGGCGGTCCGCAGCGCGTCCTCGAGTTCGTCCGGCACGGCATGGGCGACGAACAGCGTCACGTGCGGACGGTTGGATTCGGAACGGACCCGTCCCTGACTGTGCAGACCGGCGTCGAGCAGCCGCGTCCACTCGTCGCGCACCGCCGCGTCGAGCGGGGCGTCGAGGAGGAGTTCCACCGACTGGACCACGGTAGGCAATGATGGCCGGGTGACCGACGACACCGCAATGCTCCAGACCCACCGCATCGGACTTCTCGAGGGGGACGGCATCGGTCCCGAGATCGTGCCGGCGACCCGCAGGATCGTCGACACCGCCGTCGCGGTAGCCGGGGTCGCGGTCGACTGGGTGCCGCTGCCCGTCGGCGCCTCCGCGATCGAGACACACGGCAGCCCGCTGCCGCAGGTCACCCTCGACACCCTCGCCGAGCTCGACGCGTGGATCCTCGGCCCGCACGACAGCGCCTCGTACCCACCGGAGTTCCGGGGTCAGCTCACGCCCGGCGGACGGATCCGCAAGCATTTCGACCTGTACGCGAACATCCGGCCCGCATGCGCACTGCCGGGAGCGCCGTCGGTGTCGCCGAAGATGGATCTCGTCGTCGTCCGGGAGAACACCGAGGGTTTCTACGCCGACCGGAACATGGCCGTCGGCAGCGGCGAGTTCATGCCCACACCCGACATCGCGCTCGCGGTCGGGGTGATCACCCGCGCGGCCTGTGAACGCATCGCGCACACCGCCTTCGATCTCGCGTCGCGACGCCGCAAACGCGTGACCATCGTGCACAAGGCGAACGTGCTCTCCCGCACGACCGGCCTCTTCCGGGACGTGTGCCAGGAAGTGGGTCGCCTCTACCCGAGCGTCACCGTCGACGACCAGCACGTCGACGCGATGGCCGCGTTGCTCGTGCGCCGCGGCGCCGAGTTCGACGTGATCGTGACGGAGAACATGTTCGGCGACATCCTGTCCGACCTCGCCGCCGAACTGTCCGGCTCGCTCGGCACCGCGGCGTCGATCAACGCCTCGCGCACGAAGGCCATGGCCCAGGCCGCGCACGGCGCCGCACCGGACATCGCCGGGCAGGGCCGCGCCAACCCGATCGCGCTGATCCTCTCCGCCGCCATGCTTCTCGACCGTCTCGGGGCGCGCGCGGACATCGAGTTCTCCGCGGCCGCCCGCAGCATCGAGGACGCGGTGCGCGCGACCGTCGCGGCGGGTGTCGCGACCGCCGATCTCGGTGGCACCGCGTCGACGGACGAGTTCACCGCCGCCGTCGTCGCCCGCCTCGAGGCCTGAGCTTCGGGTTTGCATTCGGACCCCTCCCGGGTTGGATACTGTTCGACTGTGAATCGAGCAGTGCACACCCGCCGCGCGGCCTCGCGCGCGACCTCGTGGGGGCGTCGTCGTGTCCGGACCCTGAACAGGCTGGCGGCGGGAGCAGCGGTGCTCGCCCTCGCGACCGGGTGCGTGGTGAACACCGAATCGACCGTCCCGCCCGGCGATCGCGTCACCGTCGAGAAGGTCGACGCCATCGCGAGTCAGTTGCCGCCCGACATCGCCGACGGCGGCACCCTCGAGGTCGGAGTGAACGTCCCGTACGCCCCCAACGAGTTCAAGGACGACGACGGCACCATCGTCGGCTTCGGTGTCGAACTCGTCCAGGCCCTCGGCGACGTACTCGGACTCGAGGCGGTGCTCAACGAAGCCGACTTCGACCGGATCATCCCGGCCGTCCAGGCGGGCACCTTCGAGATGGGTTCGTCGTCCTTCACCGACACGAAGGAACGCGAGGAATCGGTCGACTTCGTCACCTACTACAGCGCCGGGGTGCAGTGGGCGCAGCGCACCGGCGAATCCGTCGACCCCGACAACGCGTGCGGACTGCGCGTGGCGGTGCAGACCACCACCATCGAGGACCTTGAGGAGGTCCCCGCCAAGAGCGAGGAGTGCGTCGCCCGCGGACTGCCGCCCATCGACAAGGTCAAGTACGACAGCCAGGACGAGGCCGCCAACGCCCTGATCCTCGGCCGGGTGGACGCACTGTCCGCCGACTCACCGGTCACGGCGTACGTCATCGCCCGCAGCGAGGGACGACTCGAACCGGCCGGTGAGGTCTTCGACGCCGCGCCCTACGGATTCGTCGTCGCGAAGGGTTCGCCCTTCGGTCCCGTACTGCAGCAGGCGGTGCAGTACCTCATCGACTCCGGTGCGTACGACGAGATCACCGCGCGCTGGGGCATGGAGGACGGCGCGATCACCGCCTCGCAGATCAACGGCGCGACGAGCTGAGAAAGGGAACCATGAGCGAGTCCACGTCCGCGAGATCCGCGGAACCGCGACCGGACGAACCGGAGCCGATACGCGCAGTACCCCTGCGGCATCCCGGACGATGGATCTCCGGTGCGATCGTCCTGATCGCGCTCGGGTTGTTCGCCTGGGGAGCGGCGACCAACGAGGCCTACCGCTGGGACATCTACGCCCAGTACCTGTTCGACGCCCGCATCACCGCAGCCGCCTGGAAGACCGTCCAGCTGACGGTGCTTGCCATGGCCATCGCCGTCGTCCTCGGCGTGGTGCTCGCCGTGATGCGTCTGTCCCCGAATCCCGTGCTGCGTTCCGTCGCCTGGCTGTACCTGTGGGTCTTCCGCGGTACCCCCGTGTACGTCCAGCTCGTGCTGTGGGGACTGTTCCCGTCGATCTACAAGCAGATCGACCTCGGGATCCCGTTCGTCCACCAGTTCGTCCACATCGACGTGCAGGGACTGAACGCGGCGTTCCTGTTCGCCGTCATCGGTCTGGCACTCAACGAGGCGGCCTACATGGCGGAGATCGTGCGCGCCGGCATCACCTCCGTGCCCGAGGGGCAGCTGGAGGCGTCGACCGCGCTCGGCATGTCGTGGTCGCAGACCATCCGCCGCACCGTCCTGCCGCAGGCGATGCGGGTGATCATCCCGCCCACCGGCAACGAGCTGATCAGCATGCTCAAGACCACCTCGCTGGTCGCCGCCGTGCCCTACAGCCTCGAGCTGTACGGCCGGGCCCGCGACATCTCGGGTGCGAACTTCCAGCCGATCCCGCTACTGCTCGTCGCCGCGACCTGGTACCTGGCGATCACCAGCCTGCTCATGATCGGCCAGTACTACCTCGAACGGCACTACTCGAAGGGTCTGAGCCGGCAGCTCACCGCCCGCCAGCTGCAGGCACTCGCCGACGCACAGAACGCACCGGTCACCGAGGCCGGCAAACCGACGCCGAAGCCCGGCGCACCGGGGGAGGAACGCATATGACGTCCGTCGACACGCCGATGGTGCGGGCCGACCGGGTCTGCAAGAGTTTCGGCGCCGTCAAGGTGCTCAAGGGCATCTCGCTCGAGGTCGGACGCGGCCAGGTGACCTGCCTGATCGGCCCGTCCGGATCGGGCAAGTCGACCTTCCTGCGGTGCATCAACCACCTCGAACGCGTCGACGCCGGTCGCCTGTACGTCGACGGCGATCTCGTCGGCTACGCCGAGCGGGGTTCGAAACTGTACGAACTGCATCCGCGGGCCGCGGCGAAACAGCGCCGCGACATCGGAATGGTGTTCCAGCACTTCAACCTGTTCCCGCACCGCACCGTGCTCGAGAACGTCATCGAGGCGCCGATGCTCGTGAAGAAGACCAAGCGCAACGAGGCGGTCGACAAGGCCCGGGATCTGCTCGCGCGGGTGGGGCTGGCCGACAAGGTCGACGCCTATCCCGCGCAGCTGTCGGGCGGCCAGCAGCAGCGCGTGGCGATCGCCCGTGCGCTCGCCATGGATCCCAAGCTCATGCTGTTCGACGAGCCCACCTCGGCTCTCGACCCCGAACTCGTCGGCGAGGTGCTCGCGGTGATGCGCGATCTCGCGGACGGCGGCATGACGATGGTCGTCGTCACGCACGAGATGGGCTTCGCGCGGGAGGTCGCCGATCAGCTCGTGTTCATGGACGGCGGCGTGGTCGTCGAGGCCGGTGATCCCCGCCAGGTGCTGGCCGACCCGAAGGAGAGCCGGACCCGGGAGTTCCTGTCCCGACTGCTGTGAACACCGAAACCCGAATCCGGCGCGGGTTGTGAGTCGGGGTCAGTGGGGTTTGCGGCTGCAGAAGATGGCGGTGCCCGGGAAGATCGACCCGCGCAGCGGGCTCCACTGCCCCCACTCACGGTCGAGATGCTCGGGCCACTCGGGTTCGACGATGTCGTAGACCTCGAGGCCGGCGGCGACGAGCTCGCGCACCCGGTCGCCCACGGTGCGGTGGTGCTCGGCGTAGGTCGCCCGTCCCGTTGCGTCGACCTCGACGTAGGGGGTCCGGTCGAAGTACGGGAACATCGCGACCAGGCCCGGTTCGCCCGGGTCGTCGGGGAAGATCCATCGCATCGGGTGGTTCACGGAGAACACCCACCGTCCGCCGGGCCGCAGTACGCGCGCGACCTCGCGCATCACCCGGGCGGAATCGGCGACGAAGGGCACCGCGCCGAACGCCGAGCACACGATGTCGAAGCTCGCGTCGGCGAACGGCAGGTTCTCGGCGCCGGCCTGCACGAGCGGAACCGTCGGACCGGAGGCGGCCATCGCCGCGCGTCCGCGCTGCAGCATCCCCATGGAGATGTCCAGTCCGACCGCGCGGGCACCCTGTCCGGCGAGCCAGCGGGCGCACGGCGCCGAACCGCATCCGAGTTCGAGGACGTCCCGGCCGGCGACCGGGCCGAGCAACTGCACATCGCCCTCGTGCAGGCCCTCGGGGCACCACACGAACTCGCCCGCGGCCGAGTCCACGCCGAGGAACTCGCCGTGGGTGCGGTGGTAGTCGTCGGTGTCGGCGTCCCACCACACCCGGTTCGCGCGTTCGCTCTCGAGGGAGCCGAGGCGGGTTCGGGTGGGTCGTGTCTCGCCGAGGATCGTCTCGGCGTCCGCGTGCCGCGCGGCCTCCTCGTCGGTTGCCTCCGGGGCGCCCGAAAGGTCTGGAAAAGGGGTGTTCGCGGAGCCCGACATGGGTGTGAGCCTATCGGGTGCGGGGGAGCGGTCCCGATATCGGTTTGCCCGGGTCCCCTCGAGACGCGTAGCCTGGTGATCGCGAGTGTCCGCAGCGCGGCTTCAGGGCCGAGCGAGGAACTCGCCGTGACTCGCACATCGCCGTATCGCAGTGGGTGTTTCACGTGCCCGACCGAATTTGACCAACCGACTATCAACCCGTCCGGAGCAACTCAACACATGGCCTCCACCACCGTCACCTCGCCGCAGGTAGCCGTCAACGACATCGGCTCCGCCGAGGATTTCCTCGCCGCCATCGACGCCACGATCAAGTACTTCAACGATGGCGACATCGTCGAGGGCACCATCGTCAAGGTCGATCGCGACGAGGTGCTGCTCGACATCGGTTACAAGACCGAAGGCGTCATCCCGTCCCGCGAGCTCTCCATCAAGCACGATGTCGACCCCAACGAGGTCGTGTCGGTGGGCGATGAGGTCGAGGCTCTTGTTCTCACCAAGGAGGACAAGGAAGGCCGTCTGATCCTGTCCAAGAAGCGTGCTCAGTACGAGCGCGCCTGGGGCACGATCGAGGAGCTCAAGGAGAAGGACGAGGCCGTCAAGGGCACCGTCATCGAGGTCGTCAAGGGCGGCCTGATCCTCGACATCGGCCTGCGTGGCTTCCTGCCCGCGTCGCTCGTCGAGATGCGTCGCGTCCGCGACCTCCAGCCGTACGTCGGCAAGGAGATCGAGGCCAAGATCATCGAGCTCGACAAGAACCGCAACAACGTGGTCCTGTCGCGCCGCGCATGGCTCGAGCAGACCCAGTCCGAGGTCCGCAGCGAGTTCCTGCACCAGCTCCAGAAGGGCCAGGTCCGCAAGGGCGTCGTGTCCTCCATCGTCAACTTCGGCGCCTTCGTCGATCTCGGCGGTGTCGACGGCCTCGTGCACGTCTCCGAGCTGTCCTGGAAGCACATCGACCACCCGTCCGAGGTCGTCGAGGTCGGCACCGAGGTCACCGTCGAGGTTCTCGACGTCGATCTCGACCGCGAGCGTGTCTCCCTGTCGCTCAAGGCGACGCAGGAAGACCCGTGGCGTCAGTTCGCCCGCACCCACGCGATCGGTCAGATCGTGCCGGGCAAGGTCACCAAGCTCGTTCCGTTCGGCGCGTTCGTCCGCGTCGAGGAGGGCATCGAAGGCCTCGTCCACATCTCCGAGCTGGCCGAGCGCCACGTCGAGGTCCCGGACCAGGTCGTTGCCGTCGGCGACGACGCGATGGTCAAGGTCATCGACATCGACCTCGAGCGTCGTCGTATCTCGCTGTCGCTGAAGCAGGCGAACGAGGACTACACCGCCGAGTTCGATCCGTCGAAGTACGGCATGGCCGACAGCTACGACGAGCAGGGCAACTACATCTTCCCCGAGGGCTTCGATCCCGAGACCAACGAATGGCTCGAGGGCTACGAGAAGCAGCGTGAGGAGTGGGAGTCCCGCTACGCGGAGGCCGAGCGTCGCCACAAGATGCACACCGCTCAGATCGAGAAGATGGCTGCCGACGAGGCTGCCGAGGCTGCGGCCGGCGTGTCCGGTGGCAACTACTCGTCCGAGTCGGGTGCCGAGGCTGCTCCGGAGACCGGCGGCGGATCGCTCGCGAGCGACGCCCAGCTCGCCGCTCTGCGCGAGAAGCTGTCGGGCAACGCCTGACACAGGGTTCCACGGACGGCCCCGCACCATTCGGTGCGGGGCCGTCCGCGTTCTACAGCGGCACCGGTGCTCGGGCGCAGAGGCTCCCGGAACACGACGAGACCGGCCCCCTCCGCAACGGCGGAGGGGGCCGGTCTTCGTTCGTTCTGGACAGCAGGCGTTCAGCTCACGGCGAGCTCACCCCACGGCGGGAGTGGCCCACTGCGCGGGCAGGGCCGTCGCCCGCTTGCGCATCGCGGCGTGGCTGTGGCGCGCGTTCGTCAGCAGCGCGGTGAACCAGTTCCGCCGGTGCTCGGCGAGGGCGGCAGCGACCTCGGGGATGAGGATGCAGTGAACACCGTTTTCCATGCCGAGGCGATGCCGACCTGTGGTGGAGGTGGAGGATCGCATGGCCTGCCTTCTCGAATGCTCCGGACGAGCCGGGACGGACGCTTCGCAACGACGATATCGGACACGACGTCGAATTCTCCGCATTTGCCCCAGGTAGGAGGGGGTGTGTCCGGTTCCCGAGCGGTGCTGCGACCGCCCCGTGACCCTGCCGTGATCGGCGTGTGATCCCTGGCCGCTCCGACGGGGAGATGTCGGTGACTCCCGAGCGGTCCGAGAAGTGCACCCGGTTCGTCCCAAGCGACGCGGTGCACCGTGTCCGAGGTCCACACACCTCGACACGGATCGTCCTCGAGGTGTTCCTGTCCGCCGAGTCGCTGTTGCCCGGCGGGCCACCGGAGGGCTTCGTCGCCGGCCTGCAGGGGGCGCTCGTGGCGGCGGCGGTCGTCGCGGCCCGCGCCACCCTCGGCCGCCGCACCCGAGTTCGCGGAGCGCGCGGCGCGGCTGCCGGGTCGTGGGACGGGGAGTTCATCTTCATCGAGCCGATGATGACGCGGGAGTGGCCGGCGACGAAGCCGTCCCCGCGGGAGGTCCTGAAACAACCGTCGTCCTACCGGCGGACCGGCTACTACCCGACGGTGTACACGGTCGACTTCGATGAGCAGACGGGCGAGTATGTCGTCGCGCTGTCGGGACTGACGATGCGCGAGGCGTCGTAGGGACCGCGAAGATGCCTCGGCGACGCGCTGATGCGAGACTGGGCAGCGTGCTGCGAATGGGGTTGACCGGAGGAATCGGCGCGGGCAAGTCGACCGTCGCCAAGGAGCTTGTCGAACTCGGGGCGGTGATCGTCGACTCCGATGTCGTCGCCCGGGAGATCGTCGCTCCCGGCTCCGAGGGACTCGCCGAGCTCGTCGACGCCTTCGGTGAGGACATCCTGCAGCCCGACGGCACCCTCGACCGCCCGGCCCTGGCGGCGAAAGCGTTCGCCAGCGAGGATGCCCGCGCGGTTCTCAACGCCATCACCCATCCCCGGGTCGGGCGCCGTACCGCCGAGCTGGTCGCCGCTGCGCCCGACGACGCGGTGGTCGTGCAGGACATCCCGCTGCTCGTCGAGGGCGGGATGGCGCCGGCCTTCCACCTCGTCGCCGTCGTGCATGCCGACGAGACGGAGCGGATCCGGCGCCTCGTCGAACTGCGCGGCATGCCCGAGGCGGACGCCCGCGCGCGGATCGCGGCGCAGGCGACGGAGGAACAGCGGCGCGAGGTCGCCGATGTGTGGCTCGACAACACCGGTGATCAGCAGGTGCTGGTCGAACAGGTCCGGACGCTGTGGAACGACCGCCTGGTGCCGTTCGAGAAGAATCTGCGCACCGGCACGGTGGTCGGGGTTGATCCGGTGCTCGTGCCCGCGCGCGAGGAGTGGCATCGACAGGCGCAGCGGCTCATCGCCCGGCTGGCCCTCGCAGCCGGAGGCGCAGCCAAGCGCATCGACCACGTGGGCTCCACCGCGGTGCCCGGCCTGGCCGCCGTCGACGTCATCGACCTGCAGATCACCGTCGGCGACCTCGCGGCCGCCGACGCGCTCGCACCCGCGCTGGCCGCTGCGGGCTTCCCGGGCATCGACGATGTGGTGACCGACGAACCGAAGCCGTCCTACGGTGCCGGGGGAGAGACCGACCCGGCGGTCTGGGAGATGCGGTTGCACGGCAGCGCCGATCCCGGTCGTCCGGCGCGGGTGGCGGTCCGGGTGGACGGCTGGCCCGCCCAGCAGTTCGCGTTGCTGCTGCGCGACTGGCTGTCCGCGGTCGACACCGCGAGGCGCGAGTACGCCGACCTCAAGGCCGATGCCGCCACTGAAGCGGCACAGAAGTCGGATCCTGCCGAGGCGGCCGCGACCTACGCGGCGCTCAAGGCACCGTGGTTCGACCGGGCGCATCATCGCGCGTGGGAGTGGGCCGAGAGCACCGGCTGGTCGGCCTAGGGAGTCCGGATCCCGGGCGGAGACCCGCCCGGGAATCTTCCGGACGCTCCGTCCGTTAGGGTAGTTGACAGTTCAACTACTTGACGGAGGTTCGACCGTGCAGTTCGGCATCTTCACCATCGGCGACGTCACGCGCGACCCCACGACGGGCCGGGTCCCCACCGAACACGAGCGCATCGTCGCGATGACGAAGATCGCGCTGAAGGCCGAGGAGGTGGGTCTGGACGTCTTCGCGTCCGGCGAGCACCACAATCCACCCTTCGTCCCGTCCTCGCCGACGACGATGCTCGGCTGGATCGCCGCGAGGACCGAGAAGCTCATCCTCTCGACCGCGACCACCCTCATCACCACCAACGACCCGGTGAAGATCGCCGAGGACTTGGCGATGCTGCAGCACCTCTCCGGCGGCCGCGTCGACCTCATGATGGGACGCGGGAACACCGGACCGGTCTACCCGTGGTTCGGCAAGGACATCCGGCAGGGCATCCCGCTCGCCATCGAGAACTACCACCTGCTGCGACGGCTCTGGCGCGAACGCGTCGTCGACTGGGAGGGCAAGTTCCGCACACCGCTGCACGGCTACACCTCCACCCCGTGGCCGCTCGACGACACCCCGCCCTTCGTCTGGCACGGCTCCATCCGTTCGCCCGAGATCGCCGAGCAGGCCGCCTTCTACGGCGACGGCTTCTTCCACAACAACATCTTCTGGAACAAGGAACACATCCAGCAGATGATCGCCCTCTATCGGCAGCGGTTCGAGCAGTACGGTCACGGCGCCGCAGACCAGGCCATCGTCGGGCTCGGCGGCCAGGTGTTCATGGCGGAGACCGAGGCCGAGGCGAAGCGGATCTTCCGTCCCTATTTCGACAACGCTCCCGTCTACGGTCACGGCCCGTCGCTCGAGGACTTCTCGACGATGACACCGCTGACCGTCGGCACACCCGAGCAGGTCGTCGAACGCACGCTCGGTTTCGCCGACTACGCCGGCGACTATCAGCGTCAGCTGTTCCTCATGGACCACGCCGGCCTGCCGCTCGACGTCGTGCTCGAGCAGATCGAGATCCTCGGCCGGGAGGTCGTGCCGGTGCTGCGAACGGAATTCGAACGTCGCCGCCCCGCCCACGTGCCGTCCGACCCGCCCACGCACACCACCCTCGCCGCGCAGGGGGCCGACTCGGCGCACCGCCAGGTGATCCCGGCCCGCATCGACCTCGTGCCCGAGGAGGCGGACGTCCGATGACCCGCCGCATCGTCGTCGTCAGCGGCGGCTTGTCCGAACCGTCCACCACCCGTCTGCTCGCCGACCGCATCGCCGAGGCCACTCGCGTCGCGGTCGGCGCGCGGGGCGACCACGCGGAGATCGAGGTGATCGAACTGCGCAGCCTCGCGACGGATCTCGCCACCACCTTCACCGCCGGTGTCCCCACCGCGGCGGTCGCGCGGGCCCGCGAACAGCTCGCGACCGCCGACGCGCTGATCGCGGTGAGCCCGGTCTTCGCCGCCGGCTACTCGGGCCTGTTCAAGATGTTCTTCGACGCGCTCGATCCGGACACGCTCACCGGTGTGCCCACGGTGATCGCCGCGACCGCGGGCAGCGCCCGGCACTCGCTGGTCCTCGACCATGCGATGCGGCCGCTGCTGAGCTACCTGCGCGCGCTCGTCGTGCCCACCGGCGTCTTCGCCGCCACCGACGACTTCGGAGAGAGCGATGCCGCCACGGCGCTGAAGGCGCGGATCGACAGGGCTGCGGACGAACTCGCCGAACAGATCACCCGTAGCACGGGATCACCACACGTGGTCTCGGACGCCTCGCCCGCCGGACGGCCGCGCGTGTCGGGGAACGCGGTCCATACGGACGGACCGTCCTTCCGGGAACTGCTCGGTGCTCACCTGGGGTGACCCCCGACGTCGCGGTCCGGTCGGCCGTCGGCCGGTAGGTGCGCGCTGAGCAGGTCCGCGGCCAGAGCGCGCAACTCGGCCGCCGGGCCGTTCACCCGATACAGTCCGCCGACCGCCAGTGCCCCACGATCGAGAGGTGCAGTCGATCGGCCAGCCGGTCGCTGTGGCCCGGCCGTGTACTGCGCATACGTTCCGGCGGGATAAGGGAACCAGGCCAAACCGAATACCCGGTCCCCGACCTCGGACCACAGGAACCAGCTCGGTTCCGATGCGAGGGGTGAGGGGATCGGTGGCGATATCGAGCACCCGACACCAGACGCTCTCGGGTAGTTCGGGTATCCGGTCCATCAGGTCGAGACCCAGCGATTCCCCCGACGAGGGCAACGGATTCGGTTCGCTTCGTGTCATTGCTCATCCTTCCGGGTTTCTCCGGCCGTTCGGTGCCCTCCGTGCCGGCCGCCCCGATCGTCGTTGCCGGATCGATATGGGGCCGACCGCCGGTCGGAGGCGACTCATTCTGCGCCGAGCAGTGCCGGACTCCGCAGATCGACGAGTTGCCCACGGGCGCGACTGATTCGGCTCTTCATCGTCTGCACACCCACTCCCTGATGGGCTACGATCTCGGCGTAACCGAGTTGTGCATCTTCGCGCAACACGATCGCGACCCGAAACTGTTCGGGGAGAAGGAAAAGGGCTCGACGGACCGCATCACCGTCGACCGCGCTTCTCGGCGAGAAGTATTTCCCCGGATGCGTATTCGTCCCCGACCCGGTCGCCGGGGACCTCGCCACGTCGTCTGCGCACGACGGCGAGCGCCGCATTGCTCGCGATGCGATACAGCCACGTTCCGAATGCTGCTGTGCCACGGAACGTGTCGAGATTCCTCCACGCCGCGATCAGTGCATCCTGCAGTCAACTCGGCCTCGTTCATCGAGCCCCCTGACCACCCCGAGCAGTCACATTGTCCCGCATGCACATTCGAGGCTCTGCTCGACGGGCGGGGGAGTTACGAATATGCCGTGGTTCGACGTGGTCGACGCCGTCGGGGGTAGCGTCGACCACCCGTCGACAATACCGCGAGATCAGTTCTCTCCCAAGATCATCTCCTCGGATCGGACGAATTTCACGTACTGGGTGGCCACCCGCTGTGACATCGTACGAAGCGAGTCGTTCTCGGGAGCCTCGTTCCCCACCGGTCGCAGTCCCGAGGACTCTGCCATGTACCACCCGTGGACCATCAGGCACACACGCGCCCGCCCCTGCGCCACATCACCCGACCAGCAGCGTGTGTCGGGGATGTTCTGCGGAACCGTCTCGTCCTCGACGAGGTCCGGATACATCTCCCGGGTCGTCTCGACGAAGTCGTCCCGCAGTAGCTCCACCTCTGCGGCACCGGCCATGCGGTAGACGTTCGACGCGGCCTTGGCGATCCGGTCGGTTCCGGTGACCTCGATGATCCTCTCGGTACGTGCGGGATGAGGAGATCGCCGGCACCGTCCGCCAGGACGGCGCGCGTGGCACGAGATGTACGCCTGGGCCGGCTCTCTCCTCGGCGTGCGAACACGGATCGATACGTGACGCGGATCGGAGAGCGCGGACCGCATGAATGTGCCCCGCCCCGGCGGATCCGTGACGCCATTCACAACTGTTCGGTGGGAACGTGCCGAACGCCATGACCTCACGAACTCGGCGCCCGGGACCGCGCGCATGCGGTCCCGGGCGCCGAAAGGAAATTCCGCGGGGAGGGTCAGATCAGATCTTCGCCGTTCCGTCGGGCCTGCAGCCACTCCTTGAAGAACCCGCGGCACAGCACCGCCAGTACACCGGCGACGAGTACGGGCCACATCAGGACGTAGATGGTCAGTGCGAGCGTGCTCATCGATTCTCCTTCTCCAGAGTGGTTGCCGCGGGGTTCTTCTCGGGCGCAGCGTCGTTCTCGGGTGCGTTGTCCTCCGCCACGTCGAAGTCACCGACACGCTGCGCGATGACCTCGAAGTCGAAGTCCTCGTCGGAGTTCACGGACATCGCCCAACAGATGACCGTGCTGACGGCGTAGGCGACGAGCGAGGCGCTGAGCACGGCGTAGTCGTGGACCGAGCCGAGCGCGAAGGGCGCCACGGCCACGGCGGCGACGACACCGACGATGCGTGCGGCCCGGAGTCCGAAGAAGCCGAACGCCATGAGGCCCGCGATCACGCCGACACCGATCACCGATGCGATGTCCACCGTCCAGGGGATCACCCCGTCCATCGGGAACCATCCGAAACGCACCGGCAGGAACGCCGCCAGGGCGACGAGCACCGAAATCGTGAACGCCTTGTTGGTGACCTTGTGCCAGTAGAAGCTCGCGATGACGGGGAAGACCAGCGCACCCCACAGTGCACCGACGAACACGAGCAGGTCGAGGATGCTCAGCCGCATGCTCGCGAACGCCACGGCGGCGGCGGTCGCGACGACCATCGTGGCGCGCCCGATGAACAGCATCCGCTTCGGATCGGCGTTGCGAGTGCCGCCGGCGATGTTCTGGCCGTAGATGTCTGCCATGACGATCGACGACAGCGCCGACAGATCGGAATCGGCCGTGGACGACAACGCGCCGATGATCATGACGAAGAACACGACGACCAGTGCCGTGGGCAGGAACGACGCCACCATCTGCGGCACGATGTTGTTGACGTCGCCGTCCATCGGATCGACGCCCAGGTACAGCGCGAGCACACCGAACATGCCGACGCCGATGACGGTCGCGCCGTAACCGATCGTCGCGGTGACGAAGGTCGGCTTGATGAGATCCTCGCGCACCGCGAACAGGCGCTGCGCGATCGTCTGGTTGCCGATGGCGTACGCGAGCACGGCTGCGATGTACGGCGCGCCCTGGTTCAGGAAGGCGTCGCTCGAGAAGAAGTCGCCCTGCTGGTCGGTGAGGTTCGCGGACCCACTGTCGAACGCGTCGGGGAAGCCGGTGACGAAGAAGACCGCCGGGATGATGACGACGACCGCACCGAGCATCGCCACGACCTGCACGAAGTCGGTGAGCACGGACGCGCGGAAGCCGGACCACAGCGTGTAGAGCAGCACACCGGCAGCGATGAAGACGACGCCCTGGACGAAACCGAACGGCGAGATCAGCGAGATGAGCACGCCGCCGGCGATGAAGTTGGACATCAGGCTGATCAGGCTGCCGACGAGGTTCGAGCCGGCCAGCATGAGCTGGCTCGACCGTCCGTGCCGGGCGAACATGACCTCGGCGAGGGTGTGCGCCTTCGGCGCGACCGCGCGGATCCGCTTGCCGAAGGGGTAGATGAACAGGATCATCAACGCGCCCCACAGCCCGTAGTGGATGGGGCCGGAGATGCCGTAGGTGTATCCGGAGGTCGCCGAGGCGTACAGCGAGGACGCCCAGATCCAGGTGGCAGTCATGCTGGCCGCCGACACCCCGAAACCGACCTTGTTGCCGGCGGTCATGTAGCCGTCGGCGTTCTCGTCCTTCTTCCCGATGCGGGCGGAGATGAGAAGCGTTCCGCCGTAGAAGAATACGAGTAGAGCAACGATCGTCGCGGCGCTGAACTGAACGAGCTCGGTGCCGTTCACTGCGACCTCCTTCGTCTTCGCGTCACGTCCGCAGCGTTCGGAGCGCAGCGGAACCCCGGGGCGCGCTGTGCGCGTCCTGTCCGTCGGTTCCGCTTCGGTGTCGGTCCGATCCACTGCCGGACGGTGGGCATGCGTCGAGCGCCCGATCGGCCAGGGGCCGGCGGGCACGGCATACCGCTCCAGCAGGGCACGCCCGGATCCGGGCGTGTGCCGACGAAGAGATCGGCGGCGTTCTCGTCGGCGCTCGTGGGCTGCACGGGCGCGCGCCGCCGGCGCGAGGGGTGTCCTCGGTCGGGCGATGTGCACGCGGAGGGGCGATCCGGGCCGGCCCCGATGGTCGCCTTCTCGGTGCACTGCTTCGCCGGCCGAGGCAGATTACCATGTCCTTTGCGGCAGTAACTTTTTCGCTCCTGCACCCCCGCTGTCTGCGCAGGTGACGGCACCTGCGCAGCGGTGGTGCGCGTCAGCGCCAGGAGACGGGCGCGCCCCGTTCCCGCAGCCACGCATCGAGGTCGTGCCCGTGCGCGGCGATGCCGTCCACCGCCCGCAGCGCCGTGTCGATCGCCGTCTCGGCCGCGGCCGCGTCGATCATCCCGGTGGTGACCGCGACCACCAGTTCGTCGATGTCCTCGACGATCGTGTCGCGGCCGGTACGGACGATCAGGTCGAGATAGTGGTCGCGGGAGTACCAGACGTCGCCCTCGCGCCGGAACTCGCCGACGTCGACGTACCGGTCCTGGTCGCGTTCGTTGCCCGGCGTGAAGTGGAAGATCGAGGCCCGCAGGCGCAGGTCCGGCAGCAACCACGATTCGAGATAGTGGAACTGCGGGTGGTCGGACGGTCGCGCCATGTACAGGCCCCACTCCTCGACGCGGTACTCGTCGACCGCGCGCACGAAGCCCTTCGGGTCGATGTTGGTCTTCGCGGCGACGTCGAACGTCTCGGTCTTCACGGGATGCGGGGTCGCGGACACGGGATGCACGCTAGCGGGCGAACCGTGCCGCACGCAGGACCACGATACGTGTCGGTGGGAGCGCTTACTCTGGATTCCATGGCGTTCGCAAGTGAACATCCCGTCGTCGCACACTCCGAGTTCCGGCCGGTGGGTGAGATCGAGCGCACCGAGGCCCGCTTCGAGGTCGTCAGCGAGTACGAACCGGCCGGCGATCAGCCCGCCGCCATCGACGAGCTCGAGCGCCGGCTGAAGTCGGGGGAGAAGGACGTCGTCCTGCTCGGTGCCACCGGTACCGGCAAGTCCGCCACCACCGCGTGGCTCATCGAGCGCGTCCAGCGACCCACCCTCGTGATGGCGCCCAACAAGACCCTCGCCGCGCAGCTCGCCAACGAGCTGCGAGACATGTTGCCCAACAACGCGGTCGAGTACTTCGTCTCGTACTACGACTACTACCAGCCCGAGGCGTACATCGCGCAGACCGACACCTACATCGAGAAGGACTCGTCGATCAACGACGACGTCGAGCGGCTGCGGCACTCCGCCACCTCGTCGCTGCTGTCCCGCCGCGACGTCGTGGTGGTCGCGTCCGTCTCGTGCATCTACGGTCTCGGTACCCCGCAGTCCTATCTCGACCGGTCCATCCAGCTCGAGGTCGGTGTGGAAGTGCCGCGCGACGCGCTGCTGCGCCTGCTCGTCGACGTCCAGTACGCCCGCAACGACATGGCGTTCACCCGCGGATCGTTCCGCGTCAAGGGCGACACCGTCGACATCATCCCCGCCTACGAGGAACTCGCCGTGCGGATCGAGTTCTTCGGCGACGAGATCGACGCGCTGTACTACCTGCACCCACTCACGGGCGATGTCGTGCGCAAGGTCGACTCCCTGCGCATCTTCCCGGCGACCCACTACGTGGCCGGCCCCGAGCGCATGGAACGCGCCGTCGCGAGCATCGAGGCCGAGCTCGAGGAGCGCCTGGCCGATCTGGAGAACCGCGGCAAGCTGCTCGAGGCTCAGCGTCTGCGCATGCGCACCCAGTACGACATCGAGATGATCCGGCAGGTCGGCTTCTGCTCCGGCATCGAGAACTACTCCCGTCACATCGACGGACGCCCCGCCGGGTCCGCGCCGGCGACGCTCATCGACTACTTCCCGGAGGACTTCCTCCTGGTCATCGACGAGTCGCACGTCACCGTGCCGCAGATCGGCGCGATGTACGAGGGCGACATGTCGCGCAAGCGCAACCTCGTCGACTTCGGTTTCCGTCTCCCGTCGGCGGTCGACAACCGGCCCCTGACCTGGGAGGAGTTCGCCGCCCGCATCGGGCAGACGGTCTACCTGTCGGCCACCCCCGGCCCGTACGAGCTCGGGCAGACCGGCGGCGAGTTCGTCGAGCAGGTCATCCGCCCCACCGGCCTCGTCGACCCGCAGGTCGTCGTCAAGCCCACCAAGGGTCAGATCGACGATCTCGTGCACGAGATCCGCGAACGCGCCGAGCGCGACGAACGTGTCCTCGTCACCACGCTCACCAAGAAGATGGCCGAGGACCTCACCGACTACCTGCTCGAACTCGGTATCCGGGTGCGCTATCTGCACTCCGACATCGACACCCTGCGCCGGGTCGAACTGCTGCGACAGCTGCGTCTGGGCGAATACGACGTGCTCGTCGGCATCAACCTGCTTCGTGAGGGTCTCGACCTCCCCGAGGTGTCGCTGGTGGCGATCCTCGACGCCGACAAGGAAGGCTTCCTGCGGTCGACGACCTCGCTGATCCAGACCATCGGCCGCGCGGCCCGCAACGTCTCCGGCGAAGTGCACATGTACGCCGACAAGATCACCGACTCGATGGCGCGGGCCATCGAGGAGACCGAACGGCGTCGCGAGAAGCAGATCGCCTACAACACCGAACACGGTCTCGATCCGAAGCCGCTGCGCAAGAAGATCGCCGACATCCTCGACCAGGTCTATCAGGAGGCCGAGGACACCGAGGCCGTCGAGGTGGGCGGCTCCGGCCGCAACGCCTCGCGTGGTCGCCGAGCCCAGGGCGAGTCCGGGCGGGCCGTCAGCTCCGGTGTCGTGGAAGGTCGCGACACCTCGACGATGCCGCGCGCCGAGCTCGCCGATCTCGTGCAGCAGCTCACCGACCAGATGATGCAGGCCGCCCGCGACCTGCAGTTCGAGTTGGCCGCACGGCTCCGCGACGAGATCTCCGATCTGAAGAAGGAACTACGCGGGATGGACGCCGCGGGCCTGAAGTAGTCACCCGCCCCGGTCGGCGCCGGCGACTCGGTAGGGTCGCTTCCCATGGATCCCACTTCGGCCGGGCGTGCTGCCCGCGCACTCGAACTGCTGCACGCGGTCGTCTACTTCGCGCCGGACATCGCGAGCGAACTCGCCGCGCTGGGCGTCGACAGACCGGCTGCGCAGTACTTCGGTGGACGCGCGGCACCTCTGGGTGCTGTCGGCCCCGGGGTGGTGACGGCGACGTTCTACAGCTTCTCGCCCCGCCTGGTGGCATCGGCCGTCCCGGCCGTGTGGCAGAGCGCCGAACCGGCCGCGATCATCGCGGCGCGGTTGCGCGGACTCGACGCTCTCCACCGGCGGGTCCTCGGGCAGGACGTGCTCGATTCTGCGGAGATGAGCGAGGCTGCGGAGCTCGCGGCAACCGCGGCGCGGGCGATCCCCGGTCCCGACGGGCGCCCACTCTACGCCGCCCACGCCGACCTGCCCTGGCCCGAGGTGGCGCACCTGCGGCTGTGGCACGCCCTGACGCTGTTGCGCGAGTATCGCGGCGACGGTCATGTCGCGGCGCTGCAGACCGCGGGACTGGCGGGTCTCGATGCGCTCGTCACCCACACGGCGACCGGTATCGGCTTCGCCACCGATCCCGCCCGGAAGCTGCGGGGCTGGTCGCGGGACGAGTGGGCGGACGCCGAGAAGGAACTGCGCGGGCGCGGGCTGCTCGACAAGCGTGGCGAGCTCACCGGCGAAGGATTCGAGGTGCGTGAGCTCGTCGAGGATCTCACCGACGACCTGGCGGTCGCGCCGTGGATTGCGCTCGGTGACGAGGGTGTGGAGCGTCTGCTCGACCTCGCGTTGCCGTGGCGCGATGCCTTCGTCGACGCCGAGGTGTTCCCCGCCGGCCTCTTCGGCCCGCGTTACGGTGACGCGCGGTAACATCAAACGCGATTGTGGGATGAGACCCAAACGTCCCACCCGGGCCGCCCATCCCGCTACTGTCGACGCAGCGTATGGCGGGGGAGCGTGCGTGTCCTCCGTCGACGACGGCATCGGCGGCACGCGTCGATGGACCACACACCTGATGGAGGATGAATGAGCGCCTACCGGACCATAGTCGTCGGAACCGACGGTTCCGAATCGTCGTATCGGGCCGTGGAGAAGGCAGCTGCTCTGGCCGGCGACGCCGGCGCCCAACTGGTGATCGCCTGCGCCTACTACCCGGCCGACCCCAAGGACACCGCGCAGGCCGCCGACGCGCTGCGCGACGAGGCGTACCAGGTCACCGGCTCGGCACCGACCTACGAGATCCTGCGCACCGCACGGGAGAAGGCGACCGTCGCCGGTGCCCGCAAGATCACCGAGCGCCCCATCGTCGGTGCCCCCGTCGAATCGCTCCTCACGCTCGTCGAGGAGGTCGACGCCGATCTCATCGTCATCGGCAACCGCGGCCTCAACACCCTGACCGGGCGCCTGCTCGGCTCCGTCCCGTCGGACGTCGCCCGCAAGGCCCTGTGCGACGTGCTGGTGGTGCACACCGTCCGCTGACGGATCAGCAGTACTCCTCGCGGACGGTCTCGAGGTAGCGCGCGGCGGCATCGTCCGCCGACATGCGCGACCCCGAGGCGCCCGCGGCATAGGCGGCGATCGGCCGGAGCGTGACGAGGACGTCGTGCTCCGGCACGCCCGCGCTCAACTGGTCGCACACCCCGCGCACCACCGCAAGCACCGTGTCGTCCTTGACATCGGCGACCAGACCGGAGGCATCCAGCGCCTCCCTCACCCGCAGGAACCGCACGTCGGGCGGCGTCGACGAGGTCGGGGTGATCGACGTCGTGGACGTCGCGGCCTGCGCTTCGTCCTGGGTCGGCGTCGCCGATCCGCACGCGGCGGAGACGAGGAACCCGCTCAGCGCCGCGATCGCCGCGCACCCCGCTCGACGTATCCGGTGGTGCGCTGCCCGATAGGCCACGTGTTCGTTCCCTCCGCGGATGATCCGTCCCAGTCTCCCTGCCCCGAAGGACGGTACCGTCCGGTGACCGGTCCTGGGGTCCGCTCGACGGTGTCGGCCGAACCGTGTCGCCTCAGCAGTGTGTCGGTGCCGCGAGACCGGTCAGCACGTCCGGCAACGGCTCCGAGTGCACCACCCCGAGACGCTGGGTGGCGCGGGTCAGCGCCACGTACAGGTCGTTCATCCCGCGTGAGGAATCGGTGAGGATCTCCGCCGGTTCGATGAGCAGCACCGCGTCGAACTCGAGACCCTTGACCTCCTTGACGGTCGCGACCGTGACCGACTCGGACGCGAGATGCTCCCACGCACCCACGAGCCGCGCCGGAACGAGCACGGCCGTCGTGCCCGGGCCGGTCTCGGCGTCGAGCGCGGCCTGGACGGTGGTGAGCACCGCGTCCGCGTCGACGTGCTGCGCCCACGGCTCGAAACCGGACTCGCGCACCGACTGCGGCGGCACCTGGTCGGGATCGATCTCCGCGAGCACCGCGTGGGCGATCCGCATGATCTCCGCCGGGGTGCGGTAGTTGACCGTCAGTTCGGTCTTCTTCCACCGGTTCGCGACGTACGGTTCGAGGATCTGCTGCCACGACTCGGTTCCCGCCGGATCCCCGGTCTGCGCGGTGTCGCCCACCAGGGTCATCCAGCGATTCGGGATGCGGCGCATGATCGTTCGCCATGCCATCGCCGACAACTCCTGCGCCTCGTCGACGATCACGTGACCGTACGTCCAGGTGCGATCGCCGGCCGCCCGCTCCGCCGTGGTCTCGTGGCGACGGTGGTTCTGTCGTTCGGCGAGCTGGGTGGCGTCGATCAGGTCGTATGCCATGAGCAGTTCGGGATCGAGATCGTCCTCGAGATCCTGCGGTGCCGAACCGGTGAGGATGTCGAGTGCGCCCTGCGCGTCGGCGATCTGCTTGCGCCAGCGCCGCTTCGCGCGCTCACGTTCGGCGGCGTCGTCCACACCGAGCAGCTCGGCGAGCTCGTCGAGCAGGGGAGCGTCGGCGGCGCTGAAATGCCCCGGTGCATCGGGGCGGTGCAGCGCGTCGAGCTGCTCGTCGGTCAGCGCCGGGGCCGCCGACGCGATCCGGTCGCGGGAGGCCAGCAGATCCGAGAGCACCTGCTGCGGGGACAGTTCCGGCCACAGCGCGTCGATCGCAGCGACGATGTCGGGGTCCGAACGCATCTCGGACCGGATGTCGTGGATGTCCTCCCGGCTCAACAGATTCGCGCCGCCGAGCGGGTTCGATCCGATGATCCCGGCGAGCTGGTCGGCGAGGGCGTCGATGACCCCGTTCACGAAGATGGGCCGGGCCAGGTTGTGCGGTCGGCGGGACGACCGGGCGCGACCCCGCGCGCGGGTCACCATCTTGCGGTCGAGGGTGAGTGCGTAGGTGTCGAAGCTCAGCTGCACGGGGGAGCGGGGCACCTCCTGCCGGTCGCGGACGGCCTTCTCGAGCACCTTCACCATGTCCAGGGAGCCCTTGAGCTCGCCGGCCACGGGATCGTCCTCGACTGTCGGCGTGACGCCCGGATACAGATCCCCGACCGTCGACAGCAGTACCCCGGTCTCACCGAGCGAAGGCAGCACCTGACCGATGTAGTCGAGGAAGCGGCTGTTCGGGCCCACGATGAGCACACCGCTCTTGGCCAGCTGCTTTCGGTAGGTGTAGAGCAGGTAGGCCGCGCGGTGCAGCGCGACCGCGGTCTTGCCGGTGCCCGGACCACCCTGGACGACGAGGACACTGCGATGCTCGGACCGGATGACCGCGTCCTGCTCGGCCTGGATCGTCGCCACGATGTCGTGCATCTGCCCGGTGCGCGCGGCGTTCAGAGCGGCGAGCAGTGCCGATTCTCCGGCCACGCCACCGGCCGGCGGGGTGTCGGCGTGCTCGAGGGCGGCGTCGAGGTCGAGGTACTCGTCGTGCAGTGCGGTGACGGAGCGGCCGCGGCTGCGGATGTGGCGACGCAGCACGACACCGTCGGGCGCGGCGGGGGTCGCGAGGTAGAACGGGCGGGCCTGCGGCGCGCGCCAGTCGAGCAGCAGCGACTCGTAGTCGTTGTCCTCGTCGAGGATGCCGAGGCGGCCGATGTAGCGGGTCTCCGCGCCGTCCTTCGTCGTAGGTCCGGAGGCGTCCGTCCCGTCGTCCCGCACGTCGATGCGACCGAAGCACAGGCCGTGCTCGGCGGCGTCGTACTTCGCGATGTCCTCGGTGTACATGTGGGTGTACGACTCGCGTTCGCTGCGCGCCTGAGGGGTGCCTCCGGTCTCGCGCAGCACGCGGGCCAGCCGGGTCTTCGCGTACTCGCGCAGACCGTCGAGATGCGTGTAGAGCATCGCCACGTAGGCCTGCTCGCGATCGAGCTCCGGATGGGACGCGCCATCAACCGGCACAGGGACTCCTCGGGGATAGACAGGACGAGATCGCTCGCCGCCGCAGGGGTGACGCGTCGACGAAAGTGCCCGAGAAGTCTAGTCGCCGCAGGAGGGAAACGGGCAGAAAGCCTGATCACAGCAGTGTGGGTGTGCGATTTTCCCGCACGCCCTCCCCCCCCCCCCCCCCACCACTGTGCCGTACCGGACTACTTCTTCTTCTCGATGCTCTTCTCGAGCGCCTTCAGGTTCTTCGCGAGCTTCTTCTCCGCCTTCGTGCCCTGCTTGCGCGCGGCCTCGGCACGCAGACGGGCCTTCTCCGCGGCGACGTGGGCCCGAGCATTCAGGATCGCGGACTGCTCCTCGGCGAGCTTGGCCCACTCCGAGCTGCGATCGACCGTGGTGTCCCACAGCTTCGAGCCACGCTTGCGGGCGACGTCGGCGAGCTCGGGGGTGCGTTCGCGCGCCAGCCCGAGGAGTTCGGTGCCGCGTTCGCGGGCGCCCTCGGCGAGCTCTGGGGCGCGCTCCCGCGCGACACCGAGGATCTCGGCGCTGCGATCGCGCGCACGCTCGGTCAGCACCGGGCCGCGGTCGCGGGCGACCTCGAGCAGTCCGCTGCCCCGCTCGCGCGCGGCCTCCGCGAGTTCCGGTGCCCGTTCCTTGGCGATCTCCAGGAAGTGGCCGCCCTGCTCGCCGGCTTCCTCGGTCAGCGTCTTCACCCGCTCGGCGACGGTGTGCAGCGCTTCGGCGGTGTGGCCGTCCGAGGAATGGCTCGGCAGCGCGGCGGCCACCGACTTCTGCGCGGCACGCGCGGCGCGACGGCTCCGCCAGCCGAGCGACGGCTTGCCCTCGGTGTCCACGGCGGCGATGAGCAGACCACCCATCAGGCTCACGTTCTTGATGAGCTGGGTGCGCTGCTGGGCGCGGGCATCGGGGTCCTCGACGTTCCAGAAGTCGTGTCCCGCAACGGTTGTCGGCACGAGGCTGCCGATCAGGGCGAGAGCGGACAGGCGAGGCGCCTTGCCGAGTGCGAACAGCGTCCCGGCGCCGATCTGCACTGCGGCGTTGATCTGGACGAGAGTCTCGGGATTGCTGGGGAGCCGGTCGGTGATCGACGCCGGCAAGGCGTTCACAGCCTGATCGAGCCCGGGCTGCGCGGCACCTGCTTTCGGCTCGGGCTTCCGCAGGGCGTCGATACCCCCGGCGATGAAGATGGACGCGAGCATGGGCCGCGCAATTCTCCGGACGAGCATGTGGTTCCTCCCGTGGTCGGCTGTGTTTCCAAACCCTGACACAGGTACCCCGGGCGTCACGGGAATATGCGCGAAGCAGGGTCGAAGGACACGAAGCGGTATTTCGGACCGTACGGAAATCAAAGAAATCCCGAATCAGACGCCGATGGGTGCCACCTCTCCGGGCTCACCTCGACGGCTGTTCCTCCGCGCAGGCGGACGGAACCTCGGGCGGTCGATCCTCGGTGGTCAGGGGTACTTCCGCGACGGTCTCGAACAGATGCGGACCCGACGCGGTCTCGACGCTCCGCTCGATGGTCAGACGCGCAGCACGTCCTCGTGTCCGCAGCGTGGCGATCTGGTTCCCGAAGCTCGGACCTGTCATCTTCGACCACGAGAACGACGCCTCGGGAACAGCCGTCACCCGGCCGAGGATCAGTCGCACGACGCGCTCCGCCGCGCGGCTCCACGCAGCGCGGAAGGCGAGCCGGACGGCTGCCGGGACGTGGTTGTGCAGGGGCGAACAGGTCAGCTGGTAGACCGCGCCGGCGGTCGGCGTCGCGAATCGGACGCGGGCGGCGTAAGCATGGTGCACGTCGCCCGAGAGGACGCAGATCGTCGCGGGCGCGCGGCCGGACGTTCCGGCGCGACGTCCGGCGGCAACATCCCGCAGCAGCCGTGCGAGTCGCTCGAACGAATCACGGAAGGCCGACCAGTGTTCGAGATCCGCGGCGCGGCGGAGTTTCTCGGCCCAGCGTGCCGATCGGGCACCGCGCGCACCGGATGCAAGCTTCTCGTCCCACGCCTCGAGGTCGTGCATCGCGCGGGGGAGGAGCCACGGCAGCGACGTGCCGATCAGCAGGTGGTCGTAGTCGCCGTCGGTCTGCTCCTCGATCCAGTCGAACTCCGGATCGGACACCATGTCGCGCCGGTCGGGGGTGAGCACCCGGCCGCACCGCGAATCGATCACCAACAGACGCACCGGTCCGAAATCGCGGCGGTACGACCATCGCACCCCTTGACTGCCGTCGGCTTCCTCGTCGGCACCGGACGCGAACGCACGCAGGATCGGTTCGGCGTCCCCGGCGCAGTTCCGCACCCGATCGTAGAGGGGGTCCTCGTCCAGTTCGGCGGGGGAGAGGTTCCCGAGATGCTGATAGATCCAGTACGACGCCAGCGCCCCGACGATGCGTTCCTCCCACCACGTGGAGGCCTCCACCTCCCTGCGCCACGAATAGGAGGTGTTCCAGTCGTCGTGCACGTCGTGATCGTCGAAGATCATCGAGGTCGGCACGGTCGACAGCAGCCACCGGACGTTGTCCTGGGACCACGACCGGCTGTACAGCCAGGTGTACTCCTCGAAGTCGCGTACCTGGGCCCCGGGCGGTTCCGACAGATCGTGACGCTCACCGACCCGGCGCTTCATTTCCTCCGACAACTCGTCGGCGTAGACCTGATCTCCCAACAGCAACAACGCGTCGGGCCATTCGTCGATCGGCAGGGAACGCATACGTTGCGCGTAGGCGACGAGGGCATCCTTCCCGAGTACGGTTGTCGGTTCCGCGCTCGCCGAGGCAACCCGGCACGATCCGAAGGCGAGCACGAAGCCCTCGGGGTCGTCTCCCGCGGTCCTGATCAGCGGCGGTGCAACGCTGGCGGGCGGCCACACGACCCGGCCGTCGAGATCCACCTCGTAGGGCGTCACCGATCCGGGTTCGAGGTCTCGGACGGTGACGAGCGCGTAGTGGTGTCCCGCAACCGTCCATGTGGGTTCCGAACTGCCGAGCACGCGCACCGTGCAAGGCTCGGACGTCTCCACCCAGATCGTGGCGTCCGTGTCGCCGATGTGCCGAAGCACCGGCCCCAGTACGAGATCCGCCACAGTGTCAGGCCTCCGTGCTCGTGCGAGCTCGTCCGGTTTTCGAGCGTACTCGCGGCAGTGGCGCACAGGAGGATTCCGGCGAACTCCGATCCCCGTTCGGCCTCCGGGACTCCGCGACGGGGCGCACCCTGGAACGGACGCAACCGCATCGTCCCGCTCGGGTCGGTGCCGCGTGCTGGAAGGGGGCCCGGACATGACCGACGCAGAGGATCCGACCCGCTGGGATCGGCTCGACGACGAAGAGAAGAGACAGGCGAAGGAGAAGGCCGAGGAGATCGACCGCATGTACGAGCCGGGAGCACGACCGACCACGGTCGTGCCGGGCACGAACGGGATGGTCTCGGGAACGGCCTTCGCGGACACGGTGGGCGAGCGCTCGAACGACGCCGAGCAGGTCGATGGAGAGAACGGTGAGTCGGGCCCGAGTGCGGAACACGCACCCGAGTGAGTTGCCTCAGCGACCGGTACGAAGATCACCGTCAACGGAGCGTTGTGCCAGGCAGCTTGATGGAGCGGCGTGTACCGCGACCGACCGCCGGGTCGCCACAGGTTGGGCCCGAGGTGCGAAGCGGTGGTGTCGAGGAGTGAACACGGTCGACCAATCCGCCTTACGGGCGGCATCGGCCAGCGCGTGCGCGGTTACGAGCCCGTCGCCAACGAAATGGTCCGAACTGCCGTGCCAGACTGCTTCGGGTGAGGGGTCGGTCATCGGACGGCACCTGCCGACCACCGAACGACGTGTGCCGCGTGCAGAACAGTCACCAACCCCGCTCGCGCCACTCGCCGAGATGCGGACGCTCGGCGCCGAGGGTCGAGTCCTTCCCGTGTCCGGGGTAGAAGATCGTCTCGTCGTCGAACCGGTCGAAGATCTTGGACTCCACGTCGCCGAGGAGCGATCGGAAGGCGTCGTCGTTCGGGGTCTTGCCGACCCCGCCGGGGAACAGCGAGTCGCCGGTGAAGATGTGCGTGCGATCCGTGCCCTGTTCCGTGAGGACCAGCGCAACCGAGCCCGGAGTGTGCCCTGAGAGATGGATCACCTCGAGATTCAGCTCACCGATCTGCACGGTGTCGCCCTCGGCCAGGATCCGGTCGGGCTTCACCGGCAGGGGACCGGCGTCGAGCTCGTGCGAGGCGGTCGGCACACCGGTCTCGGCGGCGACCCGCTCGAGGCCCTGCCAGTGATCCCAGTGCTGATGGGTGGTGACGATCAGTTCGAGCTCCGGCGCATTGTCGCGGAGGAACTGCACGAGACGGTCGGGTTCGTTTGCGGCGTCGATGAAGACGGACTTGCCGGTGGCATCGTCGGTGACGAGATAGGTGTTGTTGTTCATCTCGCCGACGGCGAGTTTGACGATGCTCGCTCCGGGAATCCTTCGGCGTTGCGCGGGTCCGCCGGGAGTGACGTCGCCGGTGTAGGTGTCCTCGATGATCACGGGCTGCTGCGTCATGCAGCCAACCTACCTTCGCGTGCACGCGCGTGAGCCCCGGGCGCGCGGTGTTCGTCACGGAAACGTGTCGGTACCCGCGCCTACCATGGCTGAGGGCCGAACTCCGGCCTTGTCTACAGGAAGGATGTGGCGTGGCAGACCGCCTGATCGTGCGTGGAGCCCGGGAACACAACCTGCGTGGTGTCGACCTGGACCTGCCGCGCGACAGTCTGATCGTTTTCACCGGACTGTCGGGTTCGGGCAAGTCGAGCCTCGCGTTCGACACCATCTTCGCCGAGGGGCAGCGGCGCTACGTCGAGTCGTTGTCGGCCTACGCCCGCCAGTTCCTCGGACAGATGGACAAGCCGGACGTCGACTTCATCGAGGGCCTGTCGCCCGCGGTGTCGATCGACCAGAAGTCCACCAACCGCAACCCGCGGTCCACCGTCGGCACCATCACCGAGGTCTACGACTACCTGCGTCTGCTCTATGCGCGGGCCGGCACTCCGCACTGCCCGGTCTGTGGTGAGCAGATCTCCCGGCAGACGCCGCAGCAGATCGTCGACCAGGTGCTCGAGATGGAGGCCGGAGCCCGATTCCAGGTCCTCGCGCCCGTCGTGCGCACCCGCAAGGGCGAGTTCGTCGACCTCTTCGAGCAGTTGACCATCCAGGGCTACTCCCGCGTGCGCGTCGACGGGGTCGTCCACCCCCTGTCCGATCCACCGAAGCTGAAGAAGCAGGAGAAGCACGACATCGAGGTCGTCGTCGACCGCCTCGCCGTCAAGCCCAGTGCTCAGCAGCGCCTCACCGACTCCATCGAGACCGCGCTGCGACTCGCCGAGGGTGTCGTCGTGCTCGACTTCGTCGATCGCGAGGAGGACGCCCCCGACCGCGAACGCCGGTTCTCCGAGAACCTGGCGTGCCCGAACGCGCACCCGCTGTCCATCGACGAACTCGAGCCTCGGTCGTTCTCCTTCAACTCCCCCTACGGCGCGTGCCCCGAGTGCGCGGGTCTCGGCGTGCGCAAGGAGGTCGATCCCGATCTCGTCGTGCCCGACCCGGATCTGAGCCTGGCCGACGGCGCGATCGCGCCGTGGTCGATGGGTCAGAGCGCCGAGTACTTCGGCCGACTGCTGTCCGGCCTGGCCGACGCCCTCGAATTCGACATCGACACCCCGTGGCGGAAACTGCCCGCCAAGGTGCGCAAGGCCGTGCTGGAGGGCAGCACCGAGCAGGTGCACGTGCGCTACAAGAACCGCTACGGCCGCGTCCGCTCGTACTACGCCGAGTTCGAGGGCGTCATGCCGTTCCTGCACCGCCGCCTCGAGCAGTCCGAGTCCGAGCAGGCCAAGGAACGCTACGAGGGCTACATGCGGGAGATCCCGTGCCCGGCCTGCGCCGGTGCCCGCCTTCGTCCCGAGATCCTGGCCGTGACGGTCAGCGCGGGCGACTTCGGAGCGATGTCCATCGCCGAGGTGAGCGACCTGTCGATCGCCGAGTGCGCACGCTTCCTCGACAGCCTCGTCCTCGGCGCGCGCGAGGCCGCGATCGCCGGGCAGGTCCTCAAGGAGATCCAGGCCCGGCTCGGCTTCCTGCTCGACGTCGGACTCGACTACCTCACCCTCTCGCGCGCCGCGGGCACCCTCTCCGGTGGTGAGGCCCAGCGCATCCGTCTCGCCACGCAGATCGGTTCCGGTCTCGTCGGCGTGCTGTACGTGCTCGACGAACCGTCCATCGGTCTGCACCAGCGCGACAACCGTCGCCTCATCGACACCCTCACGCGACTGCGCGATCTCGGCAACACGCTCATCGTCGTCGAGCACGACGAGGACACCGTCCGCGCCTCCGACTGGGTCGTCGACATCGGACCGCGCGCGGGCGAGCACGGCGGGAAGGTCGTCCACAGCGGCACCTACAAGGAACTGCTCGACAACCCCGAATCGCTCACCGGTGCCTATCTGTCCGGACGCGAGGAGATCGAGATCCCCGCGCTCCGGCGGCCGATCGACAAGGGCCGGCAGGTCACCGTCCTCGGTGCCCGCGAGAACAACCTGCGCGAGATCGACGTGTCGTTCCCGCTCGGCGTTCTCACCTGCATCACCGGTGTGTCCGGCTCCGGGAAGTCGACGCTCGTCAACGACATCCTCGCCACGGTGATGGCCAACAAGCTCAACGGCGCGCGGCAGGTCCCCGGACGGCACACCCGCATCAACGGACTCGACCAGCTCGACAAGCTCGTCCAGGTCGACCAGTCGCCGATCGGCCGCACCCCGCGGTCGAACCCCGCGACCTACACGGGTGTGTTCGACAAGATCCGCAGCCTGTTCGCGTCCACCACCGAGGCGAAGGTGCGCGGCTACCAGCCGGGCCGGTTCTCCTTCAACGTCAAGGGCGGCCGCTGCGAGGCGTGCTCGGGCGACGGCACGCTGAAGATCGAGATGAACTTCCTGCCCGACGTGTACGTGCCGTGCGAGGTGTGCCACGGCGCCCGCTACAACCG
This sequence comes from Rhodococcus sp. 5G237, assembly GCF_053764735.1. NCBI lineage: Bacteria > Bacillati > Actinomycetota > Actinomycetes > Mycobacteriales > Nocardiaceae > Rhodococcus > Rhodococcus sp. 5G237. Next base: position 26,828 of record NZ_JBSNCD010000006.1, on the reverse strand, counting down.
CGAAACGCTCGAAGTGCACTACAAGGGCAAGACCATCGCCGAGGTGCTCGACATGTCGATCGAGGAGGCCGCGGAATTCTTCAAGCCGGTCACCTCCATCCACCGCTACCTCAACACGCTGGTGGAGGTCGGTCTCGGTTACGTCCGCCTGGGCCAGCCGGCGACGACTCTGTCCGGTGGTGAGGCGCAGCGCGTCAAGCTCGCCGCAGAGCTGCAGAAGCGCTCCAACGGGCGCACCGCGTACATCTTGGACGAGCCCACCACGGGTCTGCACTTCGAGGACATCCGCAAGCTGCTCGGGGTCATCAACGGTCTGGTCGACAAGGGCAACACCGTGATCGTCATCGAGCACAACCTCGACGTCATCAAGACCGCAGACTGGATCATCGACATGGGTCCCGAGGGCGGTTCCGGCGGCGGCACAGTGGTCGCGGAGGGCACTCCGGAAGAGGTGGTCACGGTGGAGGAGAGCTACACCGGACGCTTCCTCGCGGAGATCCTCGATGGACGAACCACCGCGCCCACTCCGGCGCCTGCACGCAAGCGGGCGGCGAAGACGACCAAGGCGACTGGAAGCAAGGCTGCTGCGACGAAGACGGCCGCCACGAAGACGGCAGTGAAGGCGAAGACCACCAAGAAGAAGGTGGCCGCCGCGAGCTGACGAGCCGAGCCGCCCACCTCAGCGGTGGGCGGCTCGGTCGCGTCGATCGTGAAGTAAGGCGTGGATCGTGAAGTAGGCGAAAAGTGCCGGTTCGGCTCAGTAGACCGGGCCGGTGTACTTCTCGCCCGGGCCCTTGCCGGGCTCGTCGGGCACGGCCGACGCCTCGCGGAAGGCACGCTGCAGTGCCTGCAGTCCTTCACGCAGCGGACCGGCGTGCGGACCGAGATATTCCACCGACGAGGTGATCAGGCCGGCGAGGGCGGTGATCACGCGGCGGGCCTCGTCGAGGTCGCGTCGTGCGCTGCTGTCGGGATCCTCGTCGGCGAGACCGAGCTTCTCGGCAGCCGAACTCATGAGCATCACGGCTGCGCGGCTGATCACCTCGACGGCCGGGATGTCGGCGAGTTCGCGCACATCCTCTGCCGCAGCGTCCTGATCGGGGGTCTCGGGGGCATCCGTCATAGCGTCGAGCATAGGGTCGCGCCGGTCGTCGCCGCCCGCGCGGGTGGGGCGCCGACGCGCCGATTCGTCGTCGACGTGGCTTTTTGTTAGACTTGATCCCACGACCGCCCGCGGTGATCCTCCGTGGGCAGCAAAGTGGAGTCCGACTCCCACCTCTGGCGGCACATCGATGCAGCTCAGGGGTCCGGTCCTCCGGGTGCGGAAGCCCCGGACGTCCGCCCTTCATCGGGCGGTGCGGATCACCCGGCGCGAGCCGGTTGACCGTCGACCGGTCGGTATCGGACCCCGCGTGGAGCCTCGGCACCACAGCGGGGTCTTCTTGTCGAGGAGTAGGGCCACGTGCTGCGGTGCGGTCAGACCGACCACACCGCTCTACCTAGGAGGCCCCATCAGCGCTGAGACCCGCATCAACGAACGCATCCGAGTTCCCGAAGTCCGACTCGTCGGACCCGGCGGTGAACAGGTCGGAATCGTGCGTGTTGAAGATGCCCTCCGCCTGGCAATCGAAGCCGACCTCGACCTCGTCGAGGTGGCACCCGACGCCCGGCCGCCGGTCTGCAAGATCATGGACTACGGCAAGTTCAAGTACGAAGCCGCGCAGAAGGCGCGCGAATCGCGCAAGAACCAGCAGCAGACCGTGATCAAGGAGCAGAAGCTCCGTCCGAAGATCGACGACCACGACTACGAGACCAAGAAGCGCAACGTCGTGCGCTTCCTCGAAGCCGGTTCGAAGGTCAAGGTCACGATCATGTTCCGCGGCCGCGAGCAGTCGCGCCCCGAACTCGGATTCCGGTTGCTGCAGCGCCTCGGCGCCGATGTGGCCGAACTCGGTTTCATCGAGACCAGTCCGAAGCAGGACGGCCGGAACATGACGATGGTGCTGGCCCCGCACAAGGGTGCGAAGACCCGCGCGAAGGCTCAGGAAGCCGCGCAGGCCGCACCGGCGAAGTCCGCTCCGCGCCCGGCAGCCTCCGCAGCCCCGTCCACGGAGTCCGCGCCGGCTCCCGAGACGGGCGACGCCCAGAGCAACTAGCCCGCTCAGGCAGCACATCCGGTGCTGTCCGTGAGCACCGATGTACGCACACGACAAGAACTGAGGACTCCATGCCCAAGTCGAAGACCCACAGCGGCACCGCGAAGCGATTCAAGGTGTCCGGTAGCGGAAAGGTCCTGCGCCAGAAGGCGGGTCGCCGCCACCTGCTCGAGCACAAGTCCTCGCGGGTGACGCGTCGCCTCGACGGCAAGGCCGTCGTCGCCGATGCCGACGCTCCGCGCGTCAAGCGCATGCTCGGGCTCTGAGCCTCTCCGACCGATCCATCCGGGGACACCTCGTTCGTCCCCCGAACTCTGACAGGACACATAACCAGTGGCACGCGTGAAGAGGGCCGTCAACGCCCAGAAGAAGCGTCGTTCGATTCTCGAGGCCTCGAAGGGCTACCGCGGACAGCGCTCGCGCCTGTACCGCAAGGCCAAGGAGCAGCAGCTTCACTCGCTGACCTACGCCTACCGCGACCGTCGCGCCCGCAAGGGTGATTTCCGCAAGCTGTGGATCAGCCGCATCAACGCTGCTGCCCGCGCCAACGACATCACCTACAACCGCTTCATCCAGGGCCTGAAGGCCGCGGGTGTCGAGGTGGACCGCAAGATCCTCGCCGAGCTCGCCGTCTCCGACGCCGAGGCCTTCGCCGGCCTCGTGGCCGTCGCCAAGGCTGCCCTGCCGGCCGACGTCAACGCTCCGGCTGCCTGAGTGCTGCCCTGAGCTACGACAACATCCAGGAACGACCCGTGGACACGCTCACCGAGCGCACACCACGGGTCGTTTCTGCTGTGAAACTGCTCCGGACCGCCGAGCGTCGCAAGACCGGGCGGTTCCTCGCCGAGGGTGAGAACTCCGTCACCGAGGCGCTCGCCGCCGCACGCGTGCACGAACTGTTCGTCACCGAAGCGGCCGCGGGCCGGTACGCGACGGTTGTCGACAAAGCGCGCCACAAGGGTGTGCGGGTGGGGATCGTCACCGAGCGGGCCGCCGCCCGGTTGTCCGACACCGTCACCCCGCCCGGCCTCGTCGCCGTGTGCGACACCCTCGACGTGCCGCTCGCCGAAGCGGTGACCCCGCGGTCGCGGCTGCTCGCAGTGCCCGTCGCGGTCGCCGAACCCGGCAACGCCGGCACGCTCATCCGCGTCTCCGACGCCGTCGGCGCCGACGCCGTGGTCCTCGCCGGCGACAGCGTCGACCCGCACAACGGCAAGTGCGTGCGCTCCTCGGCCGGCAGCATCTTCCACCTGCCGGTCGCGCGCGAACGCGACACCGACCGGGTGCTGGCCGCGCTCGCCGAGGCCGGCGTGCAGATCCTCGCGACGGCTGCCGACGGTGAGATCGACCTCGACGACGCCGACGAGTTGCTCGCCGCGCCCACCGCGTGGTTGTTCGGCAACGAGGCCCACGGACTCGATCCGCAGGTCGCCGCCCGCGCCGACCATCGCGTCCGCATCCCCATCCGCGGACGCGCCGAATCGCTCAACCTCGCCACCGCCGCCTCGATCTGCCTGTATGCGAGCGCGCGGGTGCAACATCGGGCCGCTCGGCCCATCACATAGGATTTCCCGGTGCGCCGCGGCCTCCGGTCCGGACCGCACCCACCGAGATCACCCGTTCGTCCGAAGAAGGAGATGCACCGGTCGTGGCCAAGAAAGAGGGCGGCACCCCGCCGGCAGTCGATCCGAGCGCCCTGACCGAGGACGCGCTCACCGCCGCCGAGAAGTCCGCGATCGACGCGTTCGCCGCTGCGGCCGACCTCGACGAACTCGCCCAGGCGAAGATCGACCACCTCGGCGACAAGGCGCCCATCTCCCTCGCCAAGCGCGCCCTCGGCTCGCTGCCCGGCAACGAGCGCGCCGATGCCGGCAAGCGGGTCAACGCCCACCGCACCACCGTGCAGGCCGCCTTCGACGACCGCAAGGCGGTGCTGCAGGCCGAACGCGACGCCGCGGTCCTCGTCGCCGAGGCCGTCGACGTCACCTTGCCCGCGACCCGCCGCGCGCTCGGCGCCCGCCACCCGATCTCGATCATCTCCGACGAGATCGCCGATGTCTTCGTCGCGATGGGCTGGGAGGTCGCCGAAGGCCCCGAGGTCGAGACCGAGCACTTCAACTTCGACGCCCTGAACTTCCTGCCCGACCATCCGGCGCGCACGATGCAGGACACCTTCCACATCGCCCCGGAGGGTTCGCGGCAGGTGCTGCGCACCCACACCTCGCCCGTGCAGGTCCGCACCATGCTGCACCGCGACATCCCGATCTACGTCGTGTGCCCCGGCCGCACCTTCCGCACCGACGAACTCGACGCCACCCACACCCCGGTCTTCTCGCAGGTCGAGGGTCTCGCCGTCGACAAGGGCCTGACCATGGCGCACCTGCGCGGCACCCTCGACGCGTTCGCGCGGGCGCTGTTCGGTCCGGAGACCCGCACCCGGATGCGCCCGAACTACTTCCCGTTCACCGAACCGTCCGCCGAGGTGGACGTGTGGTTCCCGAACAAGAAGGGCGGCGCCGGCTGGGTCGAGTGGGGCGGCTGCGGCATGGTCAACCCCAATGTGCTCCGGGCCTCGGGCATCGACCCCGACGTGTACACCGGGTTCGCGTTCGGTATGGGCCTCGAACGCACCCTGCAGTTCCGCAACGGCATCCCCGACATGCGCGACATCGTCGAGGGCGACGTGCGCTTCACCCTGCCGTTCGGCGTGCAGGGCTGAGAGCCCGCTCCCGACACCGACTCCACCGACCGACGACCGAACGAAAGAGCTGAGCACAAGTGCGAGTAGCGCAGTCCTGGCTGACCGAGATCCTGCAGCGCGCCACCCCGGAGTGGAACGTCACCGCCGAGGAACTCGACGCGGGATTCGTCCGGGTCGGACTCGAGGTCGAGGACATCGAGACCCTCGGCCGCATCGACAACCTCGTCGTCGGACGGGTCGTGGAGATCACCGAGCTCACCGAGTTCAAGAAGCCCATCCGCTTCTGCAAGGTCGACGTCGGTGAGGACGAACCGCGCGGCATCGTGTGCGGTGCCCGCAACTTCGCCGAGGGCGACCTCATCGTCGCCGCCCTGCCCGGCGCCGTGCTCCCCGGCGACTTCGCCATCGCCTCGCGCAAGACCTACGGGCACGTCTCCGACGGCATGATCTGCTCGCTGTCCGAGCTGGGCATCGGCAAGGACCACTCCGGCATCCTCGTGCTCGAGCCCGGCACCGCCGAACCCGGCACCGACGCCAACGACCTGCTCGGCCTCGGCGACACCGTCATCGAACTGAACATCACCCCCGACCGCGGATACTGCTTCTCCGTCCGCGGACTCACCCGCGAACTCGCGTGCGGCTTCGACCTCGAATTCGCCGATCCCGCGGCCGTGCCGGCGCTGCCGTCCGACGCCGGCGAGGCCTACCCGATCCGGCTCGAACCCGAGACGAAGGCCACCCGGTTCGCCGCGCGGCGCGTCACCGGCATCGACCCGAAGGCCGTCACCCCGTGGTGGATGCAGCGCCGCCTGCACACCGCCGGTGTCCGCCCGATCTCGCCCGCGGTCGACGTGACCAACTACGTCATGCTCGAACTCGGCCAGCCGCTGCACGCCTTCGACGCCGCCACCCTGCAGGGTGAGCTGGTCGTGCGGCGCGCCCGGGCAGGGGAGAAGCTCACCACCCTCGACGGTGTCGAGCGCGACCTCGATCCCGAGGACGTCGTCATCACCGACGACTCCGGAGTGATCTCCCTCGCCGGCATCATGGGCGGCGCCACCACCGAGGTCGGCGACAGCACCACCGACGTGCTGCTCGAGGCCGCCACCTGGGATCCGCTCGCCGTCTTCCGCGGCAACCGCCGGCACAAGCTCAGCAGCGAGGCCGGCAAGCGCTTCGAGCGCACCGTCGATCCGGCTCTGGCCCCCGCCGCGCTCGACCGGGCCGCGAGCCTGCTCGTCGAGATCGCCGGTGGACAGGTGGAATCGACCCTCACCGACATCGTCGTGCCCACCGAGAGCCCGACGATCCGCATGGACATCGACCTGCCCGACCGCATGGCCGGGGTGAGCTACCCGAACGGCACCGCCGCCCGCCGCCTCACACAGATCGGGTGCGCGGTCGAGGTCGGCGTCGGCGAGGACGGCCACGGTCAGCTCGTCGTCACCCCGCCGACCTGGCGCCCCGACCTGCGCCAGCCCGCCGATCTGGTCGAGGAGGTGCTGCGCCTCGAAGGTCTCGAGCAGATCCCGTCGGTGCTGCCCACCGCTCCCGCCGGTCGTGGTCTGACGGCCACGCAGAAGCGTCGCCGCGCTGTCTCCCGCGCCCTCGCCCACGACGGTTACGTCGAGGTGCTCGCCCCGGTGTTCCTGCCGGCCGGCGTGTTCGACACCTGGAAGCTCGACGCCGACGACCCGCGACGGGTGACCACCAAGGTGCTCAACCCCCTCGAGTCCGACCGTCCGGAGCTGGCCACCACTCTGCTGCCGGGTCTGCTCGAGATCCTCGGCCGCAACGTCTCGCGCGGACAGCGCGACCTGTCGCTCTACGCGATCGCGCAGGTCGTGCAGCCCACCTCCGAGACGAAGCCGGTCGACCTGCTGCCGGTCGACCGTCGTCCCACCGACGACGAGATCGCCCTGCTCGAAGGGTCGCTGCCGAAGCAGCCCGTCCACGTCGGTGGTGTGCTCGCCGGGCTGCGTGAACCGGCCGGTCCGTGGGGCACGGGCCGCGCCGCCGATGCCTTCGACGCCTTCGCCGCCGCGGAGACCGTGGCACGTGCTGCCGGGGTGCGCCTCGAGCGCCGCGCCGCCCAGTACCTGCCGTGGCATCCCGGCCGCTGCGCCGAACTGCTCGTCGACGGGGTCGTCGTCGGCCACGCCGGCGAACTGCACCCCGCGGTGATCGAACGGGCCGGCCTGCCCGCACGCACGTGCGCCTTCGAACTCGACCTCGACGCGTTGCCGCTCGTGGAATCGCTTCCGGCACCGGTGGTCTCGCCCTTCCCGGCGGTCCTGCAGGACGTCGCGGTCGTGGTCGACGCGGACGTGCCGGCCACCGACGTCGAGAGCGCCCTGCGCTCGGGTGGCGGCGACCTGCTCGAGGACATCCGCCTGTTCGACGTCTACCAGGGCGCCCAGCTGGGGGAGAACCGCAAGTCCCTCGCATTCGCGCTGCGTTTCCGCGCTCCCGATCGCACCCTCACCGAGGACGAGGCCAGCGCCGCCCGCGAGGCGGCGGTCGCCGCCGCGGCCACCGCGGTCGGTGCCGAGCTACGCGCCTGAGACGACGTCCGCGTCCCCGCCCGGCAGCCACACGTCGGGCGGGACCGTGGTGACCTTGCGGCCCGCGCGGTCGAGGATGTGCCCGGCGAGCTTGTGAATGCGCAACACCAGCACCCGGTCCCGCACGGTCAGGTCCGGGCAGCGCGCGAGCAGTCGGGCCTCGAAGTCCGGGACCTCGGCGGGGGAGTGCAACCACGCCTGCACTACGAGGTTCGCGGCGCCGACGACGGCGAAACAGTTGCGCACCTCCGGCTCCCGGCTCACCACCCGCCCGGTGGCGGTCAACCGCTCCACGGGCACCGTGCACCACAACGTGACGAGCACCGCGAAACCTGCTGCGGGATGAGCGAACTCGCATCGTAGGCCGACGACGTCGGCGGCCAGCAACGCCTCGACCCGGCGTTTGACCGTGGCCGCGGCAGCCCCGGCGATCTCCGCCAGGGTGCGCATCGGGGTGCGGCCGTCCACCGCCAACGCCGACAGGATCGCGCGATCGGTGGCGGAGATCGCCGTGCGTCCGCGCCGCTCACCCACCCGCCGCGAGCCCGTGGCCAGTTCACCGCGCTCGCCGGGGCCGAGCGCGTTCAGTCGCCACGCCCCGCCCTCGGTGAACCACTCCGAGACCACGTGGGTGCGGATCGACGCGACACCGGGCAGGTGTGCCAGGTCGTCGACGACCAACCGGGTCATCTGCTCGTAGGTCGCGGTCGCGGCGGTGACGAGCAGGTCGGCGCCCGCCGACGGCACCTCGACGGTCACCGCGTGCGGACGCCCCGTCATCACCTCGGTCACCGACCTCCTCGCGCCGGGCACCACGGTGATCTCGAGCAGTGCGGTGGTCACCTGCGCGAGGATGCGCGGCCCGGGGGTGATCGTGGTCCACGCCAGACGTTCGTGTTCGAGGCGACGCCAGTGCCGGGCCACCGTGGCGGCATCGAGACCGAGCGGCCCGGCCAGCGCATCCCACGTCGAACGCGGGGACCACTGGAGCGCATTGATTATTCTCAGGTCGATTTCATCGATCGATCGCGCAGTTCCGTACTCGGAATCGTCCATTTCGTCATTATCCTGCAAAATCCGTGCCGAATTCGCGCGGCCTGCCAGCCTACGACACATGGAGACGGAACAGAAGTATGCGCTGATCGGGGCGGGGCCCTCGGGACTCGCCGGGGCCCGCGCGCTCTCCCGGCACGGCATCGACTTCGTCGGCTTCGAATCCCACAGCGCCGTCGGGGGGTTGTGGGACATCACCAACCCGGTGAGCACGGTCTACGAGTCGGCGCATCTGATCTCCTCGAAGACGACCACCGAGTTCACCGAGTTCCCCATGCCGCCGCAGACACCGGACTATCCGGGGCACGCGGAACTCGCCCGGTACTTCCGCGACTACGCCGACGTCTTCGGCCTGCGTGAGCGCTACCGCTTCGACACGACCGTGACCCGCGTCGAACCGGACGGCGACCGGTGGCGGGTGACCGCCACCGGCCGGGACGGCACCGCGACCACCGAGTTCTACCGCGGTGTCGTGGTCGCCAACGGCACCCTCGCGACCCCGAACCACCCGCAGATCCCCGGCGAGTTCGACGGTGAGATCCTGCACACCAGTGCCTACAAGGACCCGACGATCTTCCGCGGCAAGCGGGTCCTGATCGTCGGCGCCGGCAACAGCGGCTGCGACATCGCCGTCGACGCCGTCCATCACGCCCGGTCGGTGGACCTGAGCGTGCGCCGCGGCTATCACTTCGTGCCCAAGTATCTGTTCGGGCGTCCCGCCGACACCCTCACCCGCGGCCGGCCGCTGCCGGCGCCGATCAAGCAGCGCCTCGATGCGCTGGTGCTGCGCCAGTTCACCGGCGACCCCACCCGCTTCGGGCTGCCCGCACCCGACCATCGTCTCTACGAATCGCACCCGGTCGTCAACTCGCTGATCCTGCACCACCTCGGCCACGGGGACGTGCAGGTGCGGCCCGACATCGAGCGCTACGACGGCGCCGAGGTCCGGTTCCGGGACGGTTCGGCCGCCGGCTACGACATGATCGTGCACGCCACCGGCTACGTCCTCGACTATCCGTTCCTGGACCGGGACCTGCTCGACTGGCGCGCCCACGCACCGGACCTCCTGCTGAACATGATCAGCCGCCGGTTCGCGAACCTGTTCGTGCTCGGCATGGTCGAGTCGTCCGGGCTCGGCTGGCAGGGCCGCTACGAACAGGCCGAACTCGTCGCCGCCGCGATCGGTCTCGCCGACACCGATCCGGCGGCCGCGGCGCGATGGCGCGCGGCGCTGGCGGCCTCGCCCCCGGACCTCACCGGCGGTTACCGCTATCTGAAGCTCGGCCGGATGGCCTACTACGTCAACAAGGACGCCTACCGTGCCGCGCTGCGCGAGCAGACCCGCGCGGTCCGCGAGGCCGCCGCCTCGTCCCCCGGGGCGGGCGTGCGGTGAACGTCGACGACGTCAGGCTCTTCTTCGACTCCGGTTCGCTGCTCGCCCTCAACGTCGTGCTCGCGGCGATCATGCTCGGCATCGCCCTCGACACCTCCGTCGACGACTTCCGCCGCGCGCTGCGCGCACCGAAGGCCATGGCGGTGGGCATCGCCGCGCAGTTCCTCGCGCTGCCCGCCGTGACCTGGCTGCTGACGTTGCTGCTCGACCCCGCCCCGTCGATCGCGCTCGGCATGATCCTCGTCGCGTGCTGCCCACCCGGGAACATCTCCAACGTCCTCACCCACCGCGCCGGCGGCGATGTCGCCCTGTCGGTGTCGATGACGGCCGTGTCGAACGTGCTCGCCATCGTGCTCATGCCGATCAACTTCGCGTTCTGGGGCAGTCGCAGCGACGGCACCCCGGCACTGCTGCGTTCGGTCGAACTCGACGGTCTCGACATGGTCGTGCAGATCGCCCTGATCATCGGGCTGCCGTTCGTCCTCGGGATCTGGGCCGCGCAGAAGGCGCCCGGCTTCGCGTCCCGCGCCCAGCCGTGGGTGAAGAACGGATCCCTGCTCGCACTGCTCGCGTTCATCGTCGCCGGGCTCGCCGGCAATTTCGCCGACTTCCTCGACTACATCGGGCTCGTCCTGCTCGCGGTGTTCCTGCACGACGCAATCGCGCTCGGCCTCGGTTATCTGTGCGGATGGGCCAGCGGACTGCCCGAGTACAGCCGGCGGGCGGTCTCGTTCGAGGTCGGCATCCGCAACGCCGGCCTCGGGCTCGGCCTCGTCATGACCTTCTTCGACGGCCTCGGCGGCATGGCGATCGTCGCCGGCTGGTGGGGGATCTGGGACATCGTCGCCGGACTGCTCCTGGCCACCGTCTGGGCCCGTCGCACCGCAACCCGAAAGGTGACCGCATGACCTCTCTCACCGCCCTCGTCACCGGCGGCAACGGCTTCCTCGGCAGCGCCGTCGTCGCGGCTTTGCGCTCGCGCGGCGTCCGGGTGATCAGCGCCGACATCCACGAACCCGCCGACCGCCACGAACGAACAGGCGCCGACGATGCGGTCGTCCACGTGATCGCCGACGTCCGTGACCGCCGCAGGATCGCCGAGGTCGTCGGCACCCACCGCCCCGACGTGATCGTGCACCTGGCGTCCATCGTCAACCCCGGGCGTGACACCACCCCGGAGCAGGAATACGCCGTCGACGTCGACGGCGCACGCAACGTCGTCGACGCCGCACTGACCTACGGGGTGCGACGCCTGGTGGTGGCGTCCTCCGGCGCCGCCTACGGCTATCACGCCGACAACCCGGTCCCGCTCACCGAGGACGATCCGATCCGCGGCAACGACGAGTTCACCTACAGCCGGCACAAACGCCTCGTCGAGGAGATGCTCGCCGCCACCCGGGTCGAGCATCCGCAGCTCGAACAGGTGATCCTGCGGATCGGCACGATCCTGGGGGAGACCGTCCGTAACCAGATCACCGCACTGCTCGACCGTGAGCGGCTGCTCGTCGTCGCCGGCAGCGACAGCCCGTTCGTGTTCGTCTGGCACACCGACGTCGCGGCGGCCTTCGCCGAGGCCGTGCTCGGTCCGGTCACGGGCATCTTCAATGTCGCGGGCGACGGGGTCGTCACCGTGCCCGAGATCGCCGCGATGACGAACCGCAGGACCCTCACGGTGCCCGCCGCGGTGCTGAAGCTCGCCCTGCGGATCGGGCGCGCGTTGCGTCTGACGGAGCACGGCCCGGAGCGGGTCGGCTTCCTGCAGTACCGTCCGGTGCTCGACAACCGGCGGTTGCGCGAGGAGCTCGGGGTGCGGCTGCAGTACACCAGCCGGGAGGCCTTCGAGGCGTATTTGCGGGCTCGCGCCGAACAGGACGCAGCGGGAGCCCAGCGACGTAGCCTGGATGCATGAGCAAGGACGAAGCCGGCCGGGTGCCCTCTCCCGAGGAACCCGACAAGCCGGAGCAGCCCGTCCCCGACGTCACCCCGGCCGGGCCGGAGACGCCGACCGTGCCGGATGTGCCGCCGGGCCCGGACATTCCGGACGTGCCGCCGATCGACCCGGAGCCGAGCCCCGATCCCGACGTGACCCCGCGCGAGGAAGACGCCCACGAGGCCCAGGTGCACGAGGCTCAGGTCCACGAGGCCGAGATCGTCGAACCGGGTGCCGTCGATGCCGGAATCGTCGACAGCGGGGTCCGCGCACCGACGATCGAGGAGATCACCGGATACACCGCGGACGGGGTGCCGACCTTCGAATCGGTGCGTGAGAAGATCGAACAGCGTTCGGCGACCGCGCTCGGCGCGGAGGAACTCGCTCACGCGACCGGGGCGGGTCGCACGCTCGAGGAGCAGTACGAGGAGCGCAAGGCAGCTGCTGCCGACCGGCTCGCGGAGATCCGGCGGTCGTTGCGGTCGGAGTGAATCCTCCCGGAAGGGACACCCCCTATGAAATGATTTGCATGAGGGTGCATAATCATTCGTATGGGTACTTCACCGGACTTCACCGCCACCCCCGAGTCGCCGCTACGGGTCGCCGTGGCCGGCGCCAGCGGCTACGCGGGCGGCGAGATCCTGCGCCTGCTCCTCGGCCACCCCGCCTACCAGGACGGCTCACTCGTCATCGGCGCGCTCACCGCCGGGGGTAATGCCGGCGCCACCCTGCGTGAGTTCCATCCCCATCTGCTGCCGCTCGCCGACCGCGTGCTCGGCGCCACCGACATCGACACCCTGCTCGGGCACGACGTCGTCTTCCTCGGCCTGCCGCACGGCCACTCCGCCGTGATCGCCGAGCAGCTGCCCGAGACGACCGTCGTCATCGACTGCGGCGCCGACTTCCGGCTCGAGAGCGCCGCCGACTGGCAGCGCTGGTACGGCAGCGACCACGCCGGCACCTGGCCCTACGGCATGCCCGAGCTGCCCGGCAAGCGCGACGCCCTCGTCGGCGCCACCCGCATCGCGGTCCCCGGTTGCTACCCGACCTCCGCCTCCCTCGCCCTCGCCCCGGCCGTCGCCGCCGGCATCGTCGAACCCGTCGTGAACGTCGTGGCCGTCTCCGGCACCTCCGGCGCCGGGAAGTCCCCGAAGGTCGACCTGCTCGGCTCCGAGGTCATGGGCTCGGTCCGCGCCTACGGCGTCGGCGGCGCCCACCGACACACCCCGGAGATCAAGCAGAACCTCTCCGCCCTCGCCGGCACCGACGTGAAGGTCTCGTTCACCCCCGTCCTCGCGCCCATGCCGCGCGGCATCCTCGCGACCTGCACCGCACCGACCACGGTGACCGCCGCCGAGGCCCGCGCCGTCTACGAGAAGGCCTACGCCGACGAACCCTTCGTGCAGCTGCTGCCGGAAGGCGCGCTGCCCGCCACCGGCGCGGTGGTCGGCTCGAACGCCGTCCAGATCGCCGTCACCGTCGACGCCGACGCCGGACTGCTCGTCGTCGTCGCCGCGCTCGACAATCTCACCAAGGGCACCGCCGGTGCCGCCGTGCAATCGATGAACCTGGCACTCGGCCTGCCCGAGACCGCCGGCCTGTCCACCGTGGGAGTGGCTCCGTGACCGAGAACAAGTACGCAGACGACGTCTACACCGGCGCCACCGAGATCGCCGGGGGACGCCTGATCCGCACCCAGGGTGTCACCAGCCCCGCCGGCTTCCGAGCCGCCGGCATCCCCGCCGGCATCAAGGTCTCCGGCAAGCAGGACCTCGCGCTCGTGGTCAACGAGGGCCCCGAACTCACCGCCGCCGGTGTGTTCACCACCAACAAGGTCAAGGCCGCCCCCGTCCTGTGGTCCCAGCAGGTGTTGAAGTCCGGCAGCCTGCGCGCGGTGATCCTCAACTCCGGCGGCGCCAACGCGTGCACCGGCGCCGGTGGTTTCCAGGACACCCACGCCACCGCCGAGGCCGTCGCCGACGCCCTGAGCAACTGGGGCACCGAGACCGGTGCCGGTGAGGTCGCCGTGTGCTCGACCGGCCTGATCGGCGACCGTCTGCCCATGGACAAGGTGCTCTCCGGCGTGCAGGAGATCGTCCACGAACTCGCCGGGGGCATCTCCGGCGGCACCGACGCCGCGTACGCGATCATGACCACCGACACCGTGCCCAAGCAGGCCGCCCTGCACCACGCCGACAAGTGGAATGTCGGCGGCATGGCTAAGGGCGCCGGCATGCTCGCCCCCGCCCTGGCGACGATGCTGTGCGTGGTCACCACCGACGCCGTCGCGACCGCCGAGCAGCTCGACACCGCGCTGCGTCACGCGTCCCGGCTCACCTTCGACCGCCTCGACGTCGACGGCGCGACCTCCACCAACGACACCGTGCTGCTGCTGGCCTCCGGCGCGAGCGGGATCACCCCGAGCCAGGACGAGCTGAACGCCGCCGTCCTCGCCGTGTGCGACGACCTCGCCGAGCAGATGATGGCCGACGCCGAGGGCGTCACCAAGCGGGTCACCGTGACCGTCCGCGGCGCCGCCAGTGAGGCCGACGCCCTGATCGGTGCCCGCACCGTGGCCCGCGACAGCCTCGTCAAGACCGCCCTGTTCGGCTCCGACCCCAACTGGGGCCGCGTGCTCGCCGCCATCGGCATCGCCCCGATCGAACTCGACCCCGACAAGATCTCCGTGTCGTTCAACGGCAATCCGGTGTGCATCGACGGTGTCGGTGCCCCCGGCGCCCGCGAGGTCGATCTGTCCGCCGCCGACATCGCCCTCGACATCGACCTCGGTCTCGGCGACGCGCAGGTGTCCATCCGCACCACCGACCTCTCGCACGCCTACGTCGAAGAGAACTCGGCGTACTCGTCGTGACCGGAACGAGCACAGGAGACGACGTGACCGACGCACTGATCGCCGACCTCACCTCGCACCAGAAGGCGTTCGTCCTCGCCGAGGCTCTGCCGTGGCTGCAGAAGTTCCGCGACAAGATCGTCGTCGTCAAGTACGGCGGCAACGCCATGATCGACGACACCCTCAAGACCGCCTTCGCCGCCGACATGGCGTTCCTGCGCACCGTCGGCATCCACCCCGTCGTCGTGCACGGCGGCGGCCCGCAGATCAACGCCATGCTGAAGCGACTCGGCCTGGAAGGTGAATTCCGCGGCGGCTTCCGCGTCACCACCCCCGAGGTCATGGACGTCGTGCGGATGGTGCTCTTCGGGCAGGTCGGGCGCGAACTCGTCGGCCTGATCAACAGCCACGGGCCCTACGCCGTCGGCACCTCCGGCGAGGACGCCGGACTGTTCACCGCGACCCGCCGCACGGTCGTCGTCGACGGCGAGGCCACCGACATCGGCCTCGTCGGCGACGTCACCAGCGTCCACCCCGGCGCGGTGCTCGACCTCATCGCCGCCGGCCGCATCCCCGTGGTCTCGACGATCGCGCCCGACGCCGACGGCGTGGTGCACAACATCAACGCCGACACCGCCGCGGCCGCCCTCGCCGAAGCGCTCGGCGCGGAGAAGCTGGTCGTGCTCACCGATGTCGAAGGCCTTTACACGAACTGGCCCGACCGCAGCTCGCTCACCTCGCGGATCGACGCCGACGCGCTCACCGCGCTGCTGCCGTCGCTCGACTCCGGCATGGTCCCGAAGATGGAGGCGTGCCTGCGCGCCGTGCAGGGCGGAGTGCCCACCGCACACGTCATCGACGGGCGCCAACCGCACTCCGTGCTCCTCGAACTTTTCACCGAAGAAGGCATCGGCACCATGGTGGTGCCGTCCTCCGAGAAGGAAGGCCCCGCATGACCGGCACGTCCGACCTCCAGCAGCGCTGGGCGGGTTCGCTGATGAACAACTACGGCGTGCCCAAGGTCGCGCTGGTCGAGGGCGACGGTGCCGTGCTCACCGACGCCGACGGCAAGCAGTACCTCGACCTGCTCGGTGGCATCGCCGTCAACAGCCTGGGCCACCGCCACCCGGCGATCATCGAGGCCGTCACCGCGCAGCTGAACCAGCTCGGCCACGTGTCGAACCTGTACGCCTCGCCGCCGGTGCTCGAACTCGCCGAGAAGCTCCTCGACCGCTTCGGTCACGAGGGCCGCGCCTTCTTCTGCAATTCCGGCACCGAGGCCAACGAAGCGGCCTTCAAGATCGCCCGGCTCACCGGACGGCCGAAGATCGTCGCGTGCGAGAAGGCCTTCCACGGCCGCACCATGGGCGCGCTCGCCCTGACCGGCCAGCCCGACAAGCGCGCCCCCTTCGAACCGATGCCCGCCGGCGTCGAGTTCGTGCCCTACGGCGACCTCGACGCCCTCGAGGCCGCCGTGGACGAGAACACCGCCGCCGTCTTCCTCGAACCGATCATGGGCGAGTCCGGCGTCGTCGTCCCGCCCGAGGGTTATCTCGCCGGCGCGCGTCGCATCACCACCGAACGCGGTGCACTGCTCGTGCTCGACGAGGTCCAGACCGGCATCGCCCGTACCGGCAGCTTCTTCGCCCACCAGGCAGCGGGCATCACCCCCGACGTGATGACCCTCGCCAAGGGTCTCGGCGGCGGACTGCCCATCGGCGCCGTCCTCGCCACCGGCCCGGCCGCCGAGCTGTTCCAGCCCGGCAAGCACGGCACCACCTTCGGCGGCAACCCGGTGTGCGCCGCGGCCGCCCTCGCGGTGCTGCGCACGATCGACGAGCAGAACCTGCTCGACCACGTGAACACCGTCGGCAAGACCCTCGCCGTCGGCATCGAGGAACTCGGGCACCCGCTCGTCTCGCACGTGCGCGGCTCCGGGCTGCTCCTCGGTGTCGTCCTCACCGCCGAGAAGGCACCGGCTGTCGAGACCGCCGCCCGAGAGGCCGGTTTCCTCGTCAATGCCGCCGCACCCGACGTGATCCGCCTCGCGCCCCCGCTGATCCTCACCGAACAGCAGGCCGAGAGCTTCGTGACGGCGCTGCCCGCCGTCCTCGACACCGCCGACCGGGAAGGGAACTGACGACCCGTGCTCCGCCATTTCCTGCGCGACGACGACCTCACCCCGGCCGAACAGACCGAGGTGCTCGAACTCGCCGCCGAACTGAAGAAGGCACCGCTGTCCCGCCGCCCCCTCGAAGGGCCCCTCAGCGTCGCCGTGCTCTTCGACAAGACCTCCACCCGCACCCGCTTCTCCTTCGACGCCGGCATCGCCCAGCTCGGCGGACACGCCATCGTCGTCGACACCGGCTCCACCCAGATCGGCAAGGGTGAGACCGTCGAGGACACCGCCCGGATGTTCTCCCGGTTCACCGAAGCGGTCGTGTGGCGCACCTACGGCCAGGACCGCATCGAGACGCTCGCCGAGCACTCGACCGTGCCCGTCGTCAACGCGCTCACCGACACCTTCCACCCCTGCCAGGTCCTCGCCGACCTGCAGACCATCCGCGAGAACAAGGGCGCCACCGCGGGCTTGCGGATGACCTACTTCGGCGACGGCGCCAACAACATGGCGCACTCGCTGATGCTCGGCGGCGTCACCGCCGGCATGCACGTGACCATCGCGTCCCCGGCCGGGTTCACCCCCGACCCGCAGGTCGTTGCCGCGAGCCGCGCACGGGCGGAGGAGACCGGCGGCAGCGTCACCGTCACCGACGACCCGCGCACCGGAGCCACCGGCGCCGATGTGCTCGTCACCGACACCTGGGTGTCGATGGGGCAGGAGGACGACGGCAAGGACCGCGAGGCTCCCTTCCGGCCGTTCCAGCTGAACGACGCCCTCGTCTCCCTCGCCGACACCGACGCGATCGTGCTGCACTGCCTGCCGGCCTACCGCGGCAAGGAGATCACCGCCGAGGTCATCGACGGACCGCGGTCGGTGGTGTGGGACGAGGCCGAGAACCGCCTCCACGCACAGAAGGCCCTGCTCGTGTGGCTGCTCGAGCAGAGCCGGAGCTGACCGTGAGCACCGCGGCGAACCATGCGGACAGCGCAGCGACCGCGCCGACGCGCGCGGCGCGGCAGGCCCGCATCGTCGCACTGCTCGCCGCACACCCGGTGCGCAGCCACACCGAACTCGCCGCCCTCCTCGCCGAGGACGGCATCGAGGTGTCCACCGCCACCCTGTCCCGCGACCTCGAGGAACTCGGTGCCGTCAAGCTCCGCGCAGCCGACGGCGGCGCCGGGGTGTACGTCGTCCCGGAGGACGGCAGCCCCGTGCGCGGTGTGACCGGAGGCACCGACCGTCTGTCCCGGTTGCTCGGCGAACTGCTGGTGTCCACCGACTCCAGCGGCAACATCGCCGTGCTGCGCACCCCGCCCGGGGCGGCGCACTATCTGGCCAGTGCACTCGATCGGGCATCATTACCCGAGGTGGTCGGAACGATCGCCGGCGACGACACCATCGCGGTCATCGCCCGCGAACCGACGACGGGAGCCGAACTGGCCGCGAAAATCGAATCACTCGCCTGACCTACCACTCATAGACGCACGTCGAAATACGAAGGAGCACAAAGACAATGGCCGAACGCGTCGTACTCGCCTATTCGGGCGGGCTGGACACCTCCGTCGCCATCAGCTGGATCGGCAAGGAGACCGGCAAGGAGGTCGTCGCCGTGGCCATCGACCTCGGCCAGGGTGGCGAGGACATGGAGGTCGTGCGTCAGCGCGCCCTCGACTGCGGTGCCGTCGAATCGATCGTCGTCGACGCCAAGGACGAGTTCGCCAACGAGTACTGCCTGCCCACCGTCCAGGCCAACGCGCTCTACATGGACCGCTACCCGCTCGTCTCGGCCATCAGCCGCCCGCTGATCGTCAAGCACATCGTGCAGGCCGCCCGCGAGCACGGCGGCACCGTCGTCTCCCACGGCTGCACCGGCAAGGGCAACGACCAGGTCCGCTTCGAGGTCGGCTTCGGCGCCCTCGCCCCCGACCTCCAGGTCATCGCACCGGTCCGCGACTACGCCTGGACCCGCGAGAAGGCCATCGCCTTCGCCGAGGAGCACGGCCTGCCCATCAACGTCACCAAGCGTTCGCCGTTCTCCATCGACCAGAACGTCTGGGGCCGCGCCGTCGAGACCGGCTTCCTCGAGGACCTGTGGAACGCCCCCACCAAGGACGTCTACGACTACACCGAGGACCCCACCGCCCACTGGCAGGCCCCCGACGAGCTGATCATCAGCTTCGAGGCCGGCCGCCCCGTCGCGATCGACGGCAAGCACGTCACCGTCCTCGAAGCCATCCAGGAACTCAACCGTCGCGCGGGCGCCCAGGGTGTGGGCCGCCTCGACATGGTCGAGGACCGCCTCGTCGGCATCAAGAGCCGCGAGATCTACGAGGCCCCCGGCGCCATCGCCCTCATCACCGCCCACCAGGAACTCGAGCACGTCACCCTCGAGCGCGAACTCGGCCGCTACAAGCGTCGCGTCGAGGAGCGCTGGAGCGAGCTGGTGTACGACGGCCTGTGGTACTCGCCGCTGAAGACCGCCCTCGACGCCTTCATCAAGAACACCCAGGAGCGCGTCACCGGCGACATCCGCATGGTGCTCCACGGCGGACACATCACCGTCAACGGCCGTCGCAGCCCCGAGTCGCTGTACGACTTCAACCTCGCCACCTACGACGAGGGCGACAGCTTCGACCAGTCCAACGCCAAGGGCTTCGTGCAGATCCACGGCCTGTCGTCGAAGGTCGCCGCGAAGCGCGATCTGGGCCTGTAGTCATGACAGCTCACGGCACCAACGAAGGTGCCCTGTGGGGCGGCCGGTTCGCATCCGGACCGGCCGCCGCCATGGCGGCGCTGAGCAAGTCCACGCACTTCGACTGGGCGCTCGCCCCGTACGACGTGCGCGCCTCGCAGGCCCACGCCAAGGTGCTGCACCGCGCCGGACTCCTCACCGACGACGACCTCGCCACGATGCTCGACGGCCTCGACCGTCTCGCCGGCGATGTGGCCTCCGGTGCGTTCGGTCCCGCCGAGTCCGACGAGGACGTGCACGGCGCGCTCGAACGGGGACTCATCGAGCGGGTCGGCCCCGAGGTCGGCGGCCGGCTCCGCGCGGGCCGCTCCCGCAACGACCAGGTCGCGACGCTGTTCCGGATGTGGCTGCGCGACAGCGCGCGGCGCATCGCCGACGGTGTCCTCGACGTGGTCGACGCCATCGCCGGCCAGGCCGCAGCGCACCCCGATGCCGTGATGCCCGGCAAGACGCACCTGCAGGCGGCGCAGCCCGTGCTGCTCGCGCATCACCTGCTCGCCCACGCGCATCCGCTGCTCCGCGACGTCGACCGGTTGCGCGACTTCGACAAGCGCGCGGCGGTCTCGCCGTACGGGTCGGGCGCGCTGGCCGGATCGTCGCTCGGTCTCGACCCCGACGCGATCGCGGCCGATCTGGGCTTCGACTCGGCGGCGGACAACTCGATCGACGCGACCAGCTCCCGCGACTTCGCGGCGGAAGCGGCGTTCGTGTTCGCACAGATCGCCGTCGACCTCTCCCGCATGGCGGAGGAGGTCATCCTATGGAGCACCCCCGAGTTCGGGTACGTCACCCTCGCGGACGAATGGTCGACCGGGTCGTCGATCATGCCCCAGAAGAAGAATCCGGACGTCTCCGAGCTCACCCGCGGTAAGGCCGGTCGTCTCATCGGTAACCTCACCGGTCTGCTGGCCACGCTCAAGGCGCAGCCGCTGGCCTACAACCGCGACCTGCAGGAGGACAAGGAGCCGGTCTTCGACTCCGTCGCACAGCTCGAGCTGCTGCTCCCGGCGATCGCGGGCCTCGTCTCGACGCTGACCTTCCACACCGAACGCATGGCCGAGCTCGCACCCGCCGGATTCACCCTCGCGACCGACATCGCCGAGTGGATGGTTCGCCAGGGCGTTCCGTTCCGCGTCGCCCACGAGGCGGCCGGGGCATGCGTGCGGGTCGCCGAAGGCCGCGGGGTCGGTCTCGAGGACCTCACGGACGAGGAGCTCGCCGGTGTCGATCCGGCGCTGACCCCGCAGGTGCGGGAAGTGCTCACCGTCGAAGGATCCATCGCCTCGCGCGACGCGCGTGGTGGCACCGCGGGCGTGCGGGTGGCCGAGCAGCTCGGCCGCGTGCGCGACGCCGCGGCACACCTGCGCAGCTGGGTGCGCGGCTGACACGCCTGCCGTCCCGGGCACACCCCGAGTTGCCCGGGACGGTGAGGGCGGTGTGGCAGGCTGACACATACTCTCGGCATGCAGCGGGTACCGGTGTAGAACCGCAGGTGCCGGGGACCGCTGCGGATACATCGTCGAGAAGGGGAGCGGACCGTGGGACTGGACGCCGATGTAGTGACCGAGTCGGTGCGACGGCTCGTCGCCACTGCCCAGAACGGTCTCGAAGTCCTGCGTTTCGGTGGTCTCGAACCCGGCCGCTCGTCCTCGCCGTACCAGGTCGTCGAGCGCACCTCCATGTACCGGCTCCGCCGGTACTTCCCCGAATCCGACACCGCCTCCACGGGCATCCCGATCGTCCTCGTGCCACCGATGATGGTGTCCGCCGAGGTGTACGACGTCACCCGTGACGCCGGCGCCGTCGGCACCCTCCACGAAGCGGGTCTCGACCCCTGGGTCGTGGACTTCGGGTCGCCCGACCAGGAAGAGGGGGGCTGGAAACGCACCCTCACCGATCACATCCTCGCCCTCGACGAAGTCGTCGACTGCGTCCGCGCCTATACCGGTCGCGACGTGCATCTCGGTGGGTACTCGCAGGGCGGCATGTTCTGCTATCAGGTCGCGGCGTACCGGCGTAGCCGCGGCATCGCGAGCCTGACCACCTTCGGCAGCCCGGTCGACACCCTCGCCGCCCTGCCCTTCGGGATTCCGGAGATCGTCGCGACCCACTCCGCGGACTTCCTCGCGGACCACGTCTTCAACCGCCTCGCGATCACGGGATGGATGGCGCGCACCGGATTCCAGCTGCTCGATCCGGTCAAGACCGTGCGCTCGCGCATCGACTTCCTGCTCCAGCTCCACGACCGGGAAGCGCTGCTGCCGCGAGAACCGCAGCGCCGGTTCCTCGACACCGAGGGGTGGGTGGCGTGGTCCGGACCGGCCGTCGCCGAGGTGTTGCGCCAGTTCATCGCTCACAACCGCATGGTCAGTGGCGGT
This sequence comes from Rhodococcus sp. 5G237, assembly GCF_053764735.1. Classification (NCBI taxonomy): domain Bacteria; kingdom Bacillati; phylum Actinomycetota; class Actinomycetes; order Mycobacteriales; family Nocardiaceae; genus Rhodococcus; species Rhodococcus sp. 5G237. Next base: position 4,928 of record NZ_JBSNCD010000006.1, on the reverse strand, counting down.
TTCGTCATCAACGACCGGGCAGTGAGCCTCGCCGAGATCACCTGTCCCGTCCTCGCGTTCATCGGTGAGGTCGACGACATCGGGCAACCGCTCGCCGTACGCGGTATCCGCAAGGCGTCGCCCCGCGCGGAGGTCTACGAATACACCTTGCGCGCAGGGCATTTCGGTCTGGTTGTGGGCAGTGTCGCCGGTCAGCAGACGTGGCCGTCGGTCGGGGAGTGGGTGCAGTGGCGCGAGGGCGTCGGGGACCGGCCCGTCGGCATCGCGCCGATGGCGGTGCCGAACCCCACCGATGAGGGCACCGGCGTCTCGGTCGCATCCCGCATCACGCACACCGCCGCGACCCTCGCCGACGTCGGAACCGATTTCGGCAAGGGGATCGCGGGGATCGCGGTGGGTGCCGTCCGCGGAGCACGCGATCTCACCGGCGAGGCCGCCCGCGCCCTTCCCCGCCTCGCGCGGCTCGGGCAGATCCAGCCGCGCACCCGCATCTCCGTCGGCGGCCTGCTCGCCGAAATCGGCCGAAAGTCGCCGAAGCGGGAGTGCTTCATCTTCGAGGACCGGGTCTACACCTTCGACGCCGTCAACCGGCGGATCGACAACGTCGTCCTCGGGCTCGTCGACAACGGCATCCGTCCCGCGATGCACGTCGGCATCCTCATGGACGTGCGCCCCAGCGCGATGGCGGCGGTCGCGGCGATCTCCCGCCTCGGCGGCGTGTCCGTCCTGATCCCGCCCGGACCGGACATCGCCGAGGCCGTGCGACTCGGCGGTGTCGAGAAGATCGTCGCCGATCCCGAGAACCTCGACGCGGCCGTCGCGACAGGCCTGCCCGTGCTGGTACTCGGGGGCGGCGACGTCCGCGACCTCGACATCGAACCCGGCGCCGACGTCGTCGATCTCGAACGACTCGACATCTCCTCCGTGCAGCTGCCGGGCTGGTACGTCGCCGATCCGGGACTCGCGCGCGAACTTGCGTTCATCCTGTTCTCCGGTGGCGGCGACACGCTCGCGGTGCGACGGGTCACCAACTACCGATGGGCGCTGTCGGCCTTCGGGACCGCCACCGCGGCCTCGCTCGGACGTGGCGACACCATGTACTGCCTTGCACCGCTGCATCATTCGTCGGGTCTGCTCGTCAGTTTCGGTGGGGCGCTCGCCGGTGGGGCGCGTATCGCGTTGTCGCGCGGGTTGAATCCGTCGCTCTTCAGCGACGAAGTGCACCGCTACGGCGTCACCGTCGTCACCTACACCTGGTCGATGATGCGTGAGGTGCTCGACAGCCCGTCGCTGCACATCGACGCCATCCACCCCATCCGGTTGTTCATCGGCTCCGGCATGCCACCGGGGTTGTGGCGCCGCACCCTCGACCGGTTCCAGCCCGCACGGGTTCTCGAGTTCTACGCGTCGACCGAGGGAAACGTCGTGCTCGCGAACGTCTCCGGTTCGAAGATCGGCTCGAAGGGCCGGCCGTTGCCCGGTAGCGCCGACGTGCGCCTCGCCGCCTACGACGCCGGCGTCGGCCGACTCGTAGAGGACGAACGCGGCTTCGTGCGGGAGGCGCAGGTCGGCGAGGTCGGACTGCTGCTCGGCAGGCCCGGACCCGCCGCCTCGGCGATCACCGGTGTGATGCGCGGCGTGTTCGAACCGGGCGACGTGTGGGTGCCCACCGACAACCTGTTCCGACGCGACGACGACGGCGACTACTGGTTGCTCGACAGTCGGCGGACGGTGATCCCCACCTTCCACGGCCCGGTCTTCACCCAGAGCGTGGCGGACGTGCTCGAAGCGATCCCGCGTGTCGATCTCGCCGTCGCCTATGGCATCTCGGTAGGAGGTCGCGACATCGCGGTGGCCGGCTGCTCGCTGCGGGGCAACCGTGCACCGACGGCCGCGGAGATCACGGCGGCGTTCGACTCGGTCCCGGCCGACGAACGACCCGATCTCGTGCACGTCGTGCCCGACATCCCGTTGGGCCCGTCCTATCGCCCGTCCGCCGATCGTCTGCGCGAACAGGGATTGCCCGTGCCCACCGTCCGTACCTGGTACCTGAACCCCGACACCGGGACGTACAAGCGGTTCACCAAGGCCGTGGCCACGGCGTGGAAGACGGGCACGGCGGGTTCGCCCGCCGGAGCGCGGTAGCCTGGGACCGGTTCGGTTCCGCCCTTCGAAAGGACATCCGTGGCTGTCGATCCCACGTTGCTGAGCATTCTGGCCTGTCCGGAGGACAAGGGGCCGTTGCTTCTCGTCGACGACGCCGTCCTGTACAACCCGCGACTGCGGCGGGCGTATCCGATCGAGAACGGCATTCCCGTCCTCCTCGTCGACGAGGCCCGCGAGGTCAGCGACGCCGAGCACGAGGACTTCACCGCGCGCGGTGTCGCCGGATGGAGCACCGACTGAGCCGCAATCGTCGATCCGTCCGCGGCGAACTCGAAGGACTCGATCCGGTCGAGGCTGCCGAAGCGCTGCTCGGAGCAACCGTCCGAGTGGGGGAGACCGCCGTCCTGCTGACGGAGGTCGAGGCCTACGGCGGCCCCGAGGACGGACCGTGGCCGGACCCGGCCGCGCACTCGTACCGCGGACCCACCCCGCGTAATTCGGTCATGTTCGGACCTGCGGGGCATCTATACGTCTACCGCAGCTACGGACTGCACTTCTGCGCGAACGTCTCTCTCGGTCCCGACGGCACCGCCGCGGCAGTGCTGTTGCGCGGTGGTGAGGTGATCGAGGGAGAGCAGGCGGTCCGTTCCCGGCGCACGTCCGGCACTCCATTCTCGAACCTCGCACGGGGGCCCGGCAATCTCGCTGCTGCGCTCGGCCTCGATCTGGCCGACAACGGTATCGACGTGGACGCGGCCGACGCTCGGGTGCGCGTGGAACTTCCGGCCGAGCCGCTGGTCGGGGAGGTCGCGCGGGGGCCGCGGGTGGGGATCAGCGTGGCGGCCGACAGGCCGTGGCGGTTGTGGGTTCCCGGGGCGATCGGGGTCTCCGCGTACCGGCGCAGCCCACGCGCGCCCGCTGCGCCTCGGGCGTGATGGGATGATCGAACGGTGACTGAGCACATTCTCGACGAACTGACCTGGCGCGGGCTCATCGCGCAATCGACCGATCTCGACGCACTTCGAGGCGAACTCGACAAGGGTCCGATCACCCTCTATGCCGGTTTCGATCCGACCGGCCCGAGCCTGCACGCCGGTCACCTCGTTCCGCTCCTCGCACTCAAGCGTTTCCAGCGCGCCGGCCATCGGCCCATCGTTCTCGCAGGTGGCGCAACCGGCATGATCGGCGACCCGCGGGACGTGGGGGAGCGCACCATGAACTCCGCCGACACCGTCGCCGAATGGGCAGGACGGATCCGTGGGCAGCTCGAACGGTTCGTCGACTTCGACGACTCCCCGACGGGAGCCGTGGTCGTGAACAACCTCGACTGGACCGGCAAGCTGTCCGCGATCGACTTCCTGCGCGATATCGGCAAGCACTTCTCGATCAATGTGATGCTCGCCCGCGACACCGTCAAGCGCCGCCTCGAAGGTGACGGCATCTCGTACACCGAGTTCAGCTACATGCTCCTGCAGGCCAACGACTACGTGCAGCTGCGCCGCGAGTACGGATGTGCGCTGCAGGTCGGCGGTTCCGATCAGTGGGGCAACATCATCGCCGGTGTCGAGCTCAACCGCCGTACCGACGGTGAGAGTGTGCACGCCTTGACCGTCCCGCTCGTGACCTCGTCCGACGGCAAGAAGTTCGGCAAGTCCACCGGTGGGGGCAGCCTGTGGCTCGACCCGGAGATGACCAGCCCGTACGCCTGGTACCAGTACTTCGTCAACGCGGCCGACGCCGACGTCATGAAGTACCTGCGGTGGTTCACCTTCCTCGACAAGGACGAACTCGCCGAGCTCGAGACCGCCACCATGGAGCGTCCGCATGCACGGGAGGCCCAGAAGCGCCTGGCAGCCGAGATGACCACCCTCGTGCACGGGGCGCACAACACCGCAGCGGTCGAGTTGGCCAGCCGCGCCCTGTTCGGTCGGGGGGAACTCGGCGAGCTGGACGAGCCCACGCTCGCGGCCGCCCTGACCGAGGCGTCCGTGACGGAGCTCCGCGCCGGCGAGCCGGACACGATCATCGATCTGCTCGTCGCGTCGGGTCTGTGCGAGAGCAAGGGAGCCGCGCGTCGCACCATCAAGGAAGGCGGGGCGTCGGTCAACAACGTCCGCATTTCCTCGGAGGAGTGGACCCCGCGTGACGGAGAGTTGCTGCATGGACGCTGGCTCGTCCTGCGCAGGGGCAAGCGGAACTTCGCCGGCGTACGAGTCGTCCGCGACTGACGCCTTCGCCGACGCTGGCGAGCCTCTGACCAGCGGATTTGACGGCGCGTTAGCGTCGGCGTAACTTAGTCGTCGTTCGAGCGACACCGAACAGCCCGCCGGACCGAAAGGTTCGGAAACAGGCATGTTCGATGTCGCATCGATCGGCTCTCACGGAAGAGAACGGGAAAGCAGCGATTTGCGGCCCTGAAATCGGATGTGATAGCTTGGAACGGTTGCCTCGGAGCGCGCCGGACAGGTGTCCGGTAACGTAACGATGTGCGCGTGTTCTTTGAGAACTCAACAGTGTGCCGATGAATGTCAGTGCCAAATAATATTTGGTGCGACCATCGAATTTGTTCGGTGGTTGTTGCTGGACATCGCATTCTTCCGTCTGCGGTGGTCCAGTGTTTGAGCTAGTTTGAGTTTGTATGCTAGTGATTTGACTCGATGTCTTTGACTGATTACCTCGCTTCGGTGGGGAATCTTGAGTCTTCAACGGAGAGTTTGATCCTGGCTCAGGACGAACGCTGGCGGCGTGCTTAACACATGCAAGTCGAACGATGAAGCCCAGCTTGCTGGGTGGATTAGTGGCGAACGGGTGAGTAACACGTG